>CAYOAZ010000071.1:0-110757 GCA_964402285.1 uncultured Anaerolineae bacterium | reverse complement strand
CAAAACACAAAAACGGGCAGACGATATCGCCTGCCCGTTCATGGCTCCGCGGGGAGGACTCGAACCTCCAACCAAGCGGTTAACAGCCGCCCGCTCTGCCTATTGAGCTACCGCGGATTGCTTTTCTGTTTTCGCCGCTATATTATAGCAAGCAACTTGGAGTTGTCAAAAACGAAATTCCCTTTGTTAGGAGGACTCAGCAGCCGTGCGTGTCAGATACACACTGAAAACCCAACCCCTTTACATCCTTCTCCTGGCCCTGCCACTTACCTGGATTGCAGCATGGACCCAGTGGAACGACGTAGTGCGCTTCCTGTTCTCCATCCTGGGCATCATCCCCCTGGCCCACCTCCTGGGACAGGCCACAGAATCGCTCGCCGCCCGTACCAGTCCCCGCATCGGAGGGCTGATCAACGCCACCCTGGGTAACGCTGCCGAACTCATTATCACCGTCATCGCACTGCGCGCGGGGCTCATCGACCTGGTCAAAGCTTCCATCACCGGATCCATCATCGGCAACGTCTTGCTCGTCATGGGGGCTGCCATCCTGGCCGGTGGATGGAAACACGGAACTCAATACTTTGAGCGCACCCAGACAGGCCTTTCCGCCACCCAACTCGCCCTAGCCGTCATTGCCCTTGCCATTCCCACCCTCTTTGCCCAGGCCATTGAACCCCAACACCACGCGGTGGAAAAGTTAAGCCTGGGCGTAGCCCTGGTGATGATAGTTATCTACACCCTGGGGCTTGTGTTCGGCTTCCAGCGGGCAAGAACACACATCTCCCACCGGGAATCGCCCACACCGAAGCCACACCACGCTCCCCCCTGGAGCCTGCGCAAATCCCTCACCCTCCTCACACTGGCCACAGTTGGCATTGTCTGGCTGAGCGAAAACCTTGTCAGTGTCATCGAACCCACTGTGGGCGCATTAGGCCTTTCCGAATTCTTCATCGGCATCATTGTAGTGCCCATTATCGGTAATGCTGCCGAACACCTGGTTGCCGTCTCCGCCGCGCTCAAGGATCAAATGGACCTCAGCCTGGAAATCACCCTGGGCTCCTCCACCCAAATCGCCCTCTTTGTGGCACCTCTACTCGTCTTCTTGAGCGCGTTTGTCGGTCCCCAGCGCCTCACCCTGGTATTCCACCCCTTTGAATTGGCCGCGCTGGGCGCAGGCACCATCATCGCCGCACTCATTGCCCAGGACGGAGAAAGTAACTGGATGGAAGGAGTCCAACTCCTGGGCGTCTACCTCATTATCGCCCTGGCCTTCTTCTTCCTACCTACCTAGAGAATTGGGAAAAGCACACCAAATGCGTATAATAAAGGGGTGTAAAGAGCACATTCCCTGTCTGGGGTGACCGTTCCGGTATTCCGACGGCACCGCGGATAGAGGAGAAACAGAAAGGAAGGGAATACCATGACATTAACACGTGAAGAAAAAGAACGCATCATTCGGGAATTCGGCCTGCACGAACACGACACAGGCTCAACCGAGGTTCAGGTGGCGCTGCTCACCTATCGCATCAACCACCTGACCGAACACCTGAAAATTCACAAAAAGGACGAACACTCCCGTCGTGGCCTGCTCAAAATGGTAGGCCGACGGCGACGGTTGCTCCGATACCTGGAGCGAACAGACCCGAAACGATACCGTTCGCTTATTGAGCGCCTGGGATTGCGCCGCTAAACAGACGAAAGGTTTACAAAAGTGTCGACCCAGCAGCAACGGGTCGGCACTTTTATAAGCACAAGGGAACACACCACCGTGCGCGCAGGGAATCGCGAGGAGAGGGTGTGGGGAGGCCAGGAATTGGGGATTGGGCCCACCGTACCCGTGGACCCAGTCCCCAGTCCCTGACCTCTGCCCAAACCCTCCTCGCACAACGGATGACCCATCCAACTGCCCGCGCGCACGGCCCTGGTGAGAGGGGCCCTGTCCCCTCGGCCGATCTGTCCCCTCAGCCGGGCGACAGATCGCGGTAGCACACGCGCGTTGTCGTGATCCGCAGGGCACATCGGGGCTCGCGTATCACGCAGCGCGTCACACAGAAAAGCCCAACGGGCTGAACAACATTGAGGAGGTTTGGAGTAGAGAGACATGAACACAGAGTACAAACGTTACGCAACACAAGTCGGCGACAAAGAATTCATCATTGAGACCGGCCACCTGGCCATGCAGGCCAACGGCGCGGTGACCGTACGCGTGGGAGACAGCGTTATCCTGGCCACAGCAACCGCCAGCAAAGAACCGCGGGAGGGAATCGACTTCTTCCCCTTGAGCGTGGAATACGAAGAACGCCTCTACGCTGCCGGACGCATCCCCGGATCCTGGTTCCGACGGGAAGGACGTCCTGGCGAAGGGGCCATCCTGCTGGCACGCCTGGTAGACCGCCCCCTCCGCCCCCTTTTCCCTAAAGGGTACCGAAACGACGTGCAAATCATCATCACCTCCCTGAGTTCGGACGAAGAAAACCTGCTGGACATCCCTTCCATCATCGGGGCATCGGCCGCGTTGACCATTTCCGACATCCCCTGGAACGGACCGATTGGCGCGGTGCGAGTGGGCTACATTGACGGCGAATTCGTCATCAACCCCACCGCGGGAGAACTGGAAAAAAGCCGTCTGGACCTGCGAGTCGCGGGCACAGAAGACGCCATCATCATGGTCGAATGTGGGGCCAGCGAGATCCCCGAAGACATGATGGTGGAAGCGCTGAAAATCGCGCACGAAGCCATGCAGCCCATTATCGCACTGCAGAAACAGATGCGAGAAGAGATCGGCAAACCCAAACAAGAGCCCGACCTCTTCCTCGTCCCCGAGTCCCTGCAGAAACTCGTGGACGAAATGGCCACAGAGCGCATCAACGAAATCCTGCACAAATTCCTGCCCAAAAAAGCGCGAAGCGACGCGCTGGACGAAATCCGCAAGGACGTAGCCCAGGCCCTGGCCGAACGCACCGATGAGGAAGGGAACCCTTATGACCCGGCCCTTGTCGCCGCGGCCTTCGAAGACCTGCTCAAGAGACTCACACGACGCATGATCCTGGACGAAGGCGTGCGCCCTGACGGTCGGGATTACACCACCATCCGACCGCTGAAAATCCAGGTGGGGCTCCTGCCCCGCACTCACGGGTCGGGCCTCTTCCAGCGTGGGGAAACCCAGGTCCTCACCATTGCGACCCTGGGAACCCCGCGAGAAGCGCAGGAACTGGACACCCTCTTCCCTGAGGAGAGCAAGCGATACATCCACCACTACAACTTCCCACCCTTCTCCACCGGAGAAGTGTGGCCCATGCGCGGGCCCAAACGGCGGGAGATCGGCCACGGAGCCCTGGCCGAACGCGCGCTGGAACCCATGATCCCGCCGCAGGAAGAATTCCCGTACACCATCCGCCTGGTCTCCGAAGTCCTCTCCTCCAACGGATCGACCTCCATGGCCTCCGTGTGCGGGAGCACATTAGCGCTCATGGACGCGGGCGTGCCCATCAAGGCACCGGTCGCGGGCATCGCCATGGGCCTGATCACAGACAGCGAGAGCGATCGCTACGCCATCCTTACCGACATCCAGGGGATGGAAGACGCGCTGGGCGACATGGACTTCAAAGTCGCGGGCACACGCGAAGGCATCACCGCGCTGCAAATGGACATCAAGATCAGCGGCCTGAGTTACGAAATCCTGCGCAAAGCCCTGGAACAGGCTCGGGAAGCGCGGCTCTACATCCTGGAACGAATGCTCGAAGTCATTCCCGAACCGCGGCCCGAACTCTCACCGTACGCCCCGCGCATCACCACCATCCACATTGACCCGCTGAAGATCGGGCGCATCATTGGCCCTGGTGGTAAAGTCATCCGCAAGATGCAGGAAGAATACGACGTCAAAATTGACATCGCCGAAGACGGTACCGTCTACATCGCGGCCAAGGACAAAACCAGCGCGGAACAAGCCATCCGCGAGATCGAACTCCTCACCAAAGAAGCAGAAGTCGGCGAAATCTTCACCGGACGAGTGGTGCGGGTCGAGCCCTACGGCGCGTTCGTGGAAATCCTGCCGGGCATCGAAGGCCTGGTGCACATCTCCCAACTGGCAGACTACCGCGTCCCCTCCGTGGAAGACGTGGTCAAAGTGGGCGATGAAGTTATGGTCATGGTCATCGACGTGGACAAGGAGACCGGAAAGATCCGTCTGAGCCGACAAGCCGTACTGGAAGGATGGACGCCCGAAGAGGCTCGGGCCCGTGACCGGAAACTCTCCGGAGGTGGAGGCACCTCGCGCGGTGGTGGCTCCCGAGGAGGGGGGCGAAACACACGCCGGTCATCCGGCCGCAGCGAGGGCCGCTCTCGTTCTGGTGGGCGTCGCGGCGGAGGATCGCGACGGTAAAGCCAACGAACATCACGCTGAAAACGCTCAGGCGGCGTTCGTGGTGGGCCTTGAACCCAGCCATGAACGTCGCCTTCTCACACACCAGGGCACGAGGTGAGACCTGAGTAATGGACGAACAATACACACCCGTTCCAGAAAGGGACGAATCGCACATCCCACTTTCCGAAAGCCCCCAGACACCGGGCTGGGGAAAACGCCTGCTAAAAGGCCTGTGGTCCGAACTGGTGGGCACCGTAATTCCCGCGGTTATCATCGCGGTGCTCATCCACATCTTCCTGGCAGAAGCCACCCAGGTATCGGGCCAGAGCATGGAACCCACCCTGCACACCGATGACCGGGTACTCATTGAGAAAATCTCCTACCACTTTCACCCCCCGCGGCGGGGTGACATTGTCGTCATTCACGTGGAAACCCGGGACCACCCCCTGATCAAGCGCATTGTGGGGCTCCCCGGGGAGACCATCTCCATCCACGACGGCCGGGTGTACATCAACGGCAAACCCTTACAGGAAGAATACATGCACGGGCCGACCACCGGATACCTTCCGCCCACCCGGATACCTCTCATGCACTACTTTGTGTTGGGGGACAACCGTCAGGCCAGCAGCGACTCGCGATACTTCGGGCCGGTGGCCCGGGAGGACATCATCGGGAGAGCGTTCTTCCGGTATTGGCCTCCGGACAAAATCGGTCCCATTCGTTAACCCCGGCCCCAGGTGGACAGTTCCACGCGCAGCAAATCAGGAAACAAGCAAACATTCAACATGAACAACACGCATTGGTCGCCGACAGTCAAAATATTCGCCGCGGCACTGCTCCTAATCGGCGCGTTGTTCCTGGTATACAGCCTGCGAGTGCTCATCCCGCCCCTGGGAGCAGCCGTGCTCCTGGCCTCCATCCTTCGGGTGCCCGTGAACTACCTGGAACGGCGCACCGGACTCCCCCGCGCCCTGTTAACCCTCCTCACCTTCATCGTCGTCATCATCCTCCTTGCCCTCACCCCTGCGCTGATCGCGCCCCACATCGCCCAATCCGTCGGCGAACTGCGCCTCTACCTGACCGACGTAGTGAACGTCATCCGTCGCATAGCCCAACGTCCCATTGCCCTGGGACCCTTTGGGCAAGTCGTGCCCCTGGAATTCCTGGCCCCGGCGGTAGAAAGCATCCAGGGCATGTTAACTCCGCTGGCCGGGGGAATCGTCGTGTTCGCGGGCAAATTAGCCTCCGGCATCGCGTGGGGACTCTTCATCACCGTAGTGACCTTCTGGCTGGTGAAGGACTACCCTCACATGTTCCGCTACTTCCGCCGCCTCTTCCCCTCGGCATACCAGGCAGAGATCGCTCGTCTCGGGCGGGAGATCGCCAACGCGTGGAACGCGTTCCTCAAAGGGGAATTCATCCTCTCCCTGGTGGTCGGATCCATCCTCAGCATAGCCCTCTGGATTCTGGGCATGCCCACCCCCATCCTGCTCGGCATGTTCTCGGGGTTCATGGAATTCGTGCCCACCCTGGGCCCCCTCCTTGCCTGGTCCATGGCTGTAAGCCTGGCCCTTTTGCAGGGCTCATCCTGGCTCCCTGTGAACCACTTCATCTTCGCGCTCATCGTAACCGGCGTGTACCTACTGGTGTTCCAACTGGACAGCGTCTTCCTCATCCCCCGCATTGTGGGACGTCGCGTCCAATTGCACCCCCTGGTCGTCTTCATCGGCCTCATCGCCGGAGCCATGTTAGGGGGCGTTGTGGGCGTACTCCTGGCCGCGCCCACCATTGCCAGCCTACGCGTCCTCGTCCGCTACGTGTACCACAAACTCCTGGACCTGCCCCCCTTCCCGCCGGAAACGCCACTTCTGGCCCCAGGAGATGGCTGGTGGCAACCGGAACGGGCGCGCGACGTACAACTTATCCTCTTTGACCTGGACGGCACCCTCTTTGAGACAGATGACTCCGTGGTGCGTACCCTGGCCCACTGGTTACAACCCCTGGCCCGGTTGCTCGAATTTGACGCTCAAAAAGCCGCCCGTCGCCTTGTCATGGGACTTGAAGGGTGGGTAAACGGCCTGGTCACCTTCCTGGATGTCCTCCACCTGGACCGAATCGCCTTTGCCCTGGCCCAGCGTGCAGACCATCTCCTGCACGGAGACTCCCACACCAAAGACCAATACCAACTTACAGACCACGCCCGAACCCTGTTAGAGGACCTGCGGGGCCGCTACCGACTGGGTGTCGTCACCACGCGATCTCGCGAGGAAGCCGAACGTATGCTCAACGCAGTGGGCATTCGAGACCTGTTCGATGTCATCATCACCCGGGACGACACCCGCCGTCTCAAACCGCATCCAGCCCCCATTCGCCTGGCAGCCGAACGCCTGAACATCCCCGTGGAAAACGTCCTCATGGTCGGCGACACCCAAATGGACGTGCGGGCAGCCAAAGCCGCGGGGGCACTCTCAGCCGCGGTCCTGTGTGGCTTTGGCGAGATCGAAGAACTCCAGGATGCCGACATCATCCTCAACACCCCCGCGGAACTGTGGCGCTGGCTACCATAACATCCCATCGCGGAAAAAGGGGAAAAACCACATGCACGCTGATATCATCTTCATACACGGACACATCTACACCATGGACAAACAACAGCCCCTGGCAACGGCCCTGGCCATCGCCGGGGAACGCATCCTGGCAGTTGGGGACAGCGACGACCTCCTGGCACTTCGTGGGCCCAACACCCACATCATCGACGCCCGGGGGAAGACCATCCTCCCCGGCTTCACCGACAGTCACATTCACCTGGTCGAATGGGCCATGCAACAACGCCAGGTACACCTGTGGGGAGTCCCCTCCCTGGCCGAGGCACTTCGTCGCGTCCAGGCCAAAGCCCAGGACCTCCCCCCGGGGGAATGGGTGCGCGGTGGAGGATGGGATGCCAGTCTCTGGTCGGACCTGGAGGGAGAATGGCCCACTGCTGCCCACCTGGACGCGGTTGTACCCGACCGCCCCGTGGCACTGGACAGCAAAGACCTCCACACCCTGTGGGTGAACTCCTACGTCCTGCGCCTGGCGAACATCACCGCTCACACCCCGGATCCGCCGGGGGGCGTCATTGTGCGCGATCCCAAAACCGGTGAACCCACCGGCATACTCAAGGAAACCGCGTGTGAACTTGTGGAGCGCCTTTACCCTGAGGAAACCGAACACCAATGGGAGACCGCGCTCCTGGACGCGCTCCCCGCGTTGTGGGCCGAGGGCATTGTAGCCGTCCACATCCTCAACGACCGCTCAGACATGCGGAACTTCCGCACCGTGCAGCGCCTGCGGGAGAAGGGAGCCCTCAAACTACGTGTCCACCAGTACATCCCTCGCGAACGGCAGGAGGACGCCATCCGACTCGGCATTCGCAGCGGGTTTGGCGACAGGTACGTGCGCATTGGAGGAGTCAAGTACTTCGCGGACGGCACTCTGGGCTCACGCACCGCGGCCATGCTGCGTCCCTTCCTGGGCGAGGAGAACAACGTGGGGGTGATGGTCACCGATCCGGAGGACATGTACGAAGGATTCCGTGCGGCCAGCGCCGCGGGATTGGCGATTGCTGTCCACGCCATTGGAGACAGAGCGAATCGGGAAGTCCTCAACATCTTCGACATCCTGCGCCAGGAAGAAAACCAGCGCGGACGCCCTCACCTTCCGCACCGCATCGAGCATGTCCAGATCCTCCACCCTGAAGATGTCAAACGCCTGGGCCAATACGGCATTGTCGCCTCCATGCAACCCATCCACGCCACCCAGGACATGGATCTGGCCCGCACCTACTGGGGGGAGGACCGCTGCCGGTACGCGTACGCGTGGAGGAGTGTACAGCGAGAAGGCGCCCTCCTCATCTTCGGATCGGACGCGCCGGTTGAACAGCCCAGCGTTCTCGCGGGCCTGCACGCGGCCCTCACCCGTCGACGCGCCAACGGCGATCCCGGCCCCAAAGGCTGGATACCGGAAGAACGACTGTGTCCACGGCCGGCACTGCACGCGTACACCCTGGCCCCGGCCATTGTGGAGCGCACCCATACCTGGCGCGGTTCCCTGACCGTGGGCAAAGTCGCGGACGTAATCATGCTGGACGGGGAACTGATGGACGCCGCGTACACTGCGGCAGACGCCCTTCTGGACATGCGAGTGGTATTAACCCTGTTCGAAGGGGAAATTGTTTACGACGCGCGAGCGTAGAGAAGCGTCAACTCCGCGAGGTTGTCGGCCACCTGGGAAGTGAGCATGGACGCGGGCACGCGCCAGGACCAATTGCCGGCCATTCGGCCCGGTGTGTTCATCCGTGCCTCACTGCCCAGCCGCAACACATCCTGGAGGGGCACAATAGCCAGTACTGCCACCGACTGCCACGCCAGGCGGATGAAATCCCACGCGATGTCCTGGCCATCCCGGGCCAAGTACTTCAACACAAAATCCCGTGTGGCAGAATCCAGGGACTGGAACCACCCCACAGTGGTGTCATTATCGTGTGTCCCCGTGTACACCACCCAACGGGTAGACGTGTAGTTGTGGGGCAAATAGGGATTGGCCGGGTCACTGAACGCGAATTGCAACACCTTCATGCCGGGAAACCCCCAACGATCCCGCAGGGCCTCCACCTCAGGGGTAATGAGTCCCAGGTCCTCCGCGATGATGGGCAAATCGCCCAGGGCACTTTGCAAAGCGCGGAAGAAATCATCCCCAGGCCCCGGCACCCATCGACCGATTTCCGCAGTGGGCATTCCCGCGGGGATCTCCCAATACGCCTCAAAACCGCGGAAATGGTCTAAACGCACCCAATCCACCAAGCGCAACGTGGAGCGGAAGCGGTCAATCCACCAACCGTACCCCTGCGCAGCCAGCACATCCCAACGGTACAACGGATTGCCCCACAGTTGGCCGGTGGGGCTGAAATAATCGGGGGGCACACCAGCCACCACAGTAGGACGCCCCTCCTCGTCCAGGTGGAAGAACTCCCGATGGGCCCAGACATCCGCGCTATCGTACGCCACGAAAATGGGAATATCCCCAATGATGCGGATGCCGTGGGAGTGGGCGTACTCGCGCAGATTCTGCCACTGACGGAAGAAAAGCCATTGGGCAAATCGATGTTCATCCACCTGTTCCGCGTGTTCCCGACGGGCTTGGTCCAGGGCTTGGGGATCGCGCAGGCGCAACGGACGAGGCCACTCATTCCACGCGGCGTGGAACACCTCCTTCAAGGCCATGAACAGCGCGAAATCATCCAGCCACCAGGCCTCCTCCTGACAAAAGGCGGCAAAGGCTTCCCGATCCTTTGGCGAGGCTCGCTGTCGGAATCCCTGATAAGCAGCGTGCAGAGCGCGGCGCTTAAAGGGGATAACCACGCCAAAGTCCACGTGGTCCGAAGGCAGCGCGGCCCCTTCCTCAAGGAAGGACGCGTCCAACCAGCCCCATGCCACTAAAGTGGGCAGGTCGATGATCAACGGATTCCCCGCAAACGCGGAAAAACACTGATAGGGCGAATCCCCAAAGCCTGTGGGACCCAGTGGCAACACCTGCCAGTAAGATTGTCGCGCCTGGGCCAGAAAATCGATCCACTGATAGGCTGTTTCACCCAACGTACCGATGCCATAAGGCCCTGGCAAGGATGTAGGGTGCAAGAGTATGCCAGATGCACGAGTTAGCGACGTCATCGGATAGCGTGTTCATCCCCTTCCAGCAATTTATCTGACAACGAACAGGGGTATGTAGGAGTAGTGTAATGGCAAATCGCCGAAGTACACAATCCCCGTTACCCCCGCGTCAATGTAGATGCTCACCAGGTTCGGTGTCGATGAGACATAGTGGTCTTTGTCCACTTCACCGACAATGTACGAGCCTGAGTCCACATTTGAGAACATGCACGTCCCTGTGATGTCCGTGTAGCCACGGCGGATGGGGATGCTCTCCCAGGCGTCCAGGCTTCCGTTCCCATTGGTATCCCGATACAACAGGACCAACGCTCCAACCACAGCCTGCTCCTCATCATCCCACAGTTGGTTCTTGTTCACATCTTCCCACACCCTTACCTGAATGTGGCCAGTGGAGGGGGTGGGAGTGGGGAGCGGGCTGTTCGGCGGTGTGGGAGTGACTGTGGGCGTCGGTGTAGCCGTGGGCGTGGGCGTTGAGGTCGGCGTGGGGGTGGGGGTCGGTGCTGTGTAGTCGCCAAAGTACACTTCAATGGTCACGCCGCTGAGAACATCTACGGGTATCTCGTTGGGTGTGCTGGACACGTAACCGGGAGGATCTATTTCTTTCAGGTAATAATTGCCCGGCTCTAAATCCGGGAACTCATAACGCCCGTTGCCCAGGGTCACCCGCTGGGCCAATAAAGTCCCGGTTCTGCTGTACAGATGAATTTGAGCCCCGGCCAGGGGAGGCTCATCCTGTGTGTAAATTCCATCGTGGTTCAGGTCGTTCCACACCAGGCCGGCAATGCTCCCCTTCGCCGCGGTGGTCGGTGTTGGAGTAATTGTAGGCGTGGGGGTCGCGGTGGCGGTCGGGGTTACGGTCGGTGTGGGCGTCACCGACGGGGTCCACGTGGGAGTCGGGGTCCACGTGGGTGTGGCCGTCGGTGTGAACGTGGGTGTGGGTGTGGCTGTCGGACAACCAGGTCCCGTGCAGGGCGTGGGGGTGGGGGTTGGGGTGGGCGGTGTGTAGTACACCACTTCCAATTTGGGACGGAGTGCCGGGTGGTCGTCATCACTGGAAAGGAAGGAAACGGCCACGCTCTTGTTTTCCGGCTGGTAGAAGCGGAGCAGGAACCCGTAGTTGGATCCAGGATGCTGGAGCCAGTAGTTCACGATGTCCCGCACGTCAATGGCGATCCACGCGCTGCGGCCTTGATATTCGGCCCCGATGGGCACATGGTCCGTGTAGGCTGGGTCATAATCCGCGCCGGGCAGTTCAGCGCCGGGCGCGCCCCACGCCAGGCCGGACGCGGCTTGATTCCACGTGGCCTCCAGTTCGTCCCAGGGGTGCAACAACCGATGGGGATGGATGTACGCGGTGTGCAGCCCCTTGGAGTAGTAGGTGGTCAGCCGCATGTACAGTTTGGCCGAGTACACGGCCTTCCCTTCAGGAATGGAGGATAGGTCGAACCGAATTAAGATGCTCCGTCGGGAATCGTCCTTGCTCCACAGTTTCAGAAGCCGATCCTGACCGTAATTTTCGTCCTTCTCCCCCCGATAGATGTAGGTATCAGCCGTGCCGGTGTAGCCGTTCAAACCTTCTTGCAAGATAACCGTTACCGCATCAGGGGGTGGCGTTGATGGCGGCACATACGGGGTGGGGGTGGGAGTCCACGTGGGTGTGGACGTGGGCGTGAAGGTGGGAGACGGCGTCGCGGTGGGCGTTGGGGTGGGGGTCGGTGTAGGACACGCTCCTCCAGGGCAAGGTGTCCACGTGGGCGTAGGTGTGGGGGTGGAAGTGGGTGTGTAGGTGGGGGTGGGAGTCGGGGTCGGTCCAACCGGTCCCTCCCCGCGCGTCACCTTGACCATGTGGAACCAGTTGTCCACATTGTCCACCGCGTCCAGGTAGAAATCCGCGCCGTAGATGCCGTTGGCAAACCGACCATCCGTGATGACGAATGTCTTCGTTGCCCACGAGCCGCCCCCTAGACCCGCGGGCGGGGGATCGTCGTTTTGCACGTAAGGTTCGGTGCTGCCCAGGGGGACCGCGGCTTTCTCGCCCTCATAGGAGTCGTAATACAGGGCCCAACGGTCTCCACCATCGTTCAAGTAGACTACTGTAATGGTAACGGGCGTCCCCGGCGGCGGGCTGGACAGATAGCGGTCATCGATCTTGAAGTACATGCGGGGGTTGCCGTTGGCCTGGTCAGTGCGCCGCGTTGTCCAGGATTCCTTGGTGCGCGGCAGGTTGAGGTTCACAGGGTTCGGGTTGTAGTCCGGGTAGGATAACCCTGGATTGCCCATCCACTGGACAGTGGCACAGGGCTCTGTTCCCCCACCTTTCTTCCACTTGATAACCTGGTCAAAACCGGTCTCCGGCACTGAGAGTCCACCGGGTAAGGACCGGTCATGGTAAAGCCAGTACGCGTAATCGCCGTACTCAGGATACGCGTACCCATACGTGGGACTACGCTGAACGTCCTCTGACGGGCCACGTCCCTGGCACTGGAACCAGGGGCCTCGGTGTTCCCGCAACGCGACGAACACGCCTGGCGCGTCCGCGGGTGTGCGTCCCAGGTATTCCCGCCAGGATTTGATCAGGTTGATGATATCCCAGCGCGGACGGCTCCAGATGGGATACCCTTCGGCTGTGGTCTCCACGTAAATGTCCTTGCTCAGACGGAGGAAGTTCACGTGTTTGCTCAAGGAATTCAGCAAGGACCAGTACACCTGGATTTCCCCCTCGCATCCCATCCAGTCCCAGTATCCTTCCATTGCCAGGGGGAAGTGATAGGCTGGTGTTCCCCGCTCGTTTAAGGGACCATGCGCGGGGAACACGTCAAAGTAGCCTTTGCCATCGGGTTTGTAGGCCCACCACCATTGGGGGTACATCATGTTGAAGGAAAGGCCAACCGGGGGATTTTGCTGGTTGGCCGCGTCCAGGATGGGCCGCTTGTCGTCTCCATTCCAGTTCGAACCGGCCAGTTGCACGAAGACCGGGTTGTTGGGGAATGCTTCCCGGTAGACTTGCATGGTGTCGATAACAAAGTCGATCCACACTTCCTTGGGCGTCTCACAGGGGTCAGACCAGGATTGACAAAACACCCGGCCCGCGTCCAGGTCGTTTTGAATTTCCTGTTCCAACTTGTCCTTCAGGTCAGTGGCCCACCAATCCACCGCGTAATTTTCGCCGTAGAGTCCCAGGCCAATGGCCACAAAGCCCAGGGCCGGGTCATTGGCGTAACGCGCGCCAAACTGGCGAACCATGTTGTAGTAATGTTCTCGATACACATCCCCCCAGTAGCGAGGGAAGTACCAGTGTCCGTTGATACACCCCCGATGTTCTGGCTGATCCGCGCATAACCAGGGGCCAGCATCCACTACGCCGCCGGGGATGTAGTTGGGGTTGGACGGATCCCACAAGTAGGAGGGCAGTGTATTCTCCACACCGCTTTCATACCATCCGTTGTAGGTGGAGAACATCACGCTCAACTTCTCCCCTTTGGCCCGAACCTGGTCCAATGCCCGATCCATGCGGCCCCAGAAGAAATCTCCTGGCGCGCCGCCTTCAATATACCCCCAGTTCACTGTGACCAGGTCCCCTTCCACGCCCCAATTCGTCTTGTTCGGGCTCTGAAATCCAGGCAGGTAAAGCCCGGTGATGTAAATACCCCCAGATTGAGGCGTGGCTTCGATCGCGAGGGGATGGCTCTCAGGGGGCGAGTCGGACCGAACAGGGGGCAGGAACCACAAGAGCGCTAACCCTACAACGGCGATAACTCCTATAATTTGGGGGATATGTCGTCTCATCGTCTTTCACCTACCTTCTTGTGCCCAACAACACTGCTGAATGCCGATGATCCTGTTATGCGCTTCACCCCGTTTTCCACCTCGGGGGCGAAGGGGAGGTCAGTCGAGTGGAACGATGTGCACTCGTCGCCCCCGAAGAGGGAAAGCGAGGGCGGCGATCTTTGCTCCGAGTAAAGTCCACCCTGTACCGGCTACACAACACGCTGCAGCAACGGCTCCGGTTTACCCGGCTCCGTTGCCCGTCAAAATCATGGGAATGGTCTGCAAGATAATTTCAATATCCAACCAGAAGGACAAGTTTTCAATGTACTGAATGTCCAACTCTACAATTTCATCAAAGCGCAACCGACTGCGTCCACGCACTTGAGGCAGGCCGGTTAACCCGGGCAGAACTTCCAGGCGTCGTTTGTGCCAGGTCTTGTAATATTCTAACTCGTACCACATGTTGGGCCGAGGCCCTACCAAACTCATGTCCCCTTTAATGACGTTAATCAACTGGGGCAATTCGTCCAGGCTGGTGCGACGCAGGAATCGGCCCACGCGGGTGATGTTCGCGTCGTCAGAGGGAGGCTTGTAAATGCGCTCTTCGTCATCGTCCGCGGCCGGAGGCGCGATCTTGCCCTGGATGAAATCACGGGCGAATTGCCGATGGCTTTGCGTATGGTCCACGTCCGCGCGCATGGATCGGAATTTGTAGAAGTTGAAGACTTTGCCTCCTTTGCCCAAACGCTTCTGAACGTGCAACACAGGACCGGGGGAATCCAACTTGATGGCAATGGCAATGGCAACCATCAGCGGGAAGAGAATAATCAACGCAATGGTCGCGAACACCAGGTCGAAAACCCGTTTGAAGTACCGCTGGTATAGCCCGGGGCGGGGTTGTGCCACGGGCGCGGGCATCACCCACACACGAGGGTGGGAAAACGTTTGGGTTTGTACGTGGACTGCCGTCGGTAAACGCATTCCACTCTCCATAGTGCCTTCCCCTTTCGCTCTCTGTAAAGTATGACGTGCCCGCCCTTCAAAAGTCACGATTGCAACCCCTACCCACTTACGGGAGGCTCAGCGCTCCTCACGATATTCCAGAATCAACTCCGGCCGGCGGGCCGGTGTCGCATGTTCACTGGATGCAAAACGATATTCTACATGACCTTCGCCATAACCACGTAGCATGAACCCATAGTTAGGGCGATTGAGATAAAGCCAACTGTAGACAATGGGCGTTACATCCAGATCCACCCAATCCGTGTCCGGAGAGACCTCTACAACATCGGAAGGTGTGGCGAAGTAGTCCTCCCCAGCCTGACCGCCCGGCGCAGTCCAGGGGACACCGGATTTCGCCTCCAACCACGTGGCCTCGGATTCCACCCACGGCCGCAGTAAACGGTACGACTTAATGATAACGTGATTGGCGTTACTTTGCAGCAACCGGTTCAAACGCAATGTGGCACGTATCAACCGCGTGTGCTGGGGCGGCGTGCCCAGGTCAAAGAAGATCAGGCCAACAGCAACTTCTTTGGAACGAATGCTCAACCAGGGTAAGTGACCGTATGTGTTCTCCGGAGCCCACCGGTTAATGTACGTATCCCGAGTTCCCTGATACCCCTCAATCCCCTCCTTTATGCGTACAACCCAGTGCTTTGCTCGCGGGTCAGGATAGCGGTGCCACACAGAAGGCACGTGGATGCGAGTGTAGGGCAAGGGCGTAGGCGTCGCGGTGGGCGTGGCCGTAGGTGTGGCCGTGGGTTCAGGTGTGGGTGTCGCGGTGGGCGTGGGTGTGGGCGTGGGCGAGGGAGTCGGTGTGGCAAAGGGCCCTAACGGGCAGTCCACCACCAACGTGTATTCTCCCGCGCTGCCCTCATACCCGTCCACCACCACATAGTAGACGCCCTCCAACGTCTCGGGAACGTCTGCCTGCCCTGAGATTAAGTAGTTATCCCCGGCCGCAATGCAAGCCTCAGGGCGGAGATCTTCCAGCAAGAACAGATCCAGGTCCACCCGCGGATCCGCGATGCCCAGCGTAATGGTTACGGGTTGCTCCCCTCGCAGCGAAAGCACGTAAACCCGTTCAGGACCGCTCTCGTCCCAGTCCGGGCGACAGGGATACACCCTCACCCGCGCGGGCGCGCCCACTGTCGTATCCTGTAACCGCGTCCCGCAACTGATGGGCTGTGGTATGTAGTCTGCAAAGGGATTGGTCGGCGTAGGTGTGGGGGTGTTCTCCCCATTACTGCCGTAAGCGCCCACAGCAATCCCTAGACCCAGCAGGATCACACCGACGCTTACAGCAAGCCGCCGAACCCATCCACGACCTCGTATCATCCTCAATTTCCCTCACCCTGGGCACCGGGGAGAGCGAGAGTACTCTCGCTCTCCCCGCCTCGCCTTCCACTAGCGTGATTGGACGGTTGTGATGTAAAGGTGATGCGTGTAATCGCCAAAGTTCCAATCCGTCTTCACGGCCCCCGCCATCAGGTATCCCACGTACACATTGGGTGTAGTGCTGGTGTACCCTGGCGGATCGGTTTCCATGATGCGGTAGAACCCAGGATTAAGCCCGGTGAAGACGAATTGACCGGTTTCATCCGTGACCACCGGCGTCCCCACAGGTTGCGCGCTGCCCGTGAATAAGGTCACGGTGGCCCCGCGCACGCCAGGTTCGCCCTCATCCAACTGCTGGTTCTTGTTGAGATCCAGGTACACTTTACCGATGATGGTCGCGGTGGTGGGAGTGGGGGTAGGTGTAGGCGAGGGCGACGGCATGGGCGTAGGTGTGGCTGTGGGCGTGGGTGTGGGCCACGGTGTGGGCGTGGGAGCCATGGGGGATGCCCCGCGGCTCACGTGCACCATGTGAATCCACTCATCCCCATCGCCGTTACACCAGATGTAGAAGTCCGACTGCTCGCGTAACCCCGCGCTGAAGGCCGCATCGTTCACCACGAAGACCGCCTGCCGAATTTGTTTGGTCCCTTCCTTGGGCACATCGGTCAAGCCGGCAGTGATGGTGATGGGCCGCAATTCATCATCGGGTGTGACCTCGTACAGGGCCGCCAGTGTGGCTTTACGGCCTCGCCACCCATCTGTCTCGGTTTGATACCAGAGGCTGAACGTGTCCGTCCCCATGTCCACGTACGTGACGGTAAAGGTGATGGTGTCCGCGGCATTGAATAGCGGACGCACCTGCTCGTCAAAGTTGAAGAACATGAAGGGGTTGCCCGTTTGCTGGTCGGTGCGGCGAATGGCCCACGTTTCCTTGCGCTGAGGGAGATCCTGGTTGTACGGGTCGTCGTTGAAGTACGGATAGGGCGCGTACGGGTCACCCATCCAGTCCACCAGCCCCTTAGCCCCGTACCAGGTGCGAATAGCGGGGAACGCGGTTTCAGGAACTGTGCGCCCTCCTGTCTTGGTGTTGTTGTGGTACAACCAGTAAGAGTAGTTTCCGTACTCCGGATAGCCGGGGCTACTGCGCTGATTCGTGGGCCCTCGCCCCTGACACTGATACCAGGGCCCTTTGTGTTCACGCAGGGCCACGAACACACCCGGAGCCGTGTCCGGTGTGCGGCCGAGGTACGGCTTCCACTTGTTGATCAGGTGGATAATGTCCTGTCGCGGTTTATCCCAGTTCGGGCCACCACGCTGGTTGGCTTCGTCATTCCACTCGACAAAGAAGTCATTGTACATGCGCAAGTAATCCGCGTGTTTGCTCAACGCGCTCAACAGGGACCAGTATACCTGGATATTGCCGTAGGGGTGGTCAGTTTCCTTCTCACACCCCACCCACTTGTAATACCCCTCCATGGCCACCGGATAATTGTGGGCGGGGTTACCCTTGGTCGCGGTGTGGGCAAAGTCATACCCGTGGAAGGGCAGGTGGTCGAAGAACCCTGTGCGCTTGGGCATGTAGGCCCAAAGCCAGTTGGGGTACATGTTGTTCACCGACTGGCCTACCCCTTTCTCGTTCGCGTGGTCCAAAATACGCTGTTTTTCCGTGGATTTGTCGTCCAGGGTGACGAAGATGGACCCGGCCAACTGAACGAGAATGGTCTTGTTGGGGAACGCCTCGTGGTACACGTCAACAAGGTCGTTCACATAGGCGATCCACACGGTCAGCGGATCAGTACACGGCGTGGGATCATCCTCGCAGAAGAGGTCTTTTGTCGCCAGGTCGTGACGAATTTCCTCGAAGAACTTCTGTTTGACGTCGGTGTTGCTGTAGTCCACCGGGTAGTTCTCGCCGTCCCGCCCAATGCCAATGGCAATGAACTCCAGGCGGGGATCGTTCCCGTACCGTCGGCCCAGTTCCCGCACAAAACGATGGTACGCGGTGAGGTACTCATCGCTCCAGTAGCGGGGGAACGCGCAATTCGGGCTATCGTAATGGTAGCCGGTGTCGTCCTCACACCCGTCCAGGTCGGTCTTCACAATTGCGCCGGGCACGTAATTGGGGTTTGTCGGATCCCACAAATAGGTGGGCATGGCCCCAACAATGCCCTTGGCGCTGCTGTACGTGTTGATGAGGAACCCTAACACCCGGCTGCGCGCGCCGGTCCAGGCGAACGCGGTGTCCATGTTCGCCCAGTGGCCGTTCGCCCCGCCTTCGAGCAGAGGCTCCTGGTCCTCGATGTACGCCCAGTTTGTGGTCAGGAGAACCCCTTCAACGCCAAATTCGTCTAACCGTTCCTGGGTCAGGTTGGCTACAAAGTCCGCCATGCCACCGGACGTGGCGTAAATGCCCGTCAGGTAAATGCCGGGGTAGCGCACTTGCGGTGTCAGGGGTACTTGAACCGCCTGCGGAGCAGGAGGTTCCGACCCCGCGAGTGCGAAGGACGCGCTGATGAGTGATACGGCCAGCAAGAGTGTAAGAAGTAGGATTCGCTTCCTCGATGTCATCAGTTGCCACCTCCAGGAGTGTGGGGGGAGGAGGTGACCTCCTCCCCGGATTGGCGTTCTACGTTCTGCTTAACGTACAGCGTAGGGAATGTAGATGTACTGAACAATCCCCCGATTGGGGAAGGTGACGTTGTACGTCTCACCTCGCTGCACAGTCAAGGTCCGCACATATCCATCCCGCGGGATATACCCCTGGATACGGGATTGGATGACGTGATATGTGCCGTCTTCCACGTTCACGAACGTGAACATCCCCTGCGCGTCTGTTGTCGCTGTAATGGTCACATTGGTTAACGTGTTCCCCTCCAAGGGCACCAGGGAGATTTCGATGTTGGCAATACCCACCTCACCCTGGTCGTACTGCCCGTTGCTGTTCGCGTCGACAAAGACCCGGCCCTCAATGACCGCGGGCGTGGGCGTCGGTGTCACCGTTGGGGTAGGCGACGGCGTTGGTGTGGGAGTAGGTTCCCGCACCAGTGGGAAGTTGATGTCTGAATAGGTCTGACCCGCCTGCAAAGGACCGATGTCCACGGGCTGGTTAAAGGGCTCGGGCGCGCTGTAATAAGGCGGTGGGACAATCACCAGTTTGTAACTCCCCGGTTCCACAGCCGCAAAGGCGTACTGCCCCTCTGTGTTGGTCGTGGTCGTGTAGAGCAGGGACATGGACACCGGATCGTGCAGTTCCAGCACTGCATCGGGCACGCCCGGTTCACCCGCATCTTTGATGTAGTTCCGGTTCTGGTCTTCCCACACGGTGCCCTCAATCCGAGCCGTGGTCGGTGTGGGCGTGGCTGTCGGTGTGGGAGAGGGGGTGGGTGTCCACGTTGGTGTGGGAGTGGGAGACGGTTCTGGGATGATGTGCGCGCGGTCCACCTGCACTTCGGCCATGTGGATCCACTCGTCTCCGTCCCCGTTGGAATCGATGTAGAAGTCCGCGCCGCCTGTACCCAAGGGCAGGTTGTTGCGGAACCGAGCATCAGTGAGGACAAAGACCGCCTGCCGCAAGGTCTTGGTCCCCTCTTTGGTGATCGCGGTGGCACCGGCCGGAATGGCGATCTCTGTGCGCTCGTCAGCCGGCGCGTAGATGTTCGGGATCTGGTACACCGCGTGGACCACCGCGGCTTTGTCCTCACCGTTTATGTCCTCGTAGTGAAGGCTGAAGGTGTCGGTGAACATGTCCACGTAGGTGATGGTCACTGTAATCGTCGTGGACCGACCAAAGAGGTATTCGTCTTCCACATCAAAGAACATGTACGGATTGCCGGTGGATTGGTCTGTACGACGAATGTACCAGGCCTCCTTGAGGTCCGGAGGGAGATCCGGGTTATAAGGCGAGAAGTTCTCGCCAATCTGGATGATGCGCAAACCGCCAAAGTTGTATTCCTCATTGGTCTCGGGCACTGTACGACCGCCCGGCAGGTCATCCCGCTGGTAGAGCCAGAAATCGAAGTTCCCCGGCTCAAAGCCCACGTTGGATGTGTTGATCTTCCAGCAGGTGGACCAGGGCACCCGGTAATCCCGCATGACTGACCACACGCTGGGGGTGGTGTCCACAGTCGCACCCAGGTACCTGTTCACCCAGCGCATCATCTGCATGTTCTCTTCTTTCACCTCGCCCTCGCGGAACTGGCAGAACCCGTAGGGGCAAGGCCACGGTTTGGCCGGAGGACGATACCAGGGACCAATGGAGGCCGCCTGGGGATCCTCGTTGAAGAAAAGGTCCACCTGAAGGCGCAGGAAGTCCACATGCTTGTCCAAACTGTTGATAAGGGCCCAGTAGAGGTTCTTGTCCTCCTTACACCCGATGGGTGGGTTGGACACGTGGTATTCATAGCCCTCAAAAGCCAGGGGAACGTCCGGGTGGTCCAGCATGGGCTCATACATGCCCGTGCCGTCTCCGTAGTAAGAACCCACCTGTTGGGGGTAGAGGCCGTTCACAGAATCCCCCACGCCGAACTGGGACCCGTAATCAATGAACGCTTTGCGCTCGTAAGAGTTCTTGAAGGTGGGCGCGGCCTGAAGCATGAGGGGATAGCACAGTTGCTCGTTGTCATTGCACTTGCGGAACTGGTCCACGTACGCGTCGGTTACCCGGCGCACGTAGTTGATCCACAGGCCGCTGTCCAAACCCGCGTTCACCAACGCGGTGCGCTCCGGGCCTTCCGCGAGGCCTACAGGCCATGTCTCACCATCGCGGCCCGTACCAATGGCGATGAACGCGATGCAATTGCGCCATTTCTCATACGCGTCAGGCCGGGTTAACCGGCGCCCTAATCGGATAATCAACTTCTCGTACTCGTGGATGAAGTAATCGGTCCAGTACTTGGGCACATAGGTGCCGTTGGACGCGACCACAATCGCATCGTCCCGGTTGCCGCGCGCGGCATATCCCGGATGGGACGGGTCGTACATGTACTCTGGGATGCGAATTTTCCGACCGCCAATGGGTGTGCCGGTGTAAGGCATCACGTAGAACGCGGCCCAACGGTCGTACACTGGCACCTGGTTGCTGTTCTCATGGCGGTAGCATATCTCCTGCAAGCGCCGTTCAACAATGCTGGTGTTATCGATGTAGTTGCCGTTACTGTCCACATCTATTAACTCATCCCACCCGAAGGCAATGATGTGCCCCTGGATGGGGAGTGTGTCCCCAAGTTGGGCGTTGCGCGGATCGCTCTCAGGCAGCAGGTAACGGGTATCGGACATCCCCCACACGTAGATGCCCGGTTTCATCGGACTCCGGGCATCGTACTTGGGATTCACCAACGACTCTGGCTGGGGACCGGATGGTCCCGCGTACGTTTGTCCCCAAAAGGCACCCCAAATAGCGACCAGGAATATCACTATAGCAAAAGACCAAACCACGTACGTTTTACGCATTTGCACATCCCCCTCTAAGCAGTGTTTCGTAGACTTCTTCGTAGGCCTTGGCAACGGCCCGAATAGTATAACGTTCAAGGACAAGGCGTCGAGCGTTCTCGCCCATGCGTTGCGCCCTATCCCGTTGTTCCCACATGACACGAATGCCCGCGGCCAGCGCGCTCGCGTCCTCTGGGGGAACCAGCACTCCTGTCTCACCGTCCCGAATGACTTCCACAGTGCCCGAGACCGCGGTCGCCACCACAGGACGGGCCATGCTCATGGCCTCCAGCAAGGCCAGGGAAAGGCCCTCAAAGCGGGAGGGTAGCACGAACACGTCCAGCGCGGCCAAAACCGTCGGAATGTCCCGCCGTGTCCCCGCGAAGATCACCCGGTCGGCAATCCCCAGATCTCGGGCCTGACGCTCCAGGGTGCTGCGCAGGGGACCTTCCCCCACAAGAACTGCTCGCAGGTCCGGCAATTCAGGTTGTAAAAGGTGCACTGCCTGCAACAGGACATCCAACCCTTTTTGCGGCTGCAAACGAGCAACCGTGCCGATAAGCGGGCCCACCCGATGCCCCAACCACTGGTTGCGCAGTTCGTACACCTGCGCCGGATCCGGAGGGGCGGGCGGAGTAATGGCGTTGGGTATCACCGTGATCTTCTGTTCCGGTACCCACTCCACCCGGTGCAGGTAGTCCCGTGCTGCTTGAGACACTGCAATGAACTTGTGTGTTACTGGGACCAACAGGCGATTGGCCCATATCTGCCACGTGGGCAACCTGAGTCTCGGGTCATCGTACGCGTTCTGCTGGGTGACCACCCGCACGGGTACACCCGTCCACAGGGCGGATAAACGCCCGTAAAATCCGTCCACAAACAAGTGGGTGTTCAAAACGCATACCCGTTGTTCCCTCATCAACCGCGCTAAACGCGCGAGCGCTCGCATGTCCCGGTGCCCACGAGCGCGAAGTCCGATCACCGGAATGCCCTGTTGCTGCAAATCATCCGCGAACGCTCCCCCCTCGCTTAGCCAGGCAACTAAAGGGCGAAACCGATTCCTATCCATGTGCTGCACCAATCCCACCAGGAATCGTTCCGCCCCCCCAAAACCTAACGTGTCAATCACGTGCAGTACGGTGATCGGCTTTATGTTCCTTTGTCCTCCCGAGATCTCTGCCATGCCTTAAAACACGGGCTTATCGGACCCTTTTTATCCTACCCGGGTTATATGAAATCGGGATGAACGGAATCCCGATTCTAGATGACAAATCGTTCATCTACAGGGTCATTCCTCCACATATCCTAACCCCGCCAGGGCCTTGCGGATCTCTGCTTCCTCCTCGGCTGTTAACACATCCTCGTCATCTGCATTCTGATGCCAGTACGGGGGGCCAAAGGAGACCGGGTGTGCGCGCACGTACTCAGGGGTAAACGCTTCGGTGAGCACCCGACCGTCCATGTCCTCCGGGACGTCCAACCCCAATGCCCAAACGAGTGTGGGTGGCAAATCCACGATGTCCAGGTTAAATTCGACTCCTGGCTGAACTCCTTCTCCCCAGAAGAGGGTAATTCCTGTCATGGTGTGATCACCACTCAAGCGCTCCAGGAAGGAGAGGGGGAGTTCGGTGAACACCGCGTCCAGGTCCGTCCCACACGCCAGGTGATCCGCGGTCAGGAACACGATGTCAGGCATCTGGTCGAGATAAGGCCCTGAGTACACGTCCTCTCGCTTCCATACATCCACTACGACGGGCTGACCGGTCTCTGGATCACGCACCTGTCGAAGGGCGTGAATAATGGCCTCGCGCAGGGGTTCATAGGCTTCTGCGGACACAATGCCCTGAGGTTGGCGGCCTTTCAGGTTGATCTCGATGCCCTCCGCGGGAAATTGCAAGGGCACCCGATAGGCCTGCGTGCGCGCCCAATCGATTAAACCCTGGCCCTGTCGGACTTCCACAGCCTTCCGCCGGAGGAACTGAGGCATATGATCATACAACCAGTTGCGTCGCGGTAAGTGATTCCGTAGCCATTCTGCACCATACCGAGCCCAACGATAGAGTGTGCGCGAGCCGCCTTTCGCGCTGACGTGAAGCCACCCCTGTTGGGCTAACCACGCGTTGGTGTTGAACAGGCGATGCGGTCGGGGACCTCCACCGTGGTCGCTCATCACCACAACCAACCACCGTTCGTCCACCAACCGGATCAATTCCCCCACCATCCGGTCCAGACGGCGATAGTACTCACGGATAATGTCCTTTAACTCGTCAGGCCAGTCGGGATTGTGCAGTGGATGAGAGGGGTCATGGTACTTCCAAAACTTGTGGTGAAAACCGTCAGTAATGCCCGTAACCGCGACGTAGAAGTCCTGCTGGTTCTCGCGCAACCACGCGCTCATAAATTTGAGGAGCACCTCAATTTCGTAGTCCGCGTTGGCCCGTTCGTCCTCGGGGGTGGCCCGGGCAATTTCCTCGTGACTGTGCAGTGCGATGGGCGTCAACGCGTCGGACAGTTCCGGCGGGTATGTGTATGCCTTTTTGCGGTCAGGTGTGGGATACCCTGCCACCAGGATGCCGTTCACCGGCCAAACCGGGTAGGTCATCGGCACGCGGAAGGAGACTACCCCACGCGTCTGCTGGCCAATGAGGTCCAGGATGGTATGGCCGGCAAAGGCCGTGGAGTTCACAAACCGTCCTGTGTACAGGGTGTACTGTCGGAGGTCCACTTCGCGGAAGTCGAGAATGCCGTGCTTTCCGGGATTCACGCCGGTGAGGAAGGTGGTCCACGCGGGCGCGGAATTGGGTGGAATCGTGGACCGAAGGGTCCCTCGCGCACCTTCCCGGATAATGCGTGCTAGCGTGGGCAGTTCACCCGCTTCTAGCAATGGATCAATAATGCGATATGTAGCGCCGTCCAAGCCAATGACCAGAACCTGCCGTTGGGCGGTCAACGTTGTCCCCTTTCCCCCACATCTCGGTATCTCCCCAACGCGGGGAACACCTTGTCATTGCAAATGTACACAGGTAGGGCGTTAGTAAGCCCTTACACAACCGCGAGATTACAGGCTTTTGTAGCCCGTTTTTTGACTAGCGGGGATCATAACATAACGAGGAAGGTTTTTCCAATTGCCAAAGGATTTCGTGTTCAAACCAAGAAGATGGACCCACAGGTGCGGAGTTCCTCATGGCTCACGCGTCGGTATCCCCAGAGGGCGAGACGACAATGGGAAGCGGGTAAGGGGTGTCCGCAGGGAGTGCGTATTCTAAACGACCATCCCGGAATAACCCCACGCGCACGCCCAACGTGTCCCCCGGATAAATGTCCAGGGCCTGCAATGGCACAGCCAGTTCGATAACGTCCTCCCGGCACTGAAACCGCATGTCCACTTTGACCGGGTGGCCGTAACGCCACATCATGGGAAGGCCAACGCCACAACGTGGCACAATAATATCTCCTACCGCGCCTACAGGGCCGGTGAAGGAAACGACAATGTCTTCCACAGTGGGGGCCCCCAGTTCAAGACGGATGTACAGGTATGTGCGATCGTAGCCTAAACGCACGGTCTTTATGGGCGGCTGAGCCATCTGCATGGTGCCCAGGGAGAGGTGGGGACGCAACACGTGCGCTTTGTTCCAGTGCAGGGAGGGATCTGGATTGGCGTCCAGGGGTGGGGTAAAGAAGGGCGCGGGCAAGGCTTCGGGCAAGGGCAAGGGGCGACCTACAATGGGCGTCTCCACTTCACGGGGTACCGGCCGCCCGAGAATGCGGTACACGTTGGCCAAATTGTCCCGAAACAGCGCGTCAAAGAGCGCGTCCTGGTCCGAGACGTTGCGCTGGGAATACCACCAGAACCAGTCGCTGGCCTCAGCAATGTAGATGTGGTGCCGCGCCCGCTCCAGGGTCTCGCTGCGATTGTGGTTATGCTGCCAGGATTCGCTCTGTTCTTCCAACGCCTGACGAGCATCCCGCAGCAAACTCCACGCGGCAGTGTGGGCGGGATCCCCGATCCAGGTGGTCAAGTCCCCGTTAATCCACGATCCTGTTGCCAGGGTGTTCAACTGCTCTCGCACGGGGAACTGATCCAGGTACTCGGAGACGGTCACAGTTTGCAGGTAGGGATGGTCCTCTAAACGTCGGTACAAATCTTCCAGGAAGGGCTCGCCGTTGTCCTCATAATGCTCCCACGCGTTCTCTCCGTCCAGAGCAATCACCACGAGGTAGGGAGTGTCGGCAGCGTGGACTCGGTAGTATATTGTCTGAAGCCGCACAATTAAATCCTCGGCTGCTTGATACGGCGGGTAATGCATGTACACAAACCCGATTTTGTCCGATAGGGTGTGATCCCGAAAGACGGCTATCACATCCCCTTGAGGTGTGGTCACTCGATAAGGTTGGTACAAGCGTTGAGATTCAATGACTTGCTCTTGTTCGTCCCGGTGAAAGTAGATTCCCAGTGAACGCCCGAGAATGGCTTCGTCGCTCACGAACCAGCGCACCCCTGCCCGGGCGAACTGGGCCACTGTCTCAGGAGAAACGGCCTGTTCCGAAGGCCAGATGCCATGCAACGTGCGCTGAAACACGTTCTCAGCAAAGCGTTTTCCCTCCACAATCTGAGCCCACGCGTCCTCTGGGGCTTTAAACGGCGGTTGCGGGGTTTCGATTTGGGGGGTGGCCCGCCGGGCGTGGTCGGTGTTTATCAGGAGGGGAAGAATTGGGTGGTGGTAGGGGCTGAAGGTGATCTCGATTTGTCCGTTTTCAGCCAGTTCTTTGTACGCGTGAATTGCCCGCGCACACAGTTCCCGGTGCACGGAGACGATGGTCTCCACGTCTTCCACTGTGAAGTCTCGGCCCTTCTCCACCAGGGATCGCAAACGCTCATCCTCTTCAATGTAGGTACGGTGGGTCCAGGCCAGGTTGAACCAGGCTATCAGGTCCAGGTAATCCTGTCGGGAGAAGGTGTTGGGATCGCGCAATGCCGTGTCGCGGCGCTGGATCAGTTCACGATAGCGGGGATACTGAAACGCGATGTGCTGCCAGTTGATGCTGAAGCCCAGGTTGAGGATGAGACGTTTCTCCTCTTCGGTCCACGTGTCCTTTTTTCCCAATAGGGTCATGGGGTCTTCGGCTTGGCCGTTGGCGTACGCCAGAAGTTGTTCCAGGAGCGCGGGCACCAGGTTGAAGGTGGCGTGCACCTGGGGGTGACGGCGTAAGATATCCGCCATGTGAAGGTAATCCTTCGCCGCGTGGACCCGTACCCAGGGCAGGATGTACATGTCCCGGTCGGGCTGTCGGTAATACGGCTGGTGATGATGCCAAATAAACGCGACGTGAAGAGGGTAGGTCATGTTCTATCGGGCCTCATTGCGCGATAGGAATCGTTGTGCCACTGGGCACTGCTTCTTTGGGAAAACGTTTGGCCGGTGTGTAAGGACGCACAACACAGTTCCGACCAATTACCGCGTTGTCAGGCACCTCGGCTCCCTTTCCAATAAGGGTGAGACCGGTGTTCAACACGTCTGGGAGGTCCCGATTGGCCGCGTTCGCTTCATCGTCCACGCCCACACGCGCGTTCTCACCGATGACCACGTTCTTGTCCACAATTACTTTGTCCAATACAGCACCTGCTTTTACGTAGACATCTGTCAACAGGATGGAATCCCGCACTTCTGCCCCCGGTTCAATGCGCACGCCCGGCGAGATCACGGAGCGAACCACCTTGCCCTCGATGATCGCGCCGTCCGAGGCCAGGGAGCCTTCCATGACCGCGTCGCTTCCCAGGAGGATGGGCGGACGTTCTTCACTGCGCGTGTGAATCACCCACTCGGGGTCGTCCAGGTCCAGTGCGGGCGTCTCGGCCAGAAGGGCCATGTTCGCTTCCCAATACGCCTGGACTGTTCCGATATCCGTCCAGTAACCGAAGAAGGGGTAAGCAAATAAGCGCTTGCCAGATTCGACCATTGATGGGAGCACTTCGCGGCCGAAATCCTTCTGGTGCTTACCAGGGCCAGTAAGCCAGTTCACCAGCAACCGTCGGTTGAACACGTAAATGCCCATGCTCGCCAGTGTGCTGGGAGGGCGCTTGGGTTTTTCCACGTGCTGGATGACTTGTCCCTCCGCGTCGACGACCAGAATGCCGTAACGGTGCGCTTCGTAGCGGGGCACTGAACGCACTGCAATGGTGACGTCGGCTCCCTTTTCCAGGTGATACGCGATCAGGGGGCGATAATCCATCTTGTACACGTGGTCTCCAGCCAGGATGAGGACAAGATCCTCCCGTTGTTCTTCCAGGAAATCAATGTGAAAGCGCACAGCGTCCGCGGTGCCTTCCTGCCAGCGCACACTTTCGCCCGGCTCTTTCAGGTACGGTTGGAGGAGGTGCACGCCCCCGGTGGTGCGGTCCAGGTCCCAGGGACGACCGGTGCCAATGTGTTCGTTGAGGGAACGAGGACGGTACTGGGTGAGAACGGCCACGTTGTAGATTTCGGAGTTCACGCAGTTGGATAGGGGAAAGTCAATGATGCGATATTTTCCCCCAAAGGGAATCGCTGCTTCTGTGCGGACGGCTGTGAGCACGCTCAAAGCAGGACTGGCGCCGCCAGCCAGGATAAGGGCTACCGCGTCATTGGGATTCATGGCGTTCACCTCCTACCGTCTCTCCCGAAGGCACCTCATCACCGAAGGGAACAAACGCGTCTTCATCCACGTTCGGACGGATGAGCACATTGCGCCCCACACGGATGTGGGCAGGAATGTGGGCGCCTTTGCCCACCACAGTAATCCCCGCGTAGAGTTTATCCGGCAACAGGATGTTCTCCCGCATATCGTCACCCCACCCCACGTGAGCCCCCGCGCCAATGACCACATGCTTGTCCACGATGACTCGGTCCAGCACAGCGCCGGGTCCGATCCACGTGTCGTTCATCACAACGGATTCGCGAACCACTGCTCCAGGGGACACGTAAACTCCTGGGCTCAGCACAGAGCGGATCACTTCCCCGCGGATCATGGATCCGTTGCAGATCATGCTCTGCTGCACTCGCGCCTGAGGACCGAACTTCGCGGCAGGACGTTCGTAACTGCGCGTGTGAATTACCCAGGAACGGTCGTAGAGTTCAAGGGGCGCGTCCGGAGAAAGCAATTCCATGCTTGTCTTCCAGTAGGCCTCTATAGTGCCCACATCTACCCAATAGCCGTCAAATTGGTAGGTGTATACCTTGTCCCCTCGCTCTACCATCGCGGGGATGACGTGTTTGCCAAAATCCAGGTCTTCGTGCTGCTGGGCCAGTTCGATGAGGCGCTCTTCCAACACAGCGGTGCGGAAGACGTATATGCCCATGTTCGCCAGTGTGCCCTTATCCCGGGTCTTGGGCTTTTCGTGAAATTCAACCACACGCCCCTGCTTGTTGGTGGTCAGAATCCCAAAGCGGTGGGTTTCCTCCTCGGGCACATTCATCACGGCAACGGTCAAATCCGCGCCCCGCTCCCGGTGTCGTTCCAGTAGAGGGCGATAGTCCATCTTGTAAATGTGATCGCCCGAAAGGATGAGCACAGCATCGGCGCGACGGTCCCGGATGAAGTCCAGGTTCTGGAGGATCGCGTCCGCGGTACCCTTATACCAGAATTGCCCGCCCCGCCCCTGGTACGGTTGGAGGATGTGAACCCCTCCCCGGGTCCGGTCCAGATCCCAGGGACGACCAATGCCGATGTGCTCGATTAAGGACCGAGGCAGATACTGGGTCAACACGCCCACATCGTAGATGCCCGAGTTCACACAGTTGGACAGTGTAAAGTCAATGATGCGATACCGTCCCGCGAAGGGGACCGCGGGTTTGGCTCGGTGCTCGGAGAGCACGGTGAGGCGAGTCCCCGCGCCGCCCGCCAGAATCATCGCTAATGTTCGCATGAGCAGCCCCCTATCCTCTGCCCGATCCTGTGAGTTACTTTCGTGTGTCCACTTCTTCCAGGCGAACCGGCCGACCTTCTGCCAGGGACTTCTTGGCCGCGTAGCCCATGACCACGGGCATGCGCCCATCTACACCCGTTACCAGTGGCTCGGTGTCCTCGACAATGGCCTGGATAAAGGCTTGCATTTCGGCCACGTACGCCTCGGTATACCGTTCAATGAAGAAGTACACGGGCTTTGCTGTGTGGATGCCGGCATCATCCGCGTACAGTACATGGTCCGGTACTTTGTTGCCCACGGCCACCATGCCTTTGGACCCCAGCACCTCTATGCGTTGGTCGTACCCGTACACAGCCTTGCGGCTGTTGTCAATGGTCACCAAACTCCCTTGCCGGAAGCGCATGGTCACGATGGCTGTGTCAATATCCCCGACCTCGCCGATTTGCGGGTCGACCAGCACGTTTCCGACTGCGAAGACCTCCTCTGCCTCGTCTCCGGTTAAAAAGCGGCTCATATCAAAGTCGTGAATGGTCATGTCCAGGAAGATGCCTCCGGAGACTTTGATGTAAGCAAGGGGAGGTGGTCCTGGGTCTCGGCTGGTAATGCGCACGATGTGCGGCTCACCAATTTTACCCTCCGCGATGAGATCCCGCGCCCGTCGGAAACTGGGATCGAAGCGACGTTGAAAGCCGACCTGTAACTTCACGCCCGCGGCATCTACTTTGGCCAGCACCTGGTCAATGCGGGCCAGGTCCAGGTCCAGGGGCTTTTCGCAAAAGATGTGTTTTCCTGCTTCCGCGGCCTGCTCGATGAGCATCGCGTGGGTGTCTGTGCTGGAACAAATGACGACTGCGTCGATGTCCTTGTGTTCGATAATGTAACGGGGATCTCCGTAGGCTTCAGGCACGTTGTACGTGGCTGCAACCTGGTGAGCAGCTTCCTCGATGATGTCGGCCACAGCAACCACACGCGCATCCGGCACTTGCGTGGTCAAATTGCGCACGTGCATGCGTCCGATGCGCCCAACGCCGATCACGCCGACGTTTATCTTGCTAGCCATGAGGCACCTCCCGGTTTGTTCATGGGCCAGGTGTGGGTGTCGCCAGAGGCGACGTGCCGGGTTTGGGCGGTATGGATGTGGCAACCGGTACCGCGCTCAGATCAGTCAGTGGACGCACCGCCTTTAACGCAATCCAGCCTGGCCGCCCGGCAAAACAACACACGTGCAACCACTGGCCGTCCGGAGAACGCTCCTCCACCACCACCTGATCCCCCGCGGTTAACACGCCTACCGGGACAAATTCCTCTCCTGGTCCGTTGTACCCCACCGCCTGGTTAATTACCACCTCTGCTTTGGGGATGGGAGATGTCGGCGTCGCCCCAATGGTCACGATGGCAGTTGCTACCTCAGGGGTAGAGGTAGGAGCAGGCTGCACCGGTGTAGGGCGCGGTGTGGCGGGGGGACGGGTGGGAAGGTACTTGGGCACGTGCGGCTGACCAGGGGTGGGAGAAAGCGGGATGACCGTTACGTTGGACAGAGTCGGAATAGGGGTGGGCTCGTGTTTGCCACCACATGCACCAATGACGAAGACGGTGATGATCAGGACGACGATGAACACGAATCGTCGGGTCATGTTTGGCCTTTCTCTGTTTTCCACATGTATGTTATTGGAGTAGGGGAAGAGGGCCGGGGATGGCAAAAAGATCCACGGCCCCGGGCCCTCGCCTGCAAAACGGTCGAATACTGTGAACTACGGTTATGCTTCGGTCGCGGTTTCTGGGGTGGGTTCACCTTCTGCCGAAGGGACTTCGCCCTCTTCTGCTTCTTCCCACTCCACAATCTCGGGCAACTCGCCCTGTTCGTTCAACACGCGGACGAACACCTCGCCCACCACGCCAGCGCTCAAACGCACCGGCACCTTGTACTCGCCCAGTTGGCGGATGGGGCGTTCCAACTGGATGGAGCGGCGGTCGATTTCAATGCCCGTGACTTCGTAGATTTTCTCCGCGATATCGTGGCTGGTTACAGATCCGTACAACCGATTGCGAGATCCGGCTCGGGCACGGAACTCTATGGTGGTTCGACTCAGGACCGCGGCCATGTCCTCGGCCACTTTGCGTTCACGTGCGCGGCGTTTTTCCGCGGCCTGACGTATCTGGTCTACTTGCTTAAGCGCGCCCTTGGTAGCGGGCTTGACCAGACCTTGGGGAATGAGGTAATTGCGCGCGAAACCGTCTTTCACTTCAACAACATCACCGGCGCGTCCTAACTTTTCCACGTCCTCTAACAAAATAACACGCATTTCCTTGCCTCCACAGCCAGATATGATAAAAAGGCATTGCTACCTTCGAGAATGCGGGTACTATGATACTTAAATCCGGCATATGGGGCAAAAAGTACGTGCTCTGTCATTCACACCATCGCATCAATGGGGCGAAAATTGATTTGTCTTCCAGAGGGTCCTGTGCTATGCTGTCGCTCACCTTTGTAATACAGGAACATTCCCATTTTAACGTGCCCCGTGTCGATGGGGCTCCGGGACGGCCGGCAGTTGAAAACTGCGGCCTTCGGTGGAGCGAAACCGCCGGGGCGGTTGGGCGTAGCCCCCGCCAGGGGGCTTGGCAAACGAAGCCCGCAACGTTAAGCAAGGGACGAGGGGTGAGGGGTGAGGGCCCAGGCCGCTAGAATTTGCCAACAGGATCCTTTCAGTTGCAGGGCCAAGACGCTTAAATTCGTACGGTTTCACGTTACCCGAAGGAGATATACCCGAGGATTGCTAGAGGTTGCACGATGACGGAGAAGGCTTCGGTGGAAATTCGACGCAATGTACCACTGTTCCCCTTACACACAGTCCTGTTCCCGGGCATGATGTTACCCTTGCGAGTGTTTGAACCCCGATACCTGCGCATGTTCGACCGTGTGCTGAACACCCGCGAGGAATTCGGCGTTGTCCTCATAGCCCGGGGTTCAGAGGTCGGCGGCGGGGCTGTTCCCCACGACGCGGGCACATTAGCCCGGGTGGTCCGCATGGAACGCGTGGAGGATGGAACACTCCACATCATGGCCCAGGGAACGCGACGTTTTCGCGTGCGGGAACTCAACCGCCAACAACCCTACCTGCAAGCCCATGTGGAAGTTATCGCCGAACACTGGGAGGAAACCCCTCGCACGTACGCACTGTCCATGAAGGTGCGGGAACTGTGGGACCACTATGTAACTCGTTTGAAGGAAGTCGTCGGCTTGAACATTTCCACCCAAGATATGCCCACCCACGCGCCGGACATCGCGTTCTACGTCGCTTCCTCACTCCGCACCAGCGTGCAGGATCGACAACACCTGTTGACGCGGTGGGACATCGCGGACATGCTCAAGGCAGAAATCCGCATTCTCCAACGGGAAATGAGCCTACTGCGCTTTATCGAACGCACACAGGACAGGGAGAACGAACTGCGCCTGGGGCCCACCGGATATCTCTCCCGCAATTAAGTCAGGGAAAACCCGGGCTATTCCTGGGCCCGCCCTTTCTCCCCGCCCCACGTCCCCCTATCGTTGCTGAAGCCACAACAACGCACCGGGGACACTCGCCAGGTACACAATCGCCTGGTGCAGGAGGGAGATTGCCAGGGACAGCGCGGGGGGAACACCGATCAGGCCAAAGAAAAACACATAAGCACTCTGGCCGATGCCAAGCCCCCCCACGGACAGAGGAATAAGCAGGGCAAACGCGATTAACGGGTTGAAGAGAACCAGGTAAATAAAAGGCACCTGGCCAGGGGCCAGAGACTGCACGAGCAACCAATTCTCAACAGCCGTCAAAAGCAAAACCGTCCAGGAAATCATCATCCCCACCAAAATGCTGACGTACGCGTGGCGATACGCGTTAACCGCCTGAGCAACCCGTTGCAACAGGGGGACACCCCGCTTGAGAAAGGGGATGTACTGTAAGTAAGCCCCCACCCATCGCTTTGTGCGTCGGCTTAAAAGAAGGGCCAACCCCACTCCAAGAACGATCTCACCTCCCCAGGCCAGGATCGTCAACGCGCGCACATTGGCCAGGGCCTGTTCATCCATGCCCACCGGGCCACGGCGTCCCGCCACGATCACCGTGCCCGCGACAACTGCTGCCGTCAAAAACGCGAGTAAGCCGACCAACCGATCCATGATCACAGAAACCGCGGCATCTGTGGTGTGATCCGTGTGGCGGGCGAGCCCATAGCCCCGCATCACGTCCCCGCCAACATTGGCCGGCAGGAAGTTGTTGAAAAACGCGCCCATAAACGTATATGCCACCAGACGGTGGAAGGGTACCACAATTCCCTGCGCCCGGAGAAGGACAGCCCACTTCCCACTGCTCAGCGAAACCGCGGCCAGGTAGAAAACCAGCGCCATCCCCACATACAGACCATGAGCGTTCTGGAGCAAGTCCAGGAGGTGAGTCCCTCCACCGATGCGGTGAATCAGGTAGATAAGCAAGCCAACGCTTACCAGCACCTTCAGAAGAAAGAACAGCCGATCTTTCACGTCACTGCCTTTCATTGGGCGGCACAACAGTGGGGTCAACCAACGGGGTAGAGAGGAGCGCCTTCTCTAAACGCTTCTTTTCCTCGGCCACATCCGCCTTCTGGGACCAGGCCATATCCCACACCTCATATCGCTCCTTGCGAATGACAAAATCGTACCAACCCAAAAACCGAGCCCAAGCCTCCAGAGCGCCCAGCAGAAACAGCATATAAATGAAGCGCAGCGCGCCCCAGATCTCCTTGAGCGCGATTTTCAGCACCCGAGTGTTCTGCAAACTGGATACCTTGTACCCGTATTTGTGCTTCAGGTACAGATGACCCGCATGATTGCGCCGGCGCTGTTTCACAAAATCCCGCAAACTGGTGGGACCGGTGTTGTACACAATGGCATCGGGCGCGTAACGCACCTGTAACCCTCGCTGCACCACCAACGCCTCCACGAACGCCTCATCCATGGACACATCCGGTGGAATCTGATCAAACACCTTGCGGAACGCGATTAACTCCCCCAGGCGGGGGATCTCCAGACACAATTGGTGTTCTAATCGCAATCGCAAGTGAGTGAGGAGCCCGGCAATGTGGTCGGGCGTGTTCACCGGGACTTTATGCGCGCCAGTCATTCCCACCTTGGGATCCCGAAACATGCGCACCAGATGCTCAATGGCACTCTCGTGAGGAAGGGTATCCCCACTTTCCAACACACATATGTCCTCTTTCGCGTGCTTCAGGAAGAGGTTAATGGCCGATGTCTTCCCCTCGCGACGCTCCTGGACCAGCAATTTAATGCGCGGGTCTTTCTTCATGTACTCCCGCACAATGTCCTCGGTGCGGTCCGTGCACCCGCTGGCCACCACAATGATCTCCGTGATCTCCACCTCGTGCAGGTGTTGATTGATGAGAGCGTCCAACAGCCGTCCGATGTTGGCTTCCTCGTTGTGGGCGGTCACCCCCACACTGACCCGAATTTTGTCCTCCGGCCTTGCCATGCTCCTCCCCCTCGTGCAGGACCTTGGCGTGTTCGCCCGACCGTGAATGCAGCACACCCTTTCGCCATGTCAAGACATCGCGCGCTTTGGTCCACTTATGATGTGCGCCCCTGAAGTGCACCCATGTATACCGGCATTATACTTCCCGGAGAACATGTGGAAAACTTCAGAAGAGCGCGCCGCGCTATTCCCTTTGCCCCGGTGATGGGTGAAGCAGCGGGGACTTGGGCAACACCCGTACTCCTCCCGACTTCCGCCCCCCGCGCTCCCACAAAATACGTCCTCCCACCGTAATGAACCCTGCCGCGTACAGGAAAATAAAAGGTACAGCCCACCAATTCCTCATGTGAACTGCAACCCCCAGTGTGAACAGGGCATAAACTCCCAACAAGAACTCCCCCAAGGGTGTATCCTCGTGCTCCCGGTCATAACGTTTTCCCCGCCAGTGATTGTCCCTTCCCACCAGGCGGAACTTGGGAGTGCGTACAAACGGTGTTGAGTGGCCGCGCAGACCCTGCCACACAGCCTTGGACCCTGTCCACGCTATCCCCAATCCCAGAAACGCCAACAAAGGCAATGCCCGCAACCGACGCCCATGACCGCGCAGTTGCCACTGAGCCCACGTGTACACCAGAGGAGGGCCTAAACTGGCCAAACTCAAATAGGTCAAAGGCCACAGCACGTGCTCCCGGATAAACATCATGGGCAAAGTCAACAGGAAGAGAATGAGCATGAACGGGTGAACCAGGTAATTGCTCATGTGAACGAAACCTTCCAGCCGTGCCGGCCAGGGCAAAGGAGCACGAAACCACGCCCCCACGTGTTTGCGCAACGTCTGAATGGATCCAGTGGCCCAGCGAGATTGCTGCCTCCGAAACGCTTCCACAGAAGGGGGAACTTCCCCGGCCGCGGTTACCTGAGTCAGAATCATGCCCTTCCACCCCCGCATGGCAGCCCGATAGGAAAGATCCAGATCCTCACACACAGTGTCCGCGTGCCACCCCCCACTGTCCACAATACACGACCGTCGCCACAAACCCGCGCTGCCGTTGAACACCACCGGCCATCCCAGCCGTGAGCGAGCAGGTTGTTCCACGCCAAAGTGGCCGTCCAGGGCTAAACTCTGGGCCAGGGTTACAGACGACGCGCGCGCGTTCAAGTGCTCCCAACGAGTCTGCACAAAACCCAACCGAGGGTTCACGGCCAGGTACGGCACTGTACGGCGCAGCCAATCTCGCGGGGGAACAAAGTCCGCGTCAAAGATGGCAATATACTCCCCGCGCGCGTGGCTCAGGCCATAGGCCAACGCGCCCGCTTTATACCCTACGCGGTCCTCACGACGCAGGTGATAAATACGGACACCTTGCGCGCGCAGACGCCGCACAAGGCGGTCCACCACGCGGGATGTTTCATCATCCGAGTCATCGAGAACCTGTATTTCCAGCCGGTCCGCAGGATAGTCCAAAGCAGCCACGGCCTGAATAACGCGTGGAGCCACGTGCACTTCATTGTATATGGGAATCTGCACAGTCACCCGGGGCCACTCTGTCGGCGCGGGGGGAAGGTCGGGATCACGGGGGCGGGTGAACACGTGCACGATCGCCAGGAAAAGGGAATTGCTCCCATAAACGGCCAAAGCCAGTGCGGCAATCGTGTACACAAACGCTATAAGAGGCACGTCTTCCTCCCCTGTGACTCAATATGAGCACTGAAGTATAACAAAGGAATCGGAGATTGCGAAGAATACATTCCTCTGAAGCGATTTTTGACAAACCTGGGCCAACTGGATATACTGTGTGCCAACTCAACGTATGATGAGGCAGTGAATGATGCATTTCGTGCGCGCGTTTCGCCCTAGCCCTAGGAGCCCTCAGGGGAAGACGGACGGTTAGCCCGTCTGGGCGGCACGCGCGTGGTACCTTTCAAAGGCGAAAGTGAACGCAAGCCCCTCCAGACGGAGGGGCTTTTTTATTAATACCCAAAGACCTCCCAGAAAAACCAGCAACCGCCCACCCGGTTGCTGAGTTCGTGGATGACCGGAGGGAACGGATGAACAATCACAACACGGTGCGGGTAGGCATTGTGGGCGCGACCGGGTACACCGGCATGGAACTGGTGCGCTTGCTCAAACACCATCCCCACACGGAAATTGCCTGGGTCACATCGGAAACATATACAGGACAGCGACTCTCGCAAGTACACCCCTGCCCCTACGACGACGTGCTCCAATCGTGGGAGGAAATCACCTTGCACGGGGATGAAGTAGTTTTCCTCTGCCTTCCGCACGCGGCTTCTATGCCCGCGGTTCGCCGTGCCTATGAAGCGGGAAGTTACGTGATTGACCTGAGCGCGGATTTCCGTCTGCCCGATCCCACAGTGTACGAACAGTGGTACCACACGCCACACCAGGCCACGGACTTACTGCCTCAGGCAGTGTACGGCCTGCCGGAGATCTACCGGGAACGTATTCGAAGCGCGCGGTTGGTCGCGAATCCGGGATGCTATCCCACCTCAGTGAATTTAGCCTTGTACCCCCTGGCCCAGGCCGGCTTGCTGGAACCCCACATCATTGTGGACAGCAAGTCCGGAGTGTCGGGCGCGGGGCGCAAACTCAAACTCACCACCCATTTCGTGGAAGCGAACGAGAACATGAGTCCGTACAGCATCGGTTACACACACCGTCACATTGCAGAGATGGAATTAGTGCTGGGGGACGCGTGGACCGGACCGGGAGCGCCGGACATCACCTTCTCCCCCCACCTACTCCCCGTAAACCGGGGAATCCTTTCCACAATTTATGTGACATTGAAGCAGGAAATAAGTCCCGACACCGTACACACCCTGTACGCGGAGACCTATCAGGACGAGCCTTTTATTCACTTGCTGCCACTGGGAGAAGTAGCCACCCTGCGTCACACCCAGTACACAAATCTGTGCACCATCGGCCTGGTACCGGACCGAGGACGCCGCTGGATCATCACCAGCAGTATTGATAACTTACTCAAGGGCGCGTCCGGCCAGGCCGTCCAGAACATGAACATCATGCTGGGCTTTGAGGAAACAGAGGGACTGGTTTAGGTCCCCAACGGCCCATTTACACCCAGAACGGAAAAGACAACCAGACGTTCATTATCACCTTTGAAAGCGGGTTGCAACCATGTACGTACTGAAAATCGGCGGACGACAGTTGGACGATGCCATGTTCCTGGACGCGCTGGCCCAAACTGTGGCCCGAATACGCCAGGAACAGCCGGTGGTCATAATCCACGGCGGTGGGAAGACCATCCAGGCGTGGCAGGAACGCCTGGGTCTGGTACCCCACTACGTGGAGGGACTGCGAGTTACAGATGAAGCGTCCCTGGAAGTGGTCGAAGCCGTACTCGCGGGGTTGGTGAACAAGCGTTTGGTGGCATTACTGTTACAGGCCGGTGTGAACGCGGTAGGACTTAGTGGTGTGGACGGGGGATTGGTTCGAGTGACAAAGATGCAGCACCCCCACGGTGATCTGGGTCGGGTGGGCGAAGTGCAGGAAGTGCACGTCGCGCTGCTGCTCGCGTTGCTGGACGCGGGGTTCACGCCGGTGATCGCGCCGGTTTCCCTGGGACAGGACTTTCTCACATATAACGTGAACGCGGACCATGTGGCCCGTGCCGTGGCCGCGGCCCTACACGCGGATCGCTTGTACTTTATCAGCGATGTGCCGGGAGTGGTCATCGACGGGCAACCTGTTGCCACCCTGAGCGTTCACCAGGCTGAAACGTGGATCAGGGAAGGTCACATTCACGGGGGAATGATACCCAAGGTTCGATCCGCTATCACCGCGGTAGAAACCGGGGTTCGCGCCGCGGTTATCACGAATTTGGACGGTCTGGCCACCGGGGGTGGCACGACCATTTTGAAAACCCATTGAGGAGAGGCCGTTACAATGGACGCGCAAACTGTGATTCAGTGGGAACACGCCTACGTGCTGGGCACCTACGTCCGACCGCCTGTGGTATTCACCCACGGGAAAGGAGTGTGGCTTTACGATTCCGAGGGGAACGCGTACCTGGACCTGGTCGCGGGCATTGCAGTAAATGCCCTGGGCTACGGCAATGAGGATATACCCCGTATCATGGCCGATCAGGCCCGGAAGTTGATTCACGTTTCCAACCTGTACCACACGGAGCCCCACGTGCGCCTGGCCCGGCTGCTCTGCGAACATTCCTTCGCGGACAAGGTGTTTTTCTGCAACTCAGGGGCAGAGGCCAATGAGGCAGCCATTAAATTCTCCCGCAAGTACGCCCGCACCCACCACGGTGAGGGAAAGACCACGATTGTCGCCTTTGAGGGAGCATTCCACGGCCGCACCTTTGGGGCTCTGGCGATCACCCCACGCCCCCACTACCAGGATCCTTACCGTCCTCTAATGCCCCATGTGCGCATTCTTCCCTTCAATGACATTGCTGCCGCGCGGGAGGGGATTACTGAGGATGTGGCCGCGGTGTTTGTGGAACCCATCCAGGGCGAGGGGGGAATCCGACCCGCGGAGGAAGCCTTCCTGCACGCGCTGCGCGAGATCACCCAGGAAGTGGACGCGCTGCTGGTATTCGATGAAGTCCAGTGTGGCCTGGCCCGCACCGGCACATTGTGGGCCCACGAACAATACGGTGTCACCCCGGACATTCTAACCGTGGCAAAGCCACTGGCCGGAGGACTCCCCATGGGCGCGGTGCTGGTCACGGACAAAGTGGCTCAGGTCATGGAGCCCGGTGACCACGCGACGACCTTCGGCGGGGGCGCGGTCGTGAGCGCTGTGGGCGAGTATGTGGTCTCGCGACTAAGCGATAAGGACTTCCTGGATCACGTGCGCGAGGTGGGGGAGCACTTGATGGCTCGCTTGCGCGACATTGAGGACCCACGCATTGTGGACATTCGAGGTCGAGGCCTCATGGTGGGGATCGAGATGAGCGTGGATGTTCGGCCCGTGGTACAGGCTTCCCTGGACCACGGATTGGTGCTGGTCAACGCGGGACCAAACGTTATCCGCATGGTTCCACCCCTCATCATCTCGAAGGAAGAGGTGGATGAAGCCGTGGATCGCTTTGTCCAAACACTGAAGGCATCGGCGGGCTGAGTATTAAATGTCGGAGGAGGGCGTGGCTAAGCGCTAACGCGACTTTGTGTGCGCTTTCCTTCCCACAATCCCTTGGTAACTTTCAACTTCTTGGGGGGCACAACAATGGCAGAGGTAATCATCCGCCCGGCGCGGGAAGAGGACATACCGACAATTGTGGAGATTGTCAACGGGTACGCCGCGGAAAATCTAATGCTTCCGCGGCGCCCTGAGGAAGTACTTCGCACCCTAAAAACGTGGGTGGTGGCAGAGGCCGACGGTCGGGTTGTGGGATGTGCGGCCTTGGCCCGGCTCTCTCCCGACCTGGCGGAGATTCGCTCCCTGGCTGTGGCCCGGGAGTACGCGGGACAAGGGATTGGAGCGCGTCTGGTGCACACCCTGGTCGAGGTGGCTCGACAGGAGGGCATCGCGCAGGTCGCCGCGCTCACGCTGCAACAAGGATTCTTTGAACGGCAGGGATTCCACGTGGTGGACCGATGGGAGTTGTCGCCTAAAATATGGAGTGAGTGCGTGTACTGTCCCAAATTCCACCACTGCGATGAAATTGCCGTGGTTATGAACTTGCAGGAAGAGGCCCAGGAACAGGCCCAGACATCCGCACCCAAGCGCGCGAACCAACGTGTCCCCCTGGTTGTTAGCGCGTTCCCGGTGTTGTGAGCGCCCTATCCGCCCGTTGAACCGCGGCACAACCTGACCTGATAGGACACGCAGTCGGGTAAGCACTAACAGCGGGGGCGCAAAGGGGATCCCCTGCATCCCACACCCCTTGCCTGCGTTTCCCTCTTCTCCTGCTTTTGGATATACTGATGCCGTTCAACATCACAACGTGTATTAGAGGATAGAGGGCCGATGCCAAAGTTGACCGTTATCATTCCCGCGTACAACGAACGGGAGACCATTGAGGAAATCATCCGTCGCGTCCGCGAAGCACCCTTGGACCCAGACTTACACATGGAAAAAGAGATCATCGTGGTGGACGACGGGTCCACAGATGGGACGAGAGAAATCCTGCAACACATTGCCGAAACCCAACCGGACATCAAGGTTATCCTTCACCCACGAAATCAGGGGAAAGGCGCAGCCATCCGCACAGCATTAGAGCACGCGAGCGGCGATTACATCGTCATCCAAGACGCGGACCTGGAATATGACCCCCGCGAATTCAGTGTACTGTTGCGGCCTCTCGTGGAAGGAAAAGCAGACGTGGTATACGGATCCCGTTTTCTGGGCCCCCACCGGGCCTTCCTGTTCCTCCACTACCTGGGCAACAAATTCCTCAACCTGGTTACCAACATCCTGTACGACACCATCCTCACAGACATGGAAACCTGCTACAAAATGTTCCGAGCAGATGTGATCAAGAACATCCCTCTCCATGCTCGCGGGTTCGAATTTGAACCCGAAGTCACTGCAAAAGTCCTTAAACGAGGATATCGAGTCTTTGAAGTTCCCATCTCCTACAGCGGGCGTGATTTCGAGGAAGGAAAGAAAATTCACCCCTGGAAGGACGGCCTGCGCGCGCTGTGGACCCTGATCAAGTACCGATTTGTGGATTGAGAACAACAACTTGAACATTGAACATCGGCAAACGCACGTGGAGCATCGCCCACATTGCGCGCCACATCCAACCTGCAACACGTCTTATCCTGACCGGGAATGGACGAGAAAGCCCGCCAGACACTCTGGCACACACTACAAAGCCTATCCCAAGCCCCCCGTTACAACCGTTGGATTGCCGGTCACTTCCAGCCGTACATCGGACAACGAGTACTCGAAGTGGGCTGCGGCATCGGCAATCTCACCCCTTACTTCCTGCACGCGCAACTCCTGGTCGCTTTGGACGTCTTGGAAGATGCCGTACGTTCCGTACAAGCCCGCTGGGGGCACTTAGAGCACGTTCAGGTCATTCACGGGGACATCACGCACAGAAAAATCGTCGAACACCTGAGAACCTTGAACATAGACACCGTCGTATTCATCAACGTTCTTGAACACATTGAAGAAGAACAGAAAGCCCTGATGCACGCGCGTGAAATCCTCACCCCCACAGGGCACTTACTGTTATACGTCCCCGCCCACCCTTGGTTGTATAATACACTGGACCAATCACTGGGACATCAACGGAGATACACTCGTCAACACCTACAACACATACTGAACCAAACGGGGTTTACCCCCATTTTCATCCATGACGTCAACCTGTTAGGCGCGTGGGGATGGTGGTTTGACGGAAAGATCAGACAGTATCCAGCCATTCCGAATTGGCAAATTCGCCTGTTCGACAAACTCGTACCGTTCCTACGCCCTGCAGAACGCCTGGTGCGTCGAGTGTGGCCGCACATGCCAGGCCTATCCCTGGTCTGTGTAGCCACGCCCGCCACACACGCAACTCATCCTTCACCCCACAGAGGGGCAGAGGGAAACAAAGGGAGATCTGCCCATGCCTGAACGTACCACATCCGTACCACGCAAAATATGGGCACTCACCGCCGTGTCCCTTATCGCAGGTGCCAGCGCGACCGCATTCTTCGCCACAGTTGGTCCTGTGGACCCCTTACGGGATGTGTACTTCAGTTTGGCCGTCGCCCTGGACCTGATCAGCATCTTTCTCATGTGGAAAGCCGTGGCCACCTACATCCCCCCCTGGCTCCAGGGAGTTTCCCCCCTGGAAATCGTCCGCATCGTACACAACGAACAAGCGGCCACCACCGTTGTCATCCGCATTAGACGATTTCACACCCCACAGGTCACCGTCATCTTTGGCGGAACCAGGCGCCGCCGCGCCCTTCTCGCCCTCGGACTCATTGCCTACCTCGCCGCGCTGGCGATCTTCTGGCGCCAGGGCAACAATGCCTGGACCTATCTCACATGGGGAGTAGGCGTCCTCTCCGTGTTCGCCGCGTACACTTCCCGCCCCGCGGCCCCTCGCCACATCGCGTGGCGCAAAGTCCTCACCCTACTTTCCCTGCTGGGCATCGCATTTGCCCTGCGCGTGTATCACCTCACCACACTCCCCCTTCAAGTCCACGGGGACATGGCCTCTGTAGGGCTCCAGGCGCGACAAATTCTCCACCACGAATTCGACGGCTGGTTCTCCCTGGGATGGGCCACCATTCCCATGTGGGGATACATCCACGAAGTCCTCACCATGAAATTGTGGGGCGACACCCTCTTCGGCCTGCGGATGAGCGCGGTCCTTGCGGGGACCTTCAGCCTGTTAGGCGTGTACATGCTGGGCAAAGAAGCGTGGGACGAACAGGTAGGCTGGTTGGCTCTGGCCGTGGGCGCAATCGACGCTGTCCACATCCACTTTAGCCGCATCCCCTCCTACATAGACCCAGTCCCCTGGGCAGTTTGGAGTTTCTACTTCCTGCTCCGTGGCTACCGCCGCCGAACCCCTATGGCATGGGTCGCCGCGGGTATCACCACGGCCATAGCCACCAACATGTACTTCTCGGGCCGTGTCCTCATCCCCATCGTTGCCCTGTGGGCCATCTACCTGCTCATCTTCCACCGAAAACAACTCGCGGAGAATAAAGAGGGCATCATCGCGTACCTCATCGCCTTCTTCGTCACCTTCGGCCCCATGATCATTGTAGCGCTCCGGGACTTTCCCGCCTACATCTCTCGGGCCAACCACGTTATGATTACCGATCCAGGCGTGTACACCCACCTCCTGAACAAGTACCAGGCTTCCACCCTGCGCGAGATCTTCTTCGCCCAGGTCCAACGTACCCTACTCACCTTCCAATACTACGGCGACACATCCACCCAATTTGGCTATCCTCACCCCATGCTCAACCCATGGCTAGCCCCCTTCTTCCTCCTGGGCGTCGGCATTATCACCGGACGACTACGCCACCCGGGCAACTTCTTACTCACCACCTGGATCCTTCTCAGCCTCCTCCTGGGCTCCATCCTGACCGTGGACGCGCCCTTCTGGCCACGTCTCGTCATCATCCTGCCAGCCAACGCCCTGACCATAAGCATCGGTATGCGCTGGACCTTGAGCGTACTCAAAGACCATCCCCGCACACGAGCCCTCATCGCGCTCCTTCTCATCCTCCTCATCCTCTGGGCAGGGTGGTTAAACTGGCACACCTACACCCGAGAAGCCCTTACCCACGTGGGGGAAAACGACTTCACGGCTCGCTTCATCCTCACCTTAAAAGACCGACCCGCCTGCTACCTCCGAGGAGAACACACCCTCCAGGAACGAGAATTCCAATTCCTCCTCCACGGACGGCAGGACATGGAAATTGCCCCCGACACATGGACAGAAGACCTCCAGCGCTGTGTCCAACACCACGGAGTCATCGTCGCACCCGTAACACAACAAGCCCGAGTAAACATCATCGTCCACATGTACCCCGGAGGCCGCCTGGAAGAAGTGCGGGCACCGGCCGGGGAACCGCGACTGCTCATCTACTGGCTACCATGACCGGACCACAGCGGGCCCGCTACCGTGAATGGACCCGAAGCATCAAAGAAAAAGCCCGCGCGTTGGGATTCGACGCGGTGGGCATCGCGACCCTCTCCCACCTGCCCGAAAGCCAGGCATTTCTGGAATGGATACACCGGGGCTTTGCCGGAACCATGCACTACATGGTCCGAAATCCCCAAGCGCGCCTGGACCCCCGTACCATCTACCCCACGGCCCAACGCATCATCGTCGTAGCCCGAAACTACTACGTCCACCCGCCCGACCCCACCCTCCTCACCGACCCCTCTCGGGGACGCATCTCCCGTTACGCATGGGGACTGGATTACCACGACATCCTGCGGCCTCGACTCTTCCAACTGGACGCGCACCTGCGAGAACTTAGCGGCCGCACCGAATACGCCAAAGCCTACGTAGACACTGGTCCCGTGTTGGAACGAGCGTGGGCCGCGCGGGCCGGATTAGGGTTCATCGGCAAGAACACCTGCCTCATTCACCCCCACCTGGGATCCTACCTGTTCCTGGGCGTCCTCCTCGTGCCCGAACCCCTGGAACCGGATCCCCTGCCCCTGAGGCTCGGCACACCTCCTCGCTGGGAATTCGCCGACGGCACTGTGGGGACCTGCGGCGCGTGCACGCGTTGCCTGAAAGCATGTCCCACGCGCGCCTTTGTCGAACCCTACATCCTGGACGCGCGACGGTGCATCTCCTACCTAACCATTGAACTGCGAGGCCCCATCCCGCGCGACCTGCGTCCCCACATGAAAAACTGGATCTTCGGCTGTGATGAATGTCAGGACATCTGTCCCTGGAACACCCGCTTCGCCCGCCCCACTGACGAACCCGCGTTCCAGCCACGCCCGGAACAAGTAGCCCCGCGGCTATTAGACCTCATCCGCCTGGACGAAGAAGAATTCCGTCGGAGATACCGTAAGACCCCCATCTACCGGGCCAAACGGCGAGGGCTCCTGCGAAACGTGTGTGTAGCCATGGGAAACTGGGGTTCCCCGGAAAGCATTCCTCCATTAACAGAACGCCTGAGCCAGGATCCCGAGCCGCTCATCCGAGGCCATGCGGCCTGGGCCCTGGGACGCATCGGCACCCGTGCGGCACAACGCGCGCTAGATGCAGCCTGGCAACGGGAAACAGACCCGTACGTGCGTGAAGAAATCGCATACGCGTTGGACGCCCTGGCCTAACGGACCCCTTCCAACCGCCACAACCCCACCTCCCGGGCAATAGCCAGCGCCTGACGGTACTCCTCCCACGTAATGCGACGGTTAATCTCCGGATATGAATTCGGCCCCACCTTCCATGCCGGATAGTATTGAGCCATCACATTCACGTACGTATCAGGGGACACCTCCTCAGCCAGCCAGCGCAAAATCGCTCGGGTTTCATCCAACATCCCAGGCATCACCAGATGACGCACAAGCACCCCCCGCTTTGCCAGCCCGTGCTCATCAAACTTCAACGGTCCCACCTGACGGTGCATCTCCTTAATAGCCCGGCGTGCCGCCTCCGGATACCCCCGTGCCTTCAAATAACGCCTAGCCCGTTCCGGCGTCCACAACTTAAAATCTGGCATGTAAATGTCAACCACCCCATCCATCAGGCGCAAACTCTCCAGCGAATCATAGGCCGACGTGTTATACACCAGAGGAAGTTGCAACCCGGCCTCCACGGCAATGACCAGAGCCTCCAGGATTTGGGGAACCACATGTTCGGGAGTGACCAGATTAATGTTATGAACCCCCCGGGCCTGAAGATCCAACATCATAGAAGCCAACTGCTCCGGAGTAACAGGCCGTCCTTCCCCCAACTGACTGATCTCGTAATTCTGGCAGAACACACAACGCAGATTACACATGGAAAAGAAAATCGTGCCTGAGCCCCGCCACCCGCGCAGACAATCCTCCTCACCGTGGTGGGGAAAATAACTGGACACAATCGCGTAACGCCCGGTGCGGCATACACCTATCTGATCGGCCAAACGATTCACCTTGCAATCCCGAGGGCAAAGACGGCAGGCGGACAACTTATCCACTGCTTCGCGCGCACGACGAGCCAACTCCCCCCGACGGTGCAAAGCCAGATAAGCGGGCTCAAAAGTTGCCGACGGAATAAAATACGGTGACGTTGTCATGCCAAGTCTCCTCCTCTTCCTGCCGCCAGAACGAACCCCAGGGCTCACCACCGGGACATCCCAAAGGCAAACACGGTCAAATCTCCCCCTTTATTCTACACAAGCCATACGATAGTACTAGGTGCATGTGAAAATAAGTAGGACGGTTGTCCTATAGCGCGCCCCTCTTCTTTGTTCTATGATACGTGGTGAACACATGGGTGGGATACACGTCACCAATAAGAGGAGGATGGACATGCCGAAACTCATCTACGCACGGCCACTACTACCGGGGGAACGGCGAGAACTCATGCGAATGGTACAAGGTGGGAACGCAAAACTCGCGCAACGAGCCCGCGTCATCCTACTCTCCGCGGACGAACAATACCGCGTGCCGGAAATTGCTACCATGGTGGGATTAGGGCCGGACAAAGTGCGCAAGTGGATCCACCGCTTTAACCAACACGGAGTGAACGGGTTACGCTCGCGCCCTTTTAAGCCAGGCCCCCCACCCAAGTTCCAAGGAGCCACCAAACAGCGCATCATCGAAATCGCGCAGACACCTCCTCGACAATTAGGTTTACTGTTCTCCACGTGGACACTGCACAACCTGCGCCAGTACCTCATCAACCAGGGGATTGTAGACCAGATCAGCCACGAAACATTGCGCAAAATCCTTAAAGAAGCGCAAGTGGACTGGCGACGTCATTACGTGTTACCGTGGCGATAAGCCTCAACCCCGCATCCACCCTTTAGGGAAGAGGCTAGCCACGGTACCGCCCCCCGGTGTGGGGCGGAACAACCCCATTCCTACAGTGACATCCCGATAACGCAGGATCACATACCCTCCTCCCGAACAGGCATACGCCTGTTCGCGTGTTAGGGAAATCTCCTCCCGGCGCACATAAGCCTCCACCTGGGAGGCCGTCACCTCCACCACATTGCGAGTGGCCAGATGTCCAAACGCCAGCACCGCGGCCGTAGTCCACTTTGGAAAGCGGCCCTTCGTGTGCATGAACAACATGCCAATCGCGTCCGGAGCAGGGCGCAACGGCGGCCGGTGATCCTGACACACAACGCGCACCCCCTTACTCCCGGTCCGGAAAAACAGGTACGCATCAAACACCTCGCGCGGAATGCCAAACCGCGCGTCGAGCGTCTCCAACCACGGCCCAGGATCCACCACCCAATCCGGATGAACCTGAGAGAGCAAGGGGGCTTCAGGGGGCACCCGAGTCCACCCCTCCGGGGACTTCTCCAGCACGGCGATGAAGAAACCACCCGTATCATTGTGATGGGGCCAAATGCGGATCGCGTGGCTCAGCGAGGCATGAAAACGTTGTCCCGACCACTCAGTAAGACCCGGGGAAGTGCGAAACGCGCCCACACGGACGGGCACCACCCGCAAACGGGATGTGCCGAACTCACGCAAGATCGCATCCACGACCGCCTCATTCTCCTCCGGGGCAAAGGTACACGTAGAGTACACAATACGCCCCCCAGGTCGACACAACTGCACTGCCTTGCGCAAAAGTGCCTTCTGCACCCCCTGATACTCCAAGGACACATCCACCCCACACAGGCGCAACACTTCCGGATTCTTGCGCGCGGTTCCCTCGCACGAACAGGGGGCATCCACCAGCACCCTGTCGAACACCCCCACAGACGCGGGAATGTTGCTGCCATCGTGAACTAACGTGCTCGTGTTGAGAATCCCCAACCGTTCCAACACATGGCGCAGCGCCCGCATCCGGTGAACGCCCACATCATTGGCGATTACCGTGCCGCGATTCTCCATGAGCATGGCCATCTGCGCGGTTTTGCCCCCAGGAGCGGCCGCCATATCCAGCACCCGCTCCCCTGGCTGGGGATCCAGCAAGACAGGGGGCAACAGGGAGACCTCCTCCTGTACGTGGAACAACCCCACCTTGTAAGGCCACAGGTGGCCGGGCTTCACCTCTGGAGGAAGCCGAAAAGCACCTGGATACCAGGGCACAGGTGTGGCCTCCACTCCCAACTCCCCCAGGAGATCGCGCAGGTGATCCGGCGACACCCGTCGCGTGTTCGTCCAGATAACCGTGGGCAAGGGACGAACAATCACGTGAACAAAGGAGGCCCAGTCATCAACTATGGGACGATATCGGGATAAAGAAGCCAGGGCATCATCCATGGGAGAATCCGCGGAGCACCTCAAGTGATGGTATAAGTGGATCCTTGGGGTCCTTTGAACACCTCAATGCGGACAGGAAACGCCTCTTTCAACTCCTCAATGTGAGTGATAACCACAATCAAGTCAAAATCCTCTTGAATTGTGTTGATGGCCTCCACCAGCCGGAGGCGCCCTTCACTGTCCTGACTGCCAAATCCCTCATCAATGAACAACGTGCGCAAACTGGCCCCCGCGCGTCGGGCCAGGAGTTTGCTTAAAGCCACACGCAGAGCGAAATTAATGCGAAACGCCTCCCCTCCTGAAAACAACTCATAGGGACGGACCCCCATATTATCCGCGATCTCAATGTCCAGCGTCTCTATGGCCCCTTCCCCGGAACGACGTGCCCGCTGGGTTCGCAGGCGAACGCTCATGCGACCATCGGTCATGCGGGAGAGAATGCGATTCGCCTCGTTTTCGATTTCCGGCAGAACCGCCTCGATAATCATGGCTTGTAAACCGTTCTTGCCAAAAGCCTTGGCCAGATCCTGGTAAATGCTGAGTTCCTCCTGGTGCTTCCGGAGTTGCTCCTGCAGTTCTCGAATCCGCTCCTTCTGGTGCTCAATGGTGGAAAGCAGTTGGCGTAGCGACACCACTCGCGTGCGAGCCTCCCGTTCCTTTTCGACCAGACGGTCCACCTGGGCTACCTGGGCACGCCACTTCTGCTGAATGTCCGGCAACTGGCTTAACCGTTCCTCCATCTCTGCCAGGACTTTCACCTCTTGTTCCAACGTCATTTGCCATCGCCTTCGCCGCTGTTGGGATTCCTCCAAGCGTTGCTCCAGGTCGCGAACCTGGTCCTCCAGAGAGGAGAGACTGTGGTACAAACTCTCCACCTCGGCCAGCGCGTCCAAACGCTGGCGCACCTCCTCATGCGCTTGAGCATCGTATCCCAGGGCGAGCAACTGCGTTTGAATCTCATCCACAGCCCGTGCCAGATCAGGAGCAAAGGTCCGGGTTTCAAGGGCCTGCTGGATCTCCGCCAACCGTGCCCGGACGCGCTGCAACTCCTCCGCAGCCTGCTCTGCCTGCCGAACTTTGTCCTCCAACTGAGCGTGTTCACGCTGCCAGCGGACCCGCTCCTTAAGTGCTGCTTCCTTGGTAGCGAGTGTCCGCTGGGTTTCCTTCTGTTTCTCCTCCAACTCTTTTAACCGATCCCGACCCGCTCGGTACGCGGCCGCCATCTCCTGCCCCTGACGCCGCAACGCATCGACCATGCGGGCAATGTGCTCTTCAGTAAGGGGTTGACCGCACAGGGGACAGTTGGGTTGTCCTCGGGCACTCTCCAACTGATCGATGCGCTCCTTGATATCGTTCATGTCCAACTTAAGGCGTCGAAGTTGCTCCCGCAACGTCGCATATTCCTCTTGCAAGGAGGCCATACGATCCCGCAGGGCCTGGACCTCGCTGTCCAGGTGTTCCAATGCGGAGAGGTGCTCCTCCACCTGGCGCAGCCGTTCCTGCAGGGAGGGGAGGAGTTGACTCTGCTGTTGCAGATCAGCCACGCGCGCCTGCAACTCCGCAGCCTTGCGCTCCACTTCCACTCTCGCCGCGTGCAGGTTCTCCTGGGCCAGGCGAAGTTCTTGCTGTAAGTGAACCTGCTCGCGCAGCAGAGTATCCCATTTCTGATTCTCCTCACGGAGCCGGATGAGTTCTCCGTACAGGGAGGTGATTTCCTCTCGACGTTCCAGTTGCTCGCGCAAGGCCCCGATGCGCGTTTGGATGCTGGCGATCTCTGCGTCAACGCGAGCAATTTCCTGCCGCAGGTCCTCCACGCGGGCCCGTTGGCGTTGCACATCCTTCTGAAGGCGCTGCAATGCCTCTACCTGTCCCCGCAACGCCCTTTCCAGGGTTTCGGCGGATTCCACCTCCTTCTCCAACTCGGCCAGCACTTGTTCCGCTTGATTTAATTCCTCGCGTAACTGGGTCTCTTTCCCGATTTCCTCCACCAGGTTGAGGATCTGATTCTGAAGAATTTGGATCTCCTGCTCGGCTCGACGAGCCCGCTCCTTAGCCCGCTGTTCCAGCACTTCGTACTGGTTCAGGTGCAGAATCTCCGCCAGGACCTGCTTGCGCTCCGCGGGGGTGCGGGTGGTGAACTCATCGGCCCGTCCCTGCTTTAAGTACGCGGAGTTGATAAACGTATCATAGTCCAGCCGCAACGTTTCAATAATCCGACGTTGAGTGTCCCGCTTGCTGGGCTCGGTCAACGAGCGCCATCGTTGGTTCTCCTCATCCCAGACGAAGAATTCCAACACACTCTGGCCCCGTTTTCCCTTGAGAATGCGCTCCCGACGCACCCGATAACGCTGGTTGTCCAACAGGAACTCAAAATCCACCAGCATCTCTGTCTGGCCGTGCCGCACCAGGTCATCGTCACTGCGTGAGCGCGCCTTACCCCACAGGGCCCACGTTATCGCGTCCAACAGTGCGCTCTTTCCATGCCCGTTAGGACCGGAAAGGCACACCAGGTGTAACCCATCAAAGCGCAAGGGGGGAACGTTCTCACCGTAGGAGAGGAAATTCCGCAACTGTAATTGTACCGGTCTCATAGATCCTCGCCCATGAGTTAAATCTGTGCACAGTCTCGCGCATCCCATACGTGTACGCCTGTATTGTACCATCAACCAGGGGGAAAACCAAGCGTCGCCACCCCTGTCCGGGGGGCAGAATTCCCCTCGCGTCCCGTATAATTCCAGAGGTTTCAAAAAATCCCTTGACATGGCTTTCGTTCAATGCTATACTGAACACGGGCGAGGAAAGGGAGGATAAGGTTGCGCCTTCTGGAAAGAAACGTTTGGAAACCCCCAGGGAGAACGTAGTTTGTATAAATGATCCGACTTTCTCGTGGAGAAAGTCGGTCCGTTGGCCCTTACTCGGATGTCTCCCTGGGACATCCGAGTTTTTTATTTCCAGGGAAAGGGGGAGTCACCCTGGAATTCATACTACTCCCAACGGAGTTGCACAGTGTTCGATCAGGAGAGAACGCAGTGGACGGATGACGGAGATGTAGAGAACGGCCACTTGTTCGAGGAGTGGCTCCAGGAAGATCACCTCATTCTAGTGCAGCCGGAACGGGGGGATCTACTGAAAGGGACGATTGTCCAAATCGGTCCGAATGAGGTGCTGGTGGACATCAACGCCAAGCGAGATGCCTATGTCCCCCCCGATGACCTGGCCCGCCTTCCGCCCGAAGTGCGCGAGCAGTTGTACGAAGGCCAGGAAGTCAATGTGATCGTCACCCGAGTGTACGAGGACACGGGTGACATTGAGGTGAGTCTATCTAAAGCGCTGCAGGCCAGGGACTGGATCCGGGCCGCAGAGTTAATGGAACAAAAGGCCATTATTGAAACGGAAGTGATAGCGTACAACCGAGGCGGACTTATTGTTCGCTTTGGACAAATCCGGGGCTTTGTTCCCCTATCCCAAATGGCCGACATCCCACGCAACATCTCTGCCGAGGAAAGGTCACAACGGATGGCGGCCCTGGTGGGGAAGAAAATTCCCGTCTGCGTCATTGAGGTGGATCGGTCTCGTCGGCGTCTCATCCTTTCCGAACGGGAAGCACAACATCAACTGCGTGAGCAACGTCGGGATGAATTGCTGGCCACCCTGAAGGAAGGGGACATTATTAAGGGACGGGTGCGCAGTTTCGCCAGTTTTGGTGTTTTCGTGGATTTGGACGGCGTGGACGGGCTTATTCACCGGTCCGAAATTTCCTGGGACAGGACGGTGAACCCCCAGGAGGTGCTCCAAATTGGACAGGAAGTTGAGACAGTGGTGGTCAAAGTCGACCGCAAGGCGCGACGCATTGGTCTGAGTCTAAAACGTATGCAGCCCAACCCGTGGCTAGAACGGGTGGAGAAGTACAAGGAAGGGGATATTGTCGATGCCGTAGTGATCAACGTAACCGATTTTGGTGTGTTCGCTCGGATAGAGGAAGGCCTGGAGGGTCTTATTCACGTATCGGAATTGCCATTGGCTTCAGGCCAACGGCCTCAAGACGCGTTCGAGATCGGAGACGAAATCCGAGTTCGTATCATTGGCATTGACACGCAACGCCAGCGTATTTCCCTGAGCATGCGGCAAGTACCTCAGTGGGATGTGGCAGAGGAAACAACGGAGGAGAACGAGTCACTTACACCCTCTTCTCCCGAGAACGCAGTGAACGGGGGGATAGGTGGCGAGGAACAAGGAGAGGAGGCACAACAATGACACATGCAGCCCTCAAAGAACAGGAGCAAGAACGACAACGCGAACTGGAACGATTACGTAAAGAACTGCAAGAGGCCGAAGAGGAACTTGCGGATGTACTGCGCGAGTTGGAGGATAAGCCTGAATTCGGTTTAGGGGTAGGCAGTCCACGTCTATACGAGTGGGAAATGAACCTCGCGCGACGCGATCAACTCAAGGAAAAGATCGCGTCCATCAAGGAGGCTATCGAACGCCTGGAAAAGGGGCAGTACGGAATATGCGAGAACTGCGGCAAGCCCATTGAACCGGAACGCCTGGAGTTGTTCCCCGAAACTACCCTCTGCGCCGCGTGCGCCCGCGAATTGAGTCAACGCCATCGACGCTAAATTCCCCCAGGCCGCCCCTTGGGCGGCTTTCTTTATATCACTTCCAACTTGTCACCCACCAAACTCGCCAGGAACTTCCGTTCTCCTGCTGTAGGGAAATCCACAGTCACCTCATAGTCCCCATCCTCCGTGGCCGCCACAGCCACCACCATCCCCTCCCCGTAGCGGATATGGCGCACCCGCATGCCTACCTGGTACACCCGTTGGACGGTCACCGGCCGCGACGTTGCCTCCCGACGGGCTTCCCGCAAAGCCACGGTTTCCCGATCCCGGCGGCGGTCCGCGTACACCACCAAATCCTCCGGGCGCCGCAACCGCTCACGGACTTCTAACAGCCGCTTACGGGCCGCGCGCACCGCATCAACCAGGGCGATCTTCTGATCCTGAGGCAGGGAAGAGTGCACAACGCGCCGTGTTACCGTACTTAACGCGGTGTGAAGACGGTCCAACTCCTGTCGGGGATCCTCGGAGATAACCCGTAACGCGACGAACGCGATGTCGTGCTCCCGAGCCAGCGCCCGGCGCACCTCATCCCGCAACGCGTCCGCTTCCACCTCCTGGTCGGACACGCGGCGTCGACGCGCGGTAGGCGCCACCCCGCGGAATCGAATAGCCAGTTGGATGCGGGGATAGAACAGGTCAAACTTCAAACGTCGTCCCGTGTGAGGATTGACCAACCAGGGCGGAGACACGTTCTCCTGGACTTCAAACCCTTCCAGAATGTAATCGAGGACCTCTCGCCACCCGGCCCAGTAAACAGAAGCAGGAACCTGTTTCATGGCTCAGAATTTAGGCAGGCTGCGGCGCAGCAGGTCGAGATTGTCCAGCGCACGGCCGGCACCAATGGCCACACACGCGATGGGATTCTCCGCCACAAACGCGGGAACCCCTGTCTTCTTCACCAGGAGACGGTCCAATTGACGCAGCATCGCAGTTCCTCCGGTGAGCACCATTCCCCGGTCAATGATATCCGCGGCCAGTTCCGGCGGCGTCTTTTCCAGGGTCTGGCGTACCGAATTCACAATGATTTCCAGGGGTTCCTCCAGGGCCTCCATCACCTCCCCTGAGGTAATGGTAATGGTCTTGGGAAGGCCCGAGACCTGATCGCGCCCCTTCACCTCCATTTGTAATTCCTCATCCAGCGGCATAGCACTGCCGATTTCGATCTTTATCTCCTCCGCGGTCTGGGCGCCGATAATCAGGTTATACTTGCGGCGCACATAGGCCATAATGGCCTCGTCCAGGTGAACGCCTCCCACGCGCACAGAACTCCAGGAAACAATGTCCCCCACGGAGATGACCGCGGATTCCGTTGTTCCACCCCCCAGGTCCACCACCATGTTGCCTGTAGGCGTTTCAATGGGCAACCCCGCGCCCAGGGCCGCGGCCAAAGGTTCGGGAATAAGATACGCTTCCTTCGCGCCCGCTTGCATCGCGGCATCATGGACCGCGCGGGCTTCCACACTGGTCACCCCTCGGGGAATGCTGACCATCAACACCGGCTTCACCAACCGGAAACGCCCCAACAACTTGCGGATAAAGTACGCCAGCATCTTCTCCGTCACTTCGTAATCCGCAATGACACCATCCTTCAACGGGTGGGCGACCTCGATACTCTCGGGATTGCGGCCCACCATTTCTCGGGCCTCTGTGCCAATGGCAACGATTTTGCTGTCCCGACGGGAAATGGCCACAACCGATGGCTCCTGCAGGACGATGCCCTTGCCTTTCATGTACACAAGAACGTTCACTGTGCCTAAATCAATGCCAATATACCGTTCAAACATGGTGTTCTTCTCCGCTGACAAAATTCCGTTGAGAGTTACTTCCAAGTTGTGCGATCACCGGACAGAAGGCGTCGATACGTTACTTACGTTCGCTCTCAAGACATTCACTTTAATATACGGAAAGAGGAGGGGTTCCACAAAAAACCCCTCGCAGGAGGTAACCTGCGAGGGGTACACGGTCAACCAAGGACTCACCAACCTACTCGGTTTCGCTTCCTTCACGCTCCGCGGTGGTGGAAGGCTGAATACCTGGACGACGGCGTCGTCGTCTGGCAACGCGTAAACGCACGTACGCTTTGCGGAGGCTGAGTTCCAACTCGCGACGGCGTTCGGGTGGGACGCCTTCTTTCAACAAGCGCTCTGCACGCTGACGTGCTGCTTCGGCCCGAGCAATATCAATCTCGTCCTCCCGCTCAGCCGCATCCGCCAACACGACCACCTTGTCCGGACGGACTTCGGCAATGCCGCCGCCGACCGCGTAGGAGATCTCTTCGCCATGCGCGGGCCGAATGACCAACTCTCCAGGCTGCAAGATGGTCATCAACGGCGCGTGGCGGGGCAATATGGTCATCTCACCACTGACGCCCGGCAACGTCACCGAACGCACATCCTCAGAAAAAGCCAGACGTTCAGGTGTGACGATTTCTAAACGTACTGTTTCCATGTGACCTACCCTTTACCCTTCCTTGCGCATGCGTTCCGCGGTTTCGATGACTTCTTCGATGGTGCCCTTCATGTAGAAGGCCTGCTCGGGAATATCATCCAGTTCCCCGTCCAGGATCATGCGGAAGCCACGGATAGTGTCCTCGATCCTCACATACCGTCCAGGCATGCCAGTGAACTGCTCAGCCACGAACATGGGCTGGGTGAGGAAGCGCTGGATCTTGCGGGCTCGAGCCACTGTGATCTTGTCTTCCTCGCTCAACTCCTCCACACCCAGAATGGCGATAATATCCTGGAGGTCCTTATAGCGCTGGAGGGTCTGCTGCACACCGCGGGCCACCCGATAGTGTTCCTCGCCCACGATGTCCGGCTGCAAAATGCGGGACGTAGACGCGAGCGGGTCCACAGCCGGGTACAGACCCTGGGCGGCCAGCGCGCGTTCCAAGGAGATGGTCGCGTCCAGGTGCGCGAACGTTGTGGCTGGCGCCGGGTCAGTAAAGTCGTCTGCGGGCACGTAAATCGCCTGCATGGAGGTGATGGCGCCTCGTTTGGTGGAGGTAATGCGCTCCTGCAACTCACCCATGTCCGTTCCCAACGTGGGCTGATACCCTACTGCCGAAGGCATACGCCCCAGCAACGAGGACACCTCGGAACCGGCCTGGACGAAGCGGAAGATGTTGTCGATGAAGAGCAGCACATCGCGGCCTTCATCGCGGAAGTACTCGGCCATGGTGACTCCCGTTAGCCCCACGCGCAGGCGGGCTCCTGGCGGCTCGTTCATCTGGCCGAACACCATGACCGTGCTGTCGATAACGCCCGATTCCCGCATTTCCAACCAGAGGTCATTTCCCTCACGGCTCCGCTCACCCACGCCGGCAAACACGGAATATCCCTTGTGGACGGTGGCGATGTTGCGAATTAACTCCATGATGATAACGGTCTTTCCCACCCCCGCGCCACCAAAGACGCCCGTCTTACCACCACGGGTAAAGGGAGCGATCAGGTCGATGACCTTTAAGCCCGTTTCAAAGAACTCGGACTTGGTGGACTGTTCGACCAACGGGGGAGCCGGGCGATGGATGGGATAATACGTATCCGTCTCCACGGGGCCCTGCTCATCAATGGGCTCACCGACCACGTTGAACACCCGCCCCAAGGTTGCAGGTCCCACGGGAACTTTAATGGGCGCGCCGGTGTTGTACGCTTCCATGCCGCGGCGCAGCCCGTCCGTCGGCCCCAAAGCCACCGTTTTCACCCAGTTGTTCCCCATCTGATACTGTACTTCGCAAATCAGTTTTCGCCCATCCTCAAGAGGGATCTCCACCGCGTCGTACACGTCGGGCAACTGCCCTTCCGGGAACTCGATGTCCACCACGGGGCCGATAATCTGGCGGATACGACCAACGGATTGAATTGCCATACGAATGCCTCCCTACCTGATCAGGTTGCAAGTTACAGGTTGCAAGTCGCAGGTTGAAGCCGCGGACTGAAACTTGCAACCCCAAACCTGGAACTTGTGTTTTTACGATTCCATTTCGCGCGCGCGACGCAACGCCTCTGCGCCACCAGCAATGTCCAGGATCTCGCGCGTAATGCGCTCCTGACGAGCCTTGTTGTAACTTAGCGTGAGCACGTCGATCAACTCCAGGGCCGCGTCCGTAGCGTTCCGCATAGCGACCATGCGCGCCGCGTGCTCACTGGCAATGGATTCATACAATGCCTGCAGGATCTGCAGTTCGACAAAGCGGTACAGCACCAAGTCTAAAATGGTCTCCGGATCGGGCTCGAAAATGTAGTCCGGCGACCACTTCATTTCCGGCTTAATGGGCTCAATGGGCAGGAGTTGCTTGATGGTGGGTACCTGACGCAAGACGTTGACAAAGTCGGTATAACACAGGTACACCGCGTCTACCCGCTGAGCCACGAACTCATCGGTGACAACTCGGGAGATGGGGGCCACATCCAAGGATGTTGGACGGTCACCCAATTTGGTGAATTCGGCGATGATGTTGTACCCGTAGCGGGCCATGTAATCCCGTCCCTTACGGCCCACCGTCACCCAGGAGGTGGGTTTGCCCAGTTGCTCCGCGAACTTCAGGGCCGTGTTGATCATGTGGCTGTTGAACCCGCCCGCCAAGCCCCGGTCCGCCGTGATTAGGACCATGAGCACCTTCTCCACGGGACGGGCCTCCAGCAGCGGGTGGAACATGGGCAACCCACTGTGCGGCATGTAGGCCAGGAAGTTCAACACTTCCTGGGCCTTCTGCGCGTAAGGACGAGTTGACAGCACCTGCTGCTGGGCACGCCGCATCTTGGAGGCCGAAACAGCCTCCATCGCCTTGGTCACTTGCGATATGTTTTTGACGCTCCGAATGCGTCGCTTAATTTCCCTATCTGTAGCCACGGTCCCAACCTTCTCTTATTCAAACGTGCGGTTGAACTCTTCCAAAGCGGATTTCAGCGCCTCGATGGTCTCCGGCTTCATCTTCTCCCCTGTCGCGATGGTGCGGACCAGGTCCGGATACGTGGCATCCACCCACCGCAGGAACGCGTCCTTCCACTCCTGGATGCGATCCACCGGAATGCCATCCAGGTAGCCATTGGTCACCGCGAAGATGAGCATCACCTGGTGCTCCAGGGGCAACGGCGAGTACTGAGGCTGCTTCAACACCTCCATGGCCCGCCGGCCCCGGTCCAACTGGCGCTGAGTCGCGGGATCCAGGTCGGATCCGAACTGGGCGAAAGCGGCCAACTCTCGGTACTGGGCCAGTTCCAGGCGCAATCGCCCCGCGACCTGCTTCATCACCGGACGCTGGGCTGCACCACCTACACGGGACACGGAGATACCCACGTTCAACGCGGGGCGGAAACCCGCGTAGAAGAGTTCGGGCTCCAGGTAAATCTGCCCATCGGTGATGGAGATCACGTTGGTGGGAATGTACGCGGACACGTCGCCCAACTGGGTTTCAATGATGGGCAACGCGGTCAAGGAACCGCCGGAGTCGGGCAGGCGAACGATGGTGTACTCATCGCCCATCTCTTTCAAATCCTCTTCGGCTTCCTCGAGACCCAACTTCCCGCGGTAAATCTTCCCGTTCACACCCGGCCGTTTGGGATCGTCACCCTTCTTGACAATGACGTACTCGGTGGCCAACTTGGCCGCGCGCTCCAACAGGCGGGAGTGCAGGTAGAACACGTCACCAGGGTATGCCTCACGTCCTGGCGGACGGCGCAGCAGCAAGGAGACCTGACGGTATGCCCAGGCGTGCTTGCTCAAGTCATCGTACACCACAAGCGCGTCCTTGCCCTGCTCCATGAACTCCTCACCAATGGCACAGCCCGCGTACGGAGCGAGGTACTGCAGCGCGGCGGGTTCGGACGCGGTCGCAGCCACCACCACGGTGTAATCCATGGCTCCGTACTTCTCCAAGGTGGCCACCACCTGCGCGACCTGAGCGCGCTTCTGGCCAATGGCGACGTAGATGCAGATGAGATCCTTGCCCTTTTGATTGATGATGGTGTCAATGGCGATGGCCGTCTTTCCCGTTTGGCGGTCGCCGATGATCAACTCTCGCTGGCCGCGACCAATGGGAATCATGGAGTCGATGGCGATAATGCCCGTCTGCACAGGGGTGTTCACCGGCTCACGGTAGACCACACCCGGAGCAATTCGCTCCACCGGGCGGTACTTATCGGTCTCAATAGGGCCTTTGCCGTCAATGGGCTGACCCACCGCGTTGACCACGCGGCCGATCAGGGCATCGCCAACGGGCACCGACGCGATGCGTCCTGTGGCCCGCACAATCTGCCCTTCTTCAATGCCGGTGTACTCACCCATGATGATGACACCCACGCTGTCCTCTTCCAGGTTAAAAACAATACCCAGGGTGCCATCCTCAAACTCAACCAACTCACTTGCCATCGCGTTGGTGAGCCCTGACACACGGGCGATACCATCACCCACGTAAGTCACCGTACCCACATCCACTGTGCGCACGGTGGGCTCGAATTCCAAAATCTGCCGTTTCAACTCCTCGGCAATTTGTTCCACACGAATTGCCATCGAATGTCCTCCGCTCTGTGTAATCCCTCGCTACAAGACATGATGCGTGACGCGCTATCGGTCATGCGCAAAGGATGCCACCTTGCGTCCCTCGCCTCCAAGGCGCTCAGCGCATGACGTCAAACGCAAAACTTACACGATGGTCTCGATACGTCCACGTAATTCTTCCAGGCGACTGCGCAGGCTATAATCCAACAGCGTATCCCCGACCCGAATGATCATGCCGCCCAGGATGTCCGGGTTAACTCGGTAGGTAAAAACGAGGTTGGGGCCGAACCGATCCTTGAGTTTCGCCTCCAACTTGGCCTTTTCCTCACCCGTGAGTTCCACCGCGGACACCACCACGGCCTCCATGGGAGCCTCCCCGCGAGCCAGCACCTGATCCCGAACGGCCCCCACGATCTCATCCAGGTATCCCAGGTCCTGCTTGGAGACCAGGAGACCCAGGAACTTGACGACCGCCTCTCCGGTTCCCGGGGGCACGACCCGCTTAAGGGCCTCGAACTTCTCCTGGACATCCTTGGCCGGATCGTCGAGGAGCGTCCTTAAGGCCTCATCTTCGGCAACACGCTGCTGGACGGCTTGCAAGGCCTGGATCGCCTCCTCAATTACGGCCTCGAACAATGCCGTCGCGTATGCCTGAATTTCCTTTTCTCGCCGGTTCACAGTTCACCCACCAGGAACTTTTCAATGAGTTGATGTTGCTTTTGCTCGTCCAGGCTCTCACCGACAATCTTCTGCGCCAGCAGGAGACTCAACTCCGCGATCTGGCGTCGCGCATCCTGGAGGATACGCTCGCGCTCCTGCTCAGCCTGTTCACGCGCCTCGGCCACGATGCGCTCGGCTTCAGCCTTGGCCTCCGCAAGGATCTGCTCCCGCAGGCGCTCTGTTTGGCGGGTAGCCTCGGCAATGCGCTCCTGCGCGCGGCGTCGCTCCTCTTCCAGTTGTTTCTCAAGTTCGGCACGCTGGCGAGCCGCCTCCTCCCGGGCCAACTCCGCGGCCTTAAGCCCCTCCTCAATGCGCTGGCGTCGCTCCGCCATAATGTTGAGGATGGGCTTGTACACGAACTTCTGCAACAACCAGAGGAGCAACAGAAAATGAATGATCTGAGTGATCAAGAAATTTAAGTTGATACCCAGGGCTGCTAATGCTTCCACAGGTCGCCCTCCTTACACGCTTCAGGGGTGGTTACACAAACTTGAGCAACAGGGCCACCACCAGAGCGTAAATGGCGATAGCCTCAGCGAACGCGATGCCCAAAATCATGTTGGTGCGGATTTCGCCCGCAACCTCAGGGTTGCGTGCAATACCCTGCAAAGCACCTAACACGACCAGACCTACACCGATACCGGGGCCAATGGCACCCAGCCCCATGGCCAGACCAGAAGCCAATCCTTCCATGATTAAAGACCTCCTTAAAGATTCAAGTTTGGGATTCGGAAGAAAATGGATTGGGGATCCCCCCTCACCACTAGTGTTCGTGATCCCCATGACTGACAACAGCCATGGAGATGAACACCAGCGTCAGCACAGCGAACACAAAGGCCTGGATAAGGCCCACAAAGATCTCCAGTCCGTAGAACGGCAACGGAACAAACAGGGGAATCAGATACGGCATCACGAACAGCAATACCGTACCCGCAAAGATGTTACCAAACAATCGGAAGGAGAACGAGATAATGCGGGCAATCTCGCTAATCGTCTCCAGAATGCCCACAAACACATCAATAAGACCACTGGCATATCCCGGTTTGATGAACTTCTTGAAGTAACCGGGCCCCAACGCCTGCACACCCGCAATTTGCACGTACGTCACAGAGATGAAGGCCATAGCCAGCGTCACGTTCAAGTCCGTGGTCACCGTGCGCAACCACGGCACCAGCGTGTAATGGCCATCCTCCTTCACCAGGGTGTGCACGTTGCCAAACAGCGCCTTGATCTCCCAGCCCCCTTTACCGTGGGCTTTTACGATCCAGCCAAAGGCATCCATGCCCGGGACCAGTTCCCACCAGTTGGAGACCAGGGCAAAGATAAAGATCGTCATCACCAAGGGGAAAAACTTGGGGGCATTCTCCTTCCCGGCCACATCCTCCACCAACCCGTAAAACCACTCAATAACGGCTTCCAACGCGTTCTGCAACCCGTTGGGAATCAACTGCTTATCACGCAGTGCAAAGTACATGAAGAGGAAAATGGTCAGGTCGACAATCAGCGTCCCGGTCATCGTGTTAGTAATGGGAAAGCCACCCGAACACGCCAACCCATGCTCTGCCTCAACAAGGTGACCTCCTAAACACGCAACCGGTTCAGCGGGGAGGGAAATACCGGGAAGGGGGACTTTCAACACAACCGCGCTGCCCACCATGAGCACAAGCACGGCCAAAGTAATACCGAGAACTCGAGGGCTCAACAATCGTCGCACGAGCGTTCCTCCTTCACGTCCCTGTGAAAATCATGGCCCCGCGGCGATTCCACGTTGGCGAGAGCCCTCCACCGGTGGCGCACATATCCGACCGACGCCACCAGGCCTACGATAACTCCCGCCAATGTACCCAGGGGGGTAATGTGCGCGCGGCGGTCCAGCCATAACCCCAAGCCAATCGGTCCGAACGTGAGCAGGACAATAGCCCAAGCCAGTTCCCACGCTAATTCCAGTTCGAACAGCCAACGCACCCATTATCCCCTTCACCAATCACCCGCGGAGAGATAGACAGTCCGGGCGGATTATAACGGACTCGTTGAAGACAACCAAATCCACGAGAAAGTTTTGCGCAGTTTTCATAACAAAATACTAGGACACCCCCTCACTCCACCACGTCCCAGAAAAACTCCCGGATAAACTGCCGTGCCAGCGCCAACGCGTCCGCCTCCTCCCGAGTCACCGGCACGGTCACCTTGAACATAACCACCCCGCGGGAAAGATCGCGCGCCTGATCCGGCCACACAAAAAAGTACAAAACCACATGCTGCCACTCCCCCTTGCGAGCCGACACCTTTAAAGCGCGAATGCTTCCCTTCCTCAGGGGAACGTCCACATCAGACACACGCGCCTGCCACCCATCGGACATATAACAGATCTCCGGGGGATGAAAACTGCGCTCCTTGCGACTACCGATAACACTCAACCACAGAAAACGGCCGTCAGTGTACGTGTAGCGCCGTTGTAAGTACTGTTCCGGCTCCAGCAGGATAAACACCTCAATGTTCGTTTGCGGCACATCCACCCCGTGCCATGGCCCCACATCCAGGGGGATGCGGTGCAAATCGTGACGAACGTCAAAATCGAACGGTGACCGCACCACCCGCTGATATGGAGTGCGACGCCAGGTATCCACATCCACCACCCACGTGTGAGCCAGGTGACGCGCGCGGGGCTGAAGCAAATCCGGCCGTGTCCACAGGACCGCCCCAACCCCTACCAGCAAGATCAACGTGGCTAAAAAAGATCGCGAACGTTGCGACATCCCATCCCCCGTGCTATCCCAACAAGTCCAACGAACACCAGGAAAAAGAAAACGAACCCCGAATAATTGTGGTAAAAGGCAAACGCCCGCTCTGCTCCCCACAGATAAGCGACCACCACAAGGCTCACAACCCGCCCCAAATTCCCCACCAGAGCCAGGGGTACAGCACTGAGGAACACCACCCACCGGCACCACAAAGGACCAGCGGCTGCATAAGCAAACAGCGCGCCTAAAGTTATCAGCGCGATGAGAGAACGCAACCCACTGCACTGCGCTCCCACCACCAAATGCGTGTTGGGCAACGTAATCTGGCTACCATTAGCCAGCACGGGAATGCCCAGCAAACGCACCACCGACGCTGCCACCGTACCGGCCCACTGGCTCAACGGCAAACTCGCTGCTTCCACAAAAGGCAGCGGCACAGCCAACAAAACAAACACCAGGGGAAACCACAAACGCCGCAACATCTGCCACCCACCCAGTGCGGCCACGAGAAAAGCGGCCATACCAACCCACAAAAAGGCCGCGACATACATAGCGTGCGAGGCCAGCGCGACCACATACCCCCCCGTGCCCCCGACCAATCCCACCAGCGCCAGGTTCGAACCTTCCCCCTGCGGGGAACGCGAGCGCCATCCCAGGTAAAGGGCCAACGGCATAACCAGCAGCCCGTGGGAGTAAAAATCATTCGTCCACCACTGGACCCACAACCAGCGCAAAGTGGGAAGACCCAACATGAGCCAGGTGACCGCGGGGAGAAGCCACCATCTCATTCGCCTGAGATACAGGAACATTCTGCGTTTAACCGTTGCCAAATTCACCTCACTCCCGGCCGTTTTGGGGTACTGTACCCACTTTAACATAGGGGCGTAATTTTTCCAACGTGGCTGGTCCAATACCGGGCACGCGCAACAAGTCCTCCACCGTCCCGTAGGGACGGTGGGCCACAATGCGTTGCGCCATCACCCGCCCAATGCCGGGAATAGCCTCCAGCGCGGCAGGCGGCGCGGTGTTCACATCCACAGGGAAAGTGACCGCCCCTGACGCGCCCTCTCGTTGGTGAGCCTTTTCCCCCTTTCCCGGGACTTCGCCCACCCGTGGAACGTGGACGTGGGTCCCATCTTCCAGGGGCAACGCCAGATTCACCGCGTCCTTGTCCGCGTGCTCTGTCACCCCCCCGGCCGCGCGCACAGCATCCGCCACCCGGGAAAACGCGGGCAATGTATACACACCAGGGTTATTCACCGCGCCGCTCACATACACAGTCACCGGCGCGGGCGTTGCTGTTGGGGGTAACGGCAGCGGGGTAGGAACCTCCAGCACAAGGGATGGAGCGCGGAACACCCACACATATCCAAGCAACACCCCCAACACCATTCCTCCCAGGCCGCCCAGGATCAGGGAAAACCAGTGAATGGAAACCCTTTGAACCCGACCACCCATGTTGAGGACCGTACTGACATACACCCTTAGGATGGAATAATCCAGGAAGGTACCCAGAAGTGAAGGTATCCACTCACGCGGGCAACAGTGGTCACCACAAACAACAGCACGCCGAACGCGATAAGCACATAATCCCGTCGCTCATAGTGGAGTTCCACAATCCACGTGCGTTTGGGCTTCGCGCCAAAGGCTCGCAAGTCCATCGCGTCGATGATATCCTCTCCGCCCAGGATTGTACCGATTGTCACCGGCACCACCAAAGGCGCCAGGTTCTTCACCTGCTGGAAAAGCCCGGCCCCTTTGCGCTCCAACTCATAGCCCCGAGCCCGTTGAGCATCCAGAGTGGTTTGAAAATCCTTGGCCACAGTGGGCACCAGGCGGAAAGCCAGATCCGTAGCCACCGCGAACTTATCGCTCAGCCCCAACCCCTTGAAAGTCACCCCGTAGTACGCGGGGTGAATCGTGAACGGAATCAACAACCCAAAGGTCGCCATGACCAACATGCGCACAAACTGACTCATCGCAAAGAACAACTGTTCCGCACTGATGGTGAAGCGATGGGTTCCCCACAGGGGAACACTGAACAACGGATGGGTGACCTGGTACGCCTCCTCACCGCCACGACCGGTCAGCGCGGTGATCGTCACCAAAAGAGTAATAATGGGTATCACAATCATCCAAAAGCGCCGCGTCTCCTGCCACGTCAACTTGGACAGGCGATAAGCCAGCGCGACGAGAAGAAGCCACCCCAACAGCACCCGCAAATCCCAGGTCTCGATGACCGAAATAATGGAAAGGAACATGAAAATAATGCGGGCCCGCGGGTCCAGGCGCTGGATAATCGTATCTCGTTCCTTGTACGACCAGGTAACAATCACCGCCTACGCCTCCTTCAGGTGAACGGTGGCCGCCGGACAGGGCCGACGGCCACCGTAGAACACACCCTAACGACCGGTTTGCGCCCGAGCCGCCTCATAGGCCCCGTACAGGATGGGAACCAAGATAATAGCGAACACCAGGTCCGAAGCAGCGGCCGGCAAGAACTCACCAATAATCGCGGTCGCGAGGCTGTACCCATTCACCCAGATATCGGCCAGGGACGCGAACCCCATACCAACAATGACCCCCAAAGAGCCCCAAATGACGGACACAGCAATATCCGGGCTCTTGCGCAAGAAGAACCACCCAACAGCGACCAACACAATAGTAATAATCAACAGTCCCAGGGTCCACTGACCAGCCCGCATCCCTTCCATCCAGGGATGCTCCACATTGGGGAAGAGGACGGTCAAAATGACGAACAGGAGCATGATAGCGCCCACAATAACGAGCACCCGCTCGGTCACCCGGCGCCGTTCCCTCTGAGTCTCCCAGGCGAGGATGAGTCCCGGAATCATTCCCATGAGTCCGTTACCCAAATCCCACACAGGGAACACGCCCCAGCCGGTCAACGCGTCCCCAATAATGTTCCCCACCGCGCCGCTGAAGAACCCCACAACCGGGCCAAAAGCCAACCCCATAAAGATGGGAATGGCCACAGCCGGCCGTAAGGACACAAAACTCACCGAGGGCAACTGGATGACATTGGTTGCCCAGGAGAAAATACCGTACAACACTGCCCCAATCGCCATCATCACCACTTCGCGAGTGCCCACCTCCCAAATGGGCTTATTCGCGAAGAAGAAATAGATGACCAGCACGATGACGGCCCCCACGAGATACAGAATCCAGCCGACGGTGGATGCCTTCGCACCGCCGGTTACCAGGTTCACCAGAAAGAGCACAACAAGGGTCGTAATGATCGCGCCGATGACCTTGGTTAATGTGGATTGACCGCCCATAATGCCACCTCCTCTGTGGAATAACTGCCGACGACGGGTTCAACGATAAATCGGACAAATGACGTTGAATAATGAACACAACCGTCGTCCAACACAGTGGCCTATAAGACCACGCACCATATCAGGTGAAAGGACGGTCCTTTCACCGTGGGGGATGCCGACCTCATTATACCACATCCACCAAACGCTCCAGAGGCAAGAACTGCCCCACCCTGGGCAACACCTCCAGATTCATGCGCAACAGACTGGTCGGCCGCAGACGACACGCTCGCAAGCGCTCCTCATCGGCCAACACCTCCTCCGGCGCGCCATCCGCAACAATGCGGCCATCCGCAAGCAAAATAACCCGATTCGCGTACCGCACGGCCAAATCCAAATCGTGGGTAATGAACAGAACCGCCTTAAAGGGTAACTGCACAATAGCATCCATGAATTGCGTGTAATGGCGATAATCCTGCCCGGCAGTGGGCTCATCCATAACCAGGATCTTCGACTCCATGGCCAGAATCGCGCCAATCCCCACACGGCGTTGCTGCCCATAACTCAGAGACAGGGGAGAAACCCCCGCGTACTCCTTCAGATCCACAATTTCCAGACTCCGCTCCACATTACGCGCGACCCGATCCTCATCGTATCCCAGGTTGCGCGGACCAAACGCGAGTTCTTCCCACACAGTGGGGGCAAACAACATGTGGGACGGATTCTGAAATACAAAACCTACCGTGCGCGCGATCTGAGCCACCGACAGATCGCGGGTATCCCGCCCTTCGACCAGCACCCGGCCACGGTTGGGCTTCTCCAGACCAATGAGGTGACGCACTAACGTAGTCTTCCCCGCGCCGTTGGGCCCCAGGATGGCGATAACATCCCCAGGGTACACCGCAAAGTGAATGTCGTGTAGAACCTCCCGCTCGGGCACATACCCAAAGGACACCCCATCCATCACCACCAGGGGATCAGCACCGGGCTGACGCTCCCGCCGCGGGGGAGGTGGGGGGAGGTCCATGCTCTTCATGCGATCCACAGCCACGTGGGCCGGAAGTTTAACGTCCAGGGGATTCACCACGCTGAAAAATCCATCCACATTCCCGTAATACACCTGTTGGCCCCGCTCCAAAAAGAGCGCCTTGTCCGGGTGGATGGAGAGCACATCCTCAACGCGGTGCTCAATGAGAAGCACAGTTTTTCCCATGTCCACCAGATGGCGAATAAGGCGCAGGGCCTCATCCACGCTGGCCGGGTCCAAATTCGCCAGGGGTTCGTCCAGCACCAGGATATCCGGCTCCATGACCAGCGTACCCGCCACCGCGACCTTCTGTTTCTCGCCGCCGCTCAGCGCGTACGTCTCCCGGTCGCGAAGGTGAGCGATCTCCAGGTCATTCAGGACCCGCTCCACCCGTTCGATCATCTCGGGTCGGGGGACAGCCAGGTTCTCCAGCCCAAAGGCCACATCGTTGTACACATACGCGCCTACAATTTGCCGTTCCGGATCCTGGAGCACCGTGCCCACCATCTGGCTGATCTCAGCCAACTTCATGGGGGCGGGATCCTTCCCCAAAATGCGGAGAGAGCCCGCCAACTCACCGCCCTTGTAGGAACGGGGGATAAGACCGTTGATGGTTCGCATAAGCGTGGTTTTTCCGCAACCGGAAGCCCCGGCAATGAGGACCAGTTCCCCCCGCTGGATTTCAAAGGTGATGTCGCGCAGCGCGTACTCCTGACGTGTTCGGTAACGGTACGTTAAATGCTGAACGTGCAACGCCGATGTCATCGCTTTCCTCACCCCCGCCCATCCTTAGGGAAGATGATCACCTCACGCCCGTTCCCCTTCCCACAACTTACGCCAGACAATGTCCTCAAACACCCGCAGAACATAAAGCAAGTCATCCTCTTCGTCGATAGTCGTCATCACATTGATGATTTCGTTCACCTCCCGCAACACCCGGTACTCACGGCCGGCCACTTGCAACCGTCGTCCCTGTGGCATCCCTGCCTCCCGAGTGACCTCCAACCGCACTCGTCCGGCCCGATCCGCGTACACATTCCAAACGCCCCCTCGATCCTCGCGGCGCGCGATGACATCTTCGGCAACGAACACATCCCACCCTTCCCCCTGTAGAATATCCGCCAGCGTGTTCAGGTTCAACGGTCGTTGGGGCATGGCGCTCACTTCTCCACAACTTCAATTTGCGAGGGACTGTTCACGATAATCTCTGGCCAGCCCCGGTACAACTTAATCAACCCGTGCACCCGAATGGTCTTGCCCTTGTAGTACTCATCGGGCAACTGATCGGGATAACCGGGGAACCGACTGTACGCGCTGGGGAAGATAACCACTTTAAAGTTCCGATCCTGATCCGCGTTCCCCATGAGCCAAATAACTCGCCCGCTGTTGTAAGTGTGGGTGACAGTCAACTGCACAGGCACATCATCCCGAAACAGGTAGAACTTGGCTTTTGTATGGTCAATGTACCCTTCCGGCGGGATGGGCAACTTCTCCTTGGGGAAGGGCTCCACAGTCCCCTTCTCCCAATCCGCCTGGAATTGGGCCATCATCTGCCGGACAGCCTCGGGATCATCAAAGAGGACTCCCAGTTCCCGGTTGTTATCCAGGGAGTTGGTGGTGAAATTCTGGGAGCCGACAAACCCCAAACGGCCGTCAATGACAAATACTTTAGCGTGAATGTACGGGTCGAGGATGTAACGCACCTGAGCGCCCGATTGCCGCAACTGTTCCCGCCCTGGTTCGTCATAATCGCTCTCAATAGGCCACCGAGGCGTGCTGATCAACCGCACATCCACCCCACGGCGGGCCGCATCGCTCAACAGGCGGACGATTTGAGGATCCTGGGAGTTCTGTTCCTCAAGCCAGATGCTCTTCTTCGCGGCGTTGAACAGTTGGGCAAACCGCTCACGGCTATTGTCCGGTGCCCAAATAAGAAGGGCGTGACGGAGGTCAATGGGCTCTCGGTTCCAATCCGCGTCGAACACCGCGGCCACTTCTTTGACCAGGAGGGGATCCGTGATCCGAACGCCGTACTCCCGGTTCGCCGTAAAGGAACTGGTCGTGAGGTTGTGAGTCATAATATAAGCCACCCGGCCGTCGACCACAATAGCCTTCTCGTGCAAGTAGCGAAACGCGCGCGGCGCCCATTTCAATTGCACCCCCGATTTTTGTAAGTCCAGACCCACATCAATGTTTGTGGAACTGCCACCATAGGGGTTGTTCTCCAGCATGAAGCGCACAGTAACCCCACGCGCCACCGTGTCCTTAATCTTCTGGATAATGTCGGGGTCGGTGATGGAGTAGAAGACCATGCGCACATCATGTTGGGCACTATCCAGGGCCTGAAGGATGGGTTCTTTGCCCGCGGTGGGCTGAATCCACAGAGTAACATCCCTGGCAACGCCGGCAGGATGACTTACCTGAGGCCGAGCCCAGAGGACAACGGCCGCCAGGATGATGACAATAAGCGCGAGGACGTATAACCACGTATAGCGTCGCATTATCAACTCCTTAGGTTCGGGTGGAAATTAGGCTTCTTCCTTCTCGACCAGACCCAGCAATTGGGGTTCCCCCCACACGGCCCACTTCCAGTGGTGAACACCCAACGCGTCGGTTATGAACTGGATGGTGGGGGTAGTCCCGGCCAGGGTGGGCAAATCCACGGTGAAGTATTCCCACGCGTTAGTGTGCTTGACCCGACTCCAGATGCGGCGTCCATTCAAGCGAATGCGGAATCCCACGGGATTATCCTCACTGAGAATGGCCCCATCGCGCACTCCAATAGCAAAGCGCAACTGGAGGATCTCGATGTCCGCGGGGATGGTGGGCTGATATTCGACCACGGCCTCGCCTTTTAACGGAGGGTGTTGCCAAAGGGCCATCTTCTGCACCATGCCACACTGGGCCGGACCGATTTTAATCTCCATGCCCTGTTCAGTGAGGGTGCCCGCTTTAGAGGCCTCATCGAAGTGCTCGATGAAATCGTATTGCCACACCACAGCCAAATCTGGCCGCTCCGCGTCGCCGACAATGGAGCGCCATTGCTCCTCCTGCCACTTGAGGAAGGAAATGTAAGTGCTCAGTTGGGCCAAACTCTCCTCGGACAAATCGTACAAGCGACGAATCAGCGCGTCGATAAGTTGCTGACGGTAATCCGTTTGAGGCGCCATGCTCATCCCCTCTTTGGCTATAAGATGCGCTTGCCCAGCAGAGACGCGGTCAACTCCACGGCCATCTCCGCGGTCTGATTACGTCGATCCAGAATTGGGTTCACTTCCACGATGTCCAGTGAGCCTATTTTACCCCATTCTGCCAAAATCTCCATAAGGAGATGGGCCTCGCGATAGGTTAACCCGCCGGGGACAGGTGTCCCCACACCGGGAGCGATCTCCGGATCCAAACTGTCCATGTCCAGGCTGACGTGAACGTAATCCAGGTTGTGCATCTGGGCCACAATGCGGCGAGCAATCGCGGCCATGCCGAACTCATCAATGTCGCGCATGGTAAACACAGTTATCCCACTGTGGAGCAAAGCCTCCCGCTCGGCGGGGTCCAGATCGCGCACCCCCACCATCACAATGTGCGCTGGAGATACTTTAGGGCCTGGAAAACCCACGTGGACCAACTCTGGCGCGCCACGTCCCGTCACTACAGCAACGGGCATCCCATGGATGTTACCGCTGGGCGTAGTCTCAGGGGTGTTGAAGTCACCGTGTGCGTCGATCCAAATGAGGCCAATGTCCCGGCCTTCTGAAACCGCGGCAATGGTGCCTATGCTGATAGAGTGATCACCGCCCAGGAACAGGATGAATTCCCCTCGCTCCCGTCCGGCCCGTGCCCGACGATACACCTCCTCGCATGTGGCCGCGACCGCGTGCAAGTGGCGGGCCCTGGGGTTCTCCTCCTCCCCCTCCTCCGGTCCAGGAACCGGGATATTCCCCCCGTCAATCACCGTGTACCCCAACGCGGTCAGGGATTCACCCAGCCCCGCGTAACGCAGCGCGTACGGTCCCATATCCACTCCACGTCGTGTTTGGCCCAGATCCATGGGCACTCCGATAATCCGGATGGTCGTCATGGCTCGCTCCTTTCACCCGTGGCAATGCTCTGTAGGGAACGGATACCCTCCTGCGCCATTCTCCCTACTGGAGAGGGCGCGTCCTGTATTATGGAGGAAAGAAGGGGCTTGGCAAACCTGGACGTTCTCGCTATAATCACGCTAGCCTGGAGATGTGTAAGTTCCCTCCAGGGCAGGCATTGCAAAAACCCCCAGCAAATTCAGAGTAAAGGAGCAACACATGAGTGAAAAGAAAGACGTCCAAGTGGTTCGAGGGTTAGAAGGCATCTACGTAGCGACGACAGAAATTTCCCGAGTGGACGGTGAGCAAGGCCGTCTGTATTACCGTGGGTACGACATCGCGGACCTGGTTAACAACGGCAACTTTGAGGAAACCGCACATCTCCTCTGGTATGGGGAACTTCCCAACCGCAAGGAGTACGAGACACTACGCAAGCACCTGGTCAACTACCGATTTTTGCCCGATAACCTGCTGAAGATGCTTCCTCTGCTCCCCAAGGGTACCGTGCCGATTACGGCCATCCGCACGTTTATCTCCGCGCTGGCGGCCTGGGATCCCTGGGCCGAAGACAACTCCCGTGAGGCGGAATTGGAGAACGCAATGCGCCTAACTTCTGGCATTGCCAGTTTGCTGGCCAAAGTGTACCGGGTGAGCATCGGGAAGCCCATTGTCGAACCCCGCCTGGACTTGAATCACGCAGCAAACTTCTTGTACATGTTCAACGGGGAGGAACCGTCCCCAGAAGCAACCCAGGCCATGGACGCCTTTCTCATCCTGTACGCGGATCACGGTTTCAACGCATCCACCTTCACCGCGCGGGTAACCGCCTCGACATTGAGTGATATGTACTCCGCGGTAACCGCCGCGCTGGGCGCGCTCAAGGGCCCCTTACACGGAGGCGCTATGGAAGCCGCGATGCGCCAGTTCATGGAAATCGGAAGCCCGGAAAACGTGGACGCGTGGTTTGAGAAAGCCATGAAGGAAAAGCGACGTATTATGGGCATCGGGCATCGAGTGTACAAAACCATGGATCCTCGTGCCCGCATTCTAAAGGAACGGGCTCGCGCGCTTGCCGAGAAATCCGCAGAACCCCATTGGTACGAAATTGCGGACCGCTTGGCGCAAAAAGCGGCCAATCACCCCTACTTCCAGGAACGGCGACTGTACCCGAACGTGGACTATTACGGCGCGCTGGTCGCGTACTATCTGGGCATCCCGCCCGAACTGGACACCATCATGTTCGCGCTGAGCCGTGTCACTGGCTGGACCGCGCACGTCATCGAGCAACACGCGGACAACCGCCTGATCCGGCCGCGCGCTTTGTACGTGGGTCCGGACCCGCGACCTTACGTGCCCATGGAAGAACGGGGATAATCCCCCCCTGGGGGGAAGTCGCCAGCGGCTTCCCCCCAGCGTACCCATCCCAGAACACCGTCGTCTCTTGGCCCAGGAGGCTGCCATGTCCTCATCAGAAAGGCATCATAAATCCCGCCTGAAGGTCCTCATCCTCGCTGCCGGGCCCACCGCGCGAGTCAACGCCCCCTCCCTGCTACGTCCTCTAGGCGAACGTCGCGTGATTGACTACGTCATAGCCAACGCGCGTGCCCTGGTCCCACCCCAGGACATCCTTCTCGTCGTCCGTCGCGAGGATAACGCGCTGCGCTCGCACCTGGGGAACGAGTACACGTACATTGTCCAGGAGGAACAGTTAGGCACAGGGCACGCGGTTTGGCAGGTGGCCGAACACCTGAACCACTTTCAGGGCGACCTGCTCATCCTCTACGGGGACACCCCCCTGCTGCGATCCGCCTCCCTAAAGGGACTACTCAACCGTCACCGCCTAAAACAAGCGGACTTAACCCTGCTCACCGCCTGGATTGATCGCCCCTACCCCTATGGGCGGGTAATCCGGGACGCGGGGGGACATATTATTGACGTCATCGAAGTCGCGGATGTGAAGGATGCCCAGGGTAGGCGGGAAGTCAACGTAGGCGCGTACGCGGCTCGAGCCACCACCCTCTTCCCTGCGCTGGAACGGCTCATCCGCCAGGGAGAATCCTGGCCTTTTACCGACGTGGTCCATGTCCTGGTGCGAGAAGGCAAACGCGTAGACGCGTACCAGATCTACGATCCGGACGAAGTGCTGGGCATCAACACACCGGAAGACCTGGAGGAGGCCGAGTTCATCCTCCAAAAACGTTATTTTCGCCCGGTCCGCACCCTGGGCGAAGAACGCATCCGCTTTGGCACAGGGGGATGGCGCGCCGTCATTGGTGAGGGATTTACCATGAACAACGTGCGCCGCCTGTGTCAGGCCCTGGCCAACCAGGTCATCCGGGACGGGAACGAGGAGCAAGGGGTCCTCATCGGGTATGACCGGCGTTTTCTCTCGGACATGGCAGCCCGAGCCGCGGCCGAAGTCTTCGCTGGCAACAATGTGCCTGTTGTCCTGTTGCCCGAGGACGCGCCGACGCCCCTCATCACGTATGCCACGGAGGTCGAAGGCGCGGCGTACGGTCTGGCCTTCACGGCCAGTCACAACCCGCCCGAGTGGAATGGGTTGAAAGTCTTCCACACGGATGGATCGCTCTTACTGGTGGAGGAGACGAACCGCATCGAAGACGAAGCCAACGCATTGTCCATCGAAGATGTGGTGCATGTGGACCTGGATGTGGCCCGGGACGCGGGTATGGTGGTGGACAAGGATTTCACCAACGCGTACGTGGACGCGGTGGAGTCCTTTGTGGACATGAAAGCCATCCGGGACGCGGGCTTGCGGGTGGTTATTGACCCCATGTACGGGACTGGGCAAGTGACATTGGAGATCATCCTGACGGAGGCCCGTTGCCGGGTGACCACGCTCCACGGCCGGCATGATCCCCTGTTCGGAGGGCGTTCGCCCGCGCCGGACCTGCACGCGCTGGGGCTTCTCATCAACACCGTTAAGGAAGGGCGCTACGATCTGGGCATGGCCACGGACGGCGACGCGGACCGGATCGCGATTGTGGATGAGCGGGGCGAATACGTGCACATCAACGACTTGCTCCTGCTCCTTTACTACTACCTTCACGAAGTGCGGGGCGAGCGCGGTCCGGTGGTGCGCAACCTGGCCACCACACACCTGCTGGACCGACTGGCGAAACATCTTGGAGAACAGTGTTATGAAACGCCCGTCGGTTTCAAGTACATTGCCAAGGCCATGAAGGAGCACAACGCGCTTCTGGGCGGCGAGAGCAGTGGTGGTCTCACGGTGCGAGGACACATTCTGGGCAAGGACGGCATTTTAGCCGCGGTGCTGGTGGTGGAAATGATCGCGCGCACGGGCCGGCACATCTCGGAGATGCTGGAAGATATTTACGCGATCACCGGCCGGCTGTACACGGTGGAGGAGAACGTGCCCGCGACGCCGGCCATGAAGGTCTACGTGCCCCGCCGCCTGCGCGAGCAGCCAGTGGACCACATTGGCCCCTACCCGGTACGGCACATCTCCCACTTAGACGGCGTCAAATTCCTGCTGGACAACGACAACTGGCTTCTGCTCCGCTTTTCCGGCACAGAGCCGGTCCTGCGCATCTTTGCAGAAGCGGACACGCCTGAAAAAGCCCGGGAGTTGGTGGAATGGGGGAAACGCGTTGTGCGGATTGAGTAGGAGAAGCGCGTTGGGGTGAAGGAATACCCGGGGGTGGTTCCCAGGCCTGTGGGACCCGTTGGCCCTGAGCGGCTTGCCTGTTGCAGGTGGGGCTACCCTAAGTTGCTCTTCTCTGCCCATCCGCATACAATACCAGCGTAAACGTGTTCCCGCAATGTAATGAACCATTCATCCCCCACACGGCACACGCACAAGGAGGTGCAACGATGTTCGTACCCCTGACGCCACTGGAGTTCCGCGAGCGAGCGGTCAAGTATTACGGCAAGAAAGTCGGGGTCGTGGATGTCCCCAAGCGGTTCACGTACTTGGAGTTCGACGAACGCATCAACCGCCAGGCCAACGCGCTTAAACTGCTCGGCGTCCGCCCCGGTGATGTGGTCTCCTACGTGAACCTGAACACCCATCACCTGCTAGAAGCTTACTACGCGGTTCCACAGATTGGGGCGATTCTCAACCCGATCAACATTCGCCTGGCACCCGCTGAAATCGCGTACATTCTCAATCACGCGGGCACAAAGGTTCTCGTCTTCCACAGCATGTTTCTCCCCCTGGTGGAGAAACTGCGCGAACAGGTTCCTGGAGTGCAACACTACATCATCATCGAGCCCAACGGCGAGTGGCCGGAATGGGCCCACGAGTTTGAAGCGCTCCTGAGCGAGGCATCCCCGGATTACGACGTGGACCTGGACGCCATTGACGAGAACACGGTGTGCGAACTCTTCTACACCTCTGGCACCACAGGGCCGCCCAAGGGCGTGACCTTGACCCACCGCACCCTGTACTTGCACGCGCTGAACGCGATTGGCGCGCTCAGCCTGCGGGACACGGACACACTCCTGCACATCGTACCCCTGTTCCACGTCAACGGGTGGGGGACGCCTCAGTTCCTCACCGCGGTGGGTGGCAAACACGTCATGTTGCGCAAGGTGGACCCCACCTTGATTCTGCAACTGGCCCAGGATGAGAAGGTGACCCGCCTCTTCGGTGTCCCCACCGTTTTCAACGCCATGGTGAACCATCCGGATGTGAAGAAGTACGATTTGAGCCACCTGAAGGAAATCATCATCGGAGGAGCGCCCGCGCCGGCCGCACTCCTGGCCAAATTGGAAGACCTGTTCGGTGTGAAGGCCTTCAGCGGTTACGGCCTTACCGAAACCAGCCCCATCCTCACCCTGGCCTATGTCAAGGATTACCTGGACACGGATGTGGAGACGCGACGCTACTACGAGGCCCGCACAGGCATTCCTGTGGTGGGCGTCCGCCTGCGGGTGGTGGACAACGAGGGGAGGGATGTGGCCTGGAACAACCAGGACATCGGCGAGATCATCGTGCGCAGCAATGTGGTCATGGAAGGGTATCTCAAGGATCCGGACGCGACCGCGGAGGCCATCAAGGACGGCTGGTTCCACACCGGGGACATGGCCGTGGTGGACGAGGAAGGCTACGTCCTCATCGTGGACCGCAAGAAGGACATTATCATTTCCGGTGGCGAGAACATCTCCTCCGTGGAGGTGGAGAACGCCCTCTACGCCCACCCCGCGGTGTACGAGTGCGCGGTTATCGGTGTACCCGACGAGAAGTGGGGCGAAGTGCCGTTGGCGCTGGTAGTCCTCAAGCCCGGCATGTCCGCGACCGAGGAGGAACTCATCCAATTCCTGCGGGACCGCATTGCCCATTACAAAGTGCCCAAGCGCATCGAATTCCGCAGCGAATTGCCCAAGGGCGGCACGGGCAAAATCCTCAAGCGAGAATTACGGGAACCTTACTGGCGCGGGTACGAAAAACGCGTTCACGGATAACCAAGAACAGACGCCAAGGCCGAGGGCGGAACACCTCCTCTCGGCCTTGGTTTGAACGTTCGAGGAGGGATACCCCGTGGCCCGTGGGGGGAAGCGATTGTCCCCCTTTCGGGTGATGACTGGCCGCGGGAAACAACCCCAGGCACGAATTGGGCAAGGGCAACGGGAGTCGTAGGACGCCCCAGGTTTTCCCCGGGCCCATTACAGGGTACACTGGGAAGAACAGGAACGCCGCGTCTTGCAGGCGGGCTTCGCCCGCCTGCAAGACCATCACATGGGAGGCTGTGAATGGGCAAACGACAGAACGCAGAAGCGGAAAAGGAACTCTCGCCGCAGACGATCGCGGAGGACGAGCAGAAGATCGCAGCCGGGGAACGGGTGTACTTCACCGTTCCAGCCCGGCACAATGAACGCTTGCAGGCCCTGGTGGATGCAATTAACCGGGACGAGGAACTCTACCAACTCTGGCGCTGTGCGAACGTCAACGCGGTGGACCGAAACCGGATGAGTGACCACGGTCCGGTGCACATTAAGATCGTGGCGAACCTGGCCCTCAAACTCCTGCGCCTGCTGGCGGACGCGGAAGTGCCCCTGGGCGTGGTCAAGGATCACGGGTTGGACCCCGAGGACGCGGAAGTGGTGACCGTGCTGGCCGCGGCTCTTCACGACGTGGGCATTGCCATCCACCGGGAGAATCACGAGGAATTCAGCCTCATCTTGGCCCAATCCAAGGCTCGGGAACTCCTGACAGGTATTTACCCCGTACGGGAACGCACCATCATCATGGCCGAAGTGCTCCATGCCATTATTGCCCATCATTGGGATGTGCGCTGTTACACCACCGAAGCCAGCGTGGTCAAGGTCGCGGACGCGCTGGACATGACCCATGGTCGTTCTCGCATTGCGTTTGAATCGGGGGATGTGAACATCCATTCCGTGTCCGCGCAGGCCATTGACGCGGTCCACATTCGCGCGGGAGGCGATATCCCCGTGGAAGTGGAAATCGTAATGGCGAACTCCGCGGGCATCTTTCAGGTGGATAACCTGCTACGGCGCAAGTTGCACAATTCGACCATAGCCCCTTACGTGCGGGTAATTGCCCGCGTGGTCACAGATGTGGAAAGGAAGATCGTGGAAACATATGTGATGTGAGAATGGGCCACGACATGCCGGATTGGGGCCCGGGAGAGGCCATGGTAAAATAAGGGCAAAAAGTGTTTGAATTTAACCAGGGTGATTTTCATGGGCCGAAGGCGTTTTCGGGAATTCTATTACATTACTCATGTGGACAATCTGGTGTCCATTCTACAACACGGCATTTTATCTCACGCGCTCATCGAGAGCAGAGGCATTCCTACAACTTCCATTTATGATGAAGGCATTGTCTCCTGGCGTCGCGAGATTACGACCCCTCATGGGCTCTCCCTGTGGCAATATGCGAATGTCTACTTCCGAGCACGGAATCCCATGTTGTACCGAGTACTAATTGAAAGGGATAAGGAAGAAATTGTAGTGCTCGGCATCTCCAAGACCGTGTTGAAATTACCGGGAGTTTGTTTCACCACAGGAAATGCAGCCCGTTCGGAAACCAAAATCCTGACAGCGAGGTATTGGAAACAGTACGAAAAGGAAATCCTTGAGGGTGTCGACGTCACTTGGTGGAGCGAAGTTGACGGAAGTAAGCGACGCATTATGGCTGAAGTATTGGTCCCCGGCCATATTCCCCCTGAATACATTCACAGTATTTACGTGGCCAACAACACAGTAGCACAACGAGTTCGCGCCCTTGTGAAACAAATCGCTCGGAACATTTCGGTCGTTCCCGAACCCGAAATGTTCTTCGAGCCTAAACGTGAACGAATATTGACGCCGCGACTTAAGTTAATCGAAGGCGATATGTTCTTCTCCCGTATGCAAACATTAACCATCAGCGTTAACACAGTAGGTGTAATGGGGAAAGGTTTGGCCTCGCGAGCAAAGTATCAATTCCCTGATGCCTATGTTGTTTACCAAGATGCTTGTCGCCGAGGTGACATTCGGCCAGGCAAACCCTATCTCTACAAACGAGAAGGCTCATTAGATGCGCTTCTGGCAGATGACGTACCCAACCCCATTACTTTGAATCGTCGAACCTGGTTCCTCTTTTTCCCCACAAAACGACATTGGCGGGAACGTTCACGTATCGAAGACATCGAGAAAGGCCTGCAATGGATTGTGGATAACTACAAACAAGAGGGAATCGAATCCTTGGCGTTGCCAGCGTTAGGGTGTGGGCTGGGGGGATTGGATTGGGCAGAAGTTGGACCGCTTATGTGTCGGTATCTCTCGCAACTGGATATCGAGGTGCACATTCACCTCCCACTGGAAAAATCCTTACCCGAAGAGCAGTTAGCACCCGAATTCCTACTTAGATAACCCGGCAAACCCAAAATAGCCCAGAGGAATAGCGTGGAAGATGCGCTACCCTAAGCGAAGAGGCTAAATTGCTCCCCTCGTCCATTATGTCCCAGATCATGGACGGAATTGGGCGGGGAGGACTATAGTAAACATCGGCAAGGGAAAGTCCACAAGAGGTGGACTCTAAGGGGAGGCCGTAAATGGACATCTGCATACCTAAAGAACGACGTCCTGCTGAGTACCGGGTGGCCCTGACACCGGCTGCAGTTCGACAATTGGTGGACCGGGGGCACCGCGTGTTTGTGGAGCGTGGCGCGGGGGAAGGATCAGGGTTTCTAGACCAACATTACCTGGATGCCGGTGCGACGGTGGTCTATTCCCACGAAGAGGCCTTTCGCCGAGGCGATCTGGTCGTAAAGGTCGCCCGTCCCCTCCAGCAGGAAATCGACCTCCTGACTGAAGGGCAAATCCTGATGGCCTTCATGCACCTGGCCTCCGCACACCCCAACAAAGTCCAGGCCCTCCTGGAACGCGAGGTCACCGTCATCGGCTTCGAGACCATCCAGGAAGACGATGGGTACTTGCCTGTGCTCCACCCCATCAGCATGATGGCCGGACGCATGGCCCCCCACATTGCCAGCCGTCTACTGCGCAACGACGCGGGGGGAAAGGGCATTCTCCTGGGGGGAGTACCCGGCGTCGCCCCTGCTGAAGTCGTCATCATAGGAACAGGCACAGTGGGATCCGAAGCCGCGCTGGCCTTCGCGTACGCAGGCGCATCCGTGTACGCGCTGGACGTGAACCCCCGCGCGCTGGAGCGCCTGGAACATTACAGCGACCGGCGAGTCGTCACCCTGAGCGCCACGCGGCACAACATACGCAAAGTGATTCAGTTTGCTGATGTTGTCATGCTAGCCGTGTACAAGCCTGGATACCGGGCCCCGATCATCATCACCCGCGACATGCTCGCTCTGATGCGTCCACGCACAGTAATCATGGATTATTCCATTGACCAGGGCGGAGCCACAGAAACCAGTCGGCCCACCAGTCACGACATGCCCACCTATGTTGTTGACGGCATCATTCACTACTGTGTCCCCAACATCACCGGAGTGGTAGGCCGCACGGCCACACATGCCATCAGCAACGCGGTACTCCCCTTTGTCTGTGCCATTGCCAACGAAGGGCTGGAGAACGCGTTGAAACAACACCCGGCCCTCGCCCGAGGCATCAACGTCCAACACGGGGAAATCGTACACCCGGCCTTGAAAGAACTGTACGGCCACACTCACGCTACCGACGAACGAGGATGACCCATGGCGCACTGGGAACGTATCTACCACGAACGTATGACAACGGCTGAAGAAGCGGTCCGCGTCATCCAATCCGGGCAGCGCGTGTTTCTCACGGGGAACTGCTCTGTGCCTCAAGAACTGCTGCGCGCGCTGGTGGACCGCGCCCGGGCAGGAGAAGTGGAAAATGTGGAAATCGTCCAAGTGCTGACCGTGGGCGACGCGGACTACGTAAGCCCAGATCTGGCGGGCAAACTGCGCGTCAACACCCTGTTCATCAGCGCAAACGTGCGGAAGGCCGTACACGAAGGGCGTGCCGACTTCACCCCCGTGTTCCTGAGCGAAATCCCCGGCCTTTTCCGCTCCGGGGAACTGCCCCTGGACGTGGCCCTCATTCACGTCTCCCCGCCGGACGAGCACGGATTCTGCTCCTTTGGCGTTGAAGTGGGCATCACCAAGCCCGCGGCAGAATCCGCGCGCATCGTCATTGCTGAAGTAAACGACAAAATGCCTCGCGCGCTGGGAGATTCCTTCATCCACGTCTCCAAAATCGACTACTTTGTCCCCGTCTCCTACTACCTCCCCGAACTCCCCCAGGGAAGCCCGGGCGAAGTCCAAATGCGCATTGCCGAGCACATCGCGGAACTGATCCCCGACGGTGCCACCCTCCAACTGGGCATCGGGGGAATTCCCGACGCAGTCCTGCTCTACCTGCGGGACAAAAAGGACCTGGGCATCCACACAGAAATGTTCTCCGACGGTGTGGTGGAACTGGTGGAACGAGGAGTCATCACCAACGAACGCAAAACCATCCACCGAGGCAAAATCATTGTTGGATTCGTCCTGGGCAGCCAGCGGTTGTACGACTTCATCGATAACAACGCAATGGTGGAATTCCACCCCACAGACTACGTAAACGACCCCTTCATCATTGCCCAGAACGATAACATGGTCGCCATCAACTCCGCCATCGAAGTGGACCTCACCGGGCAAGTGTGTGCAGACTCCATCGGGCCCAAATTCTACAGCGGCGTGGGCGGCCAAGTGGACTTCATTCGTGGCGCGGCCCGCAGCAAAGGTGGCAAGCCCATCATTGCCCTGCCCTCCACAGCCAAAAAGGGAACCATCTCCCGCATTGTACCCATGCTCAAGCCCGGAGCAGGAGTCACCACCACCCGAAACGACGTTCACTACGTCGTCACCGAATACGGCGTCGCCTACCTGCACGGCAAAACCATCCGCCAGCGAGTGAACGCACTCATCAACATCGCCCACCCAGACTTTCGAGACGAACTGCGTCGCGAAGCACACAAACTTGGGTACATCTAAGAACACGGTCCAGAGAACAACACATCAACCGTCCCCTGTTGGCCCCGCGTGAGTCGGGGCCAATGTTCCCTGCCCCCCCATCCCTCCCACACCCCTGAAACTCCAATGACCGAATCCATCATCCCAGATCAGTACAAAAGGGCTATTGTTCCCCCTGAAATCACCTTGTACACTACATGGTGAAGAACACTGGACGCGTTCCCGCACCCGCCTTAACACCAGAAACGAGCGTCCGTGGCCAGGGGCTTTTCATGCATGAAAAACCCCACCAGCAGGAGGGTGACTTACATGCCTGAAGGACAAGATCTGGAAAATTGGCTCGCGGCACAACACCGAAACAGCGAGAAGGAAAACGTTACCCAGGGAACGCCCTTTCTGGCCGTACTGCGCAACGAACACGGCTTAGCCGTGCCACTTGAACAGGTGCGCCTGATCGCCCGTCTCGAATCCTTCTCCCCACTTCCAGGCGCACCTCCCCTTCTGCCTGGAGCGACAAGCCTGCAAGGGCGAATTGTCGCGCTCATAGATCTGGGGCCCTTGCTGGAAGAGGACCTCCTGCAGCCGCACATTGGAATGTACGTCACAGTAGTCAGCGATGGAGACGTGGAAGCCGGCCTGCTCGTCACCCGCGCCCTGGACATGCACCTGGTCCCAGAGGAATACATCCAGAAAGAGGACATCACACCATACATCGTGGGCCGATACGCGTGGCCGTTGTCCGAACCGCAAAAGGCCTTTGACATCATCCATGTAGCAAACATCCTGGAAGCAGCACGCCATGTTTTCAGATAAAAGCGTCTGGATCGTCATCTGTGAACTTCCATGCCCATACCCTTGTCGCCTGGGCGTGCCGGCCGGGCACGTACGTCGGGTCACCTCCGGGCGCCACCGGGACGCGCAACCGCGCGCTTGGCCCTGGGGGCCTTCCACCTTCGACATAGCGCACACCCCCTGGTGGGTGGAATTCAAACAAGTGGAAGGCATATACCCTGTTTTAGCCGTCCACCCTCCACGGGAATTCGCGCGGGAGCAAGTATTTACCGTCCCCCCACTGCTTTTAGGGTGGGCACAACGTCTTGGGTTTAAAGGATTTGCCCTGGACGGACAAAACGTCATCCCCTTGTGGGAACCCAATCCCAACCTAGAACCCCACCCACACGGCATTCTCGCGAAGGAGGCGAAAGAACAATGACGCAGGAAACAACGGGCACCACATCGGCCACACTCGCCCCGAACATCCATGCACGGAGACTGCGTCGCGTGCGCGGTCTTGCCCTTGTGGCCATGATTGCCCCTGCGCTGGTCGCCCTCGCCCTGGACCTGTACGGCGCTACCGTGGGGCGACGGGACATCCTGATATGGACTCTAGTGCCCTGGATAGTGGCCGTGTTAAACGGCATCGCGTACTGGCGGGCTGCTTACAAACTGCGCACCGCCCGCGCCCTCATCCTGTGGAGCGTGGTGGGCGGGCTGGCCATCAGCGTTATCGTGTTTGGCACCAACCTGGGGGGCATGGCCCTATTCCTGGCCTGGACCGTGGTCCTCGGAGCCATGTTATACGGACCATCCATGGTCTTCATTGCCACCCTTATCTCCCTGGCCGTCGTCATCATCACCCTGATCCTGGAACTGCTGGGCATTGCCCCACTGGTGCCCCTGGACACAAACCTCACACGTTGGGGAAACTTTATCCTCGCGTTCATCTACCCCCTGGCCATGGCGGGCAGCGTCTACCTCTACGCCGACTACATCCAGGAAACCCTCCTGGCCACCAGCAAACGCATTGAGAAATACGTGGACGACCTCATGGAAAGCGCGCAGCAACAGGCTGCCACATCCCAACAGCAAGCCGCGGCCGTACAAGAAATCTCGGCCACAGCAGAAGAACTCTCGCGCACAGCCGAGCAACTGAACGAACACAGTCGGCAACTGGACGAAATCGCGGGGCAAACATTCACCATCGTACACAACGGCGAAAAAGTCATAGACGACATCCTCTCCACCGTGCAAAAATTCGCGGACGACACCCGGAAACTGGTGCAGCAAGCCATCCGCCTGAACGAACAATCCCAACGAATTGGCGAAATTGTGGACATGATGAACCGCATCAGCGATGAAACCCACCTCATCGCGCTGAACGCGGCCATCGAAGCGGCCAGTGCAGGAGAACATGGACATCGATTCTCCGTCATCGCGGCAGAAATCCGTCGCCTTTCCGAACACGCGATCAAATCCGGCGATCAGATCAAGGCCATCATCCGTGACCTGCAACAGGCCACCCAGGCAGCAGTAATGAACATGGAAACCCAGATGGCCCAGGTCGAACACATGGAAGGCGAAGCGCGAACCGCCCAAACATACCTCAACGAAATGGTTGGCGCGGTCGACCTCACCCGCACCTCAGCCCACGAACTGTCCAACGCGTCCGAAGACCTGCACAGCGTGAGCCAGCAACTCGCCATGAGCCTGCAAGAAATGACCCAGACCGCCGAAGCCCTGGCCCACAGCAGCCACCTCGCACTGGAAGCCGCCAAAGAACTCCAGCAAGTCGCCCAAGCCATCACTCGGAGCGGCGTGTGACGGGAGTAGAACATGGAAAATTGGGACCTGGCCGACTTCTGGGAGGAATTCGAGCGGGAAGTCCGTGACAACCTCCAACGCCTGGAAGAGGGCTTCTTAAACCTGGAGGAACGGCCAGATGACAAAGAACTGGTGAACGAACTGATGCGTCTGGCCCACACAGTCAAAGGCTCCGCGCGGCTCATGGGCGTCGAAGACATAGCCGCACCTGCCGCAGAAATGGAAACACTCCTCCGCAGCGTGCGCGAAGGCCAGGCCCAAGTCACCTCCGACATGATCACCCGCCTGCTCAACCTCCTGGACGCCCTGCGCCAGGCCATGGGATCGGCTCAGAAACAACACCCCCAGGCCGACGCCACCACCCCTCAGGAACCTGCCCCCGCGGACCAAACATCCCCTCCCCTGCGCGAAAGCCCCCTGACCCCTACCATAGACCCCCAGCAAACTGAAGAACTAACCGCGTTGAGCACCGTCATTCACGTCCAGCACATGCGCCTGCGGGACGTATACCGCCAACTGGATCGCCTGACCCGCATTGGCAACGCGCCCACCTTCTACTTCGCGACCGTCGCGGATCCCCTGGCGACCAAGAACAAAGAAGCCCACCAGGAATGGTTCAACCAACTCCTGAACGTTCGTGACGGCTTAAGAACCGTCGTCGAGGACATGGAACTCACCCTGCAAACCCTGGAGAGTGAAATCCTGCGCATGCGATTAGTCCCCTTTGACGTACTCCTGCCCGTAATCCGCCGCACCGTGCGAGATGTAGCCCAGGCCCTGGGAAAACGCGTACAATTTCACGCCCAGGGCACCCACACACGCATAGACCGCCACCTGGTCGGACCCCTGCAAGACGCGCTCATCCACCTCCTGCGCAACGCCGTTGATCACGGCATCGAGAGCGAAGAAGAGCGAGTGGCCCAGGGCAAACCACCGGAAGGACACATCACATTACGGGTGGAAACCTCAGGGAGCATGGTACTCATCCACGTGGAGGACGACGGGCGTGGAATCCAGGTGGAAAAAGTACGGGCCAAAGCCATTGAACGGGGCATCCTCTCACCCGAGGACGCGGAAAACCTGAGCGAACACGAATTGCTGCAAGTACTCTTTCACCCAGGCTTTACCACCCGATCCCAGGTAACCACATTTAGCGGTCAGGGAGTGGGCCTGAACGCGGTTGCCGAAATCGTGCGCCGGCTGGGAGGGGATGTAGAAGTACACACCCAGATCCACAAGGGCACGCGCATCACCCTGCGCGTACCCTTAAACATCGCGCTGGTGGAGGCCCTGCTCATCCAAATAGGAGACCGAATTGTAGCGCTTCCCGTCGCGCGTGTAGCCGCACTGTTACGGTCGGCCCACACCCGCATCCTGCCCTTAGGCAAACAACACGTAGTCCACTGGCGGGACATGCTGGTCCCGCGCGTCCACCTGGAAACCCTGTTCCCGGACCTGGGCCCGGTGGAAGGTCGCCACATCATCATCTTACGGTCCGCGGGACGCTATGTGGCCGCCACCGGAGGAACCGTACTCGAGCACACCACATTAGCCATGCACCCCTTACCTGCCGTGCTCTACTCATCACCTTACGTGTACGGAGCAAGTATCCTTGGAGACGGATCCGTCGTCTATATTCTTGCAGGGGATGCCATTGCCTACCTGAACGCGCACACCCAGGAGGACAAGGCCACGGACGAGGAAGGGGAAAACGGGGACAAACCGCGAATCCTGGTAGTGGACGACGGCCCCACTACCCGGGAACTGATGCGCACCATCCTTACCGCGGCTGGATACCAGGTCATTACCGCGGAAGATGGAGAAGATGCCCTGCAAAAACTGGTCACAACGTCCGTAGATGCCATTGTCACAGATGTGCAGATGCCACGAATGGACGGCATCTCCCTAATACGTCGATTGCGGGCAGATTCCCGTTGGAAAGATGTGCCGATAATCATCGTCTCCATCCAATCCGGACCAGACGACATCCAGCGGGGTCTAGAGGCAGGAGCCAACGCGTACGTGACAAAACAAGACTTTGAGGAAGGAACCTTGTTGGACGTTATGGAAAGAGTGCTGACATGAGCCAAGTAAACGAAATGCTCAAAGATCGCCGTGTGCTGATCATCGATGACAGTGGGACAACCCGACTTTTCCTTCGACGCCTTCTGGAAAAAGTGGGTTGTCAAGTCTCTGTAGCCGCAACAGCCGCGGGTGGTTTGGAAACCTGGAAACACCATGGCCCATTCGACCTCGTGCTCCTAGACCTCCTTCTGCCAGACCGAGAAGGGATCGACCTCTTGCGGGAAATAAGGGAAACGGACACAACCACGGCCATTGTCGTCATCACCGGCTACAGCAGCATTCACACCGCCATCGCGGCCCTGCAAGCGGGCGCGGACGGTTTCACCGAAAAGGACCGATTAGCCGCGGGAGAAGTGGACATCTTCCTGCGCAACATCGCTCGCGCCCTGGAAATTCGTCAAGCCATCGCGGAACGGGAACGCCTCCAACAGGAACTGCGCCACAAAAACGAACTCCTCAAAGACGCCATCGACCAACTGCGAAAAGCCCAGGAACGCCTTTCCGCGGAATACCACCGATTTCGCAACGTCCTCTACAGCCTGCACGAAATGGTCCTGGTGACCAACGACCGGCTCATCGTCGTCCTCGCCAATCCTGCGGCCGAAAAAATCCTGGGCATCAAGACCGAAGACCTGGAAGGAGCGGCCATTGATGACCTGCACCTGCCAGAAAACATCGTAATGCGCTCCTTCGTGGTGCTCAAAACAGGCAAACCCGTGGAAACCGAGTGGGTGCGGGAGGACGACCGCATCGTGGAGATAACCATCCTCCCCCTCCTGGACACCGAGGACCACATCACCGGTATCATCCTGGTGGGCAAAGACGTTACCGAAGAACGGCGTCTCCGCCACCTGCGAGACGACTTCTACACCATGATCACCCACGACCTGCAAACCCCCATCACCAGCATCATGGGATTTGCAGAACTCATGAGCAGCGACGACACATCCGGTTGGACCGAAGAACAAAAAGAAGCCCTCCGTTACATCCTCCACAGCGCTCGGCAATTAAGAGAACTGGTCAACGACTTCCTGGAATACTCCCGCATAGAAGCCGGCTACCTGGAAATCCACCCACAACCCGTGGACCTGGTCGACATCATCGAAGATGTCATTCGCCAGATGAAACCGCAGGCCGAAGTACGCAAGCACACCCTGGAATTCAAACCAGCAAAGCGCCCCATCATCGTGTGGGGAGAAGCCAACCGCATCCACCAGATCGTCTCCAACCTCCTGAGCAACGCGTTCAAATACACCCCAGATGGGGGGAACATCACCGTAGAAGTCCAAGAAGACCGCGAAAAGAACGAAGCCATCATCATCGTGCGAGATACAGGGATAGGCATCCCACCGGAAAACCTACCCTACATCTTCGATCGCTACCACCGGGTGCGCTACCCGGGCTGGAACGTTCAAGGAACCGGCCTGGGCCTAATGATTGTCAAGGAACTGGTCAAAGCCCACGGGGGACGCGTGTGGGCCGAGAGCGAACTGGGCAAAGGCAGCACATTCTACGTAGCCCTACCGCTTTACAAGGACTACTCCACCTCGGTCAGCCCTTCCCCCGAACCGGAGAAACAATCCCAACACGCACCCGCATAAAACACCATGACCGTGGGGGGGAAAGCAGAAGGCCATGATTCCCGGGGCGTCTGGCATTCCACAAATCAGTGAAGAAGAGCGGGAACACCTTAAACAACTGGTACGTGCCTTACGAGAGCGGGCGGGACTTGACTACTCAGGGGATCGTATCACCCTGTTCGCGTTTACCCTTCGACACCGCCTGCACCGATTAAACATCCCCACCGTCCAGGAGTACATCCAATACCTCCAGCACCACGAAGAGGAATGGCAAGCGCTGATCAACGCAGTATCCGTCCTGGAAACATCCTTCTTCCGGCAACGAGAGTACTTCCAAGCCATCGTCCACCACGTACTCCCCACACTTCATCGCACCTACCCGGCGGACAAACCCATCCAGATATGGAGCGTGGCCACAGCCACCGGAGAAGAAGCCTACACCCTGGCCATGGCCGCGTGGGAATCCGGGATCGCACCGCAACGCCCGGTGGTTGTCTGGGCTACGGACATTAACACCGATGCCCTGGCCATTGCCCGCAAAGCCCGCTACACAGAATCCCGCATCCGCCGCCTGCCGGAGCCATGGGTGAAAAAATACCTCATCCACAACCCGGATGGGACCTACACCCCGCGTGAAGAAATACGCCGCCTGGTTCGCTTCCGCGCCTACAACCTGCTCACCCTCCTTTCCGGCTCCGTACCCTTTCCCCCCCTCCGCATGGACATCATCTACTGCACCAACGTATTAATCTACTTCAACCGACACACCACACAAGAACTCATTCGCGCCCTGGCCGACCTCCTCTCCCCTCAGGGAGTGCTCTTCATAGACCGCGCCATCACCTACCTCACCGGCGGCATCCTCCAACGTGTACGGTGGCAAAACGCCATCGCGTTTCGGCCCCTGGCCGCTGCAACTCCCCACCGCCGGCCTCGTCCCGTGGCTACCCGCACAGACCCCCACCGCTCTCCCCAGCGCGCATCACGTCCTCATCGCAAACCGCACCACACCGCGAAGGCAGACCCCGCCACCTCATCCACCTCTGCCCCCTCCTTCACCTACATCCAACACCTGGTCAACGCCAACCGCCTGCTCGAAGCAGAACAAGCCCTCCAACAATGGCTGAACGAACACCCCAGTGACTACCGGGCGCACTTCCTCATGGGGCGCCTCTACCAGATGCGGGATAACATCGACAAAGCGCGTTATCATTACAAACGAGCCCTCATCCTGCACCCCACCCTTTCCGCCGCTTACCTCGAACTGGCCAACCTCCACCGACGCGAGGGGGAAATGCACCGGGCCCGGCGAGAATACCGTCTGGCCGCGGATACCGCGGAAAAGGATACCGTGTCCGTGGACTTTGGATTCTCCCCGCGACTCATCCGCCGTTTAGCCCTGAAAGCACTGAGCGACCTGAAACCACCCCCGGCGAGAACGTGATGTCCCCTCGCCCTGCCTCCCCCTCCTCGTGACCACCAACCGTGCCCTTCGGTCCACCCCAACCCCTGACTTGCCCATAAAACAAACTTATGTCATGCTTGCGGTGGGATCCTGTACACGAACCCGATAGAAAGGAGGACCCACCATAATGGCCTCGGAACGACAACCTGTAAGCGCTGAGGATGTCACCCTGTTGAAGGATCCGGGAATGCCCCACCTTTCCCCGGACGGTCGGCGAATCGTATTCGCCCTGGCAGGTACCGACGAAAAGCGCGAGAAAAACATCAGCCAGATCTGGCTCATCGACCTGGAAGGAAAAGACATTCGCCCCTTTACGACCCCCGTTGCCAGCGAACGGACCCCGCGGTGGTCCCCCGATGGGAAGTGGGTGGCTTTCCTGTCAAACCGGGACAACGAAAAGGAAACCCACCTCTACGTAATGCCCGCGGACGGGGGAGAAGCCCGACGAGTCACCTCAGATCCGGTGGTGGCCGTCACGGATTTCGACTGGTCCCCGGACAGCGAATACCTGGTCTTCACAGCAAAGGCGCGTCGCGAAGACGAACCCAAAGAAAAGGAAGAACGCCTCTGGCGGGAAGTCACCCGACTCATCTGGAAAATGGACGGCGAAGGGTGGTGGGATGAACGCTGGGTACAGGTCTGGCGGGTTCGGCGGGACGGGACAGACCAGCGCCCGTTAACCCAGGCAGCCGTCGACCACCGCACACCGCGCTGGTCTCCAGACGGCACCCGTATCGCGTTCATCAGCAAGCGAGTGGAGGACCCCGATCGGGTCTTCTTCGACGACATTTTCGTCATCCCCGCGGAAGGAGGGGAACCTCAAAAGTGGACCACCAGCCTGGGTCCCATTACTGGCATGGCCTGGGCCCCTGATAGTCACCTCATCGCGTACATTGGTCAAAACCTGGACCGAGGTTACAACAGCAACGACGAAGTGTGGATTGTAGCCGCAGGACAGAAGCCTCAAGCGCTGACCCTCTCCTTCGACCGCAGCGCGGAGGATACCCTGCTCAGTGATGGGCGACTCCTGCCTGGGACCACCGATCCCATTTGGCTCGACGAACGGCGCATCGCCTTCCTCTGCACCAACGAAGGGCGCACCAACATCTACCAGGTCACTCTGGACGGTGTCGTATCCCCCTTAACAGAGGGCGATCACCACATCTACACCTTCCACGCCCGCCCAGGACTACACCACATGGTTGTAGGAGTCGCCTCACCAGTTAACCCGGGCGAATTGGCCCTGCTGAAAGAGGGAGACCCCACCCTCCAACCGTTGACCGAAGTGAACGCGGACTTCGTGAACACCCGGCTCTTGAACATGCCCGAATTCTTCCAGGTAAAAACACCGGCCGAACGTCCCATTGACGCCTGGCTTCTTAAGCCACCCAACTTCAGCGAGAACAAACAATACCCACTCATCCTCTACATCCACGGCGGACCGCATATGGCCTACGGCTGGTCCTGGTTCCACGAATTCCAGTACCTGGCCAGTGAAGGTTACTGCGTCCTCTTCGCCAACCCGCGCGGAAGCCAATCCTACGGCGAAGCGTTTAACGACGCGATCCGAGCCAACTGGGGTCCCCCCGTCCAGGAGGACCTGGATATGGTGGTGGACGCGGTGTTGGAGCGGGGTTTTATCGACCCCCAGAGACTAGGCGTCACCGGCGGATCCTTTGGCGGCTTTATGACGAACTGGATCATCGGACACACCGACCGCTACGCGGCCGCGGTCACACAACGGTGTTGCAGCAACCTGATTAACCTGGTGGGAAATGACGACGTAGGCCACTACTTTTGCGCGTGGGAAGCCGCAGGCTGTCCCTGGGAAAATTGGGAATGGTACATCAAACACTCCCCCCTGGCCTACGTGGAACACATGCACACTCCCCTGCTCATCATCCACAGCGATCAGGACCACCGCTGTCCGTTAGACCAGGCAGAGCAACTGTACCGAGCGCTCCGCCTACTCGACCGCGAGGTAAGCATGGTCATCTTCCTGGGGGCCAGTCATGGCCTCTCCCGCACGGGGAAACCCAAACAGCGTGTGGAACGCCTACGACGCATTCGGGATTGGTTCCACTCACACATGTAAGAAGATGAAATACCGCGGCCTGTTCATCACTTAGGCGATGAACAGGCCGTGTACTTGTCAACATCCCTCACCGCCACACCCGGCGGATCCAACGCCGCCAGGTCCGCGGGCGAGGTGGGTGTGCGGTGGCAGTGAGGCGGGCCTCCCAGCGGGCGAGCACCTCCGAAGGCAGGGGGGTGTAATCCTGCACCATGTCCACCCCAGGGTACACTGTTAACCGCTTGACACTCACATAGTGAGGCTTGGTCTGGCGCAGGAATTCCTCGGTGCGAGCCAAGTCCTCTTCGCTCTCCCCAATGCCTATGAGAATGAACACCCGACACAACAGGCCCAACTCTCGACACGCGTGAATGGTCTCCGCGGCGTGAGTCCGATAGGCCACAAACTGGGAGGGATGTTCCAAACGTCCCCACTTCACCAATGCGTGAGGGCTGAGCACCTCCACCCCAAGTTTCACCTGCGTCGCGCCCGCTTCTCTCATGCGTCGAAGCAGGGGGAGGGTGAGATGCTCGGGACGGTCCTCAAATTCCCAAGGGGGCGGGGAGCCCTCAGCGAGCAGCGCATCACAGAACGCGTTCACCCATTCCGGATCAGCGGCGAACGTGGGGTCTCGGAAAATGTGGCGGTTTTTGCCGAATTGGGATGCCAGCCACCGCAACTCACCGGCCACCTGTTCCGGATTGCGGGCTCTGCGCACGCGGCCCCACCCCACCGCGTAGGGACACCAGCGACACCCCAAAGAACAACCGCGACTGCCCCACAAGGTAAGAAACGGATAACGTTCCACAGGCAAAGCATCCCACGCGGGATAGGGCACCACAGCACCAGCCGGAACCCACACCGGAGGTGGGGGAACCGGATCGTCGGGATGCCACAATCCAGCCGCGGTCCCGCCTTCCCGCAACGCGTCCACAACCGGCACCAACGCCCACTCAATATCCCCTACCACCACCCCATCGGCCAAGGGAATCCACTCCTGGTAAGGAATGAACCGAGCGCCCGTTCCCAGGAGAATCACCTTGCCCTGTACACCACGCTTGTGCAAAGCAAGCAGGAACGTTTGGTCCGCGTCCCACGTTTTTGGACTCACCAGAACGCCAATCACATCCGGGGCAAGGGTGAGAATGTGCCGAATCACAGATTCCGCGTCCGCGGGTTCTCCCACGGCATCCAACGCGTGGGCCTTGTACCCGGCAGCCGTCAGGACAGCCACACCCGCGGCCAGGGTCTGGGGAGGATAGTAGAAACCGTTGGGATGGGGAACTGTGACCCCCATTCCGGCTGTGCCTTCCCGATTCGCTGTGGTGCCGGGAAGGGAGGGTGGGTTAACAAGGAGCACGGTGGGCATGTGTTTGCATTCTCCTCACGTCATCCAAAGATATCTGCTTACAGGCGCCAATGCCGTTCGCCCAACTCGTACAGACGAGTCAGCACTTCATCCCAATCGCTCCCCGGCTGGAACCAGTACGTCCCCTTCTCTGCCAGGTATCCGGTAACATCAGCCACACGGTCATGGAGCCAATCCTCATCGAGCCAGGGGGATAAGTCCACGTGCGCCAACAGTTCTGGCGGATCCATCCAATCATACCCCGTGTGAGGTGTGGAGCGCGGATGGCGAACGAGGATCAACGGCCCGGGACCCGCGTGGAATTCAGTGCTGCCCGGCCACATATCCTCTACATCCACAATGGCATACCAGGCGCCATCGTCTTCTTGATACGCGTTCCCCGCGGCCAGTTCGGGATACTGGTGCAAAGCCGATGTGGGCATGTGAAGCCACCAGGGAATCCCCCAGAAGTGCCACCCTCGGGATGTACGCACGGCCATGGCCATGTTTTCTGCCACCAACCGCCACCCGGAACGCACAGCCCGGTAGAGAAGGTGGGCCAAACAGTCCGCGCTTTCGGATACTAGATAAAGGGGATAACGGCGCCGCCAGAGGAGAATGGCCACGTTGAGGGGAACGAATTCGTGACGCGTCAACGTGAAGTAGACGGGCATTTGCACGAACACTTCTCGCATACGGTGGGGCCATCCCGGCGCGTCAGGGGAGATGAACCCGAACATGTGTCCCTTTGCCGCGTCCGCGGTTACGGTGTTTGCCGGCCCCCAGGTGACGTACATGTAATCCCCCTGGGAACGGGTCAGCACAGGCCAATTCTGATGCGGATAGGAGACGTCCGGATGATGGAGGAACAGGCGCATGGTGAGCAAAGGGCCCTCTGCTTTTGGAGGACCAAAGCGGGCAAACGCGTCTATTGCCAGGGTGAAGATGAGCGCGCTGTTGGTCTGAAAGCGCAGAGGAATCCCCATGACGCCGAATAAAGCATCGTGATGGACCGCGGGAAAACGGCAAAACCGATCAAATGTGTGGTCCATTATCCCCTCCGCAGCGCGCTGATAATGGCTTCCCCAAACATGCGCAAACGCACCGGCCCCAAGATGTCCAAACGCTTCAAATCCTCCACGCTCTGAGGATTGGCCTCGGCAATGCGCTCCATCGCGGTTCGGGGCAGCACAATGTCCGATTCCACGCCTCGCGCCTGGGCTTCACCGCGTCGCCATTGCCGCAATGTGTCCAGGCGTTGGTAGTACCCGCGAGGCATTCGCGATTCCCGTTGGGGGCGCTGAGGGGTAGGTTGGAGGCGCGCCCAAGCAACAATGTCCAGAATTTTCTTCCCCAGGCCGTTCCGGGCGAGATAGCGCAGGGTTCGATAATGGCGAAGTTCGGCCATGGTGCGCGGTCGCACCTTGGCCAGGAGAACAAGTTCCCGGTTGTGCAGGATTCGAAACGGCGGCACGTTCTTGCGTTTGGCCTCCTCCTCGCGCCACCGGTAAAGGGCCTTTAGCACAGAGAGCGCCTCGCCGTCCAGGTGGCGCGCACCGGGCAAGGACCAAAAGCGGTCGTCGTCGAATTTGTGACGGGGTTCGGGGGGTGTTTGCAGGCGCACAAAATCTTCCCGGGCCAGGGCCCACAAGTCCCGATGCACTAATTCCTCGTACAGGCGTTCGCGCAAGGAGATAAGGTAATGGGTATCCAACACAGCATAGGCAAGGGCATCCTCGGGCAAGGGACGCTGTCCCCAATTCATGGTCTGGTAGCGTTTGTCCAAGGTGACGCCAAAGTATTCCTGCAACAGGGCGGCCAATCCCACTCTGGGCTTACCCAACACACGGGCTGCGTGCATGGTGTCAAACAGGTGACGCACTCGAAAGCCAAAGTCCCGACGCAGTCCGATGAGGTCGTATTCAGCAGCGTGGAAGATCTTCTCAATGTGCGGATCTTCAAAGACATCCCGTAACGCGTCCACGGGTATGTCGGCAAACGGGTCCACAATGTAATCCTGCTGGGGCGTGGAGAACTGGATGAGCGCTACCCGATCCTGGTAGGCGAACATGTTGTTACTCTCTGTGTCCACGCCAATGCGAGGGTGTGCGCGCAGGTCTTCAACCATGCGGTACACGTCCTCAGGCGTTGCCACCCATATGTATGAAATTTTGCTTGTCGGCATATGTGTCTTCACCGGATCTTGAACTCCCTCATCGGTTCTCCTGGTTGACCTGTCTGTGCACACGAAGGGCGATCTCTCAGTCAACCGGATGGCCCCTTCTTATTATTCCGCACTGGGGGATGTTTCGTCAAGGCGGATGGTTCCTTTCCCCCGCGATGCCCGGTGTTTCCATCAGGGTGGGGAATTTGCGCAACAGAGAGGGAGGGGTTTGACGTATCGCAAAGCCTCTTTTACAATCATGCCAACTTTAGCGAGGGAGCGTGGTACAACTTCAAAGGGGAAGTTTTCGCTCCCTTGCGCAAGCAGGATGTAGATCATTACGAGAAGATCCATGCCGGAGGAGAGCCTTTACGAGGACGTTTAGGCTCTTTTTGTCATTTATCGTGTTTAGGCAACGGGGCCTACTCTCGAAGTAGAAGGAGGCGTATTATGTCACACATGGGTCTCAGCAGTGGTGAAGTCCTGGCCTTGTGGGCCGTTCTCGGTGTGGCTGTGATCGGCCTGCTGTATGCCCTTTTCCTCGCCCGCCAGATTCTCAGCAAGGATAAGGGCACCCCCGAAATGCAAGCCGTATGGCAGGACATCCGCGCGGGGGCGCGGGCTTACTTGAACACCCAATTGCGCTCTCTCATCCCCCTCATGGCGCTGTTGTTCATCCTCCTGGGTGTCAGCGTCCTTGTTGTACCGGTCTCTCCTGAGGCGGTGGAGACGTTCTGTGAGGTTCCTCAGAATGTGGCGTCTCGTCAGGAGTTGTTGGAGTACGCGTGTGCGTCCGCTACGTGGTGGATTGCCGCGGGCCGTGCCTTTTCCTTCCTGCTGGGCGCCAGTTTCTCCTTCTTGGTAGGCTACCTGGGGATGACCATGGCTGTTGAGGGGAACGTCCGTGTGACGTCCGCGGCCCGACGGTCCTTCTCCGAAGCACTGACCATTGCGTACCGCTCCGGTACTATCACGGGCATGCTCACGGTGGGGCTGGGCCTGTTGGGCGGCACGATTATCTTTATGATCTACGGGAAATCGGCCCCGGACGCGCTATTGGGGTTTGGGTTTGGCGGTTCTCTTATCGCGCTTTTCATGCGCGTGGGCGGCGGTATTTACACGAAAGCCGCTGATGTGGGCGCGGATCTCGTGGGGAAGGTGGAAGCCGGCCTGGAAGAGGATGATCCCCGCAACGCCGCGGTTATCGCTGACTTGGTGGGTGACAATGTGGGCGACTGCGCGGGGATGGCCGCGGATGTGTTCGAATCCTTTGAGGTGACCATTGTCTCCGCGCTGATCCTGGGTATTGCCATCGCGGCCCAACGCATGGAAGCGGGGATGAGCGGTTCGGAAGTGATCAAGTGGATTCTGTTCCCGCTGTTTGTCCGTGCGGTCGGCGTTATCTCCTCCATTATTGGCACGTACCTGGTACGCACGGATGACGAGAAGCGGGACGCGATGGGCGCGATCAATTTCGGCTATTATGCTTCTGCAGTCATCTCCATTGTAGGCTTTGGCATTGTCAGCGCGGTGTACATGGGCGGAGACTGGCGGCCCTTCTTTGCCACGGTTGCGGGTGTGGCCCTGGCTATTGCGATTGAGAAGTTGACGGAGTTCTTCACCGGCACGGAGCACGGGCCTGTGAAGGAGATTGCCAAGGCCACGAAGTTCGGTGCGGCCACCACTATTTTGAACGGTCTGGCCGAAGGGTACGAATCCAGCGTGTGGCAGGCGTTGTCCATTGCCGCGGCTATTGGCGTCGCCATTTTCCTCTTCCACGGGGAACCGTACGTGTACATTCTGTACGCGGTGGCGTTAACGGGTATCGGTATGCTCACAATGACGGGCAACAACGTGTCCATGGACTCCTTTGGACCCATCGCGGACAATGCCGGAGGCATTGCTGAGGTGGTGGGTCTGGATGAGGAGAGCATGAAGGTGCTGGACGCGTTGGACGCGGTGGGGAACACCACAAAGGCCATCACCAAAGGTGTGGCCATTGCCTCGGCAGTTATCGCGGCCGTGTCCTTGTTCGGATCCTTCTTCACGGACACGAATTTGGTGTTGGAACGGCTGGGCCGCCCCACGCTGGAGGGGATCAATGTGGCAGAGCCCCTGGTCTTCATCGGCTTGCTGGTGGGCGGAACGATTCCCTGGCTCTTTGGCGGTCTGATGATTCGGGCGGTCTCCCGCGCCGCGGGCGAGATGATCGAGGAGGTGCGTCGACAATTCCGCTTGCCGGGTGTTATGTCCGGTGAACAGAAGCCGGATTACGCGCGGGCGGTGGCGATTTCCACCCGTGCAGCCCAGAAGGAGTTGCTGCCGTTGGGCGTGATGGCCATTACAACGCCCATTATTGTGGGGCTTGTGCTCAAGGCTGAGGCATTGGGCAGTTTCCTGGCTGGGCTCATTGTCAGCGGACAGTTGTTGGCCGTGTTTATGGCGAACGCGGGTGGTGCGTGGGATAACGCGAAGAAGACCATCGAGGATGGCCTGTACGGAGGAAAGGGATCGGAAGCCCACAAAGCCTCTGTGGTGGGCGATACCGTAGGAGACCCGTTGAAGGATACATCTGGCCCCGCGATGAACCCGATGATCAAAGTCATCAACCTGGTGGCGCTCATCATCGCACCCATGGTTGTCCGTTACCAGGGGTTGAACGTGGGTGTCGTTATCTTTGTGCTGATCCTGCTGGCTGCCTTCATCTGGGCACTCTCCATCTCCAAGCGGCCGAGCGAATACGGTAGCGCGGAGTAAGGTCAGAATTCAACAGCGATGAAAAAAGCCGACCAACGGAATACGTTGGTCGGCTTTTTTGTTCCCCCTCCGCGGGCGATTTTTATCAGCCCTGGGGATGACGTACTAACCAATGGCGCGCTGTGCTTCCTCCACCAGGCGGGCAAAGGTAGCGCTATCCCTCACGGCCAGATCGGCCAATATCTTGCGGTCCAGAGCAATGCCCGCCTGTTTCAGCCCGTACATGAACCGGCTATAGGACATGCCGTTCTGCCGTGCGGCCGCGTTGATGCGCGCGATCCACAAACGGCGGAAATCCCGCTTGCGGTTGCGACGATCGCGGTACGCGTACCACAAGGCTTTGAGCATGGACTCGTTCGCGCGGCGAAATACGCGATGCCGCTGCCCAAAATACCCCTTGGTGAACTTCAGGACCTTCTTGTGTCGACGTCGTGTGTGAAAACCACCCTTTACTCGTGTCATCGTTCACTCCTTTCGATGGCGGCGGTGTTCCCGCACTTCACTTCAGCCATCGGTTATAATAGTACATGGTGCGTGTACGTAATGCGAAACCGGTCGCTGCGAAGCCCCTTACTTCTTCTTGTGCAGGTAAGGCGCCAGGCGACGAACCCGACGGATGTTGCCGGGATGATCGACCTCTATCAAACGGTCGTACAGGCGAATGTTGCGCTTGGCCTTCTTGCGGCGCAGGTGGCTGCGACCGATCTTGTGACGGCGCAGTTTCCCCGTGCCTGTGAAGCGAAAGCGCTTGGCCGTTGCCTTATGCGTCTTCAACTTTGGCATGTTCGTTACCCCCCTTTACGCAGTGAAAGAGGAGAGGAGAACCCATTCCCCCCTCCTCAGGATAGCCCATGTGTGATTATGCCCCATCAGCAAGCAATTAAAGCATGGCGTATGTTTCCACGCCACTCAAGCCACATCCACTACTTCTTCGGGGCCATGACCATGGTCATTATGCGGCCTTCCATCTTAGGATAGACCTCAACGACCCCGACATCTTCCAGAGTTTCCACCACCTGGTCGAGCAAACTCCGCGCCACATCCAGGTGCTGGACCTCCCGGCCGCGGAATTGAACCCGAAACCGGACTTTGTGCCCTTTGCTGAGAAACCGCCGCGCGTCGCGCAGTTTGAACTCCAGGTCGTGCTCCCCAATGCGCGGCCGCAAGCGGATCTCCTTAACCTCGATTTGCTTTTGGGCTTTCTTTGCCTCCCTGGCCTTTTTCTGCAACTCGTACATGTACTTGCCGTAATCCAGCAGACGGCACACGGGCGGATTGGCATTCGGTGCGACCTCGACCAGGTCAAGGCCACGTTCCTCCGCCAAGGCCAGGGCCTGACGCAATGGCATGATTCCTAATTGTTTCCCGTCCGTGTCCACGACACGGACTTCACGGGCGCGAATTTGCCGATTGACACGCAGGCCTTTTTTCTCGGTGGCGATTTTACCTTACCTCACTATGAATGTTGTGAATGTGTGCAAGTTCCCCACTGTGATCCTTTGTGGGTCACGCAAGGATAGCATATCCGTCTTCAAGTCGTCAAATCAGTGCCTTTTCTGCGACAACCTTGTGTACCCGCTCGATGAACGTCTCTAAAGCCATGTTGTTTTGCTTTTCGCCCGTACGCGTGCGCAGGGAAACAGTCCCCGCTTCCATCTCCTGATCGCCCACGATGAGCATGTAGGGGATCTTCTCCAACTGGGCCTTTCGGATCTTGGCATTCATCCGGTCGTCACTGTAATCCCCTTCCGCTCGAATGCCCGCGGCCTGGAGTTTCTCCACCACCTGTTGGGCGTAATCGTTGTGACGATCCGCGATGGGGATGACGCGCACCTGTACAGGCATGAGCCACACCGGGAACGCGCCTCCGTAGTGCTCAATCATAACGCCGAAAAAGCGCTCCATGCTCCCCATGAGGGCCCGGTGAATCATGTAAGGCCGATGCTCCTTACCATCCTCACCAACATAGGTCAGGTCGAACCGCTCTGGCAGGTTGAAGTCAAACTGGATGGTGGAGCATTGCCAGGTGCGACCGATCGCGTCCTTTAACTTCAAGTCGATCTTGGGTCCGTAGAACGCGCCGCCCCCTTCGTCAATTTCATAGGGCAGATCCGCGCGCTGCAGGGCTTCTTCCAGCGCCTGCTCTGCATCCCGCCACATTTCATCCGCGCCCACAGCCTTCTCCGGCTTGGTGCTCAGGTAGGCCTGGAACTCTTCAAACCCGAAGGAGCGCAGGATGTGCAGGGTGAATTGGAGCACTTTGTCAATTTCCTCGGGCATCTGGTCAGGCCGACAAAAGATGTGGGCATCATCCTGGGTGAAGCCCCGCACACGCATCAGTCCGTGAAGCACCCCCGCGCGCTCATACCGGTACACAGTACCCCACTCAGCCATGCGAATGGGCAGGTCCCGATAAGAGCGAATGCGGCTCTTGTAGATCATAATGTGGAAAGGACAGTTCATGGGCTTGACGTAATAATCCTGCCCATCAATGTCCATGGGCGCGTACATGTTCTCCTTGTAGAAGTCCAGGTGACCGCTCCGCTCCCAAAGCAGGGATTTGCCAATGTGAGGAGTGTAAACGAACACATACCCGTGCTTCAGGTGCTCCTCCTTGGCAAATTCCTCCATCTTGTGACGGATAAACGCGCCCTTGGGATGCCAGAGGATGAGCCCGGCGCCCACATCCGGGTGGGTGGAGAAGAGGTCCAGTTCCTTGCCCAGGCGGCGGTGATCCCGCTTCTTAACCTCCTCTAACCAATTCAGGTACTGGCGCAGTTCCTTGGGCGTCTTCCACGCGGTGCCGTAGATGCGCTGAAGCATGGGACGCCGCTCATCGCCACGCCAATACGCGCCCGCGACATTGAGTAACTTGAACGCGTTGATGGGGATTTGCCCTGTATGTTCCACGTGAGGGCCCCGACACAGGTCCTCGAATGTGTCATGTTTGTACGTGGTGAGTTTGGGCTGCTCCCCTTCGGGGAGGGGATTGCCGTACTCATCCGTGCCCCGAGAGAGGATGTCCTCAATAAGTTCCAGTTTGTACGGCTGGTCCTTGAAGATCTCCCGAGCCTCCTCAGGGGTCACCTCCCGCCGAATGAAGGGGTGTTTACCCTTGATAATCTCCCGCATCCGCTCCTCGATCTTCTCCAGGTCCTCAGGCGTAAGGGGCCTGGGCAGGTCGAAGTCGTAGTAGAAGCCGTTCTCAATGGGCGGCCCAATGGCGATTTTCCCTTCAGGGAACATTTCCAGGACCGCTTGGGCCATGACGTGCGCGGCCGAATGGCGGATACGGTACAGTTCCTCATCGTACGATTGCTTGTCCGTCTTCTTCTCACGTTGCTTCTTGGCCATAATGTGACCTCCGAAAAAGTGACATCAGGAGTAACGATGAATGTCCGTGTTCGTGTTCACCGTTACCCGTATGGCGTAACAACCACCATAACAACAAAACCCCCTCACCCATGTCGGGGCGAGGGGGTTCCCACGCGGTTCCACCCAACTTTCAGCAACAGGCCTGAATGCCGACCTGTTGCCCTCATTGTGGCCGATAACGGGGCCTACCGGAGTGGCTTACTTGCCACACGGGTGACGTTCAACCACTCGCTCCCGGGGGGTTTTCAACGGCTTCCGTGCGACGGGGGCTTCCAGCCTCCGGCCCCCGCTCTCTGGCGCCTTCCACCGCCTACTCGTCCCGGTCAACGCTTTTTCCGACTGGGTTGTTAAACACGTTTGTCCGACAAATAAGACATGCAGGTTGCAGAAATACCTGCAACCTGCGGAGTGTGGTGGGCGGTAGAGGACTTGAACCTCTGACCTCCACGATGTCAACGTGGCGCTCTAGCCAGCTGAGCTAACCGCCCACGGTGCACCTTCCATTATACGGGGAGTTAGCCGATCACGCAAGTTCAGAAAAATGCGAAGTTGGCTTTCCCTGGACATGGAATCAACGTGTGTTGAAATCCAAGGACAGGTTCTGAGATGTGCGCTTTTTCGCTTTCCTCCACCTTTGCGGTATGATTAAGAGAGCATGTGCGGGGTATTCATCCTTTGTGAGCCAAGGGAGGAGGGGAACGATGGAACTGAAAATCGTGCGCATTGAGAAGCCAGAAGAGGTGAACATTATCCTGGGCCAGTCGCACTTCATCAAAACAGTGGAAGACCTGCACGAGGCCCTGGTCACCGCGGTGCCGGGCATTAAGTTCGGCATTGCCTTTTGCGAATCCTCCCAAAAGGCCCTGGTCCGCTGGTCCGGCACGGACGAGGAAATGATCGAACTGGCCAAGAAAAACGCGTGGGCCCTGCGAGCCGGCCACTCCTTCATCATCACCCTGGCTCCAGGCTTTTACCCCATCAACGTCCTGAACTGGGTCAAACAAGTTCCCGAGGTAGTGCGCATCTTCGCGGCTACAGCCAATCCCCTGGAAGTCATCATCGCGGAAACCGAACAAGGTCGGGGCATCCTCGGCGTCATCGACGGCGTCACCACCCGAGGCATTGAAGGGGATGAAGATATCGCCGAGCGCAAGGCTTTCCTCCGCGCGATTGGATACAAACTGTAACGAAAACGGGCCGTACTATCCGTTCGGCTCAACAGTTTGTTACCCATCCTCACGCCTTTGAAAGGGAAATACGGTGCCCGAAGGTGAATTAATTGTCACCCACGAACACGCGGACTTTGACGCGGTGGCCAGTCTGCTCGCGGCACATAAAGTTTACCCGCAGGCTGTGCCCGTGCTCCCGCGCGCGGTGAATCGAAACGTGCGCAATTTTCTCACCCTGTACCGGGACGCATTTCCCTTTGTCCGAGCGGAAGAACTGCCCAGGCGCCGCGTTGAGCGCCTTATTGTCGTGGACAGTCAATCCTTCCAACCTCCCCGGGGCGTTCACCCCCACACCCCAGTGCTGGTCATCGACCACCACACGCCCCGGGAGGATCTCCCGTCCCACTGGACCTTTGTGGGCGATGAAGTGGGCGCAGCAACCACCCTCCTGGTGGAACAAATCATGGAGCGGGGCATCCGTCTCGCCCCGCTGGAAGCCACACTGCTGGCCCTGGGCATCTACGAGGACACAGGCTCCCTCCTGTACCGCACCACCACGCCCCGGGATGTGCGAGCCGTGGCCTTCCTGCTGGAAATAGGAGCCAACCTGGACATTGTATCTCGATTCCTGCACCACCCGCTAAGCCCAGAACAACAGGCCCTCTTCTTGCGCCTGAGCGAAGCCGCGGAGACCCTGGACATTCACGGGCACTCGGTGGTCATTGCCGCGGCCCGAGCCCCCGCGTTTATGGATGAACTTTCCACCCTGGCCCATAAACTGCGCGAACTGTACGAGCCCGCTGCCCTCTTTCTCCTGGTCGAACTGGACGGCCGAATTCAAGTGGTGGCTCGGAGCACTACTGACGCGATCGATGTGGGCGCTATTACCCGGGCCCTGGGCGGCGGTGGACACACGCGCGCAGCAGCCGCGGTCATCCGGGATCACACCCTGGAAGAAGTCCGCGAGCAGGTCAAGCGTCTCCTGCGGGAACACGTGCGCCCCGCCGTTACTGTCGCGGACATCATGTCCCACAGTGTACGTACCTTGAAACCCACCACAACCGTGTCCGAAGCCGACGAGGAAATGCGCCGCTTCGGTTTCGAGGGCTTCCCGGTGGTGGACGATGAAGGACGGGTCATCGGCATTGTCACCCGTCGCCAGGTGGATCGCGCCCTGAACCACGGCCTGGCCCGCGTGCCGGTCACCCGCATTATGCACACAGGGCAATTCACCGTCCGGCCCGAGGATTCCGTGGAAACGCTGCAGAAGGTTATGATGCAAAGCGGCTGGGGACAGATCCCCGTGGTGAACAACGAAGGACGGGTCATTGGCATTGTTACCCGAACAGATCTCATTAAACTCTGGGGGCAGGAGATGCCCACCTCCCGCAAGGAGGAGATCGCCCGTCGGCTTGAACACGCTTTGCCACCCGCGTTGCTGAAATTGCTTCGCCTTATCAGCCAAGAAGCCGCGAACCTGCACATGCCCCTTTACGCGGTGGGCGGCTTTGTTCGCGACCTGCTCCTGGGCGTGCGGAACTGGGATGTGGACCTGGTGGTGGAAGGCAATGCCATCCAGTTGGCGCGACGGCTGGCAGAAAAGTACGGTGGCCGAGTACGCTCTCATAAACGGTTCGGCACCGCCAAGTGGATCCTCCCCCAGAAAGGTTTCATTATCCAGGGGGAAGGCCTACCCGAGACGGTCGACCTTGTCACCGCGCGCACTGAGTTCTACGAGCAGCCCACAGCATTGCCCACAGTAGAACGCAGTTCCATTAAGCAAGATCTGCACCGCCGAGATTTTACCATCAATACCCTGGCCATCCGCTTGGATGGTGACCACTGGGGGGAATTGCTGGACTTTTACGGTGGGGAACAGGACCTGCAGAAGGGACTTATCCGAGTCCTGCACTCCCTCTCCTTTGTGGAGGATCCCACCCGCATCCTGCGCGCGGTGCGCTTTGAACAGCGCTTTGGCTTCCGCATTGAAGAGCGGACCGAGGAACTCATTGCAGAAGCCCGAGATCTCCTGGCCCGAGTATCAGGCCCGCGCATTACCCACGAACTGGAACTCATCCTCCAGGAACGGGAACCCGAGCGTGCCCTAAAACGCCTGCACGATCTGGGGGTTCTCCCCTACATCCACCCCGCGCTCACCTTCAACCAGCGTGTGGCCAGCCGCTTCCGCCGCCTGCGCGAAGCCCTGCGCACCCGCACGGCCCCAGATCTGCCCGTGCGTCTGTACATGGCCCTTTGGCTCTATGACCTGCCCAAACAAGAGATGCGCTCTGTGGCCGACCGACTTAAGTTCCGTCGGGAAACCTTGACCTTGCTGGAGGATACGGTGGACTTGCGCGAGCACCTGAACGTGCTCAAAGATCCCCGCTCTCGCCCCAGCCAAATTGTACGTTTGCTTGACCGACGGACCCCTGCCGCGTTCTTCGTCATCGCGGTGGCCGAAGACGACCCTGTACTCTGGGAGCGGTATGACGCGTACATGACCACCTGGCGACACGTGCGCCCCACAATCGATGGGACATACCTGCGCAAGGAATTGGGGCTGCGACCAAGTCCGGCCTTTGGTCGCATTTTGCGCCGCCTGCGGGACGCGTGGCTTGACGGAGAGATCACTACACCCGAGGAGGAACGGGCACTCCTGGAGACCCTGGTGAAGGAGGAATTCCCAGACCGACCGGCACAGAGGTCAAACTAACCACAAGACACTGTACGGATACCGGTGAGGGTGGGGGACCGCGCGGGAGCAAAGCCAGAGACTGGCGCGGTGGACGGACAAGGTGGATGCCAGCACACTCAGACCAGATTAAAGGAGAACACGTATGCGGACCGGTTATGTGCTCAACGATAATCACATAAAACACGCGTCGCCCGGACATCCAGAACACCCGCGGCGCTTGGAGCACATTCGGCATCATCTGCAGGAAACAGAGGTGTTTCCCCAGTTGGTGCGCGTTCCTTCGGTCCCAGCCACACGGGATCAATTGGAGCGGGTTCACACCCCTGCATACATCGACCATGTGCTGGAGATGAGTTACCGGGAAGGGTACCTGGACCCGGACACTTACGTGTGTGACGGCACATGGGATGCAGCCCTGCACGCGGCCGGCGGAACCATTGCCCTGGTCAAGGAAGTGGTGGAGGGGCGATTGAACAACGGGTTCGCGCTGATCCGCCCCCCAGGGCACCACGCGGAAGCCGATCACGGTATGGGCTTTTGCATCTTCAACAACGTAGCCCTGGCCGCACGCGCGGCTCAAACCGAAAGCGGCATCCAGCGGGTCCTCATTCTGGATTGGGATGTACACCACGGGAACGCGACGCAGCACACGTTTTACGAGGATCCCACGGTCATGTACTTCTCCATTCACCAGTACCCCTATTATCCCGGCACCGGCGCTGTTGAAGAACGGGGTTCCGGTCCTGGGGAGGGCACAATTGTCAATGTGCCTTTGCCCGGCGGTGTAGGTGACGATGATTACGTGTACATCCTGGAAGGTCTCCTGGTTCCCCTGGCTCGACGTTTTCAACCGGACCTCATTCTAGTTTCCGCGGGATACGATCCGCACTGGAGGGATCCCCTGGCCGCGATGGAGGTCACGCTAACCGGGTTTGCTCGCATGACGCGCGTTGTGCGAGATCTGGCCGATGAAGTGTGTGACGGCCGCCTGGTCTTTGTCCTGGAGGGGGGATACGATCTGGAGGTGTTGGCCCACGCGGTTGCGAACACATTCCGCATCCTCTTGCGAGAGGAGGAGGGCGTGGTGGACCCTATTGGCCCAGGTCCTATGAGCGTCCGCTCGGTGCGTGAACGCATTGAACAGTTGCGGCAGATGTGGGGGGTAAGGGAATGAGCGAGGAACAGGAGGAGAAGCGGCGAAAGGTGTCCTGGTGGCGTCGGGTGACGGGACGTGAACGCTCGACGCCAGAAGAGGAGGATGAGGAACGCGCGCTGGAGGAGTGGGAAGATCTGGTGGAACAGCGCATCCAGGAGGCCATGCGTCGCGGGGAATTCAACAACCTATCTCTGAAGGGGAAGCCGCTGTGGGTGGAACACAATCCCCTGGTGGACCCGGCTGTGGAACTCGCGCATAATCTACTGGCCGGGCAGGGATTCGCTCCCGGCTGGATTGAGGAACGCAAGTACATTCTCGCGGATATTCAGGCCCTGCGCGAGCGCATGTACCGCGCGTGGCACTGGTACATGCGTCGACTGGAGGTGCTCCACGCTCGAGATCAGGATGATCCGGAGGTGATCGAAGAACTCCGCTGGACCGAAGCACGCTGGCAGCAATACATTGTCGAATTCGAGACCGCGGTGGTCGAGATTAACCGCCGCATCGACAACTATAACCTCACGGTTCCCCTGATCCGCTTCCAAATGTTCCGCTTGCGGGTCGAGGACGAACTCCGCCGGCTCACGGAGTCAGACCAGAAGTAGGTGCGCGTTGCAAGGCGTCAAATGGCCCCCTTGCAACGCGCACGCTCACAGGGTGCTAGCGATTTTTCCACTCAATCGCGTCCACCGTGGTGATGATCCCTTTGTAGAGGAAGTCGATTTGGTGAAGGGCTGCTTCCTGGTCAAATTCGCTGAGCGCGGCCACTGCATCTTTGGGAACCACTACTTTGTACCAGCGCAGAGCAGCACTGCCCGCGGTGTGTAGCACGCAGATGTTCGTCACTGTGCCCGTGATGATGAGGGTGTCGATTTCAGGACGGGTACGCAGCAGGTCCTCCATGCGGGAGGCGTAGAACGCGTCATAACGGGGCTTGGAGACGATTTCGTCACCTGGCTGGGGAGCGAGTTCTTCGACGATCTCCGCGCCCCAGGTACCCGCCTTCACGTGCTCGCCCCAGATTTCGTATTCTGGATCGTTTTCGCCGTGCAGATCCTGGGTGTAAATGATGAGCACCCCAGCCTCACGGGCCTTCTTCAACAAGCGGGCAATGGGCTCTATTGCGTCCTGCGCCGCGGGAACGAATAACTTGCCCTCAGGCTTGACAAAGTCATTCTGCATGTCCACAACCACGACCGCCGTCCGCTTTGGATCCAGGACGACGGAAGGCACAACAGGATAGGTGGGTGCTTCTAACATGCGTGTCATGGTCATCCCCTCCTTTGCGGAAGACCTATGCCGTCGTGCTTAAATCTCCTGTTCTAACATCTCCTCTGTAACCGGTGGAGCCTGAGCCAACAGGGATTCCACCTTGCTCTTGAACACGGAATAGGGCACAGCCCCAATGATCGCGTCTACAATGTTGCCCTTGTACATGAAGAGCACCGTGGGGATGCTCTGGATCCCGTAATGCATGGCGACCTCGGGATTAGAATCTACATCCAACTTGAACACCAGTAGCCGTCCTGCGTATTCTTCGGCCAGACGAGCAATGTGGGGCGCAATAATGTGGCAGGGCGCACACCACTCGGCCCAGAAGTCCACCACCACAGGAACTGGCGCGTTCACCACTTTTTCGTTCCATTCGGCTGTTGTTACGTGCAGGGGATGTTTGATGTCCTTTAACTTCGCCATGAATCACGTCCTCCTCTCTTTGGTCCACTTGCTATTATTCTACTGCCTCAAGCGGGAGATGCCAACTCTCTTGGTCTTCTCACCAGATTGTGCTAAAACATGTCCAGTTTATCCCATGTGCCGGAGGGCATCGTGAGTGGACAATTCGCTGAACTCATCGCCCAGGAATTAGGGCTTCACCCGGAACAGGTTAAGCGCACTATTGCTTTGTTCGATGACGGAAACACCATTCCTTTTGTTGCGCGGTATCGCAAAGAAGTTACAGGCGGTCTGGATGAGACGCAACTGCGCGCTATCCTCGACCGGATCACTTACCTGCGTCACCTGGACGAGCGCAAGGAGACGGTCTTGCGCAGCATTGCGGAACAGGGCAAACTCACCGATGACCTGCGTGAACGCATTCTGGCCGCGACAACTCTTCAGGAGGTGGAAGATCTCTACCTGCCCTACAGGCCGAAACGACGCACCCGGGCTACTGTTGCCCGAGAGCGCGGGCTGGAACCCCTGGCCGACCGCATGTGGGCCCAGGAGGACACGCAGGGTGACCTGGAAAGCATTGCCCGCCCCTACATAAACGACGATGTTCCCACCGTGGAGGACGCGTACGCGGGTGCGCGCGATATTCTGGCGGAACGGATCGCAGAGGATGCGGAGGTACGGGCCTGGGTGCGGGCCTATGCCCGTCCTCGCGCGGTCTTGCGGGTCACTGTGGCTGATGAGGAGAAGGATCCGCGGCGCGTGTACGAGATGTACTACGATTACCAGGAACGTCTGGCAGAGATCCCGCCCCATCGTCTGCTGGCCATCCACCGGGGCGAGCGAGAAGGGGTCCTCAAAGTAAAGGTGGAACTGCCTGACGATGCTATCCTTGCTGCGCTGGAAGAACAAATCCCCATTCGTCCGGATACGATCTTCGCGGGTCATTTGCGGGCCGCGCTGGTGGACGGTTATAAACGACTTCTGGCGCCTGCGATTGCCCGAGAACTCCGCTCGGCGCGCGCGGAGGACGCGGATGAGCACGCGATCCGCGTTTTCGCCCGCAATTTGCGCCGTCTCCTTCTCCAACCACCGGTGCGGGGGTACACGGTTATTGGTATTGATCCCGGTTACCGTACCGGCTGTAAGGTTGCGGTGGTGGATCCCACAGGCAAGGTGCTGGAGACGGTGACCATCTATCCCCACGCGCCTAAGAACCAGTGGAACACGGCCAAGACCACGCTCCGACGCCTGATTGTGTACTACACATCACGATCTGCGACCACGTTCCACGCTCGGGGGCTCCTCATTGCTATTGGCAACGGCACAGCCAGTCGGGAGACGGAATCCCTGGTTGCGGAACTCCTGCGGGAGGTGAATCCCACGCTGCCGGATGATACGCGCGTCGCGTACACAATTGTCAGTGAGGCCGGTGCTTCGGTTTACTCCGCATCGGACCTGGCGCGGCGGGAACTACCCGATATGGATGTGAGTATGCGCGGCGCGGTTTCCATTGCCCGACGTTTGCAGGATCCCCTGGCCGAACTGGTCAAAATTGACCCGAAATCCATAGGGGTAGGCTTGTACCAACATGATGTGGATCAGAAGCGGTTGGCCGCCACTCTGGATGCGGTGGTGGAGGATGTGGTGAACCTGGTGGGAGTGGATGTGAATACGGCCAGTCCTGCGCTGTTGCAATATGTGGCAGGGTTAAACCGACGGTTGGCCGAGAACATTGTCAAGCACAGGGATGCACACGGGCCGTTTCCGCGCAGGGAGGCGTTGCTCAAGGTAAAGGGAATGGGTCCCAAAACGTACGAACAGGCAATTGGGTTTTTGCGTATCCCGGAGGGGGAAAATCCACTGGATGCGACCCCCATCCATCCGGAAAGTTATCCTGTGGTGGAACGCCTCTTCGCGTACATGGGAGTGCAGGGGGATGAGCCGGACTTGCCTACCCGGATCACCCAGTTACGCAACAGCGAGGATCTGGATGCTCTGGCCGATGTGCTGGCTGTGGGACGTCCCACGCTGGAGGATATTCTGGACGCGCTGGCTCGGCCGGGTCGAGATCCGCGGGAGGAGGTGCCGCCTCCCTTGTTCCGTCAGGATGTGTTGAAGATGGAAGACCTGAAGCCGGGGATGGTGGTCCAGGGAGTGGTGCGGAATGTGGTGGATTTTGGAGCATTTGTGGATATTGGGGTAAAGCAGGATGGGCTGGTTCACATCAGTGAACTTGCGGACCATTATGTGAGTGATCCCTTTGAGGTGGTAAATGTAGGGGATGTGGTGACTGTGCGGGTGCTCAGCGTGGACGTGGCCCGGGGCCGTGTGGCCCT
>CAYOAZ010000070.1:0-51746 GCA_964402285.1 uncultured Anaerolineae bacterium | reverse complement strand
TTGGGGAGGGAAGAAGGTGGAAGGGCTCCACATCCAGGAGATCGCGGGGATGATCCTGGAGTGGATGGGGGTGTTACAGGAATGATGGACACTCCTCATGTTTTGATTTCGCGCACATACGGCTTTAGCGCTTTTTCAAGTCGTCCCATCACTTCGATCATCGCATCTTGAATCTCTGGCCAGCGTTCTCGGTCGACGAGGCCTCCACCAGTTAGGTGGTATGCGATACGACTTGCTCGTCGCCCTTCCATGCGCTGCCAGTCCAAAGGTTCCCCAAAAGTCGCTTCAATAGCTTCTCTGCGGGAATAAAGGGCATCGAATATCTTCTTGTTCTTGACTTCGTCGCCAGTATCAATATAAAGCTCAACTCGGGCCCCATTTTTGAGAATGACATACTTATAACTCAATCCGCTCTTACCCGCTCCTGCCGCAATCCAGTTGTCCGTTGTTGGTTTACGGCGCGTGTGAAAGGGAGAACGTCCTCGAGTGCGCTCCAGTAATTGTTGCCAAAATTCTAAACGCAATATATGACGTTCTGCTAATTCCTTCTTACGGGATCCGATCTCCTTACCTTCTCTACTAGGGCCGGCTATTACTGTGAACAACGGGGCCGGGGGAGATTTACCAATTTGATAAGCCTCCACTTTTACTAAGTAAAATCCAATGTCTGCCGGAGCCAATTCATTTAACCAATGGATAGCTTTCTCGTGTTCTGGACGAGGATCGGCCGTGATCCAAATCGCCACCTTTGCTTCGAGGTTGCTCAAGTACGTGAGCAACTTACCTAAATGATCGTGATCTGTGCGTTCTAACTGATTTTCAATAATAACCGTGTCACCACTCTCGGTTTCAGCCACAATGTCTACTGAAAAATCTCCCGCGTTAGCCTCTTGTTCCACTAAAACCAAATCCAGACCTATATGTTCGCCTAAAAGATCCAAATTGTCTGCTAACCATGGAGTAAAATCTTGGGCCTCGTTGGGCCACAACTCCCGTAAAGGAACTTTCTCAAGCCGGCTAATGGGTTTCATGTCTCAATGTCCATCTCGTTTTTAGTATGAGGGCTATGTGTGCTTCTAAGTTTACACCAAAACTTCAGAATTCACCATTGACCATTTGCTTCTTTTCACCTTTGGAATGCGTCGTTTCCACTGCCAATGTTCACCCCCCCTCACTCCCCCGCGCCGACAAACTTCACCACAGTGACCCCATCCCCACCCTCGTTGGGTTCGCCGGGCTTGTAGGACGCGACCAGCGGATGCCCACGCAGAAACTCTCTCACCGCGCGACGGAGCACGCCTGTCCCCTTGCCGTGGATAATGCGCACATAGGGCAGGTTGGCCAGGTACGCGTCATCGATGTACTTCTCCAACACAGGCAACATCTCATCCACAGTCATCCCCCGCAGGTCAATCTCCGTGCGCACCTGCTCTTTGACAGGCGCCCGTACAGTCCCCACCGGCGCGGGCGCGACCTCCGGCCGCGAGCGGAATTCTACCCGCTCACGAGGCAGGCGAAGGCGGAACGCGCCCACCTGAACCTCCACCTCACCCTCCTCCTCATCCACATCCGTGATCTCTCCTTCAGATTGGAGGCTGGGTACGTACACCCTATCCCCCACCTGGAGGCGTTCTGGGGCTTCGGGCGAGACATCCTCGGGCAGGAGTTCGACCTCTCGCTCCTTCTCCGCCACTTCCTCTTCCACCGCACGCAGGAGGTCCTGCACAGCAGGACGTTCTGGCGCAGGAACCGCCTTGCGCAGCCGCGCGCGCAACCGACGGATTTCCTTGCGCAAATCCTCCAGTTCAGCCTGGGCTTCCTCCCGGGCCTGGTTGAGAATAGCCCGCCGCTCCCGCTCCAGTTCAGCCAGCCGCTGGCGCAGTTCCGCGTCCCGGGCTTCGGCTTCCTTGAGCCGTCGGCGCAGGTCCTCTTCCAATTGTTGGGCATGGCGCTTAGCCTCCCGAATTTCGGCCAGCAGCGCGTCCGCCTCCAGGCTTTCCGGGCGCACCATGCTCTCCGCAACCTGGAGAATAGTGGGATCAAGCCCTAACCGTCGGGCAATGGCCAGCGCGTTGGAGCGACCAGGCAGGCCAATGGTGAGTTCGTACGTGGGCTGGAGAGTCTCTGGGTCGAACTCCACGCTCGCGTTCATCACGCCAGGCGTATTGTGCGCGAAAACCTTCAGTTCCGAGTAGTGGGAAGTCGCCAGGGTCGTGATGGAACGGCGGAGCAAGTGGAGAAGGATGGCCCGAGCCAGCGCGGCGCCCTCCTCCGGATCGGTACCCGCGCCCAACTCATCCAGCAGCACCAGGGAGTGGCTAGTGGCCCGGCGCAGAATGTCCACAATGTTGGTCATGTGAGACGAGAAAGTGGACAGGGATTGCTCAATGGACTGCTCATCCCCTATGTCCGCGTACACCCCGTCGAACACGGTGAAACGGGAACCCACGTCCGCGGGAATGGCCATGCCTGCCTGCGCCATGCTCACCAACAACCCCACTGTTTTCAAGGTGACCGTCTTACCGCCGGTGTTGGGTCCAGTAATGAGGAGAATGAACCAATCCCGGTCAATGTACACGTCAATGGGCACCACCTGGTCCCGGGGAATTAGAGGATGCCGTGCTCGACGCAAGTCCAGGACAGATCCGGGATGCACAGGCAGGTCCGCGGGATCCTCGTCACCCAGGCGGGGCGGGACCTTGTGGGGCCGTCCAAAGGGCAGAACATCCGGAATGATCGCGTCCAGAGCATCCGCGTAGCGGGCCTTGGCAAAAACCAGGTCCAGGTAGGCCAGGACTTCGACGGTGCCACGGATGTAATCGGCTTCCTCCGCGATGAGATTGCTCAAATCCGCAAGAATGCGGCGGATCTCCCGTTCCTCCTCCAGTTCCAGTTCCCGCACTGTATTGCCCAGTTCGACCACGGCCAGGGGCTCGATGAACAGAGTGGCACCACTCGCGGATTGGTCGTGGATGAGACCGGGTATGCGGCCCTTGTGCTCGGCTTTGAGGGGAATAACGTAACGGCCGCTCCGTTGAGTGATGATGGGTTCCTGGAGGTATTGGGCAACATCGGGATTGTGGATCATGCGTTCCAGGGTGTGGATTAACCGGTCACGTTGGGTTCGCAAGTCATGGCGGATGCGGGCCAGTTTAGGGCTGGCTGTATCTTGCACATCGCCATTGTCATCGATGCAGCGGCCAATCTCGTCGGCCACATGGTCACAAGGCTCCATCTGCGCGGCCCAATCCGCGAGGTTGGGGAATTGGTTGGCCGCGCGGGTGATGGCCTGGCGGATAATGCGCGCCCGTTGCAGGGTACTACGCACGTCCAGGAGTTCCCGGGGGATGAGGACTTTGCCGCGCTCGGCCTGGTCCACGAGGGGACGAATGTCGTGAACGCCGCCCAGGTGCAACCCCCGAGTCTCCAGTAACACGCGCGCTTCCCGGGTCTCCTCCAGAAGCCGTCGCACCTCCTGTAAGTCGGTGCTGGGTTGTAATTGCAAGGCCAGTTCTCGCCCCGCGGAGAAAGAGGTATAGGACGCGAGGCGCTCGAGAATGGTGTTCCACTCCAATCCTTTGGCTGTTCGTTCGTGCATTATTCTCCGTCCGAGTTTATTATCTACGTGCTATTGTCCATGAATCCATTGTTGTATGCGTGATGAGATCAGCGTTCTGTAGGGCGTGGTTCAATAATGACGACTTTCAGGATATACGCGGAGCATCGCTTTTGCAAATGCCTTTTTGAGCAGGGTTGATGTCTTTGAATTCCCAACACCCCATAGGGAGGTTCACTTATGGCGCTGTACGACATCACTTTGCCCTTGCATTCACGCATGGTTGTCTGGCCTGGGGACCCGGAGTTTCGCCTGTGGCCTGTAGTCGAGCCGGACGAGGATAACCCCTTCACCGTGTCCGAAATGCATTTGAGCACCCACACAGGCACGCACGTAGACGCGCCGCGTCACATCCTGGGGCAGGGACCCGGCGTAGAAACCTTGCCGCTGGATGTGTGCCTCGGTCCTGTCCGCGTGGTGGATGTGCGGGGCGTGTCCGCGGTGACTGCATCTGTGTTGGAGGGGATAGGCCTGGAGCCAACGGCCCGCCTGCTCTTCTTGACGGATAACACTGTCCTCGGCCTTGTGCACGACTCCCATTTTCACGAAGATTTTGTAGCCCTCACCGAAGATGGCGCGCAGTGGTTGGTGGATCGGGGCGTGAGATTAGTAGGCATCGACTACTTCTCCATTGCACGGTATGGGGAGGAGGTGGGCGTCCATCGGATTTTGCTGGCCGCGGGGGTGGTCATTGTTGAGGGCCTGGATCTCACCGCGATTGCTCCGGGGGAGTATGAACTCCTGTGTTTGCCCTTGAAGATTGTGGCCGCGGACGGGGCTCCTGCTCGAGTGGTGTTGCGGGACATCAATCCCACGTCTGGGACCACCCCGCGGAGCAAGGGGTGACCCGGGCAGGCAGTGCATGAGCAAGGTAAACAGTGGCCCGCCATCCTGTACAGTGCCCCAGCACCAGGTGGGCGTGGGGGTATTCTGTGTCAAGCACGTGGGCGACATGTTCCAGGTATACCTCATCCGCTGCCACCAGGTGGGTTCCGCCGAGAACGGCTATGATGGGTCGGCTGAACACTCGTCGGACATGGGCCAACGTGTTCAGTAAACCCGCGTGACAGCACCCACAGATAACGATCAGGCCGGCTTCCGTCTCCACGACCAGGGACAGATCATCCTCGTAAGGGTCGGGCACCCATGCACCTGCCTGACGGATGAAGTGGGTTCGGCTGCGTCCTTCGGGTTCTGTTCGCGGGCGGATAATCCCTGTTGTCCACACCCCTGGGATCACTTCCTGGGGAGATGCGCTTAAGTGCACGGTTCTCCCCTGGAGTTGGTGTTCCACCTCCTCGGGGAGTCCAATGGACTTGTAGGTTCCTTGTTTGAGGGAATACCGCCTGCGGAAGAACGTTTCGTTCGCGTAGATGGGGACATGGGGGTGTCGGGACAACAACGCGAGAAGTCCGCCGGTGTGGTCATAGTGGGCGTGACTGAGCACCAGCGCGCGTGCCTCCTGGAGTGGAACGTTCAGCGTATCGGCATTGTGCAGGAGGACCGCACCACTCATCCCCGTGTCGAAGATCACGGCCTGGTCCTGGCGTTCCACCCAGAAGGAAACCCCGTGTTCTCCCCACAACGCACTGCTGAGGCGTGCTGTATTGTCCACCAGGCAGGTAATGCGGATCATAGCCTCTCTATCCCCCAACCGGTGAGTGCCCGTCCTCCTCGACGTTATAGCGTCGAGGAGGACGAAGCCGTGGTTTCAGTGGTTGACGTCGTACCCTCTTCCCATTCCGCGATATTCGAAGCCCAACTCTCGCATGTACGCGGGGTCGTAGATATTCCGACCGTCAATAAGCACATTTCCGCGCATCAGGGACTTAATGCGCTTCAGGTCCAGGTGTTTGAACTCGTTCCACTCAGTGACCACTACCAGGGCATCCGCGCCTTCGGCCAGCGTGTAGGGCGTGTCAGCCAGTTCCATTTCCGGCAGGAGGAGTCGGGCGTTCTCCATGGCTACGGGATCGTACCCGCGTACAATGCCGCCCTCATTTACGATCATGTGGTACAGGTCCACAGAAGGCGCCTCGCGCATATCGTCTGTGTTGGGCTTGAAGGCCAGCCCCAACAGACCTACAACCTTATCCCGGAGTGTGCCGCCCAACAACTCCCGCAATTTCAAAATGACTCGCCGTCGCTGGTCTCGGTTGATCTCCATAACAGCCCGCAGAAGTTGCGGGTGAGCGCCGTGTACCAGGGCCATGTGCTCCAAGGCCTTCACATCTTTAGGGAAGCAGGAGCCGCCGAACCCAATGCCCGCGTCCAGGAAATAAGGGCCGATGCGCTTGTCGTAGCCCATACCTCGGGCGACCTCCTTCACATCCGCGCCCAATCGTTCGCAAATGGCCGCGATTTCATTGATGAAGGAGATGCGTGTAGCCAGGAACGCGTTGGACGCGTACTTGATCATCTCCGCAGTTCGCAGGTCGGTGATCATAATCGGGGCCCGCAAAGGCAGGTAGAGTTGAGCCACCTTTTCCGCAGCCTCCCGATCTGTGCTGCCCAGCACCACCCGGTCGGGGTTGAAGAAATCGTTGACCGCGGACCCCTCGCGCAGGAACTCGGGGTTACTCACCACTGCAAAGGGGATGGGTTCTGGTTGGTATTTGCGGATAATATCTGCCACAAAGTCCCCGGTTCCCACGGGCACAGTGCTCTTGTTGACAACGATGAGAGGGTGGTCCATGACCTTAGCGATGCTTTCCGCGGCCATTCGCACGTACCGCAAGTCGGCTTCGCCGTCCACCCCTGAGGGGGTGCCCACAGCCACGAACACGAACTCCGCGTCCTTGATAGCCTCCTCATACGACGTTGTAAAGGAGAGGCGTCCTGCCTCCATGTTGCGGAGAACCATCTCCTCCAGGCCGGGCTCGTAGATGGGGATCTTACCCTGCTGGAGCATTTCGATTTTGCGTTCGTCAATATCCAGGCCCACGACTTTGTTGCCAAGATCCGCGAAGCACGTACCTGTTACAAGTCCAACATAGCCTGTACCTATCACCGTGATATTCTTCATAGACGAATCCTCCTGCTGTAGGTGTGTTCCCTATGCCTTTTCCTCAGTAGCGGCTTGAACTGCGTTCTCGGCCGCTTCGATTTGATCCCAACGAATGTGTTCTCGCCACATATAATATGCACCTAACATCGTGATAGGAAACCACAGAGCCGCGTGCAACACAAATGTGTACCCTGTGGCCAGGTTCACATCCACACCAAAGGCCACCAGCACCGCAATTCCAGGAGTGTCAAACGTGCCCACATACCCCGGCGCCGCGGGCAAAGTGGTCGCCAGGTTCACAATGCCGTTCATCAGCATAAGGACCAGGAAGGGCACGGAGAAAGTGAACGCGTGCATGACGAACCAGTACTTCACAGTTTCAGCCAGCCAGATGAGCACCGAAGTGACGAACGTCATCAACACATCCCCTGGCCGACGCAAGAAATGAATCCCCTCCAGGAATCGGTCCACGATTCCATCCGCCTTTTCCCGAAATCTCTGGGGGATAAACGGGTGCAGGAGTTTGACGTACAGCGCGCGCACCCGTTGGGGCTGGATCGCGGCCCAGAAGAAGACGGCCAGGGCAGCGAAGAAGACCACGCTGATCAGCGTCACAAAACGACGGTAATCGGCCAGGCTGGGAGCAAAAGGCAAGGCAATGAACACAAAGAGAAGCATCACCAACCCATCGAACACCCGCTCCACCAGGATGGTGGCCAGGGATGCGCTGATGGGCACCTCCTCTTTGCGTTTGAGCACGTACGCGCGCAACACCTCCCCCGCGCGAGCGGGGTACACATTGTTGCCAAAGTAGCCAATGCAGACAATGGGGAAAAGCGTGCGGAGCGGCACGCGTTTCAACGGTCGGAGCATGTAATGCCAGCGCCAGGTGCGGGCTGCAACCCCCACAAAGTACACCAGCACGCCTGGAATAATCCACCCGTAATGGGCGTGTTGCAAATAGTACCAGACTTCCTTCAGGTGTAAGGCCTTCAGGGCTGGGTAGAGGAAAATGGCACTGACAAGAACGCCCACCCACAGTTGCCAACGTTTCAAATCGTCTCTTCTCCTCGCGTGGCTGAAAATCGAGCCCCTGGTGTATGCGTGGGCCCAGTGTGGCCCTATCGCGTTGCTTTCCGTGGCAACGGTCCAGAGCGCCCTCATTTTATAACTTGTAACTTGGAACCTGCAACTTAGCCGCGCGGTTTGCAAGAAGGGCTGACCAACCAATGGCGTGTGGGGGCCGCGGCTTCAATCAGGTAGGGGGGCGGATTTGTAAAGAGATTGCAAATTATGGCATCCTCTTGCCCGGCTACACGGTTCGTGGGATCCACAACTCTGGTGAGGAGGCACCGGACATGCAATTTTCCAGGTTTGGCCGGCGGTTTACAGGGGACGCGGGCATTTTGCGTCTGATGGACGACTTGGGCCAGGCCCTGGCCACAGAGGAGCGCGTGTACATGATGGGGGGCGGCAATCCCGCCCACATCCCCGAAGTGGAGCGGCGGTTTCACCAGGCTGCACAGCGTTTGTTGGATACCCCGGGCGCGTTTGAACGTTTTGTGGGCAACTACCCTTCTCCTCAAGGGGATGTTCCCTTTCTCAAAGCGTTGGCTGCCCTTTTGCGGCGCGAGTTGGGATGGGACGTGGGGCCTGAGAACATTGCCCTGACCAACGGCAGTCAGACTTCCTTTTTCTACCTGTTCAACCTATTTGCTGGGGAATACGAGGACGGCACTTTTAAGAAAATTCTCCTGCCGTTAGCCCCCGAGTACATTGGTTATGCTGACGTGGGAATACATCCGGACATCTTCATCAGTGCCCGGCCGGAAATCGAGTTCCTGGATGAGCACACCTTCAAGTACCGGGTGAACTTCGACGCGTTGCGCGTGGACGAGAGCGTGGGAGCCATTGCCGTCTCCCGCCCGACCAATCCCACGGGCAATGTCCTCACCGACGAGGAGATCGCCCACCTGAGCGCGTTGGCCCGGGAGCACAACGTACCCTTTATCATTGACAACGCGTATGGCGTGCCCTTCCCTCACATGATTTTCACCGAAGCCCAACCCGTGTGGGACGAGCACATCATCGTGTGCATGAGCCTCTCGAAGTTGGGCCTGCCTGGTGTGCGCACTGGCATCATCATCGCCAACGAGGAAGTTATCCGGGCCGTGAACGCGTTGAACGCGATAATCTCCCTCGCCCCTACCAGCATGGGGGCTGCCCTGGTGTACGAACTTGTGGAGAGCGGGGAGATCATCGACATCAGCCGTAACATCATCCGTCCCTACTACCAGCGCATGGCCGAGAAATCCATCCAATGGCTGCACCAGGAATTGGATGCCCTTCCCTTTTACATTCACGCTGCCGAAGGAGCGATGTTCCTTTGGCTCTGGTTCCGCGACCTGCCCATCACCAGTTATGAACTGTACGAACGCTTGAAAGCCCATCGAGTGATCGTCGTCCCCGGGAATTACTTCTTCCCCGGCCTGGACGAGGCCTGGCAACACAAACACGAGTGCATACGCATGACCTACTCTCAGGATGAGGAGAGCGTGCGCGAGGGCATTCGCATCATCGGTGAGGTGGTACGTCGGGCTTATGATGCGTGACCGATGACACCTTTCCTCCATCCTGCACCATGGGGAGATGCTCATGCACGGACGTTGGCGTTATGGGATACCGGTAGTGTGGATGGCGCTCATCTTCTGGCTTTCCTCTCGCCCGACCTTACCGGCAGTCCCGGAGCCCTGGTTGGACATTTTGTTGAAAAAAGCCGGGCACATGGTGGAGTACGCGATCCTCACGGGCCTCTGGGCCTGGGCCCTTGCCGTGGACATCCCGGACTTGAGAACCCGATTGCGCGTGGCCTTTGTTATCGCGGTCCTCTACGCGATAAGCGATGAAGTGCACCAGAGCGGGGTTCCCGGGCGCCACGCGCGAGTACTGGATGTGTTCGTGGACGCCACGGGAGCGGGGCTTATGGCCCGTTTCTTGTGGACGCGCGCCACGTCATCCAGACGCCCAGGACAGTGAGCACGCCCCCCACGGCAATTGCTGTTCGGTCAGGTGTAAGCCCGACCTCAAATAGATTGTTGAGGATAGCAATTCCCACGCCCAACACAACCAGATTCAGGCCAGGCAGGCGGGCCACACTCTCCCCCACGTCCAGGGCCTGGCGGAAGCGCTGCGCGCGAGTGGTCCCTGCACGAATGCGTTCACTCTTTTTCGGGTATTCTGTCTCCCTAAAACCGAGGAACGCCCTCTTGAATTGAATGCTCCCATAGAGGGCCAGACCCGTGCCCAGAAGGAGGGTTGCAATCTGTGCCATGGCAAAGAGCAGGGAACGGTATCGATGGGTGCGCAGGTTGGGCAGCACAGTTTCCCACGCAAAGGACCAGACAATGAACGCGACCAGGAGTGTGACCATAGTGTAAAAGATGAGGCGTGTTCGCAGGGACCAGGTTTTGCCCGAAACACCCCAGGCAATGGCCATGATCGTAGTCCAGATGGCTAGTTGGAGGCCTATAAATTCTAACCAGGGATTCATAGACGTATCCTTGCACCTTGGTGTGCACCTGGGCGAAAGGAGGGCAAGCCTTCTCTTCGCCCAGGTGCATGAAAAGGGCTCGTGCCCCGCTCACTTCAAATTCAAGTTATACAGATCCCCGAACTTACGGCGGAGGTAGCGAATGTACGGCTCAATAGACAGATCCTTGCCAGTGACCCGTTTCAGGAGTTCCATGGCCGTGTACTTGCTTCCATGTTGATAGATTTTCTCCTTGAGCCACCCGTGTAAGGTGGTGAACTCACCGCGGCGCATCTCATCTAAAATCTCGGGGTGTTCCTCCAGGGCCTTTTCAAAGAACTGAGCAGCCATGACGTTCCCCAGGGTATACCCTTGAAACTCGCCGCCAATAATCCCCCCGTACCAGTGGACATCCTGGAGGACGCCGTCCCTGTCATCTGGCGGGGTGATGCCCAGGTATTCCCGGTACTTCTCCCGCCACGCTTCCGGCAAATCCGCGACGCGCAAGTTCCCTTCCAGCAGGTCCAATTCCAGTTCAAAGCGGATAATCACGTGCAGGTTGTACGTTACCTCGTCCGCGTCCGTGCGGATGAGGGATGGCTGAACCTTGTTGATAGCGCGGTAGAACGCCTCCAGGGAGACGTCAGCCAGTTGGTCGGGGAAGTATTCCTGCAGGCGGGGGTAGAAGTACTCCCAGAAGGGCAAACTCCGGCCCACGTAGTTCTCCCACAGGCGGGATTGGCTCTCGTGCACGCCTGAGGATGTGCCGTCGGCCAAAGGGGTGCCCTCGTATGCCAGGTTAATCCCCTGCTCATACATGCCGTGTCCGGCCTCGTGGAACGTGCTGAACATGGCCTCGCTCAAGTTATTCTCTTTGACACGGGTGGTTATGCGCACATCGTAAAGGGAGAACTTCGTCGTAAATGGGTGAGGACTCTTATCCTCGCGCCCGCGGTTGAAATCATACCCAAAGCGGGTAATGACCTCTCGACCAAACGCGAGTTGTTGGTCCTCCGGAAACGTTCGGTAGAGGAAAGAATCGTCCGGCGGTTCCTGCGCGGTGATCGCTTTAACCAGGGGGATCAGGACCTCCCGTAACTGTTGGAAGAAGGGCCGCAGGACCTTGACCCGCATCCCATAATCCGCGAAGTCAATAAGCGGATCTGCGATGTGGTCGTATCCGGGGAAGAAGTTCGCCAACTTCCGGCTGTAATCCAATGTCTTCTCCAGGTACGGTTGTACGGACGCGAAGTCATTGTTCGGGCGAGCCTGGGTCCAGACCTCATATGTAGCCGCGGTGTGAGCGTGCAGTTCGGCCACGAATTCCGAAGGGACCCGCACTGCTCGCTCGTAAAGGCGTCGGGTGACACGGATGAGACTGGCTTCGTCGGAATCGTAGGGAAGGCGTTCCTCGTAGGGACGCAGGTCCTCCAAAAGTTGTCCTATCGCGGGGTCCACAAATCGTTCGTGGGCCAATCGGCCTACCAGCGCGATTTGACGGCCACGAGCCTTTGCACCGCCCGGTGGCATGTACGTGGTCTGATCCCAATTAAGAAGCGCGGTAATGCCTTCCAGGTCGAAAACTTCCACTAAGCGAGCCTTCAGGTCCTTAAGTTTGGCTTCGTAGTCAACGTGAGAACTCATAAGGACACTCCTTTCTGACGGTATATGGAATTTCGGTTATCGTGCATTCAAGTCGGCAAACGCACCAGTGCAATTTGCCAGGGAAAGGCTATAAGGTGTACCTCCACATGACCCACGGTTCGGACAAATTCCCGAAACCCTCGTCCCGTCCAATGATTCACATGTTCGGGATCGTCGCCCAAGCGCGCCAGGTTCTTCAGACGAAGCACATTGGAAACGCGGAACCAGGGTTCCCAGGGCACGCTGAGAAGTAAGTACTCCCGCCCGACGCGGGCCAATTCTGCCAGAGCCTTATCTGGAGAAGGGATGTGCTCTAACACCTCAGTGCACAGAACCGTGTCCACACTGTGGGATGCCAGGGGAAGTTGGAGCGCATTGCCCACAACCCGGGTCATCCGCGGGTGGACCTGGGTTGCTCGTTGAAGCGCGGCCACATCCATATCAACGCCAATGACATGGGCGGATAAGAGAGTGCTCGCGTGTCCGCTCACAAATCCTTCTGCACACCCCACATCCAGGAGAACTCGGGGCGACACGCGCGTGAGGAGATCGGTAACCACGTGGAGAAAGTGGCGAATAAGCGCCTGCTGTACCGGATTGGGGTTAGTGTATTTCTGGTAATTCCCGTGTGACCGCTTGTCGCTCTTCATCGTTCCTTCCTATGGCCCCTTGTTGGGTTCTATCTCTAACGTGAAGACAGTGACGCCGTTGTCCACCCACGGATTACGTTTCCCCTCAGTGAGGGGCAATCGCTGCAGGGTTTGCAGTTGATACAGCCCTGTCACAACCTGATACGTGCCCCGCGGTGTGTTCTCCGGAATGGGGATAGTGTACGTGTCCACAACTGTCTCACCGGGAGCCCAGGCCACAGTGGGGTAATCCCCATCCAGTGGCAACTTGTCGTGCTGAGCAATCGGATGGGGATTATGTGGACGGATCAAGTGAGTGAAAACCGTGTACGACGCGGACGCGGGTCGCAGTGCCTGCCAGTACAGGCGGAAAGTAATGGTCTCTCCCCCGTGGGCTCGGACCTGAGGGGGATCAACGCCCACCAGCGCGATCTCATCCCCAAAAATAGCGTGCATAGGCACCTGGGGTGTCGGGGGAGAAGGGTGGAGGGCAACCAGGCGCAGCGTGCCGATCTTGCCGGTTATCGGAACCCCTTGATGGGTCTTCGGGACCAGATGCTCCCCTGTCCAATGGTTGAAGAATTCCATGTGAATGCGAAGCAACGTGGGCACCCGCGCGTGAGGGGACACCTTCACGCGATAGTGGTCCACGATCACATCTCCGTCCTTCCAGAGACGGGTGGGATACGTTCCCCAACCTGTAAACGTCTCCATGTGCCCGACAGGCTCATTCTGACGACCGAGCAGGCGGAACCGCAGCGTATAGTCCACGGGCAGTTCCCCAACCTTGCTCATGTAAAGGGTGACATCAATCGTGTCACCGGGATGTGTTGTAATTTGCGGAATGTCCACAGCCCACACGCGAATTCGGTCCCCAAACACCATGTCCACTGAGCGGGCGTGGGACGGGATTTCCTGGGGCGAAACGCGCGGGGGCGGTGTGTAGGCCGGTCTAATCCAACGGCCGGGCGTGACCACCGCCAGAGCCAGCAAACCCACAGGCAAGCCAAATACCCAGTACCGTTGCCACCGGGTCGGCACTACAGATTCCCAGCCCCGGACAAATCCCCAGGCCAGGGGGAAGACAAGGGGGTACAGGTGAACGCCCAGGGGATACGGGGTAAGACCCAACGCGTAAAAAGTGCTCGCGAGCAGGACCAGCATAAAGAACGTCCCCACGAACAGTATAACCAGCGGACGCCGCCGTCCTATGCGGTGTCGCACCACAGCCACCCCCAGGCCCACCACGATGACAATCAGCACCCCATCCAGCAACCGGTAAGCGCGGGGGCCAATGGGCACATTGTACCACCCGAACAGCGCCCAGAACGAACGTCGGAACCACATCCACATCGTGGGGAGATCCTGCCATCCCAGTGGAGGGTGATCGAACAGCCGGTATCCGGCCATACCCGATAGCCCCAGCGGGTCACCGTACAGGTACACATTTCTTACATACCACCAGCCGGCGAGCAGCATTACAACACTGCAGTAAAGCGCCACCATTCCCAGGCGATAGAGCCACCGCCTTCTTCGCCACGCGAAGACCCCAGTGGCTAATAGACCGATGAAGGCCACCGCGATGCCCTCAATTCGGGTCAACGCGGCCACTGCCGCGGTCAGCGCGAGGAGAATAACGTGAGTGCACCGGCTTTCCTTCAGGATAATGTGTGCTGTTAACGCCAGGGCAATGGAAGAAGTCAACGCCAGCGCGATGTGGCTATTCAACGTCGCGCTCAGGAACAGGAATTGGGGCAGGAACGCTACTGTAGCCGTAGCGGCCAGCGCCAGGTAACGCTCGCGCAACAGTTGACGGGATATCGTGTAAATCACCACCAGCGTGGCCAGGCCGAACAACAGCGATATACCTCGAGCCACGTGTACAGCCAGGGGAACGTCCCGGTACGGCCACCTCTCCTTTTCCGTGTGAATCAAGTAATTCTTGTTCCCGGGCTGCATAGGGTGGGTAAGATTGACGTATGGATTGCGCCACAAATAATCCCCGGCTCTGTCCGTGGGCAAAGGCGCGAGCACCAGCGCGAGAGCCACATCGTACAGAGGAGGATGACTGCCCTCAGCCCCCCACAAATTTGGACGGTGTGGCGCCTGGACAGGCAAGGAGAGCGTGTCTATAAGGTGCTTGGCGTAGAAAAAGTGGCCGATCTCGTGGGGAGCCTCAAAGATAGGCGTGACCAGCGCGTAGTACACGCCCAGTGCCAGGTAGAGAATCAACGTAACGGCTAACCCCACTCGTGCCTTCTTCACAGGATCGCACCCTCATCAACAATGTGCATATCTACCAAAAGACACCCTCCTTGTTCGGCAAATTGACTCGGGGAATTGCCGAACAAATTTGATTTCAGTGGAAGGGACATCAAGGTGCCCCCTGGCTTGCGATGCCTATGTACGGAACATACGTGTGAAGGATACGCGGGACAGTCCAAGTGGTCAACAGATACCCGCCCGCGTACACCTGTTCCCCATTCCCGCGGACTGGCAGACGTTTCCCGGTCGTGCTGTCGTAAATGCCCATGACCACATAGTACGTGCCCGCGGGCAACTGACGGCCCTTTCCCGCGGGGAAAGGATGTGTGTGTACCACCTCTTCTCCGGGTAACCAGAGATGACTGGGGTACACCCCGCCTCCCAGGGGACGGTCCACCGTGAGCCATAGCATCTGTTGCTTGTCCAGGATTTGGATATACATCGTATAATCTTTACGCGGTTTTGTCAATGCTTTCAAACGCACGTGTATATCGGAGTGGCCCGGGGCAGTGAACAGCGTTTCCGGTACCCCCTGGATATCTATGACACCCAACTCATCGCCGAACATAACCTTGGGAGTCCGCCCCTTTTGAGTGTTCGCCGCCATCGCGGGACCCACCCGGATAGGTGGGGTCAGGAGAAAGTCGCCGATGCGGGTGCCGCGTCCATCGTAGATGGGTAACCCGCGATCACCCTCCTCAGACTGACAGTACACGGAGATAAGCACCTGAGCCCCCTGGGGGAGACGCGCGCCTTCAGGGACGTGAACACGGAAGTGATACGTGTCCAGGAACACATCCCCCTTTTTCCACAGGGAGGTTGCGTAACGACCGTTCGCCGGCCAATGGGCAGTCCCGCCCAGGTAAGAACGGTCCAGCCCCTGGAGGTGGACCCCCACCACATAATTGTTGTCCGTTTCCTCCAGCACCCGCCAGCGCAGAGTGACCGTGACCTCATCGCCATCCGTCACATTTTGAGGGCTTACCCGCACACTTATCAGTTCAGCCAACGTATCTATGGTCGCGTGGATGGGCCACTCATTGGCCTGGGGAGCGGTGGATTGGCGCGTGTTCGGTGGCATGAACGCGGGGCGAATCACGCGAAACGGCGCGTAAATAGCCACCGCGAGGACCACCAGCGCGTACGCGTACAGCCCCCAGCGAGGGTGCCCGCGCAATCCCCACCCGCGAAGGCCTAACACCAGAAGATAGGTTAGGAGGGGGTAGAGAGCGAGAATATAACGTCCGCGCGGAGCGTACACAATGGCAATAAAGAGTCCCGCCCAGGCAATCACGAATCCCAGCACAATCAAAAGAGCAATTTGCAATTCCCGACGCGAAATTCGGCCGCGTCTCAGCGCGATGATTCCCCCCAACACAACACCGCCCCAGATCCCGGCCAATCCGTTGAGAAGCCACGGGGGAAGCGTGAGCGCGTCCGCACCCAGCAATCCCCAATAGGAAACAAAGGAGAACGTAACACCCTCCCACACGTGGTGGCGAATATCCGGCCAGGGCATGATCTTCCACTTGCGCCAGTGATACGCGACGACCTCCGCCAGGTGCGCGTATCCTGGTACTACCTGTCCGTAGTGGATCCAGTTCCACCAGAACCAACCGCCCACCGGAAGTAGCACAAGAATCACCCAGGGGAGCGCGCGGAGAAGGACGTGGGATGGGAGATGGCCGCGGAGCGCGCGCACCACCATCACGCCTGCGGCCAGGGCCAGGGTGGGAATCAGAAGTACGGCCGTGTACTTCGCAATCATCGCCATGGCAAACAGGCCCAGCGCGGGAACAATGTCCAAGGGATTCGGGGTGAGCGCACCGCGGAACGCGAAGTAAAGGGCCCCAACGCCCAACACAGCGACCAGAATATCGTTGTTAATGACAGAGGCTGAGAAAAGAACCGCGGGAGTCAGCACCGTTGCCGCGGTGCACAAAAGTGCTTCCTGTTCATCGCGTAACAGCAATCGAGCCAGGGCATAAGTGATGAGCAAGAAGATGACCCCCAATACCGTGGAAAACCCCCGAATGAGGTGCACTGCCAGCACCACACCGTGGTAGGGGAACCGTTCCTGCGGTGTGTGGAGAAACGCGTTGCGGCCTCCATCCAGGTTGAGAGCGTGGTACCCATATGGGTTCGCCTTGGGCCACCACGTATCAGACAGATCCAGCCAGAAGAAGAGCAACGCGTTCAGCGTGTAGTACAGCGGTGGTTGGCGGAACTGATGTGAGGCCTGGGATAGGACCAAACTACAGCGGGCTTGCGGCACAGAGGGCCATTGGTAATCATAAGGGGGGAGTGTGTGGTGCAACCAGATGTACTGAATGTAACGGAAGTGGGAGAGTTCATTATCAGACTCGCCGATGGGTGTGACCAGGTTGTACGTCACACTGAGGAGCACGAACAGTCCAATAAGGAGAAGCACATCGCGACGGCGTAGCCATGTTGGCCAGCGATTCCCCCCATGGCGTAAGTGTCTCACCGTTCGTACACCTCCACGTGGCGTTGCGCGATTTTATCCCAGGTGAACGTATCCGCCAGCGCGCGAGCCCGTTCCCGGAGGCGTTGGGCCAAACTCGGATCATCTAGGAGGGTAGCGATCCCCTGGGCCAATTCCTGAACATCGCGTGGGGCAACGGTGAGAATTGCCGCGCTGAGATCCGCGTCCACCTCGTGCACGCGGGGCTTTGTGGACACAATAGCAGCCCCGTGGACCAGAGCGGCCTGCAGGGTTCCCCGCCGCAGGGACGCGCCGTCCTGATACGGGAGCGCGATAACATGGCATGCGGCAAAGCCCAAACTCAGCGCGTGGTCGTCCAAAAAGCCGGTCCAGTGCACGCGGTCGTCCAAATTCAGGGCCGTGATGGCCTGCTTCACCTCCTCCAGATACGCCTGATTTGTGGGATCACTGGCCCCTAATGGGTCGCCCAGCATAAGGAGGTGTACATCGCGTCCCTGGTCCCGGAGATGGGCCACCGCGTGTACCAACTCCAGCGCGCCCTTGCTCCGGTTGAGGAAGCCGAAATATCCGATGACCAGTGCCTGATCCGGAATGCCCTGGGCCCGGCGCCAGCGCGTGACCGCCTGTGAGGACACGGGCACCGGGTGGACATTAGGTCCAATGGGAATGCGCGTGGACGCGATGCCTGCACAGTGGAGGGTTTCCTCGTCCGCACGGTTGGTTGTGATGACCCACCGCGCGTGGCGCGCGGGCCAAAGAGTGATCCATTGACGGAGGGGGCCGGCCTTTGGAAAAAGGTAGGGCTCACGGAGATCGTGATAGGTAATGGCTACGGAGCCGCTCGGCAACCGGTGTTTGAGAAGCCAGGGCAGGGCATTAATGGCCGGGTGCATGTGATAGGCCGCGGTTTGATACTGAATGTGGACAATGCGGGGCGCGATTTTATCCAACGTGTACAGGAGGGGGCGCAACCCTCGCCAGTTCCACCGCGGGACAACCGGGTGAACGTGGAGACGGGCAGCCACCCGTTCATCCGCGTGGGCATCGCGCGCGTCAATGTGGGTGATGACATGGACTTCGTACCCCAATTCGGCCAGCGCAATCCCCAACTCTCGCGTGTAATCTCCCACGCCCCCGCGCATGGGAGGGAATTCCCCGGTAATAAAGCACAGCCGTCCACGTGGTGCTTCGGGTATTCGCATCGGCCCTTATAGGTTCATGCGTTTGAAAATGCGTTCCGGGATGTGAACGATCACGCACATGATATATCGCCAGAACCAGGGTGTGTACACTACATCTTTACCCTTGAGAATGGCCTGGTAAATATCTCGCCCCACCTTCTCCGGACTGGCCATGAGCAGCCCTTTGCGCATGTGCGCCGTCATAGGAGTGTCCACAGGCCCCGGCTTAATGGTGATCACCTGCACCCCTGCCCTGGACAAGCGATTGCGCAAGCCTGAGGTGAACGCTGTCAACGCGGCTTTGGAGGAGCCGTACACGTAGTTACTCTGGCGGCCCCGATCCCCGGCCACGGAGGAGATCACCGCAATGGTCCCCCGGCCACGGCGTTCAAACAGGTTGGCAATAGGGGTCAGAATGGAGATAACGCTCAGCGTGTTCGTCCTGTACACCTCCAACGCCAGGTCCACATCTTGCTCCAACTGTTTTTGGTCGGGCATGATACCGTGTGCAATGAGAACCACATCCAGTGGTCCCAGCGCGGATTCCGCGGCTTCGAGCATTTCCTGATGTCGGTCGAACTCGTTAACATCCAGGACGAACGTCTCCACGCGGCGGGCCCCACGTACTTGTAAATCCTCGGCCACGGCCGCCAACTTCTCCTTATTCCGCCCGACCAGGAACAGATGATCCCCTGCCGCGGCGAAGTGTTTAGCTACTTCCTGGGCAATGGCTGATGTGGCGCCGACAATCAATACGTTAGTCATGCTTCTCCCCCTCGTGTCACGCGTCGCCAGAAACTGGATGAAAAGTGGGGATCAACAAACCGACTGAATTCCTTCCACCGTGGGTAGGAACGTTGGAACTCCTCCGGCGTCATGTGCGTGTCCTTGGCTGGGTAGAACGCGCCTCCGGCTTCCCGTACCAGCGCGTGCAAGTCGTCAAACAGGTGCATAGTGGGTAGCCCATCATATGGGAAATCCAGTGTGAGGGTCACACCCGGCCGTGGGAAGGACATGAGCCCTGGGGATGGCACATCCCCGAATTCCTTCAACACCGCCAGGAAGGACGCCCTGCGACTTCGGGCAATGCGTTCGATAATAGCGCGGATGACCTCCTTGTGGTCGCCATAAGGCACCGCGCACTGGAATTGCAACATACCTCGCTTGCCGTAGATGCGGTTCCAGTTGCGGATAGCATCCAACGGGTAGAAGAAGGGCTCATAATGAACCAGGCGGCGGGCCTTCTTCTCCCGTAGCCTGTGGTAGTACAGCGTGTTGAACACGCGCATGGAAAAGGAGTTCAGCACGAACTCCGGAAAATCCACCGGCACACCCAACCGTCGTTTACTGCCGGGCGTGAGAACCGGATAGCCGGTAGCATGGTTCCCGCGCATGAAAATACCCCGCCCCAGGTGATCCCCTTGCGCCAAACAATCCACCCATGCCACCGTGTACTCGAAATCCACGTCGGATTCCGCGGAGATCTCGAAGAACTCGTCCAGGTTCTCAAAGCGGATGAGTTCCTCCTCAATGTACGCAGAGGCAATGGGCTTCAGGCGGAATTCCACCCACGTGATTACCCCGGTGAGCCCCAGGCCGCCAATCGTGGCCCGAAAGAGATCCGCGTTTTCCTCCGGTGAGCAGATGAGGCGGCTCCCATCGGAGCGTACCAACTCAAATCGGGTCACATATCGGCCAAACGTGCCCCCGTGGTGGTGATTTTTGCCGTGCACATCGTTGGCGACCGCGCCGGCCACTGTAATGTACTTTGTCCCCGGCGTGACAGGCAGAAACCACCCCCTGGGGACTACCAGGTCCAGGATCCGATCCAGCGTTACCCCGGCTTCGCAACGGAGAATGCCCTTCTCCTCGTCGAACGCGATGAACCGATCCAAGGGGGTAGTGTCCAGCAGAATGCCGTCATCGTTCAAGCACACATCGCCATAACTTCGTCCCATGCCATGGGGCAGCACTGGACGTTCAAACGCGTCCAGGCGGGGCACCTCCGTGCGCCAGTAAAGAGGTATAACCTGTCGATGTCGTACTTTGGGAAAGCGCCCCCAGGATTCATATGTGCGCATTGTTGTCTGTCCTCGTGTTTCGGATTTCCCAATTACCGCAGGGTAACCGTGACAACATGGTCAACGTCCTTCCGTAGGACCTCCCTCATTTTACTGTACCCTTGAAGGACGGACACAATCCCTCCCCTGAGTGGGAAGGAGAAGGGGGGAATTTACTTCATCCCCTCTTTTGTGCGTATAATGGAACAGAAGAGCGCGAAAGTGAGGGAGCCTCCTCCCTATCCATTGTACAGAGACGGAGATACGGAGCGATTTGGAACGGGATATGAACATTTCGCAGGATCACATCCGCAATTTTTCTATTATCGCCCATGTGGACCACGGCAAGTCCACCCTGGCCGATCGGCTGTTGGAACTGACGGGCACGGTCAACCCCCGTGAAATGCACGAGCAAGTGTTGGACAGCATGGACCTGGAACGGGAGCGTGGGGTGACCATTAAAGCCTCGCCCGTGCGCATGGTGTACACCGCGGCTGATGGGGAAACGTACGAACTCAACCTCATTGACACACCCGGCCACGTGGACTTTACCTACGAAGTCAGTCGCGCGTTGGCCGCGTGTGAAGGGGCCATCCTTGTTGTGGACGCGAGTCAGGGCATCGAAGCCCAGACCCTGGCAAACCTGTTCATGGCCCTGGAGCACGACCTGGAAATAGTGCCCGTGGTCAACAAAATCGACCTCCCCGCGGCCCGGCCGGATGAAGTGGCCGAGGAAGTGGCCCAGTTGCTCGGCGTGGATCCCGAAGACGTGCTGCGCGTGTCAGCCAAAGAGGGCATCAACGTGGATCAGGTGCTGGAGGCTGTTGTCCAGCGCATCCCGCCCCCTTCGGGCGATCCCAATGCCCCCTTGCGGGCCCTGATTTTCGATTCCCAGTACGACCCGTATAAAGGTGTGGTGGCATCGGTGCGCGTGGTGGACGGGGTGTTGCGGCGGGGAGAATTATTGCGCATGATGAGCACTGCCGCGGATTTTGAACCTGTGGAAGTGGGCATCTTCGCTCCGGAAATGCGTCCGACCGGCGAACTGCGCGCGGGCGAGGTGGGGTACGTGGCCACCGGCCTGAAATCCGTGCGGGATGCGCGCGTGGGGGACACCATCACCCTGGCCGAACACCCCGCGTCCGAACCCTTACCCGGCTACAAACGCTTAAAGCCTATGGTCTTTGCCGGCATTTACCCGGTGGAGAGCGACGATTACAACGCGTTGCGCGATGCACTGGAGAAATTGCAATTGAACGACGCCGCGTTAGTGTTTGAGCCTGAAGTCTCGCAGGCCCTGGGTTTTGGGTTCCGAGCCGGCTTCCTGGGCATGTTCCACATGGAAATCGTTCAGGAACGTCTGGAGCGCGAGTACGGGTTGGATGTACTCTTCACTGCTCCCTCAGTGGCTTACAAAGTAATCACCACCACTGGCGAGGAAATCGTCATTCATAGCCCGGCCCAACTCCCCGAGCCCACGAAAATAGAGGAAATCCTGGAACCCTGGGTGCGTTTGGAGATTTACACCCCGGCCGAGTACATTGGTCCCCTGATGGATCTGGTAATGAAGCGGCGGGGAATTTTCAAGCGGCAGGACTACGTGGACCAGCGACGGGTGATCCTGGTGTACGAAATTCCCCTCAGTGAGATCCTGGTGGACTTCTACAACGAACTCAAAGCGCGCTCGCGTGGCTACGCGTCCATGGATTACGAATTCCTGGAATACCGCCCGGGCGACCTGGTGAAATTGGACATCCTGGTAGCGGGACAGCCTGTGGACGCGTTGTCCGTCATTGTGCACCGGGATGACGCGTACCGCAAAGGGCAGAAATTAGTCTCCAAAATGAAGGAAGTCATACCGCGCCAGTTGTTCGACGTGCCCATCCAGGCAGCCATTGGCAAGAAAGTCATCTCCCGGGCCAATGTGAAAGCGCTGCGGAAGGATGTCCTGGCCAAGTGCTACGGAGGGGATGTCACGCGTAAGCGGAAGTTGTTGGAGAAACAAAAGCGGGGCAAAAAGCGGCTCAAAATGGTCGGACACGTGGAGATTCCCCAGGAAGCGTTTATGAGCGTGCTCAAATTGGAAAGCGATTGATCCCGTTGGGGCCGGAAACCATGGGAAACCTGCAGGAGGAACCGCACAGTGATTTGGCCGTTTGAAGAAAGTGGGGGCGTAGTCCACCTCTACCCCACTCTGTGTCTCAACACTCGCCTGCGGGAGCCCGTGTGTATGGAATGTCTGTACGCGTGCCCCGCGGATGCCCTCCACCTCACAGGCGATCCACAAGTGCCCATCTCCCTGGACTCGGAAACATGTCGGCGGTGCGGCATATGCGTGTCCGTGTGCCCCATGTCCGCGTTTATCCAGGTCGGACAAAGGGACCGCCGGGAACACATCACGCGGGCGATGAAGGACCTGCGCGGTTCCTCGGTGGAACTGGTGTGTCCCCAACGTTTTGACGAACCCCTCACCCGTTCCCCAGCGGACGTGCGGGTGCAGGCAGGCATGTGCTTGGCTGCCCTCTCCCTGTCCAGCCTGCTCGCATGGGTGCTCATCCTGGGACAGGACCTGTGGTTAGACGATACGCCCTGTATGTCCTGCCCCTACAAGGGCAAGGACCGAGTCATCAGTTTGGCGAATCAAGCGAATCGTCTGCTGGAAGCGTGGGGGCGGGAAGAGCGTGTCCGCCTGGTTTCCCACGCGTCCGCGTTTCCCCACCCAGTGGAGGAGTACAAAGGGCCACAAGAGGCGTATACTCGTCGCGAAGCCTTCCAGGAATTAAAGCGGATGGTGTCCCGGTCCCTGGGCCGACAGTTGGCCGAACGTCTGCCCCCACCCCCTCCACCTCAGGACCCCGGAGACCTGCCTGTGGAACGGCAGCGCCTGCTGGCTGTGCTCCCTTACTTAGGCACCCCTGTGGTGAAGGAAATGTACACGCGCGGTTTGCCCTTCGCCACTGTTTCCGTAAGCGACGCGTGTACCGGGTGTGACCTGTGCACCCGTGTATGTCCAACTCAGGCTCTCGTCGCGGAAGAGAATGAGGAGGAATACCGGCTATCCTTCATCCCGGCCCGGTGCCTTGGATGTGACGTGTGTGTGAAAGCATGTCCGGTGCAGGCCATTGAGACCCGCCCCTTCATTAATCCTCACACCTTGCTCACTGGGGAATCGGAAATCGTGATAGAAGGTCGGCGTGGGACGTGTGAAGTGTGTAATGCTCCCATCCGCCTGCGCGAGGGCCCGGACGGTCACCTGTGCCATGTGCACCTCTCGACTTCCCTCCCCCACGAACACGCGACAGGGGCTTCCCCTTCGGACCGGGATTAACCCGCGGCGTCGGATTGGATAATAACCAGGTGAAGGCGTTGGGGACCAAAGGGCGTGGGATGAGGCATACCATCCAGCGCGAACGTATGGGGCCTATCCGCAAGCAGGACGAACGTGGCCTGGGTTGGGAGCACGGATAGGGCATCCTCCCATGTGGGTACCATCCGCTCACGTTCCACCATCACGATGAGAGTCTCCGCGTGGAACATGGGGGCCAGGGGCATGTCCGCCGCGCTGCGAATGATCACCGTGCCGTTCTCCGTGGTTACTGCTTCGGCCTTCACCAACCCCACAAAAGGCTCTTCAACGGTCGGGTTGTCGACCGCGTTGTGCCACTGAATGCCCACATCCGCTAACGCCTCGGGCAGCCCTTCCATGCCCACGGCCTCCGGTGCCCATCCAACCACGTGCCTGATATGGTGTTCTTGCAGGTAGGAGATCAACGTTAACCGTGCGGCCACCGGGTTATCCTCCACCTCTATTCCCCACCCGCGAGGAGCCCAGAGCGATGCCAGTCTCTTCAGTGGGGACGCTGAACTCGGGAGCGCGGGCGTCGAGGGTGGCGGGGGCGGTGATGAAGGGGGGACACCCTCCACTCGGGGCGGTGAAAGCAGGGCTTCTGTGCCCAGGCGAGTGAGAATTCGGCCCAGGGGATGGTGGACGCCGTGGCGCCAGGTGTTCAAGAACGCGCGTATTCGCCAGGGCACACCTTCCCGCTGGCGCACGTAGGCACGCGCTCGCGCGATCAGGGCCGGGAAATCCAGCCCCACAGGACACACAGCGTTGGCGATCCCGCACATGGGAGTGCCGAACGCGAGTTCCGCGTACCGGTCGGGCCACAGGAGCGGGGGCAGGATGTGACCAATGGGACCCATGTACGGTGTGCCGTATACCTGTCCTCCCACTTCTCGGAACGCCGGACACACGGTGGCACACGCGGCGCACTCCAAACATCGAAGGGGCGCTTCATAGCCTTCCCGGTAGAGGCGCTCCCGCTCGTTGTCTACCAGCACCAGGTGCACGTTTTGGGATGGTGTGTGGATTAGAATCGTGGTGGCGAACGTGGTTGTGCCGTGGCTGCCGCGAGCCATGGCCTCTACCAGGGGGGGAAGATCGGCCAGGGTGGGGACTACGCGGTGAATGCCCATGACAATGACCAAGGTGTCAACGCGGTGGATGACCGGTGCCAGGGTGCCCTCGTTGTCCAGGAGGACAATGGTCCCAGTTTCCGCGATGGCGAAGGCCGCGGGGATGAGGGCAGACCGCGCGCGGCGGATGTTCGCGCGCACTCGCCCGCTGAGGGCAGCGATGATCGCGTCGGCCGTGGGACGGATGGCATGTCCTGTGGTCTCGGTCCACGCGGTGCCCATGTCCATCAGGGACAGGTGGGCCAGGGGGACAACAGGGTGTGCCTTTTCGTCCTCAATCAGGTGTAAGAAGTAGTCACCCAGGTGCAGGTCCAGGAGGCGGTATCCTTCCTCCTGGAGCGCGTCATAGGCGTTTACTTCTTCCAGGATGCCCTGGTTGATGGTGGCGACCGGGTCGCGGTGGGAGAGGATGTCGAGAAAGCAGGCAATGGCTTCGGCCGGGGTGTCCACCTCACACACCTGGATGCCGTTCTGGGACGCGGTTACCTGGAGTTGCTCGTAGAGGTCGGGCAGTTGGTGGATGGTTTGGGTTCGCACCTGCTGTACACGCGCTCGTAGTTCCTGCGCGTCTTCCCCGGTCAGAGCGTGTCGGACGCGCCCCTCAAGGGTGGAGAGCGCGCGTTCCAGGTGTTGGCGGGATATGTGGTCCTGTAAGGCCAGGTGCACTGCCTGGCGGAAGGGTGGTCGCACGTCGTTCATGGGTTATGCATCCTCGTCGGTGTGTGGCGTGAGGTAAGCGTAAACGGTCCGCTTGGGTATTCCCAGGAGCCGGGATAACACACGGGCAGTTTGGGAGGGGGAGAGCCCAGCCTCGGCCAGGAGTTCGGCTGCCTCCTGAATGCGGGCCATGTCCCAAGGATGTTCTGTCGCGGGTTCCTGGCTACCCTGCACCAGGAGGACCAGTTCGCCGCGAGGCGGGTGGTGACGGTAGTGATCCAGTGCCTCGCGCAGTGATCCGCGGAACACTTCTTCGTGCACTTTGGTCAGTTCCCGGGCCACCGCGCATGCCCGCTCTGCTCCAAGGATTTCCACCGCGTCGGCCAAGGTGTTGACCAGCCGGTGGGGCACTTCCAGGAAGATGAGGGTCGCTCTTTCATGGCGGAGGTGTTGAAATGTCTTTCGTCGCTCTTGGGTGCGCCGGGGAACATAACCCAGGTAGAGGAATCGGTCGGTGGGGAGTCCGGAGATGACCAGCGCGGCAATGGGCGCGCTGGGTCCGGGCACTACGGTGACGCGGTGCCCGGCGTGGATGCTCGCGCGAATGAGTTCATATCCTGGGTCGTTGATGCCGGGCATGCCCGCGTCGGAGACAAGGGCCACGTCCCCCTGTTCCAGGGCGTTGAGGATGTACCCGATTTTCTGTTGTTTGTTGTGCTCGAAGTAACTGGTCATGGGCGTGTGGATGTCATACGCGTCCAGCAGTTTGCGGGTGACGCGTGTATCCTCTGCCGCGATGAGGGAAACCGAGCGCAGGGTTTCCAGGGCTCGCAGGGTGATGTCCTTCAGGTTCCCGATGGGGGTGCCCACTACGTACAGTGTCCCCATACACTTACCTTTCTCGCTTCACAGGCTCAGGAGGGTATTTCATGGGGCTTTGCTCCATGAAATACCCTGTTCTTCCTTTGGCTATCAGGGTTTGGGTCCTGGTGTGAGAACGTACCAGGGTGGACGCTGTGTCTCGTCCAAGTGTATCCATGGACCTGGTGGGGCGCCAATGCTGCCACGGTAGATTTCCTGGCTGCGCTTTAAGGCTTCCCACACTTGCAGTTGTGGGTATCGCGGGTAAAGGCGATTTTCTCCTGCCCAGGCAATCCACGCCCACAGTTCATAAGTTCCTTGCCGCGCCTGGATCAGGTCGGGTTGCGCGGCCATCATGTCCTCCGCGGAGGCCACAAATCGCTCCCAGGATTTAATCAACGCGAATTCGAATTCACCAGTGCGCTCTTCCCATTCGGGCACAAGGGAAAGGCCAAACATTTGGGAGGCTATCAGCAGTCGCCAGGTCCTCCAGCGCATTTGATCCCAGGAAAGTACCATTTGCTCGTACGGGGTGATGTGCGATGCCAGCGCGTGGGTGTAGAAGTTCTCCCGGGCCAGGTCCTCTGCCCGGAGCGCGCCAGCCAGGTGGGTTCGGGCTCGGGAATTTTGGGGGTCTTGAGCCAGATCCCTCGCGCGGCGGATGCGTTCTTCCTGCGCGTGGAAAACGTCCAGGGGCAACGCGGGCGGGGGCGGCGGGAGAATGAGTCGGTGTACCCCACGGGGCGTAGCCTGTCCCAGTGGGGGCTTGTGCACATCGTCAATGCCAATGCCGGCTCGCTGTAAGGCGGATAGCGCGTCCTGCCGCTGCAAAGCCCGGAGGGAGGGGCTGGTGTTCAGGAGCGCTTTGATGGAGCGGGCAGTTTCCTCAACGCCGGTGACGTGATCCCAGGCCGACCACTTGTCCAGCAAGTACACAAGTGTGTCCAACCGTTCCCCATCGTTCAGCAGGGGGTGCAGAACCGCGGTTAAGTACATTCTTTGCGCGGCGTTCATGCGAATGCTTTTGTCCGCGGCCGGGTCTTCTACCAGCGCCCGCAGGAGCCCTAGCCGTTGGACCGGTGGGGTTACACTGTCCCAACGCAGGATGGTGTACGCGGTGGATGGTTGTCGCGCGTTTAAGGCTTCCCGAGCCTGGACCGCGGGAGGATGGTCGGCCAGTAGAGGGAGGGTGTAGCGAGGGGAGATGTTTTCAGGGGCGATGCTGACCGGTGGGACCGCGACGGGGTTCAGGGTGGCCACCAGCGTTTGCCACTGTCGGTGGAGAAGGCCTCCCGCTATGAAGGTGAAACCTACCAGGAGGGTTAAGGCTGTTATGAGCAGGCGTTTGACCGCTGTGTACGTGCGCGTCCTTCGTCTCCTCATGCTCGGTGTGCGTTTACGCTTGAGCGTGTTGGTCAATCAGCCAGGGGCACAATGACGGAAATGCGTGTGCCCGAGTTCGGCCGGCTCACCAGGGTGAACGTGCCGTGTAGTTGATGCGTGCGTTCCCTCATGCTGGAAAGGCCCACGTGAGAGCGTTTGCGCGGGGCCGTGGGGTCAAAGCCCCGACCATTGTCCACAATGTCCAACTTGAGCGCGCTGTCCTCCTTTGTCAGGGTGACCTGTACCTCTGTCGCGCCTGAGTGCTTGCGCACGTTGGTCAGACCTTCCTGGACAATGCGCATGAGTTGGATCCCCGTGCCCTCAGGGATCTCCACGCCGTTCACATGGCTCTCAAAGTGTACGTGAATACCCGTCCGTTCCTCAAAATCCCGCACGTACTCGGAAAGCGCGCCCACGAGCCCACCAGGGTGGTCCAGGCGAATGCGGAGTCCATCAATGGCTTCTCGCACATCCAGGTACGCGTCGCGCAGTGCATGTCGGATCTCTTCGAGTTCGTGTGCGGCCTCTGACCAGCGGGCTTCCCGCATGAGACGACTGACCCGATCCAGACGCCAGCCGATGAACGTGAGGGATTGGGCTAGCCCGTCGTGAATCTCCCGGGACAGACGGTACCGCTCTTCGAGGACGGCCATGTGGGCTACCTGGGAACGGAGCCTCGCGTTGCTCAGGGCCAGGCCTGCGTGGTATCCGATGGAGAGGAAGAAAGAACCGTGGTGAATGCGGAAGTAGCCGGGTGTGGGCGCGAACATGGTCAAAACCGCCAGGACCTTTTGCCCTTCCAGGAGGGGAATGCCTGCGGCTGCGCGCATGTCTTCGGGTAATGACAGGTCAGGGCGGGCAACCCGGGTGTCGGGCATCACGTAGGGTGCTTGGGTGTGCATTACTTCCTGGAACAGTTCGGTGAGAATGGCTTGAATTGCCGGGTCGTTTTCGTCTATGCTTCGGGTCACGCGTGCAGTCCAATCCCCCTTCTCCGTGGGTTCCAGAATAGCGCCCTGGTGGACATCCCATCCGGCCAGGGTGACGTCTAATATCTGGTGCCACAGGGTATCTTCGTCCGAACGTTCGCTGACCGCCTCCTCCAGACGGGTGATGGCCAGGGCTTGTTCGTCCTGCAGACGGAGACTTTCGATGACGCTGGCGATTTCCACTGCCACCACGCTCAAGATTTGCGCTCCGTCTTCTGGTGGACCGTGGGGTGTTTCAAAGTAGGCTGTGATGATCCCTTCCCGTTTGTTTCCCCGTCCAAAGGGGAGACAGGCGAGAGAGCGAATCCCCTCCTTTTGGGCTGCTTCCTGCATCCCCTGGAAGAGCGGACAATCGCTTTCCACGTGGGCGTGGAGAACTTCACAGTTGCGACACCGGTCGGCCAACACGCCCGCGTCGATGTGACGCCGCAATCGGTCCGCGTATTCGTCACTGAGCCCCCACACCATGTCCAGGCGCAGCCTATCTTCCTTCTCGTCAAAGGTGAACACGGCGGATCCCTTCGCGTTCACCAGGGAAACAGGTGCCCGCGCGGCAATTTCCAGAACATGCTGGAGATCCGCAGCCGACGCGATCTCCCGGCCAATGTCATGCATGGCGAGCAGGCGCTTATGCGTCTCGGCCAGATCGTCGTAGGCTCGCTGAAGGGCCTGAACCATTTCCTCGCGCTCGCGAGCCAGACGAGCAAGCCAGCCAAAGCCTATCCAGGAGACCACACTGCCGGTGATGCCGTAGACGAGCACCGGGAGCAGAAAGTGATAGTGAGCCGAGACGTGGGGAAAGAGCAGGGCAAGAAGGGATTCGTGCAGGGCCGAGGCCATGAAGATGAACACGGGCAGCACCCACCGTAATTGGCTTAACCGACGATAAAGCCGTTCGTACCTAATATCTACATTGGGAGGCGTGTTCATGCGTGCATCCTCAGAAAGCCCGTGTTAGTGGGGAACAATGTGCGCACGGACAAGGCACTTTGTACAGTGCCTGTTGGTGTCCATGGGCATCCTTGCCCTGCCACTCAGGACAGACATCCTGGCCCATGATAACACATCATCACACGAAGATCAAACCTTTACGGAAATGTATTGTCTCCGGTGGGATACATCTTTCCCAGTAAGGAACGCGCGGCCGTTTCCCCGCGTGAGGTGTGCTGAGGATGAAGGCCATTACCAGGGGAGTTTTGTCACACCACCGCGGCTTCGGGTACAATCCCCATTGTGGGTTCAACAGACTTTGCTGGTGGAAGGAAAGGGGAGCACACATGCACCACCCATCCGCGATTTACCCATTCACCGCCATCGTTAACCAGGAGAAGATGAAGCGGGCCCTCATCCTGAACGCCATCGACCCGGCAATTGGGGGCGTGCTCATCCGAGGGGAGCGCGGAACCGCCAAGAGCACAGCGGCCCGCGCGCTCGCCGCGCTGCTTCCCAAAATCCGAGCCGTGGCCGACTGTCCCTTCAACTGTAATCCAGACATCCCTGCACTCATGTGTGATAACTGCCGTGCCCGTCTTGAGCGGGGTGAAGTCCTCCCTGTGGTGGAGAAACCCACCCCGTTTGTGGACCTTCCCGTCAGTGCCACCGAGGACCGGGTCGTGGGCACGTTGGATATAGAGCAAGCCATTAAGCGCGGGGAACGCCATTTTGAACCGGGCGTGCTCGCTGCGGCCAATCGCGGCATCCTTTACGTGGACGAGATCAACCTGCTTGACGACCATGTGGTGGATATCCTCCTGGACGCGGCCGCGATGGGGGTGAACATTGTCGAACGCGAGGGCATCTCCTTCTCCCATCCTGCTCAGTTCATTCTGGTGGGCACCATGAACCCCGAGGAAGGGGATTTGCGCCCCCAGTTGCTGGACCGTTTTGGCCTCTCCGTGGACATTGTGGGCGTCCACGTGCCAGAGGACCGGGTGGAGATCATCCGTCGGCGCCTGGAGTTCGAAAAGGATCCCGACGCGTTCTACGAAAAATGGCGTCCCCAGGAGGAAGCACTTTCCCGCCAGATCGTGGAAGCCCGTCGGCGCCTCCCCCTGGTCTCCTACACAGATGAGGACTTGTTTTACATCGCGTCGCTGACATCGGAATTTCAGGTGGACGGCCACCGGGCAGACATTACTATCCTGAAGGCGGCCCGGGCCCACGCGGCCTTTGAAGGGCGCACGCACATTACCAAGCGGGATATCCTCCTGGCCGCGCAATTGGCCTTACCCCATCGCCTGAAACGTCAGCCCTTCCAGGACACGAGCGCGCTTGAGTACGAACTGGAACGACGATTGCGGGAACTGGAAGACGAGGAAGAGAGCCGACCTGAACAAGAGACACCGACCGAAACCACAACTTCCTCGGAACAGGAAGCCCCACGGGAGGATACCCCACCTCCCCACGAGCCCGAGGCCGAAAAAAAAGTACGCCCCCAGGTCATGCCACAGCACCCCCGGAGGGCATGACCGGTTCACCAACCCATTCTTCACAACCCGCGGACGTTGGATCCCAAGACACGGCCCCGGTCCAACAGCCGGTGGATATTGGCGATCCCTTTAAAGTTAAGCGTCTGGACGCTCCCCTGGACCGCGTGACGCGTGACGTGGCTGGGCGTCGCAGCATGACGTTGACCCATCGCAAGCGAGGGCATTACATCAAAGCCCGGCCCCCTCGTGGGCGCCCAACGGATATCGCGTTTGACGCGACCTTGCGGGAAGCCGCCCCCCATCAGGTGCACCGCCAACGGCAAGGTGTGGCCTTTGCCGTGGAAATGCAGGACATTCAGGAAAAAGTGCGGGTGCAGCGCGCGGCGAATCTCATCCTCTTCGTGGTGGACGCGTCCTGGTCAATGGCTGTAGAAGAACGCATGGAAGCCACCAAAGGCGCGGTTATGTCGCTGCTCATTGACGCGTACCAGCGCCGCGATCGCGTGGGGCTAATTGTGTTCCAGCGGGATCGCGCTCGCGTGGTGCTGCCCCCCACCTCCAGCGTGGAACTCGCGCAGAAGGCCCTGCAAGATGTCCCCGTGGGTGGGAAAACCCCGCTGACACACGGTCTCTTCCTGGCCTACCAGGTAATGACCGCGGCCCGACATCGTGATAGAAATGTACGGCCCCTTATGGTGCTGCTGACGGACGGCGCGGGCAATGTCAGCATGACCGGATTGCCCCCACGCGAAGAGGCGTTGCGCATGGCCCAGGTAATCCGTCAGGCTGGCTTTCGCTCTGTGGTTATCAACATGGAACATCCCCTGTTCGACCGTGGACTGGCCCGTGAATTGGCAGAGGCGTTGGCCGCGCCGTGTTACAAGTTGCCAGACATCCAGGCCGATGCCCTGTTGCACACTGTACGCCGAGAGATAGGGCGCGATAAGTAACCGGGATGGGGAGGCCCTTTATGCGACGTCAAATCATCGCGGACTTTGCCCTTCTCATCGTAACGGCTATCTGGGGCGCTACGTTCGTCATGGTCAAGGACGCTGTCTCCGCCTTCCCCGTGTTCGCTTTCCTGTTCCTGCGCTTCTCCGTTGCCACCCTCAGCCTGATCCCTGTTCGACCTCTGTTGGAGCGCCGTTTTGCTGTGTTGCACGGCCGCGGTCACGTTCGAGAGCGGGATTCCTGGGTCATGGGAGGTGTCCTGGGGATTGTGTTGGTCTTGGGGTACGGGTTCCAGACCACCGGACTCCAGCACACTACGCCGGCCAAGGCCGGGTTTATCACAGGCCTGTACGTGGTCATTGTGCCCATCCTCACCTCGATCCTAACCCGACGCGTGCCCGAACCTCCGTTGTGGGTCGGCGTTACCCTGGCCACCGTGGGGTTAATGATCCTTTCCTTGAACCGCACCCTACAGCCAGAACTGGGTGATGTGCTGGTCTTCTTCTGCGCCATTTCCTTTGCCTTGCACATTGTCATCACCGGCTACCTCGCTCCTGGTCACGCCCCCCTGGCTCTGACCCTCTCCCAACTGGCGACAACCGCGGTTTTGAGTGGAATAATCAGCCGCGTGTGGGAATGGCCCTGGCCGCCCATGGGACAACAGATGATTGTGGCTGCTATTTTCACGGGCGTGTTGGCGTCCACATTTGCCATCGCTGTTCAGACCATAGCCCAACGGTTCACCTCGCCTACCCATACGGCGTTGATTTTCAGCCTGGAGCCTGTGTTCGCCGCGGTGTTCAGTTTCTTCCTGGCCGCGGAACCCATTACCGGTCGCGTGGTGTTGGGGGGCGCGTTAATCCTGGCCGGCACACTGGTCGCTGAAATCGTGCCGATGATGCGCTTGCACCCGCAGCGTGGGTGAACTCGCCCCCGGACGGGCTGATCGCGCTGTGGTGCTCTGGGTGTGTTCTTGGAGGAGCAGTGGTTGCCTGACCCCCGCGGCCGGACCTTCAACGCCGCGGTAATGATTGGGCGATACTCATACATTTGTGCTATAATGGACCGACTGGCAAGGGGCCGAAAGCACCCTGGCCGCATGTGGAGACTCATAGAGAGGTGCAGCGGACTCTACCGTGTTGAACCATACAACCACAGCACAAAGAAAACCCATTGGTGTGATTGACGCTATTTCGGCCGGGTATCGACTGCTCGGTGGGTACTGGTACATTGTCCTGGTTCCCATTCTGGTGGATGTGTTCTTCTGGTTGGGCCCACAAGTTCCCTTCCGGGATGTGTTTCAGGTGTGGGTGAACGCGTTACCACCGGATGCGCGGGAGAGTGTGTTTCGTATAATGGGTATCTCTTCCGCGAGTTTGGAAGGAGTGCCAAACTCACCTAACGTGTTGACACTGCTGGTGGAGATCCCGGGCGCCCCCGCGTCGTTGGCCGCTGCGTTGGGCGGTTTGCCCGCACCTCCGGGGTGGACGCGGCCTCATTACGTGCCTTCATCTCTGGTGGGACTCATCGGTTTTATGGTGGGGCTCATGCTCCTGGGCACACCTTTGGCGGGCTTGTACATGAGTTTGGCGGCCAAGGCCGTGCCTGCAGTTCGTGAGCGAACACCTTCCCTGGCTCGGCTGTGGGTGTGGGTGAGCGTGAACTTGTTGGTGCTGGTTCTGGTGGGTTTGTTCCTCCTGGCCGGGGGAACACTCCTGTTGGGAGCAGGCGCGGCGCTCTTGGCGGTGCTCATCCCTCCCGCGGTTCCCGCGATATTGGCTTTTATCGCCTTTGTGACCGCCTGGATTTCCTTGATGGTCATGTTCTTCCTGTACTTTACGCCGGCAAGCATTGCCGCGCACGGCGTGAGTGTTGTCCGAGCGGTGGGGGAGAGCATGGTGGTGGTGCTGCGCAACATGGGGAGCACCCTGGGGCTGATTCTCGTCATTATGCTTATCAATCAGGGCTTTGCCCTGATCTGGGCGCGGTTGTTTGCTGGGTTTGTGGGAGGGGCGGTGAGCATTCTGGGCAACGCCTTTCTCACCAGTGGTCTGACCGTGGCGACAGTGATCTTCTTCCACGACCGGTACCTGGCTTGGGAGGAGAAGAGGCAACACGTTTACGAACAACTGGCGGGCAAGTGATATAGCGTGTGGGAGGCATAGACGTGGTGAACGAGGTACAGAAGAAAGAGGAACTTCATTACACAGCAGAGGATATCCAGGTCCTGGAAGGCTTGGAAGCGGTCCGGCGCCGGCCCGGGATGTACATCGGTGGCACGGACGCGCGCGCGTTGCACCACATGGTCTACGAAGTGGTAGACAACGCGGTGGACGAAGCGCTGGCCGGCTTCTGTGACCGCATTGAGATCACCATTCACCCGGACAACAGCATCACCGTTGAGGATAACGGCCGCGGCATTCCTGTGGACATTCATCCCCAGGTCAAACGCCCGGCCCTGGAAGTGGTTATGACCCGGCTTCACGCGGGGGGTAAGTTCGGCGGTGGCGGCTACAAAGTGTCCGGCGGCCTTCACGGCGTGGGTGTGTCCGCGGTCAACGCGCTCTCCCAGTGGCTGGAAGTAGTCGTCAAACGCGATGGCAAAGTGTGGCGGCAGCGCTACGAACGTGGTCGCCCTGTCACCGACGTGGAAGTCATCGGCAAGATGAAGAAGGGAGAGCGTACAGGCACCCGGGTGACCTTCCTGCGGGATCCGGAAATCTTCGACGTGCTGGAATACCGATTTGATGTGCTCGCCCAACGATTTCGGGAGATCGCGTTTCTCACCCGGGGACTGCACATCAAATTCGTGGACGAGCGTCCTTCCCCGCCCAAGGAGATCAACTTCTACTTTGAGGGCGGCATTGCTACCTTTGTCCGCTACTTGAACAAGAACCGCAAGCCCCTCCACGACCCGGTGTACGTGGAAAAGCAGGTTAACGACATCCTGGTGGAGGCCGCCATCCAGTACACCGCGGAGTACGTGGAATCGGTGTACGCGTTCGCCAACACCATTAACACCCCGGATGGGGGTACCCATCTGACGGGGTTGCGCTCCGCGATTACCCGTACATTGAACGACTACGCGCGCAAAAATGGCCTTTTGAAGGATGATGAGCCTAACTTCAGCGGCGATGACACCCGAGAGGGCCTGACAGCCATTGTCAGCGTCAAACTCCCGGACCCGCAATTTGAATCCCAGACCAAGGTCAAGTTGTTAAACGCGGAAGTGCGCAACATCGTGGAATCGGTGGTCAGTGAGACCTTTGGTGAGTGGCTGGAGACCCATCCCCGGGAAGCCAAGCAGATCATTGAGAAGTGCAAGACCTCGTACCGGGCTCGGTTGGCCGCGCGCAAGGCGCGGGACCTGGTCATTCGCAAGAGTGCGCTGGAATCCATGACCTTGCCCGGCAAACTGGCTGACTGCTCGGAACGCGATCCCTCTAAGACCGAACTGTTCATTGTGGAGGGAGACAGTGCAGGAGGCTCCGCGAAACAAGGACGGGACCGCCGTTTCCAGGCCATTCTGCCCCTGCGGGGGAAGATTCTCAACGTGGAAAAGGCCCGACTGGACAAGGCCTTGAGCAACAAGGAAATTCAAGCCCTTATCACCGCGTTGGGCACGGGCATTGGCGACGATTTTGACATCAGCAAATTGCGTTACAACCGCATTGTGATAATGACAGACGCGGACGTGGATGGAGCCCACATCCGAACCTTGTTGCTGACCTTCTTCTTCCGTTACATGCCCCAACTTATTGAGGATGGACACCTCTACATTGCCCAACCGCCTCTTTACCTGATAAAGGCGGGAAAGCAACACTTTTACGCGTACACCGAAGAGGAGAAGGAGAAGATCCTCAAACGGTTGGATGGCAACAAAGTTACCATTCAGCGCTACAAGGGATTGGGCGAGATGAACCCGGAGCAACTCTGGGAGACCACCATGAACCCGGAGAACCGCATCCTCCTGCAGGTGACCATCAACGACGCGGCTGAAGCAGACCGTACCTTTGCCATGCTCATGGGCGATGAGGTACCTCCCCGCCGCCGTTTCATCCAGACGCACGCCAAGGCCGTGCGCAACCTGGACGTGTAACAAAGCGTTTCGGGCGGGCATCACCCGCCCGAAACGTATCCCTTACCCCATCATTCGTCCTCTCCCACAATCCGGAAGCGTCGCTGTTCGTGTCGTTCTTCCCAATCATCGTAGAGGGGCGGAAGGTACATATCCGGTGTGTGCCAGGGATGTCGTGTGCCCACCATGGGTTGGCTTCCGGGCGGAGCGACGATGATGGTTGGGGGCTGCGGTGTGGTTACCGAATCCTGCCCTCGGGACGCGGGCCGTGATCCCTGGGTGTGGCGCAGGGAAAGGATCAGAATGATGCTCGTGGGAATGCTGGCCGCCACGCCAAACATCACCCCGATGACCACGGCCATTGCGCTCTCGCTCAGGCGGATGCCCACCACGTAAGCCAATGTGGCCGCGAAAATGATGGCAGCAATAGGGAGTGAGTACTTCATAGTCGCTTCCTCCTTCGCGTGGACGTCCGCCGTTCCTGGGCCAGACGTTGAATTACCTCTCTCTCCGCGTAGGCTGCCCGGAACCGCACAACATCGCCGCCAGCAACCAGGAGAAATTCCCCATGGCCCTGGAGTCGTTCCGCGCCCGTGCCAGCCAGTCCAGCCGCTACCCGGGCGTCGTCCGCGCTGGTCACTCGTCCCACAATGCGCACCGGGAAATTCCCCTTCATTACCCCGCCCAAAACACTGGCCGCGGGTTTCTGGGTGGCCGCGATAACGTGAATGCCTGCCTCACGTCCCCGTTGCACAAGGCGGGTTAAGGCTTCCACTACAGGCTTGCGCCCCACACTGATAATTTCTGCCAATTCGTCGATGAGCACGATCATGCGGGGCCAACTGCGTCCAACCCGATCCCGGGCTTCCATCATCTTCACCAGATGGTGCAGCACGGCCACAATATCCTCTGTCCGGTGCACCACCCCCTCCCCCCACACGTGGGGCAAATCCACCAGTGGGGCCAGGCCTCGGCGTTTGGGGTCTATGAGCACCAGTTGCACGTGGGCTTGTCGGTTCCACAGTCCCAATGTAAGCCCCAGAATGCGCATAAGGACCGTCTTCCCCGACCCGGTCGTCCCTGCCACGAGGACATGGGTCACGTCCGGACTGTCCACGCGCAGCAGCAGCGGCAACCCATCAACATCCAGGCCGAGGAGCGCAGTCACCGGGGGAACTCGACCCACCCGCTTGAGCAGTTTTTCCAGGGGGATGGGCTGGCGTCGGACGCGCGGGATCTCAATTTCAATGTACCCCCGGTGTCGGTGAACGTCCACGCGTGGTACTCCCAGGGCCAAAGCCAGTTCCTCGGCCAGGGTGGACACCTTTTTCACCCGCGTTCCCACGGGCGTGCTCAGGTGGAACTTCACCACATTGGGCGTAATCTTCCCGCCCCGCACACGCGCGGGCACATTGTGGCTTGCCAGCACCATCTCTATCCGGTCGGCTTGCATATTCAGCGTCCGTTGCATCGTCTTTCCCCATCCTGACGAAGTTTCACACGACCTGCGCTCCAATTTGTGAAACGCATGTTCTACGGATTTCAGTATAGCACGGATGTTCGCCAAGTCAAGGGGGGTGAAACAACTCCTTTGGGATTTGCTGAAAACTCGTTTGGGAATTTGGGATAACGCTTTTGGCCCGGTAGAATGCGAATATGCGTGTTCTGGATGGGATGTGGAAGGACGTGGTGGCGAATCGGATTCTGCGTTTTCTCTGGGTTGGACTGGGCATATTGTGGGTGTTGGGATGGGTTGTCCAGGCAACGTACCGTCCCCTCCTACTGGGGCCCAGGGAAGAGGTCATCTCCATCAACCCGAAGGTGGGCGTTCACACCCGGTTGACCGATGAAGTGGAGCCGTGGAAGGTGCTGAAAACGCTCCAAATGGTGCGGGAGATGGGTGCGTCGTGGGTGGTGGAGTACTTTCCCTGGGGATATTACGAACCAGAGCGCGGACACTATGAGTGGGCCCATCCCGACATGGTGGTGGACTTTGCCGTGCACGAAGGGCTGACAGTGGTGGCTCGGTTGGGGTACACGCCCAGGTGGGCTCGCCCGGAGAACACCACGCCGAGTTACCTGGATAAGGAACATTTTGACGATTTTGCCGCGTTTGCAGCCGCGTTTGTCCGTCGCTACGGGGATCGGGTGCCCTATGTGATCGTGTGGAATGAGCCCAACTTGAGCCAGGAATGGGGATATCGGGCTGTGGATCCTGCGGCGTATACGGATCTCCTGTGCCGCACGTACCGGGCGATTAAGGCAGTGGCGCCTCATGTTCAGGTGCTGGGGGGCGCCCTGGCTCCCACCCTGGCTCCCCCGGGCAGTGAGTGGGGCATGAACGATCTGGTGTACCTTCAGGCCATGTACGACGCGGGCGCGGCCTCCTGTTTTGACGTGCTGGCCGTTCACGCGTACGGGTGGAGGTTTCCTGCGGACGCGGCCCCCTCCCCGGATGCTGTGAACTTCCGCCGGACCGAGTTATTGCGCGAGGTGATGGTGCGGAACGGCGATGCGGCCAAGCCCGTCCTCATTACCGAGGGGGGATGGAATGACCACCCTCGGTGGACCAAGGCTGTGCGGCCGGCCCAGCGGGTATTGTACACATTGCAAGCGTACGAGATAGTGTGGAAGCAGTGGGATTGGGCTCTTGCCTTTTGTCCGTGGGTGTTTCGATATCCTCGGGCCGCGCGTTCCTATCAGGACTATTTCACATTTGTGGCGGTGGATTTCACACCGAAGCCCATCTACATCGCGGTGCAAGCGTACACCCGGGGGGAGATTTCCCCGACCATGGAGGACCTTTCCAGGTTGTGGGCATTTGGGGAAAAGAGAGGCCCTCACAAGTGAACCGTTTGTCCATGGTACTGCGTAAATTTGACAGGAAGGCTTTTTTTCGGTAACCTCATAAGTTGCGGTTGCGGAGGTTTGTTTCTACCCTCCGGGTTTGGAAGCGAGGTGCAACAGCGAATTCCGTCCAGTTACCGGTGCATGAGACGCCATTGTATGCCCGGCGGATACGGGGAACTGCCCTTTATGTGGGTGTAAACATCGGGATTTGGTGGACGAAGGAGCCCCGCCCGACCGGGCATTTTTGCGCGTCTACAATAGGCTAAATCAACAAAGTGAGGTTGTGTCCATGAGCGTGACAAGGTCTCGGACTCCGTTACGAAAGTCGTACTCTCGGTTGCGTGACATCATCGATTTACCCCCACTTATCCAGGTTCAGTTAGAGAGTTTCCGGTGGTTTCAAGAGGAAGGTTTAAAAGAACTCCTTAGCGAGATCTCCCCCATTGTCGGTTATAACAAAAACCTCGAACTGCACTTTGGTGAATACCGATTCGGGGAGCCCAAGTACACCCAGGACGAATGCCGCGAGCGGGATATGACCTACGCGGCGCCGCTTTGGGTGACCGTTCGCCTCATCAACAAGGAAACCGGAGAGATTCAAGAGCAAGAAGTGTTCATGGGGGATTTCCCCATTATGACCGAACGGGGCACCTTCATCATCAACGGCGCGGAGCGCGTGGTCATCAGCCAGTTAATCCGCTCGCCGGGCGCGTACTTCACCCTGGAAGAGGACCGACAGGTCGGTCGCGATCTCTGCTATGCCAAGTTAATCCCCTCGCGGGGCACATGGCTGGAGTTTGAAACATCCCGCAAGGATGTGATTAGCGTCAAAATCGACCGTAAACGCAAGTTGCCCGTGACCACCTTACTGCGCGCCTTGGCCGAAGTCGGGCGCACAGGGGACGGTTACGATTCGACCCTGTTACCCCTGGGGCCAGTGATTAAGGAAGGCTCCGACGAGGAATTGCTAGAACTGTTCGCGGATGTGGACACCAACGAAGACCACCCTTACATCCTCTCCACCCTGGAACAGGATACCAGCAGTAACAGCCGGGAAGCTTTGCTGGAGATTTACAGAAAACTGCGCCCCGGTGACCCGGCCACCGAGGACAACGCGCGCACATTTTTGGAAAACATGTTCTTCGACCCGCGACGGTACGACCTGGGCCGGGTGGGACGTTACAAGTTGAACCGGCGTCTGGGCGTGGACATTCCCCAGAACGTGCGCACCCTCACCCACCAGGATTTCATCGCCCTGGTAAAGCGCATCATCAAAATCAATAACTACCAGGAAAAACCCGATGACATCGATCACCTGGGGAACCGCCGTGTCAAGACCGTAGGCGAACTGATTCAGAACCAACTGCGCGTCGGTTTCCTGCGCATGGAACGCGTGGTCCGTGAGCGCATGTCCATTCGCGAACCCGAACAACTGAGCCCCGTGTCGCTCATCAACGTGCGACCCGTAGTCGCGGCCACACGGGAATTCTTCGGCGGTTCACCGTTGAGCCAGTTCATGGACCAAACCAACCCCCTGGCCGAATTGACCCACAAACGGCGTCTCAGCGCGCTGGGGCCCGGCGGGTTGCGACGTGAGCGCGCGGGCTTTGACGTGCGCGACGTGCACCACAGCCACTACGGCCGCATCTGCCCTATTGAGACACCCGAAGGTCCGAACATCGGCCTAATCGGGTCTCTGGCCACCTACGCGCGGATTAACGACTTTGGCTTCATCGAGACCCCGGTGCGGGTAGTCAAGAAGACAGTGCCCAATGACCCGGACCGCCCCGAGGCCCTGGTGGGGCGCATCGTCAACGAAGAAATTGCTGACCCCGAAACCGGCGAAATTATCGCCCGCCGCGGGGATCGCCTGGATGAAGACCAGGCTCTGCGCATTGCTGCCCTGGCTGACCAAAAGCCGGAAATTCGTGTGCGCCCGTACGCCACTCAAGAAGTCCACTACATCACCGCGGACGAAGAGGACAAGCACGTCATCGCGCCCGCCTCGGTGACCCTGGACGCGCTGGACCAGATCCTGGATGACCGAGTGCCCGTGCGGCGAGAACAGACATTTACCGTGGCTTCCGTGGATGAGGTGGATTACATGGATGTCTCGCCCAAGCAAATCGTGTCCGTGTCCTCCTCCCTCATCCCCTTCCTGGAGCATGACGACGCCAACCGGGCGCTCATGGGATCCAACATGCAGCGGCAGGCCGTGCCCCTGGTGAAACCTTCTGCTCCCCTGGTGGGCACAGGCGTGGAACGCCGGGCCGCGTACGACTCCGGGCAGGTCCTCATCGCGACCGAAAGCGGCATGGTCGTCGAGGCCACCAGCGAGAAAATTGAAATCCTCACCGATAGCGGTGAGCGCAAATCGTATCCGCTGCGCAAATTCCAGCGCTCGAACCAGTCCACCTGCATCAACCAGCGGCCCGTAGTTCGCAAAGGAGAGCGGGTCGAAGTCGGTGACGTGCTGGCAGACACCTCCGCCACGGACCAGGGAGAACTGGCCCTGGGCCAGAACGTGCTCATCGCGTTCCTCTCCTGGGAAGGCGCGGTGTTCGAGGACGCCATCGTCGTCAGCGAGCGGGTAGTACAAGAAGGCCTGTTCTCCTCCATCCACATCGAACGGCATGAGGCTGAGGCACGTGACACCAAACTCGGCCCCGAGGAAATCACGCGGGACATTCCCAACGTCAACGAAGAAGCCCTGCGCCACCTGGATGAGAACGGCATCATCCGCATTGGTGCCGAAGTCAAACCGGGCGACATCCTGGTGGGCAAGGTAACACCCAAGGGCGAAACCGACCTGACCCCCGAGGAAAAACTGTTGCGGGCCATCTTCGGTGAAAAGGCCCGGGAAGTCCGGGATTCCTCCCTGAAACTCCCCCACGGCGAAAAGGGGAAGGTCGTGGACGTAAAGGTCTTCCGACGCAGCGAATACCGGGATTTGCCAGCAGGCGTGGAAACCATGGTTCGCGTCTCTGTGGCCCAGCGACGCCGCCTGCTGGAAGGCGATAAGATGGCCGGGCGCCACGGGAACAAGGGTGTGGTCTCCAAGATTGTCCCCGTGGAGGACATGCCCTTCCTGCCCGACGGCACTCCGGTGGACATCATCCTCAACCCCTTGGGTGTGCCTGGCCGTATGAACATCGGCCAGGTGTTGGAAACCCACCTGGGTTGGGCCGCGAGTCGCCTGGGCTTTAAGACCATGACCCCGGTGTTCGATGGGGCCAAGGAAGAGGAAATTGAGGCGGAATTGGGCCGTGCCTGGCTTATTGACAAGGCATGGGCCGACATCACCCGTCGGGCTTGGGAGGCCCTGGCCCAGGCCGGGATCAACTTCGAGGAGTTTGAGGATGACGAAGAAGTCCGACGCACATACATTGTGCAGTGGTTAGCGCCCAAGGGCTATGACGTCCGTCGCTTGATGACAGACCGGGTATACGCCCGCCGCAGCGTGCTCGTCGAATGGCTCCGAGAGCGCGGCTATGACCCGGACGCGCTTCTCATCTGGGAAGACGAGCAAGTGTCACTGGACGAACGGAAACGGCGGGATGACGAAGCACGACGTGTGGCCTTGCGCGAATGGCTCCTCCACTATGAACAACCTTTGCCGGAGGAGGAAACCCTGGCCACTCTCCTGGAGGCAGCCGAAGCGTGGAGCAAGGAGAGCGGTTGGCCTACACCCTTAAGTGGCAAGTTTACCCTGTACGACGGCAAGACAGGCGAACCGTACGACCAGCCCGTCATGGTCGGCTACATGTACATGCTCAAACTAAACCACATGGTCGAGGACAAAGTACACGCCCGATCCACCGGGCCCTACTCACTGGTCACCCAGCAGCCGTTGGGCGGTAAAGCGCAATTTGGCGGTCAGCGCTTTGGCGAGATGGAAGTCTGGGCCCTGGAAGCGTACGGCGCGGCTTACTCCTTGCAGGAGATGCTCACCATCAAATCCGATGATGTAACAGGCCGCGTCAAGACCTACGAGGCGATTGTGAAGGGTGAGAAGATCAGCCCGCCGGGCGTGCCCGAGTCCTTCCGTGTGCTGGTGAAGGAATTACAATCCCTCGCCCTGGCCGTGGAAGTGATTAACGAGCGGGGCGAAGTCATCCGCTTTGGCAAGGAAGTGACCGAAGAGCGGCTACCCAAGTTGGGCTTCAGCCTCTCCTTGCCTGGCGTGATGACCCGATTTGAAGAGGACCGAGGAGATACAGAGGAGTAAAGTGAGGAAAGGGAGAAGAACATCTTCTCCCTTTCCTCCGAAGCGTGTGACACGCGAGTTGTCCGTTCATTAGGGACAGTGGATCGAACATAAACGTTGGGGAGGATGGGACCGTGGAAGTTAATGATTTTGAGGCCATTCGTATAAGCCTGGCATCTCCAGAGCAGATTCGCTCTTGGTCATATGGGGAAGTGCTCAAGCCGGAGACCATCAACTACCGGACACTGCGCCCCGAGCGTGATGGTCTCTTCTGTGAGCGCATTTTTGGCCCGACACGGGATTGGGAGTGCGCGTGTGGGAAGTACAAGCGACCCCGGTACAAGGGGGTCGTCTGCGAGAAATGCGGCGTCGAAGTGGCACCCAGCCGAGTTCGACGTGAGCGCATGGGGCATATTGAACTCGCCTCTCCTGTCGCGCACATCTGGTACGTGAAGGGAGTGCCCAGTCGCCTGGGCCTGTTACTGGACATCTCCCCGCGCAACCTGGAGCGGGTTCTCTACTTTGCCCAGTACATCGTGACGCGAGTGGACGAACAGGCCCGTGTCAAAGCCATCCAAAAGCGCGAGACCGCGCTCAAGCACGAACTGGATTCCTTGCAGAAGGAACTCCAGGAAAAACTGGACGCGCTCACAGAGCAGATGGAGAACAACCTCGCCGCGCTGCAACAGGTGGAAGACGCGGAAATCGCGTCCTTGGAGGAGGAACTGATTCGGCGCACGGATGAAGTGATGACCGTGGCGCGGGATCTCCAATCCCTGCTGGAAAAATCCATGGGGCAACCTCTGGCCGACGGCGTGACCGTTCCCTGGGAAGAGGAACCCATCTTCCCCGCGGGAACGGTCGTCACCCGTGAGCACCTGGATGATCTGAACACCATCATTCGAACTCGCCTGAACGAGATCGAACAGAACATTCGCGATGCACAGCAGCACGTGCGAGAAACCATCCAGGACAAACGGGACGCGGTACGGCAAGAAGTGGAAAGCCAGCGCGAGGCCCTTCTCAACGAATACGCGGCCCGGGAGAAACGCTTGCAGGACGAGGCCAAGCGGGAAATTGCTGAGATTAAGGGACTGACCGAACGCATGCTCTTAACCGAATCCCAGTACCGGGAGTTGAAGAGCAAGTGGGCCGGCGTGTTTGAGGCCGGAATGGGCGCGGAAGCGATTCTGGAAATCCTGAAAACCCTGGACCTGGACAAAATGGCCCAGGAACTCCGCCGGGAACTGAAGACCACGCGGTCCAAACAGCGGCGGAAGAAAGCGGCCAAGCGCCTGCGCGTGGTGGAAGCCTTCCGCAAGTCGGGGAATAAGCCGGAGTGGATGATCCTCACCGTGTTGCCGGTCATCCCCCCGGACCTGCGTCCCATGGTACAGTTGGATGGCGGTCGTTTCGCCACCTCCGACCTGAATGACCTGTACCGCCGGGTCATCAACCGCAACAACCGGCTCAAGCGCCTGCTGGAACTGAACGCGCCCGACGTCATCATCCGCAACGAGAAGCGCATGTTGCAGGAGGCCGTGGACAGCCTGATTGACAACGGTCGGCGCGGCCGCGCGGTGAGTCGATCCGGCCGTCGCAAACTCAAGTCCCTTTCCGACATGCTAAAAGGAAAGCAAGGTCGATTCCGCCGTAACCTGCTGGGCAAGCGCGTCGACTACTCGGGCCGCTCCGTGATCGTGGTCGGCCCCGAACTGAAGTTGCACGAGTGCGGCTTGCCCAAGAAGATGGCGCTGGAACTCTACAAACCCTTTGTAATGCGTCGCTTAGTCGCCCTCGCGTACGCGCACAACATTAAAAGCGCCAAACGCCTGGTAGACCGGGAAGAGCCCGAAGTGTGGGACGTGCTGGAAGATGTGGTGAAGGAGCGGCCCGTGCTCCTCAACCGCGCGCCTACCCTGCACCGCCTGGGCATTCAGGCCTTTGAGGTCAAACTCATTGACGGGTATGCCATCCAGTTGCACCCCCTGGTCTGCGCCGCGTTCAACGCGGACTTCGACGGCGACCAGATGGCCGTGCACGTGCCCCTTTCCGAAAAGGCCGTACAAGAAGCCCGCGAACTCATGCTCTCCACCAAGAACCTGCTCAAACCCGCGAGTGGGGAGCCCATTGTAGGGCCGAGCAAGGACATGGTGCTGGGCACCTACTACCTCACAGTGGCCAAACCCGGCGTGAAGGGAACGGGCAAAGTCTTCTCCAGCCTGGAAGAAGTGCGCTACGCGTACGAAACCGGCCACGTACACATACACGCACCCATCAAAGTGTGGTATGAGTCCTGGCTCGATCGCAAACCCCTTTCGGATCTGGGGCTGAGCGAACGGGTGGAGAAAGCCCTGGTCGAGGCCGGCATCACCTCAGTCGGTGAACTGGTGGCCAGAGTGAAGGAAGGCCGCGACGCGGTCCTGGCTATCCCCAAGATTGGGCCAGCAGCGTTGGCCGAAATTCGGGACCGCTTGCTGCTGCACAACATTGACCCGCAACGGACCATCACGACCGGACTCATCGAGACCACCGTGGGACGGGTGATCTTCAACCTGCACCTGCCCGAGGAACTGCGGTTCGTCAACGAGGTGATGGACAAAAAGCGGGTGAACGCGGTCATCGCGGAAGCGTATCGGCGTTTAGGACCTGAACGCACGGCCGTGTTCGCGGACGCGATTAAGGACCTGGGCTTCTACTGGGCTACGAAGAGCGGCACCACCATCGCCATCACAGACATCAAAGTGCCCGAAGCGAAAGAGCGCATCATCGAAGAGACCGCGCGCAAAGTGGAACTGGTCGAACAACAGTATCGCCGCGGTCTTATTACCGAGGATGAGAAATACTTGAAGACGGTGGAATTGTGGACGCGGGCCACAGACGAGATCACCGAAGCCGTGAAAGAACTGTTGGATCCCACCGAAGGCCTGGGCGCGATGTCCATCTCCGGCTCCACCAAAGGGGGGATCCAAACAGTGCGCCAGTTGGCCGGAATGCGTGGGCTCATGGCTGATCCGTCTGGCCGGATTATCCCGTTGCCCATTCGCTCCAACTTCCGTGAGGGGCTGACCGCGCTGGAGTTCTTCTTGAGCACCCACGGCGCGCGGAAAGGTCTGGCCGACACCGCGTTGCGCACTGCGGACGCGGGTTACCTGACCCGGCGCCTGGTGGACGTGGCCCAGGACGTCATCATCACCGAGGAGGATTGCGGCACCACAGCCGGCATCTGGATTGACCGGGCCAGCAGTGAGGAAATCGGCGAACCCTTCACCGAACGCATCATGGGCCGCATTGCCGCGGCACCCATTTCCGATCCGGAAACCGGCGAGATCCTGGTGGAAGCCGGCCAGATGATCGAAGAGGCCGAAGCAAAGGTCATCGAAGCCGCGGGCATTGACAAGGTATATGTGCGTTCGCCGTTGACCTGTAATACCCGGTTTGGCCTCTGCCGCAAGTGCTACGGTCGGGATCTGGCCCGAGGTGGCCTGGTGGAACTGGGTGAGGCCGTGGGCATTATCGCGGCCCAGTCCATTGGCGAGCCGGGTACTCAGTTAACCCTGCGAACCTTCCACACGGGAGGTGTGGCCGGCGCCAGCGACATTACCCAGGGTCTCCCCCGCGTGGAGGAGTTGTTCGAAGCGCGTACCCCTCGCGGTGAAGCGGTCATCGCGGAAATCGACGGGCGGGTGGAAGCGTTCTGGGAAGGTGACGTGCACAAGGTGCGCATTGTGAACGCCCACGTCATCTCCCGGGACATCCCCATTCCCGAGGGGTACGAACTGCTGGTCTCTTCGGGGGACGCGGTGTCGGAGGACACGGTGATTGCGCGGAAAGGCGACGATGAGATCGTAGCCGGCATGGAGGGCAACGTTTTCATTGAAGAGCAGGATGGTCAAATCGTCGTCTTTGTGCGGCGTGAGGAGCAGGAAGTGTGGGAGACGGAGATTCCGCCTTCGGCCCGTCTGCGGGTGAGCAACGGTGATTTTGTCCACGCAGGCGATCAGTTGACCGACGGCGCGAAGAATCCCAAGGAAATCCTGCGCATTCAGGGACCCGATGCTGCCCAGAAGTACCTCCTGGAGGAGGTGCAAAAAGTCTATCGGTCCCAGGGTGTGGTCATTCACGATAAGTACATCGAGATCATCATCCGTCAGATGATGCGCAAGGTGCGTGTCCGCTCCACCGGCGACACGGACTTCCTGCCCGGTGAGTTGGTGGACCGCTTTGAATTCGAAAAAGTGAACAGCGAAATGGTGGCCCAGGGCAAGAAACCGGCTCGGGGTGAACTGGTGCTCCTGGGCATCACCAAGGCCGCGTTGAACACGGATTCCTTCCTGGCCGCGGCTTCCTTCCAGGAGACCACGCGAGTGCTTACCGACGCTGCCACTCGCGGTGCTCGGGATGATCTGCGCGGTCTGAAGGAAAACGTGATCATCGGCAAACTCATCCCCGCAGGGACAGGGTACAAGGCTCGACTGGAGGCCAAGCGCAAACAGGAGAGCCTACTGGCCCAGGCCAAGGCCTTCTTTGGCCAGCCATTGGAACCCATGCCTGGCGATGGGGAACACGCTAAGGAAGGGGATGAGACCAGCGAACCCTCTTCTGAGGCGGGTCTTTGAATTGCACGCGCGGGGTGACGAAGGATTCGTCACCCCGCGCGGCTTACTACAAAGAGAAGTGAGTTTGACCGATTTTGAAGCCCTGTGTTAAACTGCTGGGCCGTGGAAATTGACGGGTCTTCCAGCGTTACCGTGAAAGCCGGAAAAAGCACTCATACGTACATAATCGCAGGAGGGAGTGGCGTTGCCAACTATTAATCAACTCGTTCGCAAGGGACGCAAAAAGGTTAAGAAGAAGGAAAAGGCACCGGCCCTTCAGTACATCTACAACGCGTTGAAGGGCGAAGTCAAGCGGTTGCCCAAGGGCTGTCCGCAGAAGCGGGGTGTGTGCACTCAGGTGCGTACGGTCACGCCGAAGAAACCGAACTCCGCGTTGCGGAAGATCGCGCGTGTACGTTTGACCAACGGCATTGAGGTAACCGCGTACATTCCGGGTGAAGGGCACAACTTGCAGGAGCACTCGGTGGTGCTGGTGCGCGGTGGCCGTGTAAAGGACCTGCCCGGTGTGCGCTACCACATTGTGCGTGGCGCGCTGGATGCTGCCGGGGTGGAAGGTCGAAAGCGGGGCCGTTCCAAGTACGGGACGAAGCGCCCCAAGTCCTGAGGTGATAACGAGCGTTTTCAGCATAGCGTAAACCGAGAGAAGGTGGAGGAACCATGCCAAGACGATATCGCCCGCCGAAGCGGAAGATTCCGCCCGATCCCAAGTACGGGAGCGAGAATGTCCAGCGGCTTATCAATAAAGTGATGATGCGGGGCAAGAAGAGCCTCGCCGAGCGGATCGTTTACGAGGCTTTTGAAATTATCGAAAAACGCACGGGCAAGCCCGGTGTGGAGGTCTTCGAGCGGGCCTTGCAGAATGTGATGCCTGTGTTGGAGGTGCGCCCCCGCCGTGTGGGTGGTGCCACCTACCAGGTGCCCCTGGAGGTGCCGGCTTTTCGCCGCCGCAGCCTGGGCCTGCGCTGGATCGTTAACGCGGCTCGCCAGCGGTCGGGAAAGTCCATGGCCGAGAAGTTGGCCGCGGAGTTGATTGACGCGTACAACAACCAGGGTGCGGCCATTAAGAAGAAGGAAGACACGCACCGCATGGCCGAAGCCAACCGGGCGTTTGCCCACTACAGGTGGTAATTTTCTTTTCGCCTGTATTACGTGTTATTGGGATTCGGAGATAACGCCGCTGGTTCTCTCACCGGCGGCGTTATTGTGTCCTGATTGGGAGAAAGCAAGCGCATTTTCTTCCGAGGATACCAAGTCGCTTGAACAGATCAACACATATCACGTGCGAACGCATTACGTACTGACGGTATAGGGATTATGTCTAGAGAAAATCTGAAGCGCATTCGAAATATCGGCATTATTGCCCATATTGACGCGGGCAAGACAACAACAACTGAACGCATCCTGTTCTACACAGGCAAGACCTATCGGCTGGGGAATGTGGACGAAGGCACCACCGTCACCGACTGGATGCCTCAGGAGAAGGAACGCGGTATCACCATTACCGCCGCGGCCATCTCCTGTGAGTGGCGGGACCATTTTATCAACATCATTGACACGCCCGGCCACATCGACTTCACCGCGGAGGTGCAGCGAAGCCTGCGCGTGTTGGATGGCGGGGTGGTAGTCTTCGACGCGGTGGCAGGAGTGGAACCCCAGTCCGAAACTGTGTGGCGCCAGGCTGACCGGTACGGTGTCCCACGCATTTCCTTTGTCAACAAAATGGACCGGGTGGGCGCGAGTTATTGGCGCACCATTGACATGATTCGGGAGCGCCTGGGCGCGAACCCGGTCGCTATCCAGGTGCCCATCGGTGTTGAGGCCGACTTCAAGGGGATGGTGGACCTGGTCACCCTGAAGGCGTGGGTGTTCACCGATGAACTGGGCGCGCGCCCGGAACTGGTGGACATTCCCGAGGACCTGCGGGACATTGTCGAAGAGAAGCGTGAGGAACTCATCACGACCCTCGCGGATTACGACGATGAGATCATGATGCTCTACCTGGAAGGGGAAGAGGTCCCGGAGGACCTGCTCAAGCGCGCGCTGCGCCGGGCCACCATTAACAACGATGTGGTGCCTGTGCTGTGCGGTACCGCGCTGCGCAACAAGGGAGTTCAGCCGCTTCTGGACGCGATTGTGGATTACCTGCCCTCGCCGGTGGATATCCCGCCCGTGGTAGGGGTGAACCCGGACACAGGCGAAGAGGAAACTCGCGAGGCCGATCCGGACGGTCCCTTGGCCGCGCTGGTCTTCAAGATCGTCGCGGACCCGTATGTGGGCCGCCTGGCGTACGTGCGGGTTTACTCTGGCCGTTTGCAGGCAGGAAAGGCCGTGCTGAACAGCACCCGCAATCGCAAGGAGCGCATAGGGCGCCTGCTGCGTATGCACGCGGACAAGCGGGAGGAAATCAAGGAGATCGCGGCCGGAGACATCGGCGCCATTGTGGGACCCAAGCAGACGTTCACAGGCGAGACGCTGTGCGATCCCAATCATCCCATTGTCCTGGAATCCATCGAATTCCCAGAGCCTGTCATCTCTGTGGCGATTGAGCCCAAGACCAAGGCGGACCAGGACCGTCTGGCCGAAGCGTTGCGCCGCCTGGCCGAGGAGGATCCGACCTTCCGGGTGCGGGTAGACGAGCAGACGGGTCAAACCATTATCTCCGGCATGGGAGAATTGCACCTGGAGGTTCTCATTGACCGCATGGTGCGGGAATTCCGCGTGCACGCTAAGGTGGGTCGCCCGCAGGTGGCCTACAAGGAAACCATCACCCAGAAAGTTAAGCAGGAAGGCCGTTTTGTTCGCCAGACCGGGGGGCGAGGACAGTACGGCCATGTGGTACTGGAGTTGGAGCCGTTGCCGCCCGGAAGTGGGTTCCAGTTTGAGGACAAGATCGTGGGGGGTGTCATTCCCAAGGAGTTCATCCCCGCGGTGGAAGCCGGTGTGAAAGAAGCCCTGGACGCGGGTGTGCTGGCCGGGTATCCGGTGGTGGATGTGAAGGCGACCCTGGTGGATGGGTCCTATCACGAGGTGGACTCCTCGGACATGGCCTTTAAGATTGCCGCGTCCATGGCCACGCGCGAGGGGGCGCGAAAGGCCAAGCCGGTATTGCTGGAGCCCATTATGAAGGTGGAAGTGGTCGTGCCCGAACAGTACCTGGGTGATGTGATCGGTGATTTGAACGCGCGGCGCGGGGAAATCGTGAACATCGAGCAACGCCCCAATGGAGTCCAGGTGGTGGACGCGCGCGTTCCTCTGGCGGAGATGTTCGGGTATGCAACCCGTTTGCGCTCTCTAACGCAGGGACGCGGGACTTTCACCATGGAATTCGACCATTACGAGAAGGTCAGCGACGATGTGGCCAAGAAGGTCTTGGCCCAGGTTGTGTAATTCGTTTCGGCAATGTAGATGCGCTAAAATCGAACGTAAATTTGGCGCCTCATGGTCGCCGCGTTATAATCCAAAGGTTATTTACGCCGACACGCCGGAACGATGGGTGTGAACTGAAAAAAAGGACGCCAGAGGCTTCGGAGACGCCTCGAAGCGTCCTTTCGTATGCTTATAAACCGACCGGTGCGTGATGTGTCATCACAAGGAAAAACCCGAACTCAGGGCGTTGTACACATTACGCACCAAGAACTCAACGCAATATGGCCGGAGAGCGGGGGAGCGGATCCGGGCCTAACGTGAGGACAAAGGAGGGAAGGGATCATGAGCAAGCAGAAGTTTGAGCGGAAGAAGCCCCATGTGAATGTGGGGACGATAGGGCACATTGATCATGGGAAGACGACGCTGACGGCGGCGATTACGCGTGTGTTATCGACGAAGGGGTGGGCGGATTACACGCCATT
>CAYOAZ010000069.1:0-99411 GCA_964402285.1 uncultured Anaerolineae bacterium | reverse complement strand
GGTTGCAGGGAATCGGCGGTGGCGACTGTTTACCAAAAACACAGGGCTCTGCTAAGTCGTAAGACGACGTATAGGGCCTGACGCCTGCCCGGTGCCGGAAGGTGAAGGCCTGGGGTTAGCTCCCATTTTGGGGGCGAAGCTCCGGGTTGAAGCCCCGGTAAACGGCGGCCGTAACTATAACGGTCCTAAGGTAGCGAAATTCCTTGTCGGGTAAGTGAAGAACTTGCCCCGCCATCCCGTGAGGGGTGGCAGCACGCCGGCTCATATCGGAGAAGCCCTCCTGCGCTAGCGGGGCGCAGTGGGTAACTCCGAGGGAAGTCGCCCCACCTCGTGGGGTTGACCCCGTAACGACTGACCCGAAAGGGGAGGCGCACACACCTCCGGTGCGCAACACGCCGGCTCTCACTCCCGTGCTCAGCACGGGCCTGAGAACCAGGGGGCAACTACGGAGGCATCCTTCAGAAACGGAGGTCGTGTGACACAGCGACTACATCCGTGGTACGTGACAGGCCTGGTGGAAGGAGAGGGCACCTTCTCGGTGAGTTTCAACAAACGGTCCCGACTGACCGTGGGCATTGAAACTCGACCCTCCTTCTCGGTGACCCTCCATCGACGAGACCTGCCACTCCTGAAAGCACTACGAACCTTCTTCGGGTGCGGGGCGATTCGGTACAGCCGCTCCGACGGCACCTACAAATACGAGGTGCGGTCCGTGGCGGACCTGGCCAAGAAAATCGTCCCCCACTTCGAAAAGTACCCGTTGGCCGGATCCAAGGGAGATGACTTCCGCAAGTTCGCCGAAATCGTGCGCTTGGTCCATGCCAAGCACCACCTGAATCGGCAATACCTGCGGCACATCATCGAGTTAGCCTACTCGATGAATCCCTCCGGCAAACGAAAATACGAGAAGGATGACCTCCTACGGTTGCTCGGTGAGATGAAGGTATAGTCTGCGCCCTATGGAAACATAGGGGGAAAAAGCGAAGTTCCGACCCGCACGAAAGGCGTAACGACTGGGGCACTGTCTCGGCGAGGGACCCGGTGAAATTGAAGTAGGAGTGAAGATGCTCCTTACCCGCAGCAGGACAAAAAGACCCCGTGGAGCTTTACTGCAGCTTGGCATTGAGTCATGGCTTAGCCTGTATAGGATAGGTGGGAGGCTGTGAAGCCGGGGCGCCAGCCTCGGTGGAGCCGCCGGTGGAATACCACCCTGGCTAAGTCGTGGCCCTAACCCCGTTCCGTTAGCCGGGCGGGGGACAGTGCCTGGTGGGCAGTTTGACTGGGGCGGTCGCCTCCTAAAGGGTAACGGAGGCGCCCAAAGGTCCCCTCAGGTGGAATGGAAACCCACCGTCGAGTGTAAAGGCATAAGGGGGCTTGACTGCGAGGCCTACAAGCCGAGCAGGTGCGAAAGCAGGGCTTAGTGACCCCACGGTGCCGTGTGGAAGGGCCGTGGATCAACGGATAAAAGCTACCCCGGGGATAACAGGCTAGTCTCGCCCAAGAGTTCACATCGACGGCGAGGCTCGGCACCTCGATGTCGGCTCGTCCCATCCTGGGGCTGGAGCAGGTCCCAAGGGTTGGGCTGTTCGCCCATTAAAGGGGTACGTGAGCTGGGTTCAGACCGTCGTGAGACAGGTCGGTCTCTATCCGCTGCGGGCGTAGGTGACTTGAGGGGAGCTGCCCCCAGTACGAGAGGACCGGGGTGGACGGACCTCTGGTGTGCCAGTTGTCCCGCCAGGGGCACCGCTGGGTAGCCATGTCCGGATGGGATAACCGCTGAAAGCATCTAAGTGGGAAGCCCACCCCAAGATGAGGTCACCCTCCGGGTTAACCGGGTAAGGCCACTGGGAGACGACCAGTTATATAGGCGGCAGGTGTAAGCGGGGCAACCCGTTGAGCTGAGCCGTCCTAATGGCCGAGCGGCTTTATCCACGCAGGACTTCAGAAATTGAAGACACCCCTTCCTGTTCAGTTGTTAGGGTACCAGCCCCAACTGATTGAAATCATTGAAAATTGAATACCTGAGTCGTTAATTAAAGGCTCCGTTGGTGACTTTAGCGGTGGGGGTACACCCGGTCCCATGCCGAACCCGGAAGTTAAGCCCACCAGCGCCGATGGTAGTGAGGGGGCGACCCCTTGCGAGAGTAGGTCGTTGCCAACGGAGCCTTTTCGCGTTCTTCCCAGATCCCCCTCTCAGAGCACTCCCTCGACCCCAACGCGACACCCCTCCCGCACCTCATCCTCACACCGTAACCCCCCTCCCCCACAATCATGCTATAATATGGACATCACAACACAGAAAACATGGAGCATTTCACAGTGACCCATACACCCGAACGCGTAATCCCACATCACCAGGAGGATGATACATGCAATTAGCGCACATTATCCTCGCCGCGGGCAAAGGCACCCGCATGAAATCCCGCCTGCCCAAAGTCCTGCACCCCATCCTGGACCAGCCCATGATCCTCTACGCGGTGGACACATCGCATCGCGTCACCGGCCGCAAGCCCATCCTCGTCATCGGCCACGCGGCCGACCAGGTCCGGGGCACTGTGGGCGACCGGGCCGACTACGTCCTCCAGCAGGAGCAACTGGGCACCGGCCACGCGGTCATGGTTGCCATGCCCTCAGTTCGGGACTGGGCCGACGTAGTCCTCGTCACCTACGGCGACATGCCCCTCCTGCGCGCGGACACCCTGCGCCACCTGGTGCAAACCCACGCGGACACCCAATCCACCATCACCATGCTCAGCGTCATCCTCGAAGACCCCCACGGCTACGGGCGCGTCCTGCGGGACGACGCGGGGAACGTTATCGGTGTCGTCGAGGAAGTGGACGCCACCCCCGAACAACGGGAAATCCGCGAACTCAACGCGGGCATCTACTGCTTCGACGTGGCCTGGTTGGAAGAACACCTGCCCCTTATCCAGCCAAGCCCCATCAAAGGCGAATACTACCTGCCCGAACTCATCGGCATGGCCGTGGCCGAAGGTCGCCGCGTCACTGCTATCCCCGTCGATGATCCCCAGGAAGTCGTGGGCATCAACACCCGCGTCCACCTGGCCGAAGCCACCAAGATCATGCAGCATCGCATCAATGAACAGTGGATGCTTGCAGGCGTCACCATGACCGACCCCGACACCGTCTACATTGGCCCGCGCGTCCAACTGGCCCAGGACGTAGTCATCCACCCCCAGACCACCATTTACGGGGAGACCACCGTGGGGGAGGGCACCGAAATCGGGCCCCAATCGTACATCCTCGCCAGCACCATTGGGCGAAACTGCCGCATTACCCATTCCGTCGTCGAATACGCAATCCTGGAGGACGACGTAGACGTAGGACCTTTTGGGCACTTGCGCAAGGGCGCGCACCTGGCTCGGGGCGTCCACATGGGCAACTTTGGCGAAGTCAAGAACAGTTACCTGGGCCCGGGAACAAAGATGGGGCACTTCTCCTACGTGGGCGATGCGGAGATTGGCGCCAACGTCAACATTGGCGCGGGCACCATCACCTGCAACTACGATGGGGTGCGCAAGAACAAGACCATCATCGAAGATGACGTCTTCATCGGCAGCGACACCATGCTTGTCGCGCCGGTGAGAGTAGGGCGCGGGGCCAAGACCGGCGCGGGATCCGTCGTTACCCGTGACATTCCGCCCCACACATTGGCCTACGGCGTCCCCGCCAAACCCAAGCGCACCTTAGACACATCTCGAAAAGACGAGGGATAAAGAGCAGATGACAACATTCGGATTTTGGGTATGGACTACTCTTCCCTTTCTCCTGTTACTGTACATCCACTTCGTGCGCGAAGCCGTTCACACTGCTGGCCGTCTCTACATCGAGGATTTAGTGAACGGCGAAGAGACGGAAGATCTGGAACCGATCATTACCTCACCCCGACATGAGCGCTTACTGATGGCACTTCGTTTATCCCGCGTGCTCGCACTATCCGTGTGGGCATATGGCCTCTGGCACGTATTCTCCCACTGGTGGACGTGGCCCTCCACTGTCCTTATGGGGGTGCTCGTTGTTTTGCTTGGTGACGAGTTCGCCCGTGTGGTCGGTCAGTGGGTGAGTGTTCGCTTCAAACGTGTACGACAGTGGTTAAATCGACAATCGCGCCTTATCTTGTGGGTACTGGCGCCCTTTGTGTGGTTTTTCAGCACCCTGGGACGTCGTTTATTTGGGCTGGAGCCCATGCGGGACATGATGCTCGCTGTTAACGAGGACCAAATTGTCATCCTCGCTCGGGAGGAAGAATCCGCCCCAATGCGGGCCACCGAGCGGGAGTTAATCGATAACATCTTCGACTTCCGGGAAACCATTGTACGGGAAGTTATGGTCCCTCGCCTGGACATTGTGGCTGTGCCCGTGGAGACTTCCTGGAAAGACGCGTTGGACATCATCGTAGAACACGGACATTCCCGCATTCCCGTTTACGAGGGAACCATCGATCAGATTGTGGGGCTTTTGTACGCCAAGGACATCCTGGAGGAAATCAACAAATCCTACCCTAAATGGCCAGACATCTCCTTACGCTCCATTGTACGTCCCCCTTACTACGTGCCCGACTCGAAACGAGTTAGCGAACTCCTGGCGGAAATGCAACAGAAAAAAGTCCACCTGGCCATTGTGGTGGATGAGTACGGGGGTACCGCGGGACTGGTGACCATCGAAGACTTGCTGGAAGAAATTGTTGGCGAAATTCAGGACGAGTACGACCAGGAAACCCCCGAAATGCAGCGATTAAATCCCAACGAGTACATTATTAACGCCCGGGCCGAATTGGAGGACGTCAGTGAATTCATCGGCGTTCCCTTGCCGGACGATGAGGCTGACACACTCGGAGGGCTGATTTACACCCGGTTGAAGCGTATGCCGGTCATCGGGGACGAAGTGAAAGTAGGACGTGCGCGGCTTCGTGTCTTCTCCATGGATGGTCACCGTATTCAATCTGTACAGGTTTTCATAGAACCCGAAAGTGAGCAAAACATATCGTCACCCGAGGCGCAACGGGAGGCTGAACATGCATGAATCGGAAATGATGGAGAAAGTCCTGCAAGCGGCCGAGGAGGCCCGACACCGCGCGTACGCGCCTTACTCCCACTTTCACGTAGGCGCGGCCGTCATGCTCAGTGACGGCACCATTGTCCAGGGATGTAACGTGGAGAACGCGAGTTACGGTCTCTCCGTTTGCGCGGAGCGCGTCGCGCTCTGGTCCGCGGTCGCCCAGGGCCGTCGGGACTTTGTTGCTATGGGGTTGTCCCTGGCCAATGGTACCCCTTGTGGCGCGTGTCGTCAGGTAATGCGGGAACTGTGTTCGCCCGACATGCCCGTGTGGGTGCGTACGGATGACGGTCAGGTGCGCAAGTACACTGTTGCCGAACTTCTCCCCGACGCGTTCTCGTCCACCGATTTGACCGAATCCGGGTAATGGCACACACTGGTCGTTACCCGTCCTGGCAGGAGGAAGCAGCGCACTCCTTCTAACACACATCTAACGCTCCACTAATGGCGGTCTAACGCTCCTTTCCTATATAAAGTAGTGGTCACATTAAGTGGATATGCTCACTACCACAAGTTCTAAGCCCTTGTGGTGACCCCATATTCCAGGAAAGGAGGTGAGGATCATGGCCGCTCTGGTGCGCTGGGATCCGGTGCGCGAGATGAGGCTTCTGCGGGACATGATGGACCGCTTGTTTGAGGAGACCTTTGCGCCTGTGGCTGAACGCACGGGATTGACCGAAAGTCTGTCGCTGGTGCCGCGCGTGGACATGTACGAGACGGATAACGAAATCGTAGTGAAGGCGACGCTGCCTGGTGTAAAGCCGGAGGATCTGGACATCACGGTGACCGGCAATGTGCTCACCATCAAGGGTGAGGTGAAGGAAGAGGAAAAGGAGGAGAACGCCAACTACATTCGCCAGGAGCGTCTGTACGGCATGTTCCGCCGCGACCTGACCTTACCCGTGGAAGTGGATGTCGACAAGGCGGAGGCCACGTTTGAGAACGGCATCCTGACCCTGCGTCTGCCCAAGGTGGAGGCGGCGAAGCCCAAGCGCCTGGCCATCAAGGCGGGCAAGTAAGGGTCGGTGGCAAATTTATCGCGGGAGCCCACCGTGGGCTCCCGCTTTCCTTTTGATCCGCGAGCAATTTTGGCACTTTATCCGCCCCGCGCTATACTCTCAACATAAATGAAGTCTTCTTCCGCAGGGGGTTGAACCGATGTATCGTGGTTGGGACATCGAGGAAACCCTAAGGGAATTCATGGCTCTGAAGGCCATCAGTGAGACGGCGCGGGATGCCCTGGGCGCCATTATTCGCCAGGAGATGTATCAGGCGCCCCGCTCGCGTGAAATCGTCAGTATGCGTGAGGCTTTAGAGTACCTGAGCGAGGTACGCGAGGGGTTTGCTCTGAGTTTGCGGGCGGAACGGGTGCGCGATCCGCGGGAGTTGATGTACCTGGTGAATCGTCTGCTCATGGACTGGAGTTGGCTGGAGGATCTGGGCCTGCAATTGGCCTTGCCCGAAACCATCGAGCGGGTGGGGCGACAACTCATCGCCTTTGCCATGGCAGCGGTCGCTCTGGCTTTAACACCGCAACTCCCGCCTGAGGCTGTAACCTTTCCTGTTCAGGAGTACTTCCCTCGCGGCACTTACGCGGATATTCCAGTGCCTGAAACGCCGGGCGACCTGTGGGAGCGCATTGAGGAAGTGGAACGGGTTGTCTACGCGGCTGGTATGCGGCATTTGGCCGCAATGCGCTTGTCGCCTTTGCGGCGCGCGTACGCGTTCTTTGAGGCCAACGCCTGGGTGGCTGAACAAGAGGTGTCCCGGTATTTTGGGCCCTCTCGCAGAAGCGGTTAAACTCATGTGCTTGGGCCCAACGTGGGCACCTCGGTGATGGTCTGAAACGGGATGACCCTGTTATTGGGAGGACCCGGCCTGGGAAAACTTCGAAGGGGTGGAGGAATATACGATGCCGATTTACGCGTATCGTTGTCGGGTATGTGGTGTGGAATTCGAGCGCATTCAATCCTTTTCCGACACAACCATTCCGCGTTGCCCTAACGGGCATGATGATGTCGTGCGGCTTCTGAAACCTCCTGCTATCCACTTTAAAGGCTCTGGTTGGTACATTACTGACAGCAAACGAGGGAACGGGACCAATCCTGCCAGTCAACCGGCCAAGGAAAAGGAGTCTGCCAAAGCGAAGGAGTCTTCCTCAGCAGAGGAATAAGTCCTTCCCGAACTTTACCCGCCCGGAATAGGGTGGTCCGGGCAGGTAAAGTTCGGGTTGGGGACCTTTTACCCGAGAATTCGAGCCAATGCTTCCAGGAGCGGGTCGATATCCGCTTCTGTCACCTTCCCCAGGTGCCCTATTCGAACCACACTATCCGCTAAGTGTCCTTGTCCACCGGCAATTTCAATCTTGTACTCTTCTCGCAATCGGCGGCGCAACTCTTGAGGTGACCAACCTTCGGGTACGCGCACGGCCGTCACCGCGGGAGAATAGTGTCCCCGAGCAAATGGCTTCATTCCCAATTGGGCCAATCCTTCACGCGTGTACTGAGCAACGCGCGCGTGGCGGGCGAACACGTTCTCCAATCCCTCCTCCAGGACTTGACGGAGCGCCTCGTGCATCGCGTACGCGACCGAAACGCTGGGCGTCCATGGCGGTTCGCCTTTGTTGACAAAATAGCGTTCGTATTCCCTCAGGTCAAAGTAGAAACGTGGGCTCTGCGCCTTTTGGACAGCGTCCCAACCTCGGTCACTGACCGCGATGAAAGCCAGGCCCGGTGGTGCTCCCCACGCTTTTTGCGATGCGGTGGTGACCACATCACATCCCCACGCGTCCATGGCCAGATTCGCCGCGCCCAGGGAACTGATGCCGTCCACAATGATTAAGGGGCGTTTTTCATCGGGAAGTTGGTTGATAACCGCACAGATCTCTTCCAGGGGGTTGAGCACGCCGGTGGACGTCTCATTGTGGGTGATGGTCACCGCGTGGAAGGGAGGTTCCTTTTCCAGGACTTCGGCCACTTTTTGTGGGTCCGCGGCTTCGCCCCATTCAAAATCCAGCGGTGTGACCTCCGCGCCGAAACGTTCGGCAATAATCTGGAAGCGCTTGCCAAAACTGCCGATGCTAATGCCCAGCACCCGGTCTCCCGGGGAGATGGTGTTGGCAATAGCGGCTTCCATGGAGCCTGTGCCGGAACTGGTGAGCACGAACAGGCGGCCCTGAGTCTGGAAGACCTGCTTAGCCATTTCCACCATTTCCGCGAGCAGTGCTTTGTAGAACGGTCCGCGGTGATTGGTCATAGGGCGTGTCATCACGTGTCGGATGTCTTCCGGCACGGCTGTGGGACCGGGGATAAGCAGGTGCAGTTCCTCGAATTCGGGTAACATGATCTCCCTCCTAGAACAAGGGGCGGGGAGAGCCCCGCCCCTGAGGTGTACAACCTACACTTGCGGTAGGTGCTGCAATGCTTCCTGGATCTTCTCCTCCGGGTACTCGTAGTCCTCCAACTTGCCGGCCAGGAAGGCTTCGTACGCGGACAGGTCAAAATGGCCGTGTCCGGACAGGTTGAAGACGATGACTTTCTTCTCGCCGCGCTCTTTGGCTTTAAGTGCTTCATCCATGGCCACCCGCACTGCGTGGGCACTTTCCGGTGCGGGGACAATGCCTTCCGCCCGCGCGAAGTGGACTGCTGCCTCAAATACCGGGTTTTGGTGGACGGCCTGGGCTTCGATGAGTCCTTTGTCGTACAGCGCGCACACTTGCGCGGCCATCCCATGGTAGCGCAGGCCGCCTGCGTGGATGGGAGGGGGCATGAAGGTGTGGCCCAGGGTGTACATTTTGATGAGAGGCGTCATCTGGGCTGTGTCCCCAAAGTCGTACTTGTAGAGCCCTTTGGTCAGTGTGGGGGCTGCGGTCGGTTCTACGGCGATAATGCGGTAGTTCTTCCCCTCCACGATTTTATCCCGCACAAAGGGAAACACAAATCCGGCAAAGTTGCTGCCACCGCCCACGCACCCTATTAGGATGTCGGGTTCTTCGCCGGCCAGTTCCATCTGTTTTTTGGCTTCCAAGCCGATGACTGTCTGGTGCAGGAGGACGTGGTTTAATACCGAGCCCAGCGCGTAACGAGTGTCATCATGGGTCGCGGCATCTTCCACGGCCTCGGAGATGGCAATGCCCAGGCTCCCGGGGTTGTCCGGATCTTCGGCTAGAATTTGGCGCCCTGCGTTGGTGTCCGGGCTAGGGCTGGGAACGACCTGCGCGCCATAAGTTTCCATGAGGATGCGGCGGTACGGCTTTTGCTGGTAACTGACTTTGACCATGTACACTTTTAATTCCAGGCCAAAGGCTCGGGCCGCGAAGGCCAAAGCACTTCCCCACTGTCCCGCACCTGTTTCTGTGGTCAATCGACGGACGCCCTGTTGGGCGTTGTAGAATGCCTGGGCCACTGCGGTGTTCGGTTTGTGGCTGCCAGAAGGGCTGACGCCTTCGTATTTGAAGTAGATGTGGGCTGGGGTATCCAGGGCTTCTTCCCATCGACGCGCTCGGATGAGGGGGGTGGGACGCCACATGCGGTATACATCCCGCACCGGTTCGGGGATTTCGATCCACCGCTCGGTGCTCACTTCCTGTTTGATGAGTTCCATGGCGAATAAGGGGGCCAGGTCATCTGGCCCGATGGGTTGCTTGGTGGCCGGGTGGAGAACGGGGGGCATTTCTATGCCTGCCGCGGGCAGGTCCGCTGCAATGTTGTACCATTCTTTGGGCAGGTCCTGTTCGGTCAAGATGTATTTCCTGCTTTCCATGGGTTATATCCTCCTGTTCGTTTATATGGGCTGATGAGTTTGTTCTACGTAGATCATCCCTGCCGAGACGGGCGCAAAGCATGGGAAATCCACGGTCAGGGAGTTGGGTAGGCAGACAGCACAACAATGGTAGGGGAAATTACCTCACGCGCGGCCGGGCCAGGCCCGGCCAGGTCCAGGTCCAGTAGAGGGTATTCTCTGTGGTGTTGCGCAGGTCCGTTTGGGAAAACGGCATCGCGATAACCTTCACCGAGAGTGTGTGAATCGCCGCAGTCGTTGGGGCGTTTTCCTTCGGCCCTGCTGCTACCGTAGGAGCGAGGGTTAGGGCGGATTATAAAGATGTTCTCCCAATCGTGCAAATTACGCGCGTTAAGCGGTATAATTGGGGGTGGCGTAATCTTGCCAAGGACATCGCGAGGATGTACGCTAGGTGAGAGTACACGTTAGGTCAATAACGGGAAAGGTTGGTGAAATGGAAGCAGCGCGTTTTCCTGTGGATTTACAGGTGCACACAACGTGTTCGGATGGAACCATGCGACCGGAGGAGGTGGTGGCCCTGGCCGCTCGCGTTGGGGTTCAGGTGTTGGCAATTACAGATCACGATTCTGTCGATGGAGTTGATGAAGCCCTCGCGGCGGGTGAACGTTACGGGGTAGAGGTTGTCCCGGCTATTGAGTTGAGTATTCGCAATGAACCGCATCGCGATTTTGTCGACATTGATTTGTTGGGCTATTGGATCGACCATCATCACCCTCGCTTGCAACAGGTGTTGCTGCAGGTACTGGAAGGGCGCGTGGAACAGAAACGGATGCAGGTGGAACGTTTACAGGAGTTGGGATACCACATTACGTGGGAGGAGGTGCTGGCCGAAGCAAAAGGTGTTCCGGGCAGGCCCCACATTGCCGAAGTGCTCATGCGGCACCATCCGGATGAGTTCCCGACCATGGATGCTGTGTTCGCGACGGTCCTGCGCAATAATGGGCCGGTCTCCATGCCGCGTCCTTTTGCCCTGCGCTTAGAGGAGGCCGCGGCTCTGATCCGTGAAGCGGGTGGGCTCCCGGTCCTGGCACATCCGGGGTTGTACACGGATGTGCAGGATCTGGAGGGGATGATCACCCGGGCTGCCCGCCTTGGGGTCCTGGGCCTGGAGGTGTGGTATCCGTACGATAAGACACGGGTGTGCTCCGACTGTTCGCCTCAGGCATTAAAGGCGTTTATTCAGCGCTTTGACCGTTTGTCCGATCAGTTGGGGCTGGCTAAAACGGGTGGAAGTGATTTTCACGGACAGCGAAAGGGCATTTTGTTGGGTGAACAAGGGCTTACGTGGGAACAGTACACAACACTCCAAACCTTCTACACAGAAGTCATAGCACAAGGAGGAGGATGATGACCCGTCGAATGTGCACACGGTGTTGGGTTTTCGTAGGCGTCGCGGTGGCCCTGGGGCTGGTTCTGGCCGCGTGTGCGTTTTCCCCCAATGAACCGCCAATGACACATGTTCCTCTATCCGTCTCTCCTTCCCCTGAGAAGGTGGAGGGGACTCCCGGTTCTCAGGTGGCCATTCCTCACGTGGTTGCCGGCAAGGAGGAGCAGGGGAAGGAGGTGGCTGCCGCGCGTGTTGATTCCGGAGAGGTGTGGAAGCCGCGGGAGATCGCTGCACAGGTGCAGGTGATCCTGGCCAAGAAACTGGACGTGGATCCGGAGAAGGTCCCGTGGTTGCGATATGAGACGCAGGTGGACACCAAGAATCTGGTCTGCTTAGACCAGTTGGTCAGCAATGTCCCGCCCATTGCAGATGGGGAGGCTCTTGTGTACGAACATGAGGGGCAGGAGGTGTACGTGGTCGGTAACCAGGGACAGTTATGGGTGTGTCGCAAGAAGGAGGATTAGGGGGATAGAAAACGGGGGGCCAATTTGGCCCCCCGTTTTCGTTCGGGTTATTTAGCGGTTACTTCCGGAACGGGTACCGGAAGGTTACCTCAAGGACGGGTTGGAGTCGCGGGAATTCTCGGCTGATGAAGTACCATTCACCCGCGTTCTCCGCGTCATCACCTCGCAGTGCAATGCCGTAGGCCTTGCCCTTGAGCATGCACTTGGCGATGGCGGTGACGTCGAATTCCACCCATCCTGTCTTGTCCACGATCTTCACCTCGGTGGGCATTTGTGAGCGGTCGCTTGTGCCGTTCGCACCGGCGACTTCCCACTTCTCGCCGCTGGAGGCCTCCCACCACGTCGCTTCCATTTCGGACCACGGGCGAAGTACGGCGTAGGCTGCTACCCACACCCGACCGCGTCCGTTGGTTGCGTAGACCTTGAGTTTGGCGGAGAGGATCTCCGATTCCTCACCCAGGCCGCTCAGGTTGAAGTTGAGGAGGCCTGTCTTGATGTTCTTGCCGCGGACGATGAAGTTGCCGTCATCACCCACGGTAGGAGCGACCCACGGGAGCGCCCACGCGTTGATGTAGGTGTCGGCCGTGGGCTGGAATTCCATTGTCTGGGTGATCCAGCGGACCGGTTCCACCGGGTTCGGGTTGACGGTCACGGTGACAGAGGTTACCGCGGTGTGGCCCAGCGGGTCCGTGCCCTCGACCCAGACTGTGTAGGTGCCGGGTTCGTTGTAGGTGTGGGCCGAGACCGCACTGCTGCCACTGGAGACGATGCCCGTGCCATCGCCCCAACTCCAGCGGAAGGTGACGGGCTGGGTGTACGGCATGCTGCTGGTCAGCGTCGCGGTGAGCACGAGGGGCTCCGGCACGTTTGTTTCCGTGGCGCCGGAAACCGTGATGCTGACCTCGTCGTCGAGCCACTCGAACGCTCGCTTGAGTACCTGGTCGCGGGTTGCGTACCCTTCGCTTGCGTGGGCGTTGTTGATACCTTCAAGCCCGAACGCGAAGTAGATGCCCCGGCTGTCCGAGGTGGTGGTGCCTTCCTCGTCACCGGCCAGGATCCACTCCAGTTTGGGGTCGCCACCGCGCAGTGTTGCGATGTAGGGCACGCGGCTGGTCGGCACGTCCTTGGCCGCCAGCATGGATCGGAAGCCACCCTGGCCGGTCCACTCAGGAGCCACGACGCCGTCGGGTGTCATGCCGTCCACGTAACTCTGGTTGCCCGCGCCGCTTTCCAGCGTCGGGGTCATTACGCCACCCAGGTCCAGGGTGATTCCGAAGAACGGCCCTTCACCTTCGGCCGTCAGCACTGGCGACGGGGTCGCAGCAGGCGCGTACTGGTCCTCCGCCCAGGCGCCAACGCCCATGCTGCAGAGCACGCACCCGCTATCCGCGCCGTTCTGGAAGTTCACGTAGTAACCGCTCCAGTCCTGACCGGTGATGATGAGTTTGCGGCCCGGTGTGTTGTGGAAGAAGTCCAGCAACGCGGTCCGTTCGGCAGCACTTGCGGTGACGCCGTAGTAGGTCAGGAAGGAGTCACCCGTGAACCAGATGATTTTGTCGTACTTCTGCAAGGTGGCAATGTCGGGCAGGCCCGGTCCACTGAGCCAGTGCCGCTCGGCATCCCACACGTCATAGGTAACGCCCAGTTTCTGGAGCATGTCCTCGTAGTACGGGCGATAGTCGGGTGTGTCCACGCCGAAGAAGGCCGGCTGGAGCAGGGAGCCATCGTCATCGATGAGCAATACTTCCGCACCCGACTCGTCCGGCTGAATTCGGAACCACACGGGAATGTGGCCGGAGTAGTCACCCGATGTGAAGTTCACTGTTGCCCAGAAGTCACCGCTCAGTTCCCCTACGCCGTCGGGGACGTTGAGGGTGAGGTCTACGGTGGCCATTCCGTTAGCCGGCACGGTGATGGTGTCCGCGCTGAGTTCTAACGGCATGGTGAAGGGGTTGTCCAGGCTCAACGTCCAGGTTGCGTCGTTATCCAGCGCGCTGTAGAACTCCAGGCGCAAGGTCTTGAGGTCGCCCTTGCTGACCAGGCCGAACATGGCGGACTGGTTGGTGGGCATCTTGCCTTCGGGGTCAACGACCTTGACGAAGACGCCGGGGTCAACAGCCTTGTTCACCTGCACTCGACCCGCACCCGCTTCCATGGGGCCGGCCTTGGTGGTCTGAGCGAAGTCAAGCCACACGGTGGGGACCGCGGTGGTCATTAAGGCGCTCTTGATCTGCCACGGTGCCCAGGTGGGATGCACGGCTTTGACCAGGGCAGCAGCACCCGCGACCACAGGACCGGAAGCACTGGTGCCAGCCCACGGCTCCCACAGGTTCTCCGAGGGTACGGTGGTGATGCCGTAACCGCTCAGCACGTTTTGGCCCTGGGCTACGATGTCCGGGGTGATTCGGTTGAGCGGGAAGGCTGGGCCACGGCTGGAGAAGGAGGTGAGCACGTCAGGCGGTGCGATGTTCACGATCCGAGCCGTGCGCGCACCGACCCACACGGTGGCCTCACCCGGATGTTCGTTTTCAAACGCCACCATGGCCAGGCCTTGCAGGTTGCCGACCATGAACGCGGGGATGGTGATCTCCTTGGACGAACCACCCATGGTAATTGGCGGCGCTGAGGGGACGTTGTTGTAGATGATGGCCATGGTTGCGCCCGCGTCCTGGGCGTTCTTGACCTTTGTGACGAAGGTGCACGAACCACGGGAGATCAACGCGATCTTGCCCTGGAGTTCCCCGTTCGGGTCCTCGATGGGCTTGCACGCTTTATTGTTCCCCGGGTGGATGCGACCAACGTCCACAAAGATGCCCTCGGTGTCCTCTTCCAGGGTGCCACCGAACGCGGCCGGTACGGCCAGCATGGACTGGAGCATTTCGGGCACGTCGCCAGGGCCAGTGACGCGAGCCTCGTTTCCAAAGGCCCGGGTGTTCACTGTCGCGCCTACGGTGATACCCTTGACGGGCTGGTCATTACCACCCACTGTCGCGTCGCCGGGGCCGCTGTTCCCCGCGGACTTGACAACGACTACACCGGCATCCGCCGCGGCATCCAGCGCGTCAATCACCGGGTTGAAGCCGCTCTTGAGCGGGATGAACACGCTCTCGCCCCAGGAGTTGTTTACCACATCCGCGCCATCTGCAACCATCAATTCGATGGCCTTGGCTGTCTCCACGTCAGAGGCGTAACGCGCGGAGGAGCCTCCCTTGCTGGGGTAGAAGATCTGGTAGGACATGATGTAGGCCTTGGGCGCTACACCGCTAATAACCACGTCTACGCCCTTGTACGTGGCAACAGTCTCCGGGTTGGTGGCAATAATGGTGGCCACGCCGGTGCCGTGCGGATGTGCAGGCAACGGTGCCGGAGCAACGGGTGGGTCATTCGGACGATACACGCCACGCACGACAATGACCTTGGGGGTGGTGTAGCGGGTGTCACCCTTGGGATAGCCCACAGGATACCGGTAACCCGTGGGATCCAGACCCGGATGGTTGGGATCAACACCGGTGTCAATCACCGCGACTTTGATGCCTTCTCCAGCTTTACTCACACCACCCAGTTGGTCCCAGACCAGGGGAGCACCAATGGTGGGGTTAATGATTTCCATGTTCAGTTCTACTCGGTGCTCCACGGTGACGGCCTTGATGCCGGGGATTCGGGAGAGTTTGATGAGGGTTTCCCGGTCGACCCTGGGCAGTTTGATGACAAAGCCGTTGAGCACAATCTGGTAGGAGAGGGGATGAACGCGGCCCAATTCGTCTCGGTACTGGGCCCACTCCGTTCCAGGGATGGCTCGCTGGATAGCGTTGAAGACTTCCACTTGCTTTTGGTACAGACGGTCGATGTACGTTTGCGCCTCAGGGGAGGCAACGTCCAATTTGCCGGCTGCGCGGCTCATGGTAATCGGAGCACCCATTTGGCGGTAATACGTTGCCAGTGGGGGGTCTTCCAGTTGGATGATGAAGCGCTGTGTTCCCAGGCTTTGCGCTTCGGTGAGCAATTCGTCAGTGTAAGGGTCGGTCTGGGCAGCTAGGGCCACCATAGGGATGACCAAGCTGAACACCAGAACGAGGGTCAAAATACGCCACGTTCGGGTCCGCATAGGATACTCCTCCTTGCTTAAGATAACATCCACTCAGTGAAATCGTGTGGTTGGGGGATGAACCGCTGGTGGAACGCGGAACACCCAGGTAGGAAGCACAGCATATAGCGTACACTGCAAAAGCATTGTGGTTTGGAGGCCTTATGCCGTTTTCCGGTTTCTCACCTCCTTTCTATAATGGGGGGAAAGTCACCCCAATGTGTTGGGGAAATAGATAATGGAGCATCAGGTGCATTATACACGAGGCGCGCGTTCTCTCAAAATTTGCAAGGGCAGTAACCACTCCAGTGCTGCGTCGGTTGCATCCATTTTGTGCGAGGTGAAACAATGATAGCTTTTGGCCCTGTTCCTTCTCGGCGCTTAGGTCACAGCCTGGGCGTAAACAACATTCCGGTGAAGGTGTGTTCGTATGCCTGTGTCTACTGTCAAATCGGACGCACCCTGCGGATGCAAATTCGACGGGAGTCCTTTTATCCAGTCGAACGGGTGGTTGAGGAGGTGAGTGTTCATCTGCACCACGTTCAATCTCAGGGGGAAAAAGTGGATTACATTGCGTTTGTCCCCGATGGTGAACCCACTCTGGACATAAATCTGGGACGTGAGATTGCCGCGCTGAAGCCTTTGGGGGTGCCCATCGCGGTGATTACTAACGCTTCTCTCATTTACCTTCCCGACGTGCAGGAGGATCTGGCCCAGGCGGATTGGGTCTCCCTTAAGGTGGATGCAGCCACGGAACCCACGTGGCACCGTGTTGACCGCCCTCAACGAATTCTCCCCTGGGAGCGCATTTTGGAAGGGATGCTGTCCTTTGCCCGTCATTATGCCGGGGTCATTACGACGGAGACGATGTTGGTGGCTGGGCTGAATGATACGGAGGATGAGGTTCAGGGCATTGCCGCGTTTTTGGCGCATCTTTCCCCCCATAAGGCGTACATTGCCGTGCCCACCCGTCCCCCGGCTGAACCGTGGGTTCGACCAGCCAGTGAGCAGGCGATCACAATGGCATATCATCACTTTGTCCAGGCTCTGGGGGAGGACCGGGTCGATTATCTCATTGGGTATGAGGGAAACGCGTTCGCGTCCTCTGGTGATGTGGAGCAGGATTTGCTCAGTATTACAGCCGTGCATCCTATGCGCGCGGAGGCTGTTCGGGATCTTCTGGAACGGAACGGGGCTTCCTGGGATGTGGTGGAACGGATGATTCGAGAGGGAAAACTCATCCGCCTGGAATACGCGGGCCATACGTTTTACATGCGGGCTCTTCCTACCCGTAGACGTTTTTCCGGGTAAAAGTGCCCGGGTGGGGTGGAAATTCGTGTGTGTTGGGCGGATGATCCCCGCTCACACACACGAATTTCCCGTCTCTGTTCGGTCATCCACACCCACCACCGGAGGGACCCTTCTTGCGTTGGAGTTTTACCTTGGGCGTGAAGGTGATTTTGTCCTGGTAGTGATGCCAGAATGGTTCGGCTGCTTTGTATTGTTCTCCCAACGCGGCTGGAATGGCGTAGTGGAGTTGTTCATCAGCAAAGGGACCTGGTAGTGGCTGGAAGCCATCCTCTTCGCCGAAGTAGTGAAGCCAGTTGTTGATTCCACCTTCTAAGATGTAGACGTTGGGGACATTTCCCCCCACCATGAGTTTCCACGCTTCTGTGGCCCATGTTTCGTCGTTGCTGACCACAACGACCAGGGTTTTGGAGGCATCGGGGTTCTTTTGCAGGTCCTTGATGACCGGCGTAAGTCGGTCCAGAGGAACGTGTCGGGCCCATCGCAGGTGGAACAGGTTGTAATCTGCTTCCGGTCGTACGTCGATAATTTCCAGGCGGATGGTGTCATCGGCCATGTACTGGGCTAATTCGCCCGGGTGGATGTACACGGCCCGCTGTTGAAGCAGGGGTTCCTTTTGGGGGGCGATGTGCGCCCAACCGCGTTGCGGGGTGGGCTCGCCAATGAGGATGACGGCCAGCGCACCCAGTATCATGGCTGCCACTCCGACTTTACGCCACGGGGAACGTTCGATTGGGCGTCCTCCGATGAGGTGTTCTAGTTTCTCCGCCCCCCAGAACATGAACAATGCCATGAGTACGACGAGCAGCACGATAACGCCAATGGGCAGGTGGAACACGTCCATCAGGGTGAGACGGCCGTAGTAACTGTCGTTGTAAAAGTAGTGGAACCAGGGTTCGGTTTCGGAGAACACAATGCAACCGACTATGCCGCCCAGGACGAAGAAGATGCCGTCCAGTTTTCCGGTGACTGAGGCGACAAGGGAGGTGCCGGGACAGTAGCCTCCAATGATGAATCCGATGCCCATGATCAGTCCGCCCAGGATGCCCGGCCACAAGTAGGTTGGCGGTACCCAGATAAGGGAGTAATCTAAGATGAACAGTTCTACGGAGAGGAAGACGAGAATCATCGCCACTACGATGGCCGTGAACATCACTTTGAGCACGCGCGTGTCTTTGAAGTAGAATTGCGCGGCCAGGTTGGGCGCGTAGTTGAATCCGGATGTTTCCAGCGCGTAGCCAAAGCCAAAGCCAATAATCAGCAATACCAGGTATTTCGCCACTCCTGAAAGTGCTAACGGAAAAGGAGCCATTGTCACTTCTCCCCTTTCATCTGTGATGGCCAATCCCGTTGGGCATGTGATTCACGCTCTTTGCCCTTTGGTCCAGAATGCTCACGTATGTTGTTCCCTGAGTTTAATTCCACACGTGGCGCAGGAAATACGCTAACGCGTACGCTCCCGCGAAGATGGCCATCATAATGGCCCAACTCCCCGCGGAGAGGACCGCGCCGCCAGTCAGTGCTTGTCCGGAGGTGCACCCTCGGGCCATGCGCGCTCCGTAAACGAACAGAAATCCCCCAATGAACGCGAGGACCCAACGCGTGCGGTCGGAGATGTGTGGCCCGCGCGTGGTTTCCCACTTTGCTCGGCCGCCGATGACGCCGGAGACAAACCCGCCGACCATGAGGCCGATGACCACGGGTATTAGCCAACTCGAGAACGGGTTTTTGTGTCCTCCTGCGATGTGCGCGAGTATGGGTACCCGGTCCACGTGACCGGGGGCGACGAGGTCCACCAGGAATGCGGCTACCGCGGCCAGCGCCCCCGAGGCTCCCAGGCCCGTGCCGGGCAGGAGGAAGGCCAGGAATAGGACAAGGCCCAGCAGGATGCCCCCCAGGTAGGGGTTTGCGTATGGTTTGGTGGGACGGTTGAACCATCCCCGGGCTTTTTCGGCGTTTGATGTGCGCGTGGTGTACGCTTTTTCGGTGTTCATGCTTTGTTCACCTCTTCTGTTTCGATGTGTTCTACCCGTTCCCAACCGGTTATCATGCCGCGTATGCTTTCCAATGGGGTCGCGCCTGTGGTGGTTAGATACACGTGGCCAACGACGAAGGCTGCAAAGAGCCAGGCGCCCAGGGTGTGGATGGGTGCTAGAACGGGTAGCCCTCCCAGTGCGTTCACGAGCCAGGGCCAGTATTGTTTGCCCCAAATGAGTGCACCGGTGATTACCTGGAGGGGAAGGAGTACGTTCAGCAGTCCAAAGTAGGTTGCCTGTTGGAGCGGGTTCAGTTTACGGCCCGGCACTTTTTCAAAGGGATGAGGTTCTCCCTTGAAGATGCCGGAGATGTAGTATTTGGCTTGCACAATGGCCTGGTCAAAGAAGCCGCGCGGCCGTGGGATGAATTCCCGAATGGCACCGGTTGTCAGGTGGTAGAAGAGGGAGAGTGATGCGTCCACGATGAGGAGGATGGCGGATACGTTGTGGATGGTTATCAAGATCCGAAAGTCTTGAATGCCAAAGGCTGTGGGCCGGTGGATGATCAGCCCGGTGGCCAGGAGTAAGCCGATGGTGACTGCCTGGAGCCAGTGCCAGAATCGTTCGAACGCGGTGTACAGGTACACTTCTTCCAGGGGAACGTGATGTTTGGACCCGCGGCGGGCTGCGATGTAGCGAAGGGCACCGTGCACGGTGACGCCAATGACCGCCCCCAGGAACGCGAGCAGGCCAAACCAGTCCACCAGGAGAACTCTGTCGTGACCAATGATGTACAGGCGTCGTTGCCCTGTGTCCTTACGACGGAATGTGAGGCTTCCGTCCGTTAGGGTTGTTATCTGGCCCTCGGTAATGACGTTTGTACCCTGTACGAAGCGAAGGTCGGTGCCTTGGGGTTTGTAGGGGGAGAGTGGGAATTCCTGCGTGAGACGGGAGGTGCTCCCGTGGCAGGCGGTGCAGGTGCGGGTGGCCCACTCTCCGTCCGCGACGTTGTGGCCGATGCTGTATGGGAGGATGAGGCCTTCAATGCGCGGGTTGTGCAGGCCCTGGGCTGCCAGGCGTTTGGCGATGATGGCTCGTTTGGCGTCGGTGTCGATGCGGAGTTCGTCTACACTGAGATGGTGGTCGTGGTTGCTGTCGAATACGTTTATGACGTCCGCCGCGTAATGGTCACCGTCCATCCAGGCGGATTTCAACGCGTCCAGTTCGACAGGACGGGTGTGTCCGTTTTCGTCGTCGTATACCCAGAACCAGACGGTGACGAGGTTGTACGGTGCCAGGTGTTCTCCGTTCTGCCCTTTCTTCCAGAGGAGGATGGGTTCGTAGCCGCTAATGCGGTTTGCTACGGTGAACGGTATTTGGGTGTTTGTGAGGGAGGCGCTGCCGTCTACCCCGCGGCACACTTTTCGCGGGGATCCGTCGGGCATGATGACGGTCCAGTCGTAGGTTTCCGGCGCGGGGGCGTATATTTTGGGGATGTGACAGGATTGGCAGGAGAGGGCGTTGAGGTGGGTGTTCATGTAGGGCATCCAGTTTTCGTGGGCTTTTTGCGCGTTGTGGCAGTCTGCACACTCTCGCATGGTGCCCCGGGTGGTGGGAGCAATGGGGTGTTGGGCTGTTTCCCCACGGGCGAAGTTGTGGTCGGGTGCTTTGAGGTATTCTCCCGGGGTGAGACGGCGCGGGTCAAAGGTGAGGGATGGAGGACGGAGGTTGTCCTTTTCCCGCGCGTAGGCGGGGTTGTTGGGTGCGTAGTGGCAGTTGACGCAGGAGAGGCCGCGCTCTGCGTGGATGTCCCACGGACGATGGTTCTGCTCTTTGTTTTCTATGTTCATGCCTGAACGGGAGATGTGTTGTCCGGCTATAATCTGCCCTGTGGGTTCCAGTGGGTTGTTGCAGGTGTCTGCTATGACCGGTTGGTTTACGTTTTCGTGCACGGGGCCGTGGCAGGCCGCGCAGTTTTCGCTTTGGGGGTCACGCAGGCGTACAAGTTCTTTTTCCAGGTCCCCATTTTGCTGAAAGGCAATGGGGTTCCATTGCCATCCCTGCTCGGTCTTGCGCAGGATGCCTGTTCCCAGGAGGATGGCGGAGTTGGCCCATGCTGTGTCTCCCTGGCGTAGCGCCTCTTGCCAGGCGTGAATGTTCGGTTTATCTGTGTGACAGAGGAAGCAGTTGCTGGCCAGGTTGTAGGATCCGCTTTGGCGATAGCGGTAACTGAGGGGATCCCAGGTGCCCAGGATGCCGTCGGTGATGTCCCAGTTGGGCGGAGGGTTCTGAGAAGTCTGGGTCTGGACAGCGGGATCTAGGTGGTAACTGTGTTTTAGGATGAAGTCCACGTCGTGACAGCGTCCGCATGTTTTGACCGTGGACATGGGGTTGCCGCTTTCTAGGACGTTGTTCCCCGCGCTGTCCAGGAGGGGGAATGTGGGATGCATGGGTGAGCGGGTTTCTTGGGTGTGCGTTGTGCGAACGGGCTCGGTGGGCGTGGTGGTCTGGGCGGACACGTGCTGAATTCCTATGGTCAGCCCAATGACCAGCGCCAACACGAGTGCCGAAAGTGCGAATGTGCGGATGTATGCTGTTCGTTGTGCCCTCATTGTTTATTTTTCCTCGTCCGGGATTACACCTTGTTGGAGGCGTCCTCCCCAGTACATGGGGTCGCCCTGGTACCCTAGGGATTTCCAATCCATTCGACCGTTTGGGCTATGGCAGTCGTTGCATTGCAGTGCCTGGTCCGCAGGACGGACCATGTGGGTGGTCGGCCAGTACATCCATGTTTCTGCCCAACCGAATTCTCCGCTGTATTTGAGCCCGGTGATGGGTTCTGCCAGGCGGAATGCTTTGTCCCATTCGAAGTCGTGCCAGAAGCCGCCCGGCCCCGAGGTGATGGGGGCTAGTAGGTATTTGTACTTTTTGTCGTACGGTTGAATGGCAACGTGTATCTTGAAGGGGAAGATCTTTGCGTTGGGATCGGTGATGTCCCCCGCGGGTTCGTTAATCATTGTCGGTTTGGTAGGGTCGATTTTGTCACCCAGAAGGTATCGATATGCGTTGTTTCCGTTGAACCAGCGGTATACGGGTTTGACGTGGCGTTTGTAGATGAATTCGCCCTTGATTTTCAGGTAGGTGTAGTGGTCCTGGGGCCTGTCTTGTCCGGCTTTGGACCAATCCCAGAAGATTTTGGTGGGGTCTTTAGTGGCGATTTCCGGAATGTGACATGTTTGACAGGCGACGGATCGGGTGTGGAAGTTGAGCCGTTCGTCCTCGTGGGGCCGCTCACTGTGACAGTCGGTGCAGTGTACCTGTTCGTCTGGTGGAATGGTGTAGTTGTCTGCCAGCAGTCGGCCTTTGATCTGATGGTGTTCGGTGCGGTGGCAGTCTGTGCACTGGAAGTTCATTTTGCCCATGTGCACGTCTAACTCTGGCGGTGGGTTTAGCAGGCTCTGGGCGAGGTCACCGTGTTTGACGTTATTTCCACCCCCGCCGTTGAAGTGACACTTTCCGCAGTTCTCGCGAGTGGGGTTGTGCACGCTTTTGGCGGCAGCGACCAGGTCTACCCCTTTCGCGGGAAGGCCGGAAAATCCTTTGGCGTATGTGGTGGTGTCCGCGTGGCAGGCGAGACAGTCCACGTTATACGGGTTGTTGAAGTCGAAGGGTTTGTCTTCGCTCCATCCGTACCCTACATGACAGGTGGTACAGGTGTGTTGGTTGCCCATAATGCTGATGCAGAAGTTGTTGATTTGTTCTTTTTTACCAATGCGCACCGGTTCGTCCCGCCAGGGTACTTTGACAGGTGGCCCTTCCCAAGTCCAGTGGGTGGTTTGCATGACCTCTTTGGCTGCGTCGGGATGGCACCGCAGACATTCTTTGGTGACATCCTGAGGAGTTTCGAAGGGTCCCTGGATGAGATTGCTGTGGTTGAGCGGGACTGGGTGGCGTTGGAGGTACTTTTGCGGATCGTCGGGTGGTCGTTCCCGAGGAAGGGTGTACGCTATTGGGACGAGAACAACCAGGAGGAGCACAATGGCTCCCAACATCCATCCGTACCGTTTTTTCACCATCCGCCTCCTTAGAAGGTCACACCACGGGCAATGCATTCCCGGGTGGACCAGTATCCCTGAAGGGAGATATTTAACCTGACCGCTTTATTATGGAGACGGAGGTTCATTAGCATGTATGATATAAGTCATGCTCCTTTATAACAGATCGTGATAATACTCCATAATCGGAAGTTCTCAGCCTGAAGAATGAAGGGCTCTTCTCTGGTTCTGCCCAGGACGCGAGTTGCCTTCACACTCTCGGCCGCAATTTCGCCCGGCAACTGGAAGTTGCGGGCTTCGCTTGCAAAGCCCCCGGCAGGGGGCTGCACCCAACCGCCCCGGCGGTTTCGCAATTGAAGGCCGCAGTTTTCAACTGCCGGCCGCCTCGGGGCCCCACGCCCTCGGCCGCGGCCATCATCCGTGGGCGGAATCCGCACAAGACGCCCGGCAACTGGACGTTGCGGGCTTCATCTGCCAAGCCCCCTCACGGGGGCTGCGATTAACCGCCCTTGGCGGCTTCGCAAGTGAAGGCCGCAGTTTTCAACTGCTGGCCGCCCCTGGGCCCATCGCCCCTGGGCCGCGGCCATCGTCCGTGGGTGGAAATCGCACAGAACGCCCGGCAACTGGAAGTTGCGGGCTTCGTTTGCCAAGCCCCCTGACGGGGGCTACACCGAACCGCCCCCGGCGGTTTCGCAACCGAAGGCCGCAGTTTCCAACTGCTGGCTGCCTCAGGCCCAACGCCCTTCGGCCACGGCCAGCGTCCGTGGGTGGAGCCACACAAAACGCCCGGCAACTGGAAGTTGCGGGCTTCATCTGCCAAGCCCCCTCGCGGGGCTACACCGAACCGCCCCCGGCGGTTTCGCAGGCGAAGGCCGCAGTTTTCAACTGCCGGCCGTGTCGAGGCCCATTGCCCCCTGGCCGCCTCACCCCTCGCCCCTCATCCCTTATATGGCTTCGCCGAGAGGGATTTCACCGCGACGCGAAAGCGAGAACCCGGCGCAGGAATTGGCCAGTGTACGACGCGTCCACCTGTGCTACACGCTCGGGAGGGCCTTCTGCCACAATGCGTCCCCCCTCATCACCGCCTTCCGGGCCCAAATCAATAATCCAATCCGCGGACTTAATCACGTCCAGGTGGTGTTCGATGACAATAACCGTGTTGCCCTGATCCACCAGCCGGTGCAGCACTTGCAGCAACTTTTCCACGTCAGCCAGGTGCAACCCGGTGGTCGGTTCATCAAGGATGTACAGAGTACGTCCTGTAGCCCGACGGCTTAACTCCTTCGCCAATTTAATACGTTGCGCCTCCCCTCCTGAGAGCGTAGGCGCTGGTTGACCTAATCGGATGTACCCCAGGCCCACATCGTACAGCGTCTGCAACTTGTTGCGGATAGCCGGAATGTTGTGGAAGAACTCCAGCGCCTCTTCCACCGTCATATCCAGCACGTCCGCGATGTTCTTCCCCTTGTATCGGATCTCCAGTGTCTCCCGGTTGTACCGGCGGCCGTGGCATACCTCGCACGGTACATATACATCGGGCAAGAACTGCATCTCGATGCGGATGATCCCATCCCCGCGACAAGCCTCGCATCGCCCGCCCTTAACATTGAAGGAGAATCGGCCGGGGGCGTATCCCCGAACTCGGGCCTCTGGCAACCGCGCGAACAACTCACGAATGGGAGTAAACACCCCCGTGTACGTCGCTGGGTTAGAGCGAGGCGTGCGACCGATGGGCGATTGGTCAATGTTGACCACCTTGTCGATGTGCTCCAACCCCTCAATAGCATCGTGCTTGCCCGGCTTCTCCTTGGCCCGGTAAAAGATCTGGGCCAGGCGTCGGTACAGAGTGTCCACCACCAATGTGGACTTCCCCGAACCACTCACCCCCGTCACACAGATAAACGTCCCCAAGGGGAAGCGCACATCAATACCTTTGAGATTGTGCTCTCGTGCATTACGAATGACCAGAAACTTACCGTTGCCTGTGCGACGCTGCAAGGGCACGGGAATGCGCCGCTGTCCGCTGAGGTATTGTCCTGTGATGGACTCTGGGGACTTCTCGATGACCTCCGGAGGACCCGCCGCGACCACTCGGCCCCCGTGTTCTCCGGCCCCAGGTCCCAAATCCACAACCCAATCCGCCGAACGAATGGTGGCCTCATCGTGCTCCACCACCAGGACCGTGTTCCCCAAATCCCGCAATTCCTTAAGCGTGCGTAAAAGTCGATCCGTATCCCGCGGGTGTAAGCCTATAGAGGGCTCGTCCAAAATGTAAAGCACCCCCATCAACTGGGAGCCAATCTGAGTGGCCAGGCGAATGCGTTGAGCCTCGCCGCCGGAGAGGGTGGTCGCGCTTCGGTGCAACGTCAAGTAATCCAGGCCCACATCCACCATAAAACGCAGCCGCGCCTCAATTTCCTTGAGAATTTGGCGGGCAATAGTCCACTCTCGTTGGGTAAGCGGCGACCCTTCGGGCACAGTGATCGCGTCCGCTCCCTGAGAAGGTTCCTTCCCATCCCGTTGGGGATCTCGTCCCTGCAGTCGGTGTACCCAGGCCAGCACATCCCGGATGGACATCGTGGTGACTTCGTAGATGTTCTTGCCATCCACGGTCACGGCGAGCGCTTCAGGACGTAAGCGCTTGCCCCCACATGCAGGGCACGGCCGCGTGGTCATAAACCGTTCCAGCCATTCTCTGACATAATCACTGGTTGTTTCCCGATAGCGGCGTTGCAGGTTGGGAATAACGCCTTCATAATGCGTCTCGAGCGTGCGGCGTCGTCCTTCGTAATTAACGTAATGGACGGTGACAGTTTGTCCTGGAGGCAAACCGTAGAGGAGAACGTGTTTCTGCCTGGGACTAAGGTCCTTCCAGGGCTTATCAAAAGGTATCCCTGCAACCCGACACACCTCCCGCAAGAGCGCGGTGTAATATCGCCGCTGCGACTCATCTCGCGCGTACGGGGCAAGCGCCCCCTCCTTCACACTTTTGTTCGGGTCTGGCACAATGAGGTCGGGGTCGAACTCCATTTGAGTGCCCAGGCCTCCGCACACAGGACATGCACCGTGGGGACTGTTGAAGGAAAACGTACGAGGTTCGATTTCGGGTAGACTGATGCCACAGTAAACACACGCGTACTTCTCCGAGTAAAGATAGTCCTTGGGATGCTCCCGGTCGGTGACATCGCTGACAATGACCACGCCGTCTCCCAGGGCCAGGGCCGTCTCCACCGAATCCGCGAGTCGGGAACGGTCCAGTCCCCTTTCTCCCTTGCGCACAATAAGCCGGTCTACCACTGCCTCGATGGTGTGATTCTTGTACCGGTCCAGTTCAATCTCTTCATCCAAATCCATTACCTGACCATCGACTCGTGCCCGCACATAACCGGCCTTGCGCAGGTCCTCGAATACCCCCTTGTGCTCCCCCTTGCGGTCTTTAATGATGGGGGCGAGGATGAGAATACGGGTGCCCTCGGGCATCTCGAGAATAGCATCCACAATCTGGTCGCTGGTCTGTTGAGTGATAGGACGGCCACATTGAGGACAGTGGGGATGACCAATGCGCGCGTAAAGAAGGCGCAGGTAGTCGTAAATTTCAGTGACCGTGCCCACAGTGGAACGGGGATTGTGGCTGACGCCCTTCTGGTCAATGGAGATGGCCGGGCTCAAGCCTTCGATTTGATCCACATCGGGTTTCTCCATTAAGCCCAGGAACTGACGTGCGTACGCGGATAGGGATTCCACGTAGCGACGTTGGCCTTCCGCGTAGATGGTATCGAAGGCCAAACTGGATTTGCCCGACCCGGAGAGCCCGGTGATAACAACCAGTTTATCCCGGGGAATCTCAACAGTAATGTTCTTTAAGTTGTGTTCTCGTGCCCCGCGAACGATAATTTTATCCAGTGCCATGGGCAAACATTAAAAATTCAGATTAAAGGATGAAGATTGAGAAAAATCGTCATGGATTTTCATTGGCCCTGTCCTGTGCGCATTCTATGAAATATTGCGATGCCTGGCAAATCGCTCGTTTTCTGCAATTTTGAGAATATATTTGGGTATTTCGACATTATTTTTATGGACACGGAGCCCATTTTTGAGTATAATAGGTAACAGTTCCAGCGCCTAAGCAGCCGGTTTCTGGGGGATGACCGGTTGCTTAGGCGCTGGTTCTTTGGCCCCTTGTGGGTTCTCCCTTTTCCCCTCAAATCAGTATAATGCCCTCTAGTGCCGTTGTCCATGCTTTCGGCCCAGAGTCTGACCAAACGGAAAGGGTGCAGTCCACGCGATTCCGAAAGTCGCTATTATACGCATACTGATTTCACACAACAAGGAGTGAGCAATGTCCGTACCTAATCATACGTACACCTTGGGACGTTGGGACTTGTCCGACCTCTTGCCAGAACCCCGGGATGAAGCCCTGGCCCAGCGTCTGCAACAACTGGAAACCGCGGTGCGTTCGTTTGAAGCAGCCCGGGACAAATTACGTCCGGACATGGATCCCGAGGAATTCTTATCCCTCTTGCAACAGTTGGAATCCATTGTGCGCGAACTGCACGTTTTGGGTGGCTTCGCCCACCTCTGGTTTTCCGAGAACACACAATCACCAGAGGCCTTAGCGCATCTCAACCGAATACAGCAAATTCTCACCGATTACCAGAATCGTCTGCTCTTCTTCGAACTCTGGTGGAAATCCCTGGACGAAGAGACCGCGGAGCGTTTGATGCCTCAGGGCGAGGCATACCAAGACTTTCGGCACTACCTGCGCACACTGCGGCGCTTCAAGCCCTTCACCCTGGATGAAAAATCCGAACAGATCATCAACCTCAAGGACGCGAACGGCATTCAAGCCGTCTTGACCTTATACGCCATGCACACCAATCGCTTCGAATTCACATTGGTCGTGGATGGCGAAGAAAAACGGCTCACTCGCGACGCGTTGATGGCTTATGTCCACTCGCCTGATCCGGCATTAAGGGAAGCAGCATACCGAGAGCTCTATCGAGTGTACGGACAGGAATCTCAGATTCTGGCCCAAATGTACACCAACCGGGTGCGCGACTGGTACAACGAAAACGTCCGTTTGCGCGGATTTCCCTCGCCCATTGCCGTGCGTAACTTGATGAACGACATTCCAGACCAGGCTGTAGAGGTCCTTCTTCACGTGGCGCGGGAGAACCGGGGTCTGTTCCAACGGTACTTCCGGTTGAAAGCCCGTTGGCTGGGCATGGACAAGTTGCGTCGCTACGACATTTACGCTCCTCTGGCCGAATCGGACAAACGAGTGTCCTACGAAGAGGCTGTTCACCTGGTATTGGACACATTGCATCGATTTGACCCTCGAGTTGCCCAGTTGGCCGAACGGGTCTTTGCCGAACAACACATTGACAGCGAGGTTCGGCCGGGAAAACGAGGTGGGGCGTTTTGTATGACCGTATCCCCGGATTACACGCCCTGGGTACTCGTCAACTTCACGGGGCGGTTGCGGGACGTTGCCACGCTCGCCCATGAACTGGGACACGCCATCCACAGCATGTTGGCGGAACATCACAACATATTCACGCAACATCCACCTTTGCCTCTGGCCGAGACCGCGTCCGTGTTCTCGGAGATGCTTCTCACCGACCGTTTGCTGGCCGAAGAGCAGGACCCGGTCGCGCGGCGGAATTTGTTGGCCGCGTCAGTGGATGACATCTACGCTACAGTCATGCGCCAGGCCTACTTTGTCTTGTTCGAGTTGCAAGCCCATGATGCCATCAACCAGGACAACGCTACTGCGGCTGACCTGAACCGCATGTACATGGAGAACCTCCAGGAACAGTTCGGCGACAGCGTGGAGATCCCCGATGAATTCCAACATGAGTGGGTGAGCATCCCGCACATCTATCACACACCTTTCTACTGTTACGCGTACAGTTTTGGTCAACTGCTCGTGCTTTCCCTGTACCGGCGTTACAAGGAAGAGGGGGATGCATTTAAGCCAAAGTACATCAAATTGCTCTCCTACGGCGGATCGGCCCGGCCGCAAGAGATTTTAGCCGAAGTGGATGTAGACATCGCAGACCCGAATTTTTGGCAAAAAGGGTTTGATGTGGTTAAAGATATGATTGACGAACTGGAGAAATTAGCGTAAATTAGCGTAATCACATTCATGGGGGATGGAAATCCATGGAGAAAAACAGTAACCTGGCAACCACTATGAGCATTGACGAACAAGTTCGTTACCTGATGCAGGGATGCCAGTACGGCCCCGAGGGGGATCCTGACGCAGAACAGTTGCGCCAGCGCATGGAGGACGAACTGCGCGCCCGGCTCATCGAATCCCAGCGCACGGGAAAACCCCTGCGCGTTTACTTAGGCGTGGACCCGCGCACATCTGACCTGCACCTGGGTCACACTGTGCCCATGCGCAAATTGCGCCAGTTCCAGGAGTTGGGACACACAGCCATCTTCCTTATTGGCACGTTTACCAGCCTGGTCGGTGACCCCAGCGATAAGGACAAGGCGCGTGCCATCATGGATTTGGACACCATCATGGCTAATGCCAAAACGTACACAGACCAGGCATTTAAGATCCTTGATCCGGAGAAAACTGTAATTCGTTACAACCACGAGTGGTTGGAGAAATTAACCTTCAAGGAATTAATCCACCTGGCCGCGAATTTCACGGTTCAACAGTTCCTATCGCGGGAGAACTTCCGCAAGCGCTACGACAAAGGCGATGCCATCTTCCTGCACGAATTCTTCTATCCCCTGATGCAAGGGTATGACGCGGTCGCCTTGGAAACGGATGTCCAGATTGGCGGCACGGATCAGATATTCAACATCGTGGTCGCGGGGCGGAAACTGCAGGAGGCCTTTGGACAGCGTCCTCAAGTTGCCATTATTGTGCCCCTTCTACCGGGCACGGATGGCGTCCTGAAGATGAGCAAGAGCCTGGGCAACCACATTCCCATCATGGCTCCTCCGGAGGACATGTACGGCAAAGTAATGAGCCTACCTGACCACGTGATGATTACCTACTTCAAACTGGTCACCCGTTACAAGCCCGATCAAATCGACCAAATAGAGCGGGATTTGAAAGAAGGGCGGCGTCACCCCCGGGATGTGAAAATGGAACTGGCCCGGGAGATCGTCAGCATCTTCCATGGGGAAGATGCTGCCCGCCGCGCGGAAGCCCACTTTGTGCGCGTGTTCCAGCAGCGAGATTTGCCCGAAGAAATGCCCGAGTTCACCGTGTCCGAACCTATGCGCATTGTGGACATCGCGGCCGCAGCCGGCTTGGCCAAGAGCAAGAGCGAAGTGCGTCGTCTCATCCAACAGGGAGGGGTCCAACTGGACGGGGAAAAGGTTACCGACATCAACGCCGTCTTTACCCCTGATGGTCAAGAACACGTGCTTCGGGTAGGACGTCGCAAGTTCTTACGGCTTAAGGGATAACAGCGCGAGCACCTCGCGTACAAAGGCGCGTGTTTTGAGCACTCTCCCTGCCAAACACGCGCCTTATTTTTTGGCTCCCCGCGCCTTCTGTCCAGAGCCTATCCCTACTCGAGTCGTTGTCTCACCTCAGCCCATTGGTGAAAGATCTCCCCGGACCGTCAGATTCATCCGCGGGCGCTTTGGGGCGTTCCTCACAGAGCCAGACCACAAGCAACCTGTCCGTTTGTACAGGTGAAAACTGTACGAAAGGACGTCTCTACCTTACGTTATTTCCTACTATAATATCCTAGATAACCCTGTTCTCGCGAAGCAGGTAAAAATTCCCATCAGGGCTCGAAACTCGCGTGTGGCGACTACAGGGGGGAGCAAGACCCATGCCGGGAAGGACTATTGCTCTCCGTCGGGCATTCATGTGGTGAACGCCCTGAATCGTGGAGAGGAACAAATGGCTACGAAAAAATACCTGTTGGGCAGATCGGCACTTGTGTTCTTCCTTTTGTTGTGCGTGGGTATAGCTATTGTGGGGACCTTAGGCGCTCTTATCGTCGGTTGGGGCGCGACGATGTCAGAGATCCAGGAATACAATGCGCAGGAACCGCCTACCCACATTGTGGTGACAAACCCCGTCGGCGATGTAGAAATCCGCCCCAGCACAAATGGGACTTTTGCTGTTCGTGTTCACAAACGCGTGCGGGGTTCATGGTTGGAGGGCAGGCAGAAGATGAAACAGGTGTTAAGGGACATGCATGTGAATGTGGATACGGACAATGGGCGATTGAATATCCACGTCCAGCGGCCGCCTGCTGCGGACTCCTTGCGCTCGGCCAGTGTGGACCTACTCATCACCGTTCCACAACGGATTGATATCGATGTGACCGAAGGAGTGGGTGATGTCCATCTTGAGGACGTGACCAGCATTGTCCACCTTGGGGGTGGTGTGGGTTCCATTACACTGAACAATGTCACATTAGAGGCCGGGAGCACAGTGGAAATAGAGACAGGGGACGTCCACTTTTCAGGCTATTTGCCCCTTCAAGGAACAGTGAAATTAGCAACCGGTGTAGGCTCTATATCCCTCGAACTGCCTCGCGAAAGCGCGTTTAACTTGGATGCGTCCACAGGAGTGGGATATGTAAAGGTGGAACTTCCTGCGGAAACATACGACAGCAAAGGCTCCTTACAACTTAGAGTGGGCAATACCCCCACAACGACTCTGCTCGTCAGGACGGACACGGGAAGCATCAACATCACACTGAAGTAGTGGAGATGCTGATGAAACGAACAAGCATCTTACATGGCCCCATGACCGTCTTATCTGGGGTGACAAAAGCATACCACAGTGGGGAAGGTCATCTTGTGGCACTGGACACTGTGAGCCTTACCGTGTTGCCGGGAGAGTTTGTGGCTGTTGTTGGCAAGTCGGGCAGGGGCAAGGCCACGCTCATTAACATGATAACGGGTATCCACCGTCCCACCGAAGGAGAGGTATGGGTCGGACAAACACCTGTTCACACTCTGAGTGAGAACGCGCTTGCGCGCTGGCGCGGCCAATACGTGGGCATTGTTTTCCAGTTCTTCCAACTCCTGCTCGCGCTCACCGCGGTGGAGAACGTCCTGCTTCCCATGGATTTCATTGGCCGCTATCCGCGACGGCAACGTCTGCCGCGCGCCATGCACTTGTTGGAACGACAGCGTGAAATGGGCGTGCTGCGAGCCACTGGGGCACATAATCGAATATTGACGGGGCTTTTTGTCATGGAGGGGGGCGTGGGGCTTGTTTCCTGGTTTATAGCGGCCCCGCTCAGTGTCCCTCTTATCTGGTTGTTCGCTCGTCAGGTACGGGAACTTATGGAGATGTCCTTGAATTTTTACTACTCCGGTTTGGCGTTGTTGGGATGGTTAGGTATCGTGGCCGTCTTCTCTGCTTTGGCAAGTCTGTTACCTGCCTGGCAGGCCACTCGAATTACTGTTCGCGAGGTGTTGGCTTATGAGTAACGGTGAGAGAGCGTGGAAAACGGAGAGCGCTATGGACGGTCAGGAAGATATCCGTTTTTTGCTGGTGGATGACCATGTTTATGTTCGTTCAACACTACATCGTCTCATCTCTACACTGTCCAGAGGGAAAGTAGTCGCGGAGGCGGAGAACGGAGCGGACGCGTTACATCTTATTTCTGTCCATCGACCCCACGTCGTACTCATGGATATTGTCATGCCTGTCATGGATGGATTGCAAGCCGCGGAACACATCAGACGAGAATACCCGGAAATTCACCTTATTTTGTACACAAGCCATGACAAACAACGTTTTCAACACCGGGTGCGCGAACTCGGCATTGACGCCATATACATAAAGGAGGAACTCACCCTTTCCGAGTTACAACGCCTTGTCAACGAATGGTTTGGACTTCCACCGAAAATGTAGGTTTGCCGGTTAGTTAATCCAGGTGTTGGATTTTGGACAACGTGCGCCTACCCCAACATGTGTCTGGGCACACGTGCGCCCTTACAACCCAGCCGAAAAGGGGCTTAACAGCACAGGCATCAACAACGTCCAGGATGACATTGGCTCGGTTGTAGAGGTATAATAGGGTGTAATAAGGTGTAGAGTATCTCTCGAGAAGTATTGTCGGCAGGGGGGCAGGTAGTGTAGGAAGTCCGAAAGGCTCTAGATGGCGGTGAGACATGTTGACGACGAAACGTTGGTTGAGTGTGTACTTGGTCGCGTTCCTGTTGGTGGCCCTTCTCACATTGGTTGTTCTGGTGTACGCGGGCGTACACACGCTGCAGGCGGTTTACCCCTTGCGTTCCATCCCCTGGACGCTGAAAATACTGGAAGGTCTCCCACTTCTAGTTGCCTTTGTATTCTGGGCAATATCCCTTGGCGTGTGGATATTCCATCATCGCCATCAAGTGACGCGGCTCTTCTTCCTCACCAGCCAAGTGATTGCCGCCCTATTGGCGCTGAAAACAATGCCCGCCTTTGATCTCACGTATACGTCCTGGGATACGGTTCTCTTTTCGTTGCTCTTCATAGCCGTGGCTCCTTTGGCTCTCCACTTCTTTACACTGTTTCCTGCCCAGATTCCTACGGCACTTCGACGTTATCTCTTAATTCCGGCCTACGGCATTGCACTTCTCCTGGCTGGGATGTTTCTGTTTATGAACAGGGGCCCTTTACCATCCAGAAAGTTTTTTCAGGAACTCACTCGTGTGTATGTGGCAGTTACATTCGTCGTAGCGCTGTTTGTCGCTTTCCGGTATTGGGAAGGTGCGTCCCCTCGAGCACTCCAATACCGTCGCCTTTTAGCCATGGGCCTGATATTGGGAATTACACCTGCCCTGTTCCTCTCTTTTATTCCCGAAATTCTCTTGAAGACTCGCCTGGTAGAGTATCCGTGGACACTTTTATTTCTTGTGGCTGTTCCTCTAACGTACGCCTTGGCTTTGCGGACGGGAAAACTGGGCCGGGTAGATCGGGTGCTTTCCCGAACGTTAGCGCATTTGATCCTCTCCGGCGTGTTTTTGGTGATATATCTTGTGTTGTTTTGGTGGTTGGATAATCGATTCTCCTTTATGCAGGAGACATCTCCTCTGGTAATTGCCGGGCTGGCTGTTGTGGCCGCAGCTTTCTTTTCACCTGTTCGACGCGTCCTCCTTCATTTTGCCGATAGGTTTCTGTACGGAGGCTGGTATGACTACCGCTCCACATTACAGGAGTTGAGCCAGCGGTTGAGAGGAGTCATTCGCCCTGATGATTTGGCTCTCTTGTTGGTCGATCACCTGAGTCAGGCCTTGCGTTTACGTGGTGCTCTCTTTCTCCTGGCCAGTGAGGAACATTTGGTGCCTGTGCGGGCAACAGGCGTGTTTGAGGGTCAGTCCTGGCCACCTTTGTCCACAGGAGGGCATTTGAGTGAATTCCTCGTGCAGGTGGGTCGCCCGGTGACTTCGGAGCAAGTTCGACAGGCGCTCAGCGCTTCTCCTTTGTCCGCCGAAGAAAAAATGTGGATAGGCTTACCCAATGTAACTCTTTGGTTGCCCCTGATGCGTGATCGGCGCCTGGAGGGTGTTTTGTTGCTTGGCGGTCGCGTCAGTGGTGATCCGCTGGAATCTGAGGATTTGCGCTTATTGAACATCGTGGCTGCCCACGCGGCGACGGCAGTAGAAAACGTTCGGTTGGTGGAAAGCCTGCAGGCTCGGGTTGAAGAGGTGAAGCGTCTTTACGCTCAGTTGGCTCTGGCCCGAGAGGAGGAACGCAAACGTCTGGCTCGCGAGTTGCACGACGTCGTGCTCCAGGACTTGATCAACGCATATGTCACTTTGGACCAGGTTCGAGGGGCCCTTGGCGAGGACAACCGAGAGTTATTTGACCGCTCCCACGAACAAATTCTGCACACAATCCACACACTACGCCGCTTGTGTACTGAACTGCGTCCTCCCGCGTTGGACATTACGGACTTGCGGTCAGCTATCGAGGGATTGGTGGATGATGTACGCCGGGAGAGTGATCTGGAGATCACGCTTTCGTTCCCAGAGGGGGGATATCGGGTGTTTGAGGATCTTTCCGACGTCATAAGTATTACGTTATTTCGAGCCCTGCAGGAGACGCTGGCCAATGTGCGGCGCCATGCTCAGGCTCGACGGGTGCATGTGGAAGTGCGTAAAGAGGCGGGACGGGTGGAACTCTGGGTGGAGGACGATGGCCGCGGATTTTCTGTGCCCTCCCGTCTGAGTATCCTGGTGCGGGACCAGCACTATGGTCTGGTCGGGGTGGCCGAGCGTGTTCAAGCGGTCGGGGGGACCTTGGATGTATCTTCCGCTCCGGGGAGAGGAACGCGGGTGCGGGTGAGCATTCCCCTGCAAGAAGGGTGATTACACGTCTACAAGGCCTTTCTCCACGGTTAGGCGTACTGCCTCCACGCGTGCATGGGCTCCCGGCTAGAATATTCCCCTCGCGAAATCCCGCTGTTCGCCCCGGTCACATGGGCGTCCCTTCCTGCAGTGTGGAGCGTACCTGGTTCCTGTTTTGCGTGCTGGTGAGAACTCATAGTCTTTTCCCCTTGTTCCTGCAGTGCCTATCTGCCTGGAGGAAATGTTGAAATGCGTTCCTTCTGCCAACGTCAATTGGACAAAAGCACTGAAATGTGCTAGAGTACGCCGCGTGGGAAGTCTAATGTTTTCCCATCTCTACTCCATCTCGAGCCTCGATGAGGAGGGTGCCATGAGCGACAAGGCTGTCAACGAGTTGAACCCCTTTATTATCGCCCAAAGGCAGTTGGATGAAGCCGCTGAACTCCTCGGGTTGGATGAAGCCACTCACGAACTCCTCCGTTGGCCCATGCGGGAATTTCACTTCCAGATTCCTGTCCGCATGGATGATGGTACTGTGAAGATCTTCAAGGGCTTCCGTGTTCAGTACAACGATGCCCGTGGTCCGGCCAAGGGAGGTATCCGCTTCCATCCGGAGGAAACCATTGACACGGTCCGGGCGTTGGCTGCCTGGATGACGTGGAAGACCGCAGTGATGAACCTTCCCCTGGGCGGGGGCAAGGGTGGTGTCATCTGCAACCCGAAGGAGATGTCTGAACGGGAACTGGAGCGCCTGAGCCGTGGTTATATCCGACAGGTTGCCCGGTTCATCGGCGCAAATGTGGACGTGCCCGCACCGGATGTTTACACCAATCCCCAGATTATGGCCTGGATGATGGACGAGTTCGACGTCCTCGTTGGCCACCAGGAGCCGGGGGTCATCACGGGCAAGCCGCTGGAACTGGGCGGATCTGCCGGGCGCATTGACGCGACTGCCCGCGGGGGTATCTACACCGTCCGAGAGGCGGCCAAGGTGTTGGGCATTGACCTGAAGGGCGCGACAGGGGCCATTCAGGGGTACGGCAATGCCGGTTCCTTTGCCCACAAGTTGGCTGTAGAACTCTTGGGCATGAAGATCGTCGCTGTCTCCGATTCCAAGGGTGGCATCTACAACCCCAACGGGTTGGATTACGAGAAGGTGCTTGCCTGGAAGAAGGAGACCGGATCGGTGGTGGGATTCCCCGACACCGACCCCATTTCCAACGAGGAGTTGCTGGAACTGGACGTCACGGTTCTCTTCCCCTCCGCGCTGGAGAACGTCATCACGGAGGAGAACGCGGCCAATATCAAGGCCAAGATTGTGGCCGAGTTGGCGAATGGCCCGACCACACCGGAGGCGGACCTCATCCTGCACGAGAACGGCGTCTACGTCATTCCGGACTTCCTCTGCAACGCGGGTGGCGTGACCGTCTCCTACTTCGAGCAAGTGCAGGACGCGATGAACTACTACTGGACGGCCGAGGAAGTGTACGCGAAGTTGGACGAGAAGATGACCCGGGCCTTCTACGACGTTCACGAAATGGCCCAGGAACGCAAAGTCCACAACCGATTGGCCGCCTACCTGGTCGCGGTCTCTCGTGTGGCAAAGGCCATGAAACTCCGTGGCTGGGTGTAATTTGCTTTCTCCCTCACGATGGTGTGAGGATGCGAAGTGGCCGAGGAATTCCCTCGGCCACTTTTTTGTTGGACAACTAACGCTTGTAGAGGAACTCTCCGCCTACCATAGTGGCGACCACGTCTACATCTGGGGTGATAAACGTGAAGTCCGCGCGCGCGCCGACCTGGACGTATCCCCTGGGTTCGTCAATGACGCGAGCCGGCGTGCGAGTGACCGTGGTGAGGGCGTCTTCCAGGGAGCACCCCGTATATCTCATCAAATTACGCACAGCCTGGTTGAGACGGAGTACACTTCCGGCCAGGCGACCATCCTGCAAACGGGCACTCGTCTCATCCACTGTCACGTCCAGGTCCCCTAGGCGATAGTGGCCGGGCGGCATCCCCAAAGCAGCCATCGCGTCGGTCACCAGGGTTATCGTATGGGGAGACTTGCATTGCCAGGCCACGACCACCATGGCCGGGTGGACGTGAATACCGTCGACAATGAGCCCCACGGTGATTTCCTCGTGGGCGAGGAGCGCTCCCACCGCACCAGGTTCACGGTGATGGGGAGAGCGCATGGCATTGTACAAGTGCGTGCCATACGTGATCCCGGCTACAAATCCGGCCTCGGCTTCGGCCAGCGTGGCCATCGTGTGCCCGATACTGACCGTAACCCCATTTGAGCGAAGGGTCCGGATGGCTGTCAGGGCGCCCGGGAGTTCTGGCGCGAGAGTGCACAATCGCACATGCCGTTCACGGGTCCAGCCGGCGATGAGTTCAGGAGTGGGGGGGCGAAGGTATGCCGGGTTGTGGGCCCCGCGCTTTTCTGGGTTTAGGAACATACTTTCGATGTGCAATCCCAGGGGAATGGCCCCTTTCCAGCCGGGAGGTGGGCCCTGTTGGAGTACACGGATCGCCTTTTCAACCGTTTCCGGTGGAGAGGTAACGATTGTGGGCAGGAACGCGGTGACGCCCAGACGGGGCAATTGGGCTGCCACATCCCAGATGCAGGTGGGGTCTTCAGTGAAATCGTGCCCAAAGGCTCCGTTGATTTGAATGTCTATCCAGCCCGGGGAGAGTATGAGTCCCTTTGCGTCGAATGTCTCGTCAACCGCAAAGGGAAGGTTCGACTGAGCGGGGCGGATGTCCACAACACGGCCATTTTCTACCAGAATGTGTTGGGGGGCGAACATACGGCGTGGTGTGTACACGGTTGCATTGCAGATACAGAGCATGGATGCTTTCCTCATGTTCTGGAGTGTGCACAGCACAACGGGCGCAGTAGGCAACCGTTGTACAGGGAAGTATACTTTTAGAGGCAAAAAGGGACAAGGTAAAACGCGAGAAAGTTTATTAGGAAAGGATTGCAATGGCGCGACGGTGGTATGTGGTTGGATTCGCTGTGACCCTTGTGTTCCTCGTGGGCGTTATGGGCATCCTCCTGCGCGTTCACCTGTTTTCCCAGGATCCTGTGTGGGAGCGCATAGAACGCACGCATGTGTGGCGGGTGGGCATGGATCCCAGTTTTCCACCCTTTGAGATGTTATCTGAAGATGGCCGGGTGGTCGGATTGGATGTGGATTTGGCCCAGGCTGTAGCCCACCTGTGGGGTGTTCGGGTGGAAATAGTCGCCATGGGCTTTGACGGCCTGGTGGATGCAGTGCGAACCCATAAGGTAGATGCGGCCATTTCTGCCATTCCCTATGATCCCCTGTTGACCAAGGATGTGCGTTATTCCGACCCCTACTTTGATGCTGGATGGCGACTGGTGGTGTTGCCGATGTCTCCCATTCGCGAGGTGAACGATGTGGCAGGACATCGTGTGGCTGTGGAGTGGGGATCAGAAGGGGATGTGTGGGCACGACGGCTTCAGCGCACCCTCCCGGGGGTAACGTTGGTGTTGAAATCCACTTCAGAGGAAGCATTGCAGGCATTGCGGCGTGGCGAAGCCGATGCGGCTATTGTGGATGGTGTCACTGCTCGGATGCAAGAGAACGTGCGGCTTATAGGGGCCCCTTTTTACCACGACCCTTACGTGATTGTGATGCCCTATGAGGCCTTTCGGCTTCAGGAGAAGGTAAACAACGCTCTCAACATCCTACGGGAGAACGGCACACTGCAGGAGTTAGAGGAGAAATGGTTACGGCAACGTGGACACAAGACGAGTAACGAGTGATGGCTCGGCCATCTGTGAGGTAGCCGGGCCATAACCCGTTACTCGTCACAGGAAGGTGGTTTATTCTTCCTCTTCTTCCTCGGCCTTGCCGCGAGCAATAACCTCGGGTTCCACGCCCTCTTCGATTTCCCCTTCTTCTTCGATCTCTTCGCCCTCGGTTACGTATTCGAGGATGACCACTGCCGCGTCCGGCTCTTCGGCCAGTTCCACACGTTCGGGCAGGCTCAGATCTGCCGCGCGGATGACGTCGTGTTCCTGGGTGAGCAGGCTCAAATCCACCTGGATTTCCGCGGGAATATCTTCAGGCAGACAGCGCACAGCCACCGTGTCCAACACCTGGCTGGCATTACCCAACCCAGCAGCCACCGCAGGCGATTCGCCCACTAACACCAACGGCACCTCGACTTCCAACTTCTCCAACAGGCTCACCTGCACCAAGTCCACATGCAAGAGGGACCGACGGACCGGGTGGCGCTGTAGTTCGCGGATAAGGACCTTGACCGGCTTCTCTTCCCCCTCGATGTATAAATCCACCAACTGTGTGGTGCCGCCTGCGTGCAAAACGCGCTCCACATCCAGCGCGCGCAGTTGAAGGTTACGGGGTTCTACGCCGGGACCGTACAACACCGCGGGAATCTTCCCTGTCTTGCGCAAACGTCGCACAGGCCGTCGTCCTGTTACTGTTCTGGGTTCCGCATTCAAAACCAACGCGTCCATAATTGCTATCTCCTTATACCCCCTTGTTCTCATCAAAGGACCAATGCCCTGACAGCAGTCCCACATTTTACGGGAAACATGGGTCCCTGGTCAAAAATTGCTTCCCTATCGGCGTACTCGACGCACCCACAAATTCCCCTCGCGAGTGCCCTTTATGTTATGATGCGGCGGTATTTCTGTAGTTCACTGGTTGTTCATACGCATAAGGGAGGTGTATGTACTATGCGGGTTTTGATTACCGGCGGCGCCGGTTTTATTGGTTCGCACCTCTGTGATCGCTTCTTATCCGAGGGTCACACGGTCATTGCCATGGATAATCTCATCACCGGATCGACCGACAACATCGCACACTTGGCAGGTCACCCCCGGTTTAAGTTTATCTTTCACGATGTGACCGAGTACATTTACGTAGACGGGCCCATTGATGTGGTCCTCCACTTCGCGTCACCTGCCAGCCCCGCGGATTTTCCCGCGTTTCCCATTCAGATCGGCAAGGTGAACGCTATAGGCACTTACCGAACCCTGGGCTTAGCAAAGGCCAAAGGAGCCCGTTTCCTGCTCGCCTCCACCTCTGAAGTGTACGGGGACCCGCTGGTTCACCCCCAGCCCGAAACCTATTGGGGCAACGTGAATCCCATCGGCATTCGAGGGATCTACGATGAATCCAAGCGCTTCGCGGAGGCGCTCACCATGGCCTACCATCGGGTTCACGGGGTGGACACACGCATTGTCCGCATTTTCAACACCTATGGCCCTCGCATGCGCCTGAACGACGGCCGGGTAGTGCCGAACTTCCTCACCCAAGCCCTGCGCGGGGAACCCTTAACAGTTTACGGAGATGGAACCCAAACCCGCTCTTTTACGTACGTGGATGACCTGGTGGAAGGCATCTATCGGCTTTTGTTCTCCGATGAAATTGAACCGGTGAACATCGGGAATCCGGAGGAATATCGGATTATCGACTTTGCCAAGTTGGTCAACGAGATGACCGGGAACACAGCGGGGATTGTGTTCAAGCCCTTGCCTAAGGATGATCCAAAGCAACGACGTCCTGATATTACAAAGGCCCGTCGCGTCTTGGGGTGGGAACCCACAGTTCCCTTACGGGAAGGTTTGGCCTGGACGATTGAAGATTTCCGCAAGCGGATGGGATTGTCGAAATGATTCGGTTGGCTGTGTTCGATTTGGATGGTACGCTCAAGCGAGAACGGGATCCGTACGTGTACCTTCACCGCCGTCTGGGGACGGAGGAACTTTCCAAACCCATTACGGAGAAGGGAAAACGGGGCGAACTGGCGTACGAAGAGTGGTTGCGTCAGGATGTGGGCTTGTGGAAGGGAATCCCCCGCCGCGTGTTAGAGCATCACTTCCGTCAGAACCCCTATGTGCCGGGAGCCCGCGAAGTCGTTTCCGTGCTCCAAGCGCACGGCGTGGAAATCGCAATCATCAGTACAGGACTCCTCCTGCACGCGGAATTGGTGGCCCAGGAACTGGGTATTCGATGGGTTATAGGGAACGAGATTTTCTTCTCCCGGGTCGGGGATGAGTGGGTAGTTAACGGGGACGTTCGGGCTCATTGCCCGTATAACGGCAAAGGGTGGGTGTTAGCCCAACTCCAGGAGCAATTAGGCATCCCTCCAGAGAACACATTGTCCGTGGGAGATACACACGGGGATGTGCCCATGTTTCAACGCTCGCGAGTGAGCGTAGCCGTGGCTCCCTCACATGAAGAGGTGGCTGCCGCGGCCACCCTGGTTCTCCCTGAACAGGATTTACGTCCTCTACTCGAACATTTGCCCCGTTGGCTGGAAGGGCGGTAAAACTGCACCAGCACTCTGACCGTACATAGGAAAGTGAAAGGACCGTCGAGAGGGTGATAGGATAGGACGTATGAACGGGACGTATCACGTTATCCGCAAGCGTAGACGACGTCGGCTGGCCAATCGACCGCCGTCCTTTGGGGTGTGGTTGGCGCGGTTGGTCATTGTAGTGCTTATTGTTACGTTGGTAAGCACCACAGCCGTGATCGCGGCTACAGCCGGCGCCGTGGCCGGTGTGTACATGTACTTCGCGCGGCAATTGCCGGATCCAAGCGTTATCGAGACCGCGCAGGAGGAATTTCAAACCGTCAAAATTTACGACCGCACCGGCAAACACCTCCTCTACGAAGCCATTGACCCCCGTCCCTTCCGGGGAGATCGGACATACGTGCCTCTGAGCGAGATCTCCCCCTGGGTTATTAAGGCCACTATCGCCCTCGAAGACCGGAGTTTCTACCAGAACCCCGGTGTCAACGTGCGAGGTATTGTGCGCGCGTTTATTTCCAACTTGCGGGGCGGGGCCATTCAGGGAGGGTCCTCCATTACCCAGCAGTTAATCAAAAACGTGGTCTTCGACTACGAGGAACGCATTAAACGCTCGTACACCCGAAAGATTAAAGAGGTCATCCTGGCCATCGAGATTACCCGCCGTTATCCAAAAGACAAAATCCTCGAGTGGTACCTCAACTACAACTTCTACGGGAACAATGCCTACGGGATTGAAGCCGCGGCCCGGGTGTATTTCAACAAACACGCGAAAGATTTGAACCTCGCGGAAGCCGCCATGCTCGCTCACTTGCCCCAATTTCCCGCGCTCAATCCCTTCCAGCACCCTGAGGCTGCCAAGCGTCGGCAGTGGAAAGTCCTGCAGGCTATGGTGGATGCTGGGTACATTACTGAAGAGCAGGCCCGGCAAGCGTACGCGGAAAAACTGGAACTCAGGGATTCCGTGGCTGAGCGTTACAACATTTCAGCCGCTCCCCACTTTGCCCTCTACGTGCTCAAGGAGTTGGAGAAGAAATTCAACACCCCCGAGGACCCCTACTTCATCTGGCGTAAAGGGGTCATTGTGTACACCACGCTGGACTATGACCTGCAAAAGCGCGCTGAACAGATCGCGCGGGAGCAGATCAAGAAGTTGGAGGAAGAAGGCCGAGAGGCTCACAACGCCGCGGTGGTCGTCCTGCGCGCGAACACAGGTGAAATCCTGGCCATGGTGGGCAGTGTAGACTTCTACAATAAGGACATTGACGGTGAAGTGAACATGGCCACCGCGGAACGCCAGCCGGGTTCCAGTTTCAAGCCGTTTACTTATGCTAAGGCCTTTAGTACCGGGGACTACTATCCGGCTAAGATGGTCTTGGATGTTCGTCAGGTGTTCCCCGATCCAGAAGCCGGCATCTACGTGCCCGAAAACTACGACCGTCGTTACCACGGTCCGGAGACCATGCGCGAAGCCCTTCAGCGTTCCCACAATATTCCGGCCGTGTGGACGCTGGCGCAGGTCGGGGTGAAGAACGTGGTGGACTTTGCCCATCGCATGGGAATTACCACCCTGAACAAGGACTACTACGGCCTTTCCCTCACCCTGGGCGGCGGCGAAGTAAAACTCATCGACATGGCATACGCGTTCAGCGTGTTTGCCAACAACGGCCTCATGGTTGGGGAACCCATGCCGCCGGAGGAACAGAGACCTGGCTATCGCACATTGAATCCGGTTTCCATCCTCCAGGTGCGGGATAGTGATGGTAACATCCTGTATCAGTACGAAAAGCCAGAAACCCAGCGGGTGATTTCACCCCAGTTGGCTTACATGATGAACAACGTCCTCTCTGACCCGACCCCACGCCCGCCCGCGTTTGGCCGCTTTGCCAAATATCTGGTGCTGGACGATCGGCCAGTGGCCGCGAAGACGGGAACCAGCAATGACTTTCGGGATGCGTGGACCATCGGGTATACACCACAGGTGGTGGTGGGCGTATGGGTGGGCAACGCGGATAACACCCCCATGAAACACGTGTCCGGAGCGGTGGGGGCCGCGCCCATCTTCCATGATGTGATAAAGGAAGCCACAAAGGACTTGCCGCCGGCGGAATTTTACCGACCACCGGGCATTGTGGATGTAGAGGTTTGTTGGCCTAGCGGGTTGCTGCCCACAGACGAATGTCGGGAAGTGGGCAAAGTGCGGACAGACATCTTCTTCGAGGATCACATCCCCGAAGAGTACGATAATGTGTGGCGTGCGTTTGAAATCAACAAAGTGAACGGAAAACTGGCCACACCGTACACACCGCCGGAGTTGAGAGAACGCCGCATTTACATGATCCTTCCTCCTGAGGCCAATGACTGGATTCGGGAGAACAACATCCCCCAACCCCCGCGGGTCTACGACGACGAATACGGCCCCACAGCGTTTAACCGCGAAGTTGCCATCATCTCCCCACGGCCGTTCAGTTACGTGCGGGATATTGTTGAAGTGCGCGGGAACGCGCGGGGTGGAAACTTTAGCCGCTACGTCCTGACCTTCGGACCGGGTTTGAACCCAACCCAGTGGACGCAAATCGGGCCAGAACACTACAATCAAGTGGATCGCAATGTCCTCGAGTACTGGGATACCCGATTTTTGGATGAAGGCCTTTACACCTTGCGTCTGAGCGTGTTCGGCAACGATGGCAGTGTGCGCACCGCGGAAACTCAGGTTACCGTGGATAACACGCCCCCCCAGGTAACTCTGGAGCACCCCAACGAGGGGGATGTATACGTCATGGAAGATGATGAATGGGTGACCATTCAGCCCAAGATTGATGAGGCCTGGGCCATGGACCGGGTGGAATTCTACCTGGACGGCAAGAAATTCGCGGAGAGCACAGTACCACCTTTCAACCAAAAGTGGACCATCACCATGTCCGATACCATCCCCATTGAAGGGATGGAACCCATTACCGCCACCCGACCAATGACGTTGCCCGATGGGACCGTTGTTCCCGAGACGTACACCGTTACCCAAGTGATTACTGAAACGTTGCCCGACGGCAGTCTACGCCTTATCCAGCAGTGGGATAACGGGTTCATGGTGATCTCGGATACTCACGGTTACACCGAGAGCCACGTGCTCACTGTCAAAGCCATCGACAAAGCCGGGAACGAAGCCGAAAGCCCACCGGTGCGCATTTACGTGATTCACAAGGAAGAAGAGGAGGAAGGGAAGACGGGAATGCTCTTCGACCCGATGCTCTTATGGCGCCGGGAGGACTGGGTCCCGCGTCGTCGGATTCCCTCCTCAACACAGCGTCACGCTTTTTCCAGAGCCCACTGGAAGCCCTCTTCTATTGCCGCACCCACGTGATCCCACGTGTACGCGGCCAGGACTCGTTTCCGGAGGCGTTGTCCCCGTTGCGGGGCTTCGGGATCGTGCAGCGCGTAAGCCAGCGCGTGGGCCAGGGAAACGGGGTCATCCACGGCCGCGTAGTAGGCGTCATCTCCCAGGTAGGCGCGATGCGCGGGAGTGTCCGTGGCCACCACAGGTAACGCGGTAGCCATGTAAGGCAGAAGTTTCCCCGCACCTTCGGATACAGGACGCTTGGGCGCAACCGCGATCCGGGCCAGGCGCAGGTGGTCGGGCGCCTGGTCATACGGCATTGGACCGGTGAGGACCACGTCTTTGTCCAAGCCCAGGTCGTGGGCGAGAGTCCGGTACCGTTCCACAAAGGGGAAGCCCATTAGTAGGAGCAGGGGGGGAACAGCCTCGGACCACGTGTCCAAGAGTGTGCGAAACGCGTGGAGGAGGAGGTCAATTCCCTGGTATGGAGCCAACAAACCCAGGTACGCGATGACCGGCCTTTCCGGAGGGATTCCCCACTTGTGGGATAAGAGGCGAAGCCGGGGCTGGTCTTCAGGGCGTGGTGGGCGGAAAGTGTGGGGGTCTACCGCGTCGGGCAGGCGGATGACGCGATCCGGGGGTTGGGCACAGCGGGCCAGGAGGTCTTCGCGCGCGTGTTCGGTGGAGGTGAACACCAAATCCGCGCGCGCGTCCAGGAAGTGCTCCAATGCCCTCCACACGGGAAGTAAAGGGGAATGGGGGGAGAGGAAGTGGTGGGTGAGCATCTCCGCGGTGAGGCTTCCCTGATAGTCGAACACCAGGGGAATGCCTGCTGCCCGAAGGGGCAGGGCCAGGGCCACACCCTCGTGCAGAAACGCGTACACAAGATGAGGGCGGAAGCGGAGGGCTTCGGTAAGAACCAGGGGCGCGAGCGTGAGGTCCAGCGCGATCTTCTTCCAGGAGGATCCTACCTGGATAGGCCAACCGCGAAGGATGCGGGGGCGCACCGTGAGGATGGGGGAGCGGTCCTTCCCTGAGGGATATGTCACAAGGCGCACAGTATGCCCGCGGCGTATCAGCGCGACCAACTGTCCCCAGATGCGCACATGGCATCCGTAATCCGCAAAGAAGGATGTAGGTGCAATTGCCAGGATGCGCATTGTACTGTTGCGAACCTTACTTCTTGGTCCGTCGTCGGGTGAGGGATTGTCCAAAGAGCCAGTCCCTCACAGAGAATGTCTCCACTTTGGGCTTCTCCTCCCACTGACCTGTCTCTGCTGCGATAATCCAATCTGTTCGGGCCTCGAGGACTGAGGCAGCCATCCGTTGAATGGTTTCCTCATCTTCTGTCTGCAGGAGGTTGCGCCAGTACGCGAGGGTCCGGTCTAGCACGTCGAGCCAGGCGATAACGCGATCTCGGTTGAGCAAGAGGTCCGCGGCCAGCGCGCTGGGTGTTCGAGTCACGGTGTAGGTGCTGGCTTCGAATTGCGACCCCGCGAGTTTACGCGTTTCCCGCCATGCTCCTTGCCCCATGACGGCCTGTCCTAAGGCCAGGGCCAGAAGTTCGGGCATGTGTTCGACCGCGGCCATCATCCCGTCGTGCTCTTCTGGGTCCAGGAAGAGGGGGCGAGCACCGAGCGCGGTGGCCAAATTAGTGGCCAGGGCCACGGCTTTGGCGTGGGTATCATGCGTTGTGCACAGGGTGAAAATCTGGTTTTGGAAGAGGTCGGCGCGCGCGTTCTCCGGGCCCGATCGAACATCCCGCACAATTGGATGTCCTCCCACAAAGTGGACGTTTTCTGGCAGGTGCTTGCGGGCCCATTCCAGGACCGGAACTTTCAGGGACGCGGTGTCCATCACCACCGCGTTGGGTCGCAGGTCCTGGGCAATGTACTGGAGGGTTTCCTCAATAGCATCCAGGGGCAAGGCCAGAATGACCAGGTCCGCACCCTCCACAGAAGCAGGAAGGTTCCATTCTCCCTTGTCAATGGCCTTCCGCCGCGTCGCGACTCGGGTGTGATTGGGTTCCTTGTCGTGTCCTACAATGTACAGGTCTAAATCCGTGTGCTTCAGCGCAAGCCCTATGGAAGTGCCAATGTGTCCTAAGCCAATGATGGTGATGCGCAACGTTTGTGTCATGTGTCCTCCCACGTTTGGTTATGGCAAGGGTTTCAATTTTGGTCGTCCGCTTTTTGCAGTGCTTCCCACCAGGTACGCATGAGCGGTGGGGCTTTTACGTCTTTGTCCTGATGGTGTTCGATAAGCCAGAGTGTCTGCTCGTCCACCCCGGCAGCCCGGGCCAATTGCGCTCCCAGGTGGGGATGTTCGGCCAATACCCAGAAGGGATGTCGCCATCCCTTTGGTCGCGCTAGCCACGTCTGCGCCCAGTGAGGCGCGATGTGCGTGGCCAGAACCCATGCGGAGCGGTGTATTACTGTCAGGCGGGCTTGTACTTTCCCCACGTCATGCAGGAGCGCAGCCCGCATGAGGGGCGCCGCGTCCCATCCCTGGGCCTGTAAAGTTCGCAGTACCCGCAAGGAATGAGATCGGTCTCGCCGGCTCTGCCGGTTCCACAATTTCACCTGTTCAGGGGTTAGCCACCGCGCGACTTCGGCTTTATCCGCCGCGGAAAGGCGTGGCCATAGTCCCCGGATGACCTGGCCTATCCGGTAGAGGATGCGTTTTCCCAGCCGTGTGAATTGTGTTGTGTTCACGCACCATTCCCTGTGGCAGCCTTACACGTTATAGCAGAATGGCAAGAAGGCCACGAACCACCAGGTCAAACCCCCACATCAACGGACTGCTGGGCATGAACAGGAGCACAATGAGAAGGAACATCCCGTACCGGCGTAGTACCTCCAACGCAGGATACCACGATGGTGGCACCAAACCGCTTAACACAACAAAGCCGTCCAGTGGGGGGAGAGGAATCAGGTTGAACACAAACAGGATGACGTTGAACACGACAAATGTTATCAGAAGCGACGAAGGCCCCGGAATGATTCCCCACCAGGCAGGGAACAGGTGCAACAGTGGGGCTAACAGGCGCAATACAAGCGCTCCGATTGCGGCTAAAAGCAGGTTGGCCAGGGGGCCTGCCGCGGCCACCAGTAATATCCCCCACCGTCGGGATACCCGCAAGTACACGGGATTCCACACAACCGGTTTGGCCCATCCCACGTGGGCGATGAACACCAACAACGTACCTATAGGGTCCAGGTGCTTTAGGGGGTTCAAGGTTAAGCGTCCCTGCCATTTGGGGGTGGGATCCCCCAGGCGCACCGCGGTCCACGCGTGCGCGTACTCGTGCAGGGTGAAGCCCACAATAAGCGCGGGCAACACGCTTAATCCCCAACTCAATTGGACCCCAAACGTTTCGCTCAGCGCGCGAATGAATGCATCCAGTAACGACATACGCTCTCCTTGGAAATCACGGGTTCAAGAATTACCACTTTGGGTGTGCACCCTCCAATTTATGAAGCCAGGCCGGAAGGTGATGCCAAAGTTCGGCCATGATAGAGTGTGTGTTTTGAATGAAAACGTTCATGTCCTCGTAGGCTTCACCCCCCTCTTCACTCACCAGGTCGGACACCCCGCGCAGGATGAGGGTGCGCACCCGATGGCGTGCAGCAACCCAGGCAATGGCTCCTGATTCCCAATCTCCAGCCACTGCACCAAACCGCTCCTGCAACCAGGGAATGTCCTGGGGCCTCAAATCCCTATCCCCCGATACGAGCACTGTCCGCAGCACGGATTGGGGATAGGGCTCCTGAAGCCAGGAGAGATCTAAAACAGTGGTATAGTGTGCGATGTGCGAATCGTAGTCCCCCATTTGTTCCACAATGTCATACACGACTGTTTTTTCCGCCAGTATAATCGTACCCCGTTCCACATACCCTGCAAAGCCACCACACGTGCCTAAGTTAACCAGCAAGAGGGGTTTCCAGCGTTCAATCGCGTATTGGGTCGCGGCAGCCGCCGCGATTTTTCCCCACCCACCGTGAAAAACGATTACCGGCTCCGCGTTTGGACCTGCTGGCAGGACGAACCATTCCCCAAAAGGGGAGTGATACGTCTCTTCGGGTTGCACAATGTCGAGAAGTGCTTGCCATTCTACATTGGCCGAAATCTCCACCACCGTGTCGGGCATGATCTTTCCCTATTGTTGGCCGAAGTGCGGATGGGTAGGTACAATGGACACTGAGAAGGTCTAAAACACGTCACCTTACGATATCTTCAGGGTATTATCCATGAAAATAGGGATTGATGCTAGCCGCGTGCAGGAGGATGGCCGCACCGGTACGGAGACGTACAGCCTGCACGTCATCCGACATCTTATTACCCTTAATCGAGAGCACCAGATCATTTTGTACACGCGTCATCCTCTCCAGCCTCGGACTTTTGGCTTGACTACGTGGCCCTCTCAGGTGAAGGTGCGCGTTCTCGCTCTGCCACGCCTGTGGACGCACGCGGCCTTGGCCGCGGAGGTGTGGAGGCATCCTCCAGATGTGCTCTTTATCCCGGCTCATGTGGTGCCCGCGATGCCCCCTCCGCGCTTGCCCATCGCGGTGACTGTCCACGATGTGGGGTACGAGCACTTCCCTCAGGCCCACCCCTGGTCGCAACGCGCGTACTTGCGCTGGAGTACCCGCCACAGTGCCCATCGCGCCCGGGTGGTGTTCACGGATTCCCGCTCTACAGCCCAGGATCTCCGCCACTTTTACGGTGTCCCCGAGGAGAAGATGGTGGTCGCTTACCCTGGGTTACCCCCTGTGCCCTCTGATCTCACCAGAGATGAGGCGCTATCCCTTGTCCGAGAACGGTGGGGCATTGAACCCCCTTATGTGCTTTTTGTGGGGACGCTTCAACCTCGCAAGAACGTGCGTCGGCTCATTGACGCGTTCGCGCGGGTCATGGACGAGCCGACCATCGGAGATGATGGCTATCCTCTGAGGAACCCCGTGCGCCTGGTTCTGGCGGGGAAGGTGGGGTGGTTGGCCGAGGCGATTGTGCAGCGCGCCCAGGCTCCAGATGTGCAGGGACGTGTGCATTTGACCGGGTATGTGGAGGATGAGATGTTGTACGCGCTCATGCGGGGCGCGCTGGCTTTTGTTTTCCCTTCCTTGCACGAAGGGTTTGGATTTCCTGTGCTGGAATCCCAGGCCCTGGGCGTGCCTGTGCTCACGTCGTCCACATCCAGTCTGCCCGAAGTGGCCGGGGACGCGGCTCTGTTGGTGGATCCTATGGACACGGACGCGATGGCTGAGGGCCTGCGCGCTCTCCTGCGCGATCCTGATCTTCGGGCTGCTTTGATCCGCAAGGGACGGGAGAATGTTCTCCGCTTCTCCTGGGAACACACCGCGAGAATTATCCTCACTCATCTCCTTGAGATTGCTTCATTACGTCCACGTGCAGGCCACGTTCATCCCTCTCCTCCCTCCAAAAATCAGAAGCCGGGCCCCGAGTCAACTTCGGGGGCTCTTCCGGTACGCTCTTCAGTCCCTGCCCTCCAGCGTTTAACTGTGGAGATTCTGGGGGTGCGGGTGCATCGGTTGACCTTTGCCCAGGCTCTGGATGAGATTCAGCGCATGATTGAGCAGGGTGAAAAGGGGTACGTGGTCACCGCGAATCCGGAGATTATCATGCGTGCCCAGGATGATGGGGCGTATCGGGAGATCCTTAATGCCGCGCACATGACCTGGCCCGACGGTGTGGGAGTGCTTATGGCCGGTCGTCTTCTGGGCACGTTCATTCCAGAACGTGTCACCGGATCCGATGGTGTGCCCTTGATTGCTCAACGCGCGGCTGAACAGGGGTGGCGGGTGTATCTGTTGGGAGCGGCTCCCGGTGTGGCTCAACAGGCAGCGCACATTCTCCAGGAACGGTACCCAGGGTTGCGCATCGTGGGCGCGGAACCGGGGGATCCCCGTCCGGAATTTGATGAGGAGGTGGTGCAGCGGATTAACGCGGCGCGTCCCCATATCCTCCTGGTCGCGTACGGGGCGCCTAAACAGGAACGGTGGATGGCCCGAAATCTCCCTCGTTTGCAAGTAAATGTGGCTATTGGCGTGGGCGGGAGTTTGGACTTTATTGCAGGGGTGCAAAAGCGCGCGCCTGTGTGGGTACGCCGCGTGGGGTTGGAGTGGCTGTGGCGGTTGGTTTTGGAACCGTGGCGCTGGCGGCGTCAGTTGGCCTTGCCCCGCTTTGTGTGGCAGGTTGTACGGCAAAGATTTCGCCGTTGAGTTGTACGAGCGCAAGGGATGTATTTCAAAGTATTTGACAAGCCCATGCCCTGTTCCTATAATTTACTCAATCCGGGTTCTCTAGCATATGCTATTCCCCCAATTGTCCCAGTTATTTACTCTGAAAGGAGGAGAGGTCATGCGGAGATTTAAGTGGTTTCCTCTAGTCGCGGTCCTCATCATTGCCGCCTTGGTGTTGGCCGCGTGTCCGAAACCCACCCCTGAGAAAATCGTTGAGACCGTGGTCGTCACCAAGGAGGTCGAGAAGGTTGTAACTAAAGAGGTGGAGAAGGTCGTCACTAAAGAGGTCCAGGAAGAGGACCAGTTGGACAAGTGGATGGCCAAGGGGAAGATTGTGGTCTCCACCGACCCCAACTACCCGCCCCAATCCTTCCTCAACGATAAAGGGGAACTGGATGGGTTCGATGTCGAGGTCGCGAAGGAAGTGGCCAAACGTCTTGGCCTGGAACTGGAATTCGTGACCCCGGATTGGGACCTGATCACCGCGGGGAACTGGGGTGGTCGCTGGGATATCAGCATCGGCTCCATGACCATCACCAAGGAACGCATGGAGCGCCTGTACTTCACCGCGCCTTATTACTTCACCCCGGCCCAGTTCGCGGTGCACAAGGACAGCAAGGCTGAAACGTACGAGGATCTGAACGGCAAGAAGATCGGCGTGGGTACCGCGACCACTTACGAGGATTATCTGAACGGTGTTCTTGAACTGGTGGGCGAGGAGATTTTGGTGCCTCCTCCGCAGAACGTAGAGGTGGTGCCCTACAGCACCGACGCGGAGGCCGTGCAGGATCTGGCTCTGGGTGATGGTGTGCGCCTGGACGCGGTGCTTACCTCCCTGACTGTGGTGGAGAACGCGATTAAGGAGGGCGTGCCCATCAAGAAACTGGGTGATCCGGTGTACTATGAAGACCTGGCCTTTGCTCTTGACAAGTCGGCCGGTCCTGCGGACAAGGCTCTGGCCAAGTTGAACGAGATCATCGCGAGCATGCACGCGGATGGCACCCTGTCCGCTCTGTCCATGAAGTGGTTCGGCGTGGATCTGACCAAGAAGGTCGCGCCCAAGGCCATGAAGGAAGCGGGCATGGAACAGCCCAGCGAGGGTGAGGCCGCGGGAATTCCTGCTCCGAACCCGGATGCGAAGAGCTTGCTGCGGGGTGTGGAGAAGGTGGATGATTACACGGTCCGCCTTTACCTGAATCGTCCCAACGCGTCGCTCATCAACACGTTGGGCATGAACAACTTCGCCATTATGTCCCCGGCCGCGATTGAGAAGTACGGTCCGGACATCTTCAAGCATCCGGTGGGCACAGGGCCCTTCAAGTTCGTGGAATGGATTCCCAACGACAAGATTACGTTGGAACGCAATGAAGATTATTGGGGAGACAAGGCCAAGATTAAGACGCTGGTCTTCCGCTCCATTCCGGACAACACGGCTCGCTTCTTAGAGTTGCAGGCGGGCACAATTGACGGCATGGATAACCCGAACCCGGATGACATGCCTGTCGCGGAGAAGGATCCCAACATCCAGGTGCTCCTGCGCCCGGCCTTTAACGTGGGTTACCTGGGCATCAACCAGGCGCACAAGCCCTTCGACGATGTGCGCGTGCGCCGCGCGATCGCCCACGCGATTGACAAGCAGGCCATTGTGGACGCGTTCTACAGCGGCCTGGGCGAGCCGGCCAAGGAATTCATGCCGCCCAGCCTCTGGGGCTACAACCCGGACATCGAGGACTACGCCTATGATCCCGCGAAGGCCAAGGAACTCCTGGCTGAAGCCGGCTATCCCGACGGCTTCGAGACCACCCTCTGGGTGATGCCTGTGCCTCGACCTTACTTCCCGCAGCCGCAGCAGGTGGGTGAGGCTATCCAGCAAATGCTCGCGGATGTGGGCATCAAGGCCAAGATCGTGACCAAGGACTGGGGCACCTACCTGGATGAGGTGGCCGCGGGCGAGGCGGACCTGTTCATGCTGGGCTGGACGGGTGACAACGGTGACCCGGACAACTTCCTGTGCGTGTTCTTCTGCGGTGGTGACAATTCCTTCGCTCAAGGACCGCCGGATGAGGAACTCCATCAGTTGCTCCTGAAGGCCCAGTCCGAGACGGACCAGGCCAAGCGTGAGGAGATGTACAAGCAGGCCAACGCGATGATCCATGACATCGTGCCTGGCGTGCCCGTTGTGCACACGAAGGTGCCTCTCTTCTTCAAGAAGACCATTAAGAATTACATCCCCAGCCCCATGAGCATTGCTCGCTGGGACCTGGTGGAGAACGAAGCAGGCGACACGGTCATCTTCGGCCGCGGTGGCGATTCGGTCAAACTCGACCCCTCCGACGCGACGGATGGCGAGAGCCTGAAGGTGTCGGCCCAGATCCTGGAGGGCTTGGTGAAGTACAAGCCCGGCACCACCATCCCCGAACCGGGTCTGGCCGTTTCCTGGGAGGCGTCGGACGACGGGTTGGTGTGGACTTTCCACCTGCGCAAGGGTGTGAAGTTCCACGACGGCACCGAATTCAACGCGGATGCGGTCGTGTACAACTTCGAGCGCTGGTGGGATCCGGAACATCCGGCCCACTTCCCCGACTGGGCCTTTGATTACTGGGCCTACATGTTCGGCGGCTTCAAGGGCGAGTAATGTGCGCTGGAAGGGGAACGGAGGATTTCCTCCGTTCCCCTTTTTGTACGTCGGGAGTGATCTCTTAGGTGCCAGTGGCGTGCTGGCATGTTGTGGGTGGCTATGGCGAGGGTAAATTTTGTGGAGGCGACCGCGGTTATCCTGATGCACACGAAATCACACTGTGTGCCGATGTCTGAGGAGCATAACTAGGAGATGGGTGCAGGTAGGCGAAAGGGTACGAAGACACGTCCGTTTGGGGTTTCTGCTCGAGAGAACCATGATTCATCGGCATTCTACGGGCGTAGCCTGTACGCCAGTGTTCCGCAAGAGCAGCCTAGCGCGTATGTGGAGAACCCTGTTCCTCCCCACGTGTTGGACACGGTTGTGCTGGCTTCGGCTGAGCACATGGCAGATTTGCCCGATAACAGTGTGCATTTGATGGTGACCTCCCCGCCCTATAATGTGGGTAAGGAGTATGACGCCAATCTTCCTCTGAGTGAGTATCTCGCCTTTTTGCGACGTGTGTGGCAGGAGGTGTATCGGGTATTGGTCCCCGGAGGCCGAGCGTGTATCAACGTGGCTAACCTGGGCCGCAAGCCTTATATTCCCTTGCACGCGTTTATCATCAACGATATGTGGGATATTGGATTTCTCATGCGGGGGGAGATTATTTGGGATAAGGGGGCCAGTGCGGGCACATCCACCGCGTGGGGGAGTTGGATGTCGCCTACTAATCCTACCTTGCGGGATACTCATGAGTACATTTTGGTGTTTTCCAAGGGGATGTTTCGTCGGGCCAACCCGTCTAAACGCGCGGCCACAATCCGGCGGGAGGAGTTCTTGGAGTACACGAAGAGTGTGTGGCATTTCCCTCCTGTTTCAGCCCGAAAGGTAGGACACCCTGCTCCGTTTCCGGTTGAATTGCCGTACCGCCTTATTCAGTTGTACACATTCGCGGGTGATGTGGTTCTGGATCCTTTTATGGGGAGCGGCCAGACCGCTTTGGCCGCCATTCGTACAGGACGGCATTTCGTGGGATATGAGATTTCTCCCGAGTACGTGGCATTAGCCCAATCGCGCGTCGCTCAGGAGAGGGCATCTTTGTCCCAAACCACCCTGCTTGAGGGATAGGACGATGATACGCTACATTATTCAGCGTTTGCTCTTGCTCATTCCTGTACTTATTGGAATTTCCATTATTACGTTTGTGATGATTCGCCTTATTCCCGGTGACCCTGCCCGCATTATGGCGGGTGAGCGCGCGACAGAGGAACAAGTGCAACGGGTGCGCGAGATGTGGGGGCTCGACAAACCTCTTCACGAGCAGTACCTTGTGTACATGCGGAACTTGCTCCACGGAAACATGGGACGTTCCCTGAAGCGCAATGAAGAGGTGACCGAGGAGTTGCGTTGGGCTTTGCCCACCACTATTGAGTTGGCCTTCTCCGCGATGTTTGTGGCTATTTTGATAGGGATTCCCGCGGGTATTATCGCGGCGTACAAACAGAATTCGTGGTGGGACCTGATTGTTATGGTGGGGAGCATGATCGGCATTTCCATGCCCGTGTTCTGGTTGGGATTGTTGCTCATTTATGTGTTTGCTCTGAAGTTGGGCTGGATGCCTCCTTCTGGGCGTCTGAGTGTGGATGTGCAAATTAGGCCTATTACGGGCATGTACACTGTGGATGCTTTGCTGACCGGGAATTGGCGTGGTTTTTGGGACGCGGTGAAGCATTTGATTATGCCCGCGGTGGCGGTGGGGACCATTCCCATGGCTATTATTGCTCGGATGACACGAAGTAGCCTGTTGGAGGTATTACGGCAAGATTACATCCGCACGGCCCGAGCCAAAGGTTTAAGTGAGCGGACGGTTATCTTCCGCCACGCGTTGAAGAACGCGTTTTTGCCCGTGATCACTATTATCGGCTTGCAGTTGGGTACTTTGCTGGTTGGTGCTATTCTGACGGAGACGATTTTTTCCCTTCCTGGAATGGGACGTTTAATTGTGGATCGCATTCTGTCCCGTGATTATCCGGTTGTCCAGGGGGCGGTGCTGGTGTTTGCTACTACGTTCGTTTTCATTAATCTCATTGTGGACCTTTCATACGCGTATCTTGACCCGCGTATTCGGTATCAATAAAGGCAGTAAACACTTCGCGTGAGGACACGCCCATGACTGCGACAAATCCACCGATTGCTGAATTCGACACGGAGTTACCGCCTCATGTGGGTTATTTCAGGGATGCATGGCGACGTTTAAAGCGCAATAAGTTAGCCATCGCCGGTATGATTATTTTGGGGTTTTTCCTTTTTATGGCTTTGTTTGCCGATACTTCTCTCTTCGTGGCGCCCCGTACCCTTTTCCAGGTGGATGTTCACAAGACGGGGGTGAATCCGGTTGCGTTTTTGAAGGAGTGGTACGCGTTGACGAAGGAGCAGGCACATCCCCTTCTTGCCCCCTATGATCCGACGAAAGCCTTCTTGCGCTTGCGGAAGGCGCCCCCTTCCCGTGAACATCCCCTGGGCATGGATGAGGTGGGCCGTGATATGCTAAGCCGCATTATTTTTGGGGCTCGCGTTTCCCTTCAGGTGGGTATTCTTTCGGTCCTCGGTGCGATTTTGGTGGGTACCATTATTGGCGCTATCTCCGGCTATTTAGGCGGGTGGGTGGATAATATTGTGATGCGGTTGATGGATATTCTTTTGGCTTTCCCCAGTCTGTTGCTGGCTCTTGCTATTGTGACGATTTTGGGCCCTGGTTTGTTGAATATGTTGTACGCGATTGCTATTGTCTCTATTCCTACGTACGCGCGTTTGGTGCGCGCGTCTGTGCTTGCTGAGAAGGAAAGTGATTATGTGTTGGCTGCCCGGGCGATTGGTGCGGGTGGTACTCGTATTCTCTTCCGTCAGATTATGCCGAACGCGTTAACGCCCATTCTCGTGCAGGGTACTTTGGGCATTGGTACGGCTATTTTGGATGCTGCGGCGCTTGGGTTTCTGGGATTGGGCGCGCAACCGCCCACACCGGAATGGGGCACAATGCTCAGTCGAGCCCAACAGGTGTTTTTCTCTGCCCCTCACATTGGCATCTTCCCTGGGTTAGCCATCATGCTCACCGTGTTGGGGTTTAACTTGCTGGGTGACGGCCTCCGGGACGCCCTGGATCCCCGTTTGCGTATGTGAGTCGCTGGAATATAATGAACTGCACGCCATGTACAATGCAGATGGTATAGTTTGAGGTCGCCCATGACACCTCCCTTTATGTTGGAGCGCATTGTCTTACAGGGGTATAAGTCCATTCGTGATGTTGAGATTCACCTGCGTCCCGTTAACGTACTTATCGGCGCCAATGGTTCGGGTAAATCCAATTTTATTAGTCTTTTCCAATTTATGAATCGAGTTGTCAACCAGGGCATGCAGAAGTACGTGGCCCAGGCTGGCGGTGCGGATCAAATACTCTTTTACGGACGCAAAACCACCGAGCGATTGCATGTTGAATTATGGTTTCAGAAGAAGGGTGATTTTGTTAATGGTTACCAGTGTTCCCTAATTCCCACTGCAGAAGATTTATTAGTTTTTGAGGAAGAATACACATACTTTCAGGATCGAAGTCGATATTCCCGTCCTTACCTGAGTTTAGGATCCAACAGGATACATGAGGAAACTCTGCTGGTAGATTGGGCTCAGCAAGATAATGTATCCAAGCATGTTTTAAAAGCTCTTCGCTCATGGCAGTTGTATCACTTTCACGATACCAGCGAATCATCCAAAATTAAACAGACAGGCGATATCAACGATAACCTTTTTCTCCGACCGGATGCGTCCAATTTGGCAGCGTATTTATACATGCTTCGGGAAACGAAACCTGAATATTATCGCAACATTGTGGAAACTGTCCGCATGGCTGCCCCATTTTTTGGTGATTTTGTATTACGTCCCTCACCCTTTAATCCGGAGAAAATTCGTCTAGAATGGCATGAACGTGGGTCAGATATGTTATTTGGTCCGCATGCTTTATCGGATGGTACATTGCGTTTTATGTGTCTTTCGACCCTTTTCCTCCAACCTCCGGAATATTTGCCGGCCACTATTGTGTTGGATGAACCCGAACTTGGGCTCCATCCGTATGCTATTGCTCTTCTCGCCAATATGATACGCAGTGTGTCGGAACATTCACAGGTCATTCTCGCCACTCAGTCCGTCACCCTTGTGAACCAATTTTCCATAGAGGATATTCTGGTTGTTGACCGCGCGGAGAAGGAGACAACTTTCCGTCATCTCTCCGAGGAGGAAATGGCGTCCTGGCTGGAAGATTATGGGTTAGGTGATTTGTGGGAGAAAAACCTGCTGGGAGGACGCCCTGCTCTATGAAGAAAGTTTTAGTCTATGTAGAAGGTCAGACGGAGGAAACATTTGTACGTGATGTACTGGCTCCTCACTTGCAGCAACGATGTCAAATAGTACTTATCCCCGTGATTGCCCGCACAAAACGTACAAAGGTGGGCTATACGTTTAAAGGAGGTATTGTCTCCTATTTTAAAGTAAAAAGAGACATTCAGAGATTGCTTGGGGATAAAAGTGCTATCCGAGTGACGACGCTCATAGATTACTACGGTCTGCCAGATGATTTTCCTGGTAAGAACTCCCTGCCTCCGGGTCCCCCTTATAAACGTGTCGCTTATTTAGAACAGGCATTCGCTAATGACATTCAGCACCCTCGGTTTTTACCCTTTTTAGTTTTACATGAGTTTGAAGCCTTTGTGTTGGTGGACCCGAACGTACTTGCGCAAACACTTCCCCAATATCGGTCAAACCTTCCGCGGTTTATGCGGAGCATTCGGGGGAAAAATCCAGAGGAAATCAATGAGGGGCAAGACACTCACCCTGCCGCTAGAATTCGGCGGTACTTTCCAAGTTATCAGAAAACATTACATGGACCACTCATTGTACAGCGTATCGGCTTACACGCTATCCGTCGCAAGTGTTCTCACTTTGACCAATGGTTAAGTACATTGGAATCCCTCTGTTCTTCCGCATGAATCTTATCCGGCTAACTGAATGACCAGAATCTGAAGCGCCAGGTCAGGGTCTATTTTCCCCTGCTTAATCTGCACATCCACGTCTAACAGGTGTTCCATAACCCGCTCCAGATACCGCCAGGAAAGACGTCGCGCTACGTTCAAGTCGCGCCTTACCGTCCACGCAGGAATACCAACGGCAGCAGCCATTTCCTCGGGCCTGACCCCTTGCTCAGATAAGTCCTTTAATCCCATGTAAATCCGATATTGACGAATGATGAGCGCCATGATCTGGAGAGGATGCTGGCCCGAAGAGAGATTCTGTTGCAAGAGGTGGATGGCCTGGCGAACGTTCCGTTGGCCAATTGCGGCTATCATCTCAAAAACACTGGCCTCCCGCGTATACGGTACCAGCGCGTGCACAATGTCCGGGGTGACATAACCGTTTTCCCCTACATGGGTTCGCAGTTTCTGCAACTCCTGATCCAGAAGGCGCAAATTATGGCCCAGCACTTCCGTTAACAGCCGGACCGCTTGGGGGTCTATTTCCGCACCGTAGGAGCGCATCCGTGAACGGATCCACTTCATCACAAATTCACGGCGATCTCGAGAACGGTGGGGCATGATGAAACTCCGAATTTCCGCGTTCCCCTCCTCTGCCCAGGCTGATATCGCTTTCAGTACCGGATGCTTGGTGGAAATGGGGGTGGTTTCCACGAACACCAGGTGCGTACTCTCCGGAAGCGTGGCCAAGTACTCCACCAGGTGGGTGACCATCTCTTGCGCGCGAACGCTACCCCTGGCCAGGTCTTTTGCCAGCGCGTCCAGCCATCCGTGGACAATGACCAGACGAGTATCGCCCAAAAAGGGGATGGTATTCGCGTGGTCTTGGAGCAGGTTCAAGTTAGGTGGGGGATCCAGGCGTACTACATTCAGATCCCCAAGACCTGCATCACCAAACGCGCGTGCACGCAACTCGCGCACGTGTTCCGCGATAGTAAATTCGTCATCTCCGTGCAGTAATGTAATCATAGGTCATGGGCAATACGGACGAAGTGTACGGGTATCCTAATGGATGATAAACGTCGAATGTGAACCAATTCTGTACGCCCCAGAGATGATTCCGTGGTTATGTGTTCTTGAACCCAGTAGCCCAGAGGTTGGGCCACAGTGAGGGCCACAGTTGTGGCTACCAGTGCTGCCAGCAGTTTATCCCACCAACGACGTTTGCGTCCTGCTGAGGCCAGGACCGTTGCTACTCCAGCCATGATGCTTGCGGTGACCAGGTTCGTGCCGCAATGGGGGTGGATCGCAAGTTGTCTCTCGCCGGATTGCAAGCGGAAGATGGCTTCCCGCACAGTTTGTTCTAGAAGGTCTGTTGGAACCTCACCGTAAATGTAGAACCCGTGAGGTGTACTTCGTCCGGCAATCTGTTTGTGTGGCAATCGACCACTGAGCAAGTGAATGGTAGCATGTTCAATAGCATGATTACGTCGCGCATCTGCAATCCACGAACGATGCCAGAGATAACGGAACACACGCCTTATGTCTCTCATGGACTCCCACCATTGTTGACTTTGCCGGTTTGACATCGGATTTCCCTACTTTTTCATTGTATCATACCCCACACGGGAACGGAATTCCTCCGTGAGTAACTGAAAACCGCGCCTTAAATTAAGGGGAATGGCCACCTCTTAAGATGACCTCAATCATTGAGTCACTGGGCGTTGTGAACGTTGAACTCTCACTCCCCTCGGATCTTCTTCGCCGTGGGTTCCCCTATCGCAACGCGAGGCCTTCAGCCCTAAATCGGCCCTCGTGGGGGGCACCGGGTCACTTTCTACAGGGGACACGGCGAGTTGGCATTCCACGGGCTCGATACTATAATGCCAACAGACCCTGTTTATGAGGAAGTGAGTGGAGACGATGCGGCGTGTGCGGACTTTTCTAGACGCTATCAAATTTGAACACACAATCTTTGCCCTTCCCTTTGCTTACTTAGGGATGGTGTTAGCAGCGCACGGGTGGCCAACGTGGCATGACTTCCTGTGGATTACCGTGGCCATGGTGGCCGCGCGTACATTGGCGATGGCTGTAAATCGCGTGGCAGACCTGGAGTACGATGCCCGCAATCCTCGCACGGCCAATCGCCCCCTTCCGCGAGGAGAACTCACCCCCACTCAGGTGTGGGTGGCCGCGGGTATCTCCTTTGTTATCTTCCTGATTGCTGCCTGGCAACTTAATCCCTTTGTCTTTAAGTTGGCTCCCCTGGCTTTGGTAGCCCTGATAGGGTACAGTTATACCAAACGGTTTACCTGGCTCACCCACTGGTGGTTAGGGATAACCGATGGCGCGGCGGCTGCCGGCGCGTGGGCCGCGATCACAGGTCACCTGAACCACCCAACCCCGTGGTTGCTCTGGCTGGCCGTCACGTTTTGGATTGCAGGCTTCGACCTGATTTACGCGTGTCAAGATGTGGAATTCGACCGGGCCGAGGGATTACACTCCGTGCCGGCTCGGTTTGGCATTGCTGCCGCCCTGCGCATTGCCCAGGCATGTCACGTGATCACCCTGGTGAGCCTCTTATCTGTGGGCCTGGTGGAAGGGCTCAGTTGGCCGTATTGGGCTGGGCTCATCGCGGTCACCGGCCTGCTAGCATATGAACACTCCCTGGTCAAACCCAACGACTTAAGCAAAGTGAACGTCGCGTTCTTCACTGTCAACGGCTACATCAGCGTCATCGCGTTCCTGGCTACATTTGCTGCTTTGTTCGTACAATAAGGTGTGGGGAAAGGGTTAAGACATGGCGGACGATTCCGGGTCGACCGTACAACAGGAGATATTAAAGCGCATCCTCGAAGAAGAACGCCTGGCCCAGGAACGTATGCGCGAGGCCGAAGAGCGGGCTCGCCAGATTATCGAAGAGGCACAACAACAGGCCCAGCGCATTCTAGCCGAAGCCGAGGCCAACGCCCGCCGAGAAGCCCAGACCATTATTGAGAACGCGCGGGCAGAAGCGCAAGCGCAGGCCCGGCGTCTTCAGGAATCCCAAGCACAGGAGGTCGAAACACTGCGTCACCGCGCGGAGCACAACTTCACCCGCGCGGTCCGACGCCTGGTGGAATGGGTCACTGCACACGAGGCTTAACATGGTCCTTCTGACCGATGCTGCTCGTTATGCTGCTATCAACGCACGCATTCGTGCCCTGTTGACGCATCTCCTGCCCCGCCACATCTGGGCAGACCTGATGCAAGCGACCACCCCCACCGCGTATTTGGACCTCCTACAGCGTACTCCGCCCTACGCCTCCCTGCTCCCGCGTGACGTGAGCACCCAACCGCCGGACCACGTAGAACGCCTCCTGTGGGGGCATGCAGCCGCGGAAACTCGCCGTCCCCTGGTATTTCTGCAGGGAGGACAACGGGATTTAGTGGAGTGGTACTGGCGGCGTTTTGAAATTCACAACCTGAAAGCCGTTCTCCGCGCGGTAGATCAGGGGCTTCCCTTAAACCGTATAAAAGAACGTCTGATACCTTTGGAGGGGAGTCGCGTCCCTTGGGACGCGCTGGCCGAAGTTCACAGCATGGCCGACATAATAGACCGTCTGGCGGGCACCCCGTACCAGAGCATTCTTCAGCGAGCCGTTGGAGAGTATCGCCGCAAAGGTCACGTATTTGTCCTGGAAGTGGCTTTGGATTTGGCGTACTATCGGCGGCTGCGCAACCTGGCCAACGCGTTGCGAGGCCGGGATGGGGTCGAGGCACGGCGGCTTATTGGTCTGCTCGTGGACGCTCAGAACGTGTTGTGGGCCTTTCGGTTTCGCGTGTACGCTCACCTCAGTCCGGAGGAGATCCTTAACTACACCCTGCATCGGGGAGTGCGCGTAGACGTAACGCTCATCCAGAAAATCGCGACGGGCATACCCCTGGTGGACGTGGTACGCCAAATCTGGGGGGATCGGTTGGGGGACCTGCGGCCATTGAGCCAGGTGTCCGAGCCCCGCGCGGTGCCCATGTTGGAGCGCATGCTTCTGCGATACGCCTACCGTTTGGCCCGCGCCACCCTACAGGGATATCCCTTCCACCTGGGCGTGGTGCTAGGACATGCGTATCTGGTGGAGGCAGAAGTGCGGGATTTAATCACTTTATGGGCGGGTCTCCACGCGGGATGGGCTCCGTCCCGTATCCGGACCGCTTTAATAAGGCAATAGAACTGGTCCACCTTCACAAGGGGACTGAACAAAGGTGAGGACCATGTGGACACCAACTCCCATGCGGGAAGTGCACATCCTGGTTCTGGACGAGGACGTGGAAAGCGTCACCCTCGCCCTGGCCCAACTGGGTGTTATCGAACTCTCCGACAGTGAAATGCCTTCGGGGTGGCAGCAAGAAGTTGAAGAGGAGTGGGGACGTTTAGCCAGCGAATACAGCGCGTTGGTCCGTCGTTTAGGGGACCTTTTTCGCCTCCTGGAGTTACATCCTCGGCACCGGCCGGTGCATCACCTCTCTCCCAGAAAAGACCTGGAGCACATGTGCACATTATGCACCACAATTGAGGAAGCCATTCGGTCCTGGGCCAAAGCCCGCGCGGAGACCGAACAACGCATTCAACACCGACAGGCCCTTCTCAAACACTTGCAGATCTTAGCGCCGCTGGACATCCCTGTGGAAGCATTGCAAGAGCAGGAACACGTTTACATCGCGCTGGGCGTCCTCCAGCACGAGAACCTTCCCCGATTAGAGCGTTCCCTGTTCCGCATCCCCTTTACCATCTTGCCTATTGCCCAGGTGGATGACCACGTCGCTGTTGTGGTGGTGACCCCGCGGGAGCACAAAGAGACCCTTGACCGGGCCTTGCACAGCGCGTTTTGGACTCCTATTTCATTGCCGGAAGACGTGCGCGGTTCCCCTCAGGAGGCTATCGCCCAGGTTCAAGCCCACCTGGAAGACCTGCATCGGCAATTGCAGGAGCATGAGGCACACCGTCGGCGTCTAATTGAGCAGTGGGAGGAATCCCTGGTCGAAATGTGGCACCGGGCCCAGGCCAACGCGTTGTTAGCCCGAGCCATGAGTCGATATGGCCGTCGGGATTCCCTCCGCCTCATCAGCGGGTGGGTTCCGGCCAGCCAGGTGGACGTCCTATCCCAAACCATCCTGGAGATAACCCAAGGTCGGGTCACCATTGAGGTGCGTGAACCCACTCCACACCGGCTGCGGGAAGTCCCCACTTTTCTGCACATGCCCAGGTGGTTGCGCCCCTTTGCCCAGATTGTGACCACCTTTGGTGTGCCCTCGTATACCGAGATCAACCCTACACCGCTCGTAGCCCTAACCTTTCTTTTCATGTACGGCATGATGTTCGGGGACGTGGGGCATGGACTCCTTCTGCTCCTGGCAGCATGGTTCGCCCACCGTCGGGGATGGCTGGGAAAGGAAATGGCACAACTGGTGGGAGCGGCAGGGGTGAGTGGGGCACTGTTCGGCTTCATCTACGGAAGTGTTTTGGGGTACGAGCACTTGTTGCCTGCGCTTTGGACTCGTCCCCTGGAGGGGATGGGGCAAATTCTGCTCCTAGGGGTTATCGCAGGGGTATTCGTACTCAACGTGGGGTTTCTCCTCAACGCGTTCAACGCGTGGCGAGAGCGGGATTGGGAGCGTCTTCTTGTGGACAAAAATGGTCTGGTGGGATGGCTGCTCTACTGGGTGTTGTTGGGTGGGGCAGTCAGTGCGGCTCGTGGCCGCGCTCTACCTTGGACAGGGTGGGGAAGTGTTATCCTCCTTCTGGCTGGATTGTTGTTCCTCCACGAACCCTTGGGGCGGTGGCTTCGTGGGGAAGGTTTTAAATTGTCCACCGGGTGGGGAACGTATAGTGTGCAGGCGTTCTTTGAGTTATTTGAGGCCTTGATCAGTTATATTAGCAACAGCCTTTCCTTTATCCGTTTGGGTGCGTTTGCCGTGGCCCATGCAGGGCTTAGCCAGGTCATCTTCCTCCTCGCACACATGGCCGGCAGTGTGGGGTACTGGCTAGTGGTCCTGATAGGTACCATTGTCATTGTAGGGTTCGAGGGGTTGATTGTGGGTATTCAGACGTTGCGTCTGGAGTATTACGAGTTCTTCAGCAAGTTCTTTCGGGGCGAGGGACGTCCCTTCCACCCCTTGCGTTTACCGAGTTAAGAAAGTGAAGGAGGCCAAGATGCGAACGGACATGGGACGTAATGCTGGATCTCGCATCACTCGGATGCGGGGGCTGGTCACCAGCCTGCTGGCTTTTGATGGATTTTTGGCGGTAATCGCTTTGGGATTCGCTTTACTGGCCTGGTTGGGATGGCCCGCGCTCGCGTGGGCTGCTCCCCTCGTCCAGGAAGGGAGCACGGATCTGGGTAGCCTGGCCATTGGCGCGGGATTAGCCACAGGCCTCGCGGCCATTGGCGCGGGGATTGGCGTGGGAATTGCAGGAGCAGCCGCCATCGGGGCCATTACTGAGAAGCCCGAAACCCTGGGGCGCACCCTGATTTTCGTGGGGTTGGCTGAGGGAGTCGCCATTTACGGGCTCATCATTTCCTTCATGTTGCTACGACGGTGAACAGGAGGGTCGATGCGCATAGTAGTCATCGGGGATGAATCCGTGGTTCAGGGGTTTGCCCTGGTGGGGGTAGAGGGCGAAGTCGTGCACACCGCCGACGAGGTCCGGGCCGCGCTCGCGCGGTGGATGGCCGCGTCAGACGTGGGTCTGGTGCTCATTACGTCGGATGTGGCCTCCCTAGTACGGGCTGAAGTGGACGACCTGAAGTTGCACAGCCTGGAACCTCTGGTGGTGGAAATTCCCGGCAGCGGGGAAACACAGCCCCGGACTGGCGTGCGCGCGCTGGTTGAACAAACGTTGGGTATTCGCCTAGGAGGAGATTAACGTGCCCGAAGTTATTGGCAACCTGGACGCGGTTTTGGACGCGGTGCGGCAGCGGGTGGATAAACGTATACAGGCCACAGAGGAGGAGGCCCGGCGTCGAGCATCTCACATTTTGGAGGAAGCCCGGTCCCAGGCCGAACAACGTCGCCAGGAAATTTTGGCCGAAGCGCGACGCCAGGCAGAACAGGAGCGGCGGCACATCCTGGCTCAAGCGGAACTGGCCGCACAGCAGGAGCGTTTGCGCGCCCGCGACGCGTTGCTCCGACAGGTCTGGCAAGAGGCGGAACGCCACCTGCGCGCCATGACCGAGGACGTGGACACCTACGCGTCGGTGCTGGAGCGTTTGACCTTCCTGGCTTTGCGCGTCCTTGGGCCGGTTCCCCTGCTTCTTTTTGCGGACCCGCGCGGCCATGCCCTGTTGACGCGCGAGCGGTTAGCCCGCTGGTCCCAGAAGGCCATGGACCATTTCGGGCAAGAGATCGCCCTGGCCCCAGGGAACGCCCCTGCGGACACGTGGGGAGGGCTGATTGCCCGGGAACAGCAAGGGCGGCGGCAGGTGGATGCCACGTTTCCTACCCGGTTGGCCCTGGCCTGGGAAATCCTGCGTGAGGAGATTTTTGCCATTTTGGAGGAACCAACATGAGCGTGGTGGGGAAGTTAATCTGGATTAGTGGTCCGGTCGTGCGCGCCCGTTTAACCACCGCGGTCGCCATGCTGGAGCAGGTGTGGGTGGGGGAGGAACGCTTGGCCGGTGAAATCATCGCGTTGGACGAAGACGTGGCCACAGTCCAGGTATACGAGGAGACATCGGGGTTACGGGTGGGGGCTCCCCTGTACGGTACCGGTCATCCCCTGTCTGCCACTTTGGGGCCAGGGCTTATTGGGGGGATTTTCGACGGCATTCAACGTCCCCTTACTGTTCTGCGGGAACAGACCGGCATTTTCATTCAACGGGGAGTCTTTGCCTCGCCTCTGGACAAGCAAAAGACGTGGCACTTTCAACCCAAAGCCCAAGAAGGACAATCGGTCCGTGGGGGAGAGATCCTGGGCACTGTGCCTGAGACTCACCTTATTGAACATCGTGTGCTGGTTCCACCGACCCTTTCTGGCACTTTGGTGAGCCTGGTGCCAGAAGGGGATTACACTTTGGAGGATACCATCGCGGTGGTGCGGGATGAGCGTGGGCAGGATCATCCTGTGCGCATGGTACAGTACTGGCCTGTACGACAGCCGCGGCCTTTGCGTCAACGGTTGGATCCCAACGTTCCCCTGATTACGGGGCAGCGAGTTCTGGACACCTTCTTCCCCATAGCCAAGGGAGGAACCGCGTGTATTCCCGGGCCCTTTGGCAGTGGAAAGACCATGACCCAGCACAGCCTGGCCAAGTGGTCCAACGCGCAGGTTATTGTCTACGTGGGGTGTGGGGAACGGGGCAATGAAATGACCCAGGTCTTGGAGGAATTCCCTCAACTGGTTGATCCATGGACTGGACGGCCTCTTATGGAGCGTACCGTGCTTATTGCCAACACCTCCAACATGCCGGTCGCGGCCCGGGAGGCCAGTATCTACATGGGTGTCACTATCGCGGAATACTATCGGGACCAGGGATACCATGTGGCATTAATGGCTGATTCCACATCCCGTTGGGCCGAAGCATTGCGGGAAATCTCCGGCCGGCTGGAAGAGATGCCCGCGGAGGAGGGATTCCCCGCCTACTTGCCTTCACGCCTGGCCGCGTTTTACGAGCGTGCCGGACGGGGTATCACTTTAAGTGGGGAGGAAGGGTCTGTCACTCTTATCGGCGCGGTATCCCCTCCTGGCGGGGATTTCTCCGAGCCTGTCACCCAGCACACTCAACGTTTCACCCGGGTTTTCTGGGCTCTGGACCGGGAACTCGCCCATGCGCGCCACTTCCCCGCGATCAATTGGTTAACCAGTTACAGTTTCTACGTGGACGATGTAGCCCGGTGGTGGCGGGAAGAAGTGGACCCGGACTGGTATCACCTGCGGCAGACAGCCATGCAAATTCTCCAGGAGGAGGCTAAACTCCAGCAAGTTGTCAAGCTTGTGGGTCCTGATGCGCTGCCAGACCACCAGCGTTGGACGCTGGATGTGGCGCGGCTATTGAAGGAAGGCTTTTTGCAGCAGAACGCGCTCCACCCTGTGGACGCGTACACCGTGCCCCAAAAGCAGGTGGCGCTTTTGCGCCTGTTCTTGCGCGTGTACGAAGTAGGTCAGGACGCGCTTCACGCGGGCGTACCAGTTGTTCAGTTGCGGCGTGCTGTGGACATGCCGCGTCTTATCCGTCTGAAGGAAGAGGTTCCTAATGACCAGGTGGAACGCATTCATCAGGCCGAACAGGAGGTGATTCAGGCCATCAAGCAACTGGCCACCTCGTCTCGTCCCACCCGGATGCAGGAGGCAATGTAAATGGCAGAGAACGCGACCCAGTCCAAAACATCACCGCACATCATCCCCATCCGTGAGTACCTGGGTGCGGATCGGTTGGAGGGTCCTTTGCTCTTTGTGGAAGGCGCGGCAGATGCGGCCTACGGCGAAGTTGTGGAGGTCTTAACGCCCCACGGGGAACCGCGGTTGGGACAGGTTTTAGAAGTGGATGAATCGCGGGCTGTAGTGGAACTGTGGGGGGAGAGCGCTGGGTTGCGCTTACAAGATGTGCGGGTGCGGTTTTTAGGGCGTCCCTTGCACGTGCCCGTGGCCCGGGAGATGTTAGGTCGCACTTTTGACGGTTTAGGCCGTCCGCGCGATGGCCTGCCTGATCCCTTGCCAGAGGAGCGGTTGGATGTACACGGCGCGGCTCTGAACCCGGCTGCGCGCGCGTATCCTCAGGATTTCATCCAGACGGGGATCTCCGCCATTGACGGGATGAACACACTGGTGCGAGGACAGAAATTGCCCATCTTTTCAGGGAGTGGCTTGCCCCATAATGCCCTGGCCGCGCAAATCGCCCGTCAGGCGAAAATAGCGGAAGGTGAGGGAGATTTTGCCATTGTGTTTGCAGCGATGGGCGTCTCCTATGACACGGCCAACTTTTTCCGCAAGGAGTTGACCGAAAGCGGCGCCCTTCACCAAGCCGCGCTTTTTCTCAACCTGGCTGATGATCCCCCCATGGAACGCATTATCACACCTCGGGTCGCGCTCACGTTGGCCGAATTCCTGGCCTTTGCTCACGGGTATCATGTACTCGTTATCCTGACGGATATGACCAACTACGCGGAAGCGTTGCGAGAACTTTCCAGCCGTCGCAACGAAGTGCCCAGCCGCAAGGGGTATCCGGGTTATCTCTACAGCGATTTGGCCTCCATGTACGAACGCTGTGGTCGAGTCCAGGGGGGCAAGGGTTCGGTGACCCAAATGCCCATCCTTACCATGCCCAATGACGATATTACACATCCCATCCCTGACTTAACAGGATACATTACAGAAGGGCAAATCGTGCTGAGTCGAGATTTGTACCGACAGGGCATTTATCCTCCCATCAATGTGTTGCCCAGTCTATCCCGACTGATGAAAGACGGTATTGGGGAAGGGCGTACACGAGCGGATCATCCTCATCTGGCGAACCAGTTATACGCGGCATACGCTCACGTGCAACAAGTGCGTTCCCTCGCGGCCATCATCGGCGAGGAGGAGTTATCCACGGTGGATAAAGCGTACCTGGAGTTTGGTCGGGCCTTTGAACAGCGGTTTGTCCGACAGGCCCAGGACGAAAATCGGAGCATCGAGCAGACTCTGGACCTGGGGTGGGAGGTGCTCTCCATTTTACCGGCCAGCGAATTGACTCGTGTGTCCGAAGAGGAGTTGAAGGAACATTATCAAGGCAAGTTGGACCACAGCGGGTGAGGTGGCTTCGTAGATTTGGGGAGAGGGGAAGGTTATGGCTGACGTGCTGTCCGTATCCCCCACGCGCAGTACTCTGTTGCGCTTGCGGGAGGAGTTGAAGCAACTGCGCGAGGGGTACGAACTGCTGGAACATAAGCGGGAGATCCTGCTCCGCGAGTTAATGGAGATGGTTCGTGATGCGGAGCATGTGGAGGCAGAAGCGTGGGAGCGTTTTCGCGCCGCGTATCAAGCCTTGGAGGAGTCCCAGGTGCACATGGGACTTCACCGAATGGCGTGGATTTCCCTGGCCCGTACCGCGGAGGTGTCCACCCAGGTGACTCAACGAAGTGTCATGGGGGTAGGGGTGCCCATTGTGCACGTGGAGGTTACCCCTGTGGCTGTGCCTTATAGCCCCGGAGACACCTCGGTGCTGGTGGACGAGGCTCGCACGCGCTGGTTGGAGGTTCTGGACATTTTGGGCCAACTCGCGGAGACGGTGACCACGGTCTGGCGCTTGGCCGCGGAACTGAAGAAGACGCAACGCCGGGTTAACGCGCTGGATCATGTACTTATCCCGCAGTACGAGGCAACAGATCACTACATCACCACGGTGTTAGAAGAACAGGAACGAGAAGCATTTGTGCAAGCCAAAAAGGTGAAGGCCATGCGGGAATCCAGGGAGGAAGGCCATGATTGAGTGCATTTTTAAACACATCCTGATTCCCACGGACGGTTCGGACGCGTCTGTCCACGCGGCGGAATTGGCCTTCCGGCTGGCCAGGATGTGCAATTCCCGAGTGACAGTTGTGTACGTGGTGGATGTTGTCGCGTTGGTGAATCTGGTTCGGTTCAGCGAACGGGAACAGGCAGATGTGCGTGGGGAAATGCGAGAGAGTGGGTGGCGGTACCTGGATTACCTGGAGGATCTGGCGCGCCAGTACAATGTAACCGTGGAAAAGCGTTTGTTGGAGGGTGAGCCCTACAAGGAAATTGTGGACCTGGCAGCCAAGGAAGGGGTGGATCTCATTGTCATTGGTCATGTGGGGCAACGGGGCCCGCGCCGTATTCTCATCGGTTCGGTGACCGAACGGGTGTTGGAGTTCGCTCACTGTCCGGTGTTAGTGGTGAAGACGTGAGCCCCATCAGGGACGTTGCAGGTGTCCACTTTGCTGAGGTGGGAGGGGAGGGCCTTTGGGCACGCCCTTCGCTTCCAAAAAGGCCACGACTTGTTGGTACACTTCCTCCGGTGTGAGATCATCGGTGATGACGATAAGGTCCGCGTGGGCCCGCGCGTGCGCCAGGCGCTCACGTTGTTTGGGCAGGGTAACGGCCAGGGTCTGGCTGGGGCGGCGACGGAGGATGGTGGTGTCGCTTGCATCGAGGTAGATGAGAATATCAGGGGGATGAATGCGCTGCCACATGTCTGGCACGTGAGAGTGTTCCTGCGCGATTTGGCGCGCGTTGTACCCGGCTGCTCGAAGTCGGTTCGTTAGCGTTGTTTTTCCTGCCGCGCACGGCCCCACGATTTTGATGAGGGGCAAGTGGCGTTTCCTGACGGTGCCCATGGCCTTTTGGCAAATTTGACCCTACAGACTCATCTTCCTAGAATAGAAAACGCCTGTATCCCCTTTGCATTTTGAAATGCCTTGTGTGCATCTACAGGTTACAGTTTCGAGAACTCCTGCTATGCATTAGCCTTTTGGGTCACGCCACCATGAGAGTTGTGAAGGGATGTGTAGCGTAGTTGTAGTATGAGATTCCCCCATGAATTTTACACGAAGAGGAGGAGAGCCATGAAAAAGTTAAATCTCGGACTGGTTGTTGTTCTTATTGTGAGTTTGTTTCTGGCCGCGTGTGCTGGCGGCGGTGGTGGCGGTAAGACGGTGAAAATCGGAGCGGTCTACCCTCTGTCCGGTGGACTGGCAACCACAGGCCAGGATCTGAAACAGGGGGTTGAGTTGGCCTTGGAGATTATCAACAACGAGCATCCCGAGTTGAATTTGCCCCTGGCCAAGAGCAAGGGCATTCTCGGGGGGAAGCAGGTCGAAGTGGTGTTCGCGGACCATGAGGGCAAGCCTGACAAGGGCAAGGCCGAGGCCGAGCGTCTCATCACCCAGGAGAAGGTGGTCGCGCTCATTGGGTCTTACAACAGTTCTGTGACCAAGACCGCATCGCAAGCCGCGGAGCAGGCTGGCATTCCTTTCCTCAACCCTGAATCCACGAATCCGACCCTGACCGAGCGTGGGTTCAAGTGGTTCTTCCGCACAACACCTCACGATGGCACGTTCGCGGAGAACGCGTTCCAATTCTTCAAGGACCTGAACGACCAGAAGGGGGCGGGCATTCAAACTGTGGCCCTGGTGTACGAGAACACGGACTTTGGCAAGGGCTTCGCGGCACGGGCGAAGACTTTTGCTGAGAAGTACGGCTTCCAGATCGTGGCGGACATCTCCTACTCCCGCAAGACACAGGATGTGAGTTCGGAGACTCAGAAGATTAAGGCCGCGAACCCGGATGCGGTCATTTTCGTCTCCTACGTGTCCGACGCGATCCTGTACATGAAGACGTTCAAGCAATTTGGAGTTGCCCCCAAGGTCATTTGGGCCAATGATGCCGGCTTCATTGCCAGCGGTTTCCTGGACAGTCTGGGCAAGGATGGGGAGTACATTATGAGCCGTGAAGTGTGGGCTCTGGACCTGGCCAAGTCCAAACCCATTATCAAGCAGGTAAACGATATGTACCACGAGAAGTACGGCAAGGATATGAACGGAAACTCCGCGCGAGCGTTCACCGGAATGCTCGTGCTGGCTGACGCTATTAATCGCGCAGGGTCTACCAAGCCCGAAGCCATCCGCAAAGCCCTGCAGGAGACAAACATCCCTGGCGATCAACTCATTGTGCCGTGGAAGGGCATTAAGTTTGACGAAACTGGGCAGAACGTATTGGGCAGCGGTATTACCGTTCAGGTGTTGAACGGTAAGTACACAACGGTGTGGCCCTTTGACCTGGCTGCTGCCGATGTGGTTGTACCCTTCCCTGCCTGGGATCAGCGGTAATCTCAAAGTGTGCTACAATAAGGAGGGCTGTGGGTGTACCTGCAGCCCTCCACATTATTCTTGGACCAGGGAACGAAGACCATGACGGCCATTGCACAAGTCCTTGCCAGTGGTATTCTCATCGGTTTAGTGTATTCGTTGGTGGCGCTGGGATTGACCCTGATTTGGGGAGTGGTGGAGATTGTCAACTTTTCCCATGGCGATTTCCTCATGCTTGCGATGTACCTCGTGTTCACGCTGTACGCGTTTTTGCACCTGGACCCCATATTCTCCTTGCCGTTGGTGACGGTCGCATTGGCGTTGTTTGGTGTGCTCGTCCACAAGGTAATTATTCGACCTGTGTTAAAAGCCACTTTCCTGGCCCAGATATTTGTGACCTTTGGGCTGATGATTTTCATGCGCGGTATGGCTCAATTCATTTGGAGCCCGGATTACCGGGCCATCCCCGACCCTCTTATTTCGGGCAGCGTTCAAATTGCAGGGGTGTACATCGGGTTACCCCAGTTGATCGCGGGCATAGGCTCTGTCCTGGGCACCGCGTTGGTAGCGTGGATTGTGTACCGAACAGAAGTAGGTCGTGGCTTGCGCGCGACCGCGGAGGATCGGGAAGCCGCCAGTCTAATGGGCATTAACCCAGAGCGGATGTTCTCCTGGACGTGGGCGATTGGAGCAGGCTCTTTGGGTATTGCTGGTGCTCTGTTGGCGAACTTCTTCTACATTTACCCTGAAGTCGGTGCTGTCTTCGGTCTCATCGCTTTTGTGACAGTGGCCCTGGGCGGGTTTGGAAGTGTGGAGGGAGCATTTATCGCGGGCATCATCATTGGGTTGGTTCAGTCCTTGTCCGGCTTTTACCTGAACCCGGCCATTAAGGACATTCCTGTGTACGCGTTGTACTTGATTATCGTCATCCTGCGGCCTCAGGGCTTGATGGGTGAGTTCTGAGTTGGCCCACCGCGTGATACCTTACCCAGGAGAAGGGGGAACAGTGGCCCGAGTGGGTGAAATCACCAGGGAGACCCGTGAGACGCGTGTGCAAGTTCGCTTGGACCTGGATGGCTCTGGTCTGGCCAAGGTTCACACGGGAATCGGCTTCTACGACCACATGTGGACTTTGTTCGCGTCCCACGGTCTGTTTGATCTGACCATTGACGCGAAGGGGGATTTGGAGGTGGACGAGCACCACACGGTGGAGGATGTCGCCATTTGTGTGGGCGAAGCAATTCACCAGGCCCTGGGAGACCGCTCGGGCATTGTGCGTACTGGCCACGCGTATGTGCCCATGGATGAATCCCTGGCTCGCGTGGTGGTGGATTTAGGGGGACGTCCTTATGCGGTGTTCCAGGCTGAATGGCACACACCACGGGTTGGCGGCCTGAGTACGGATCTCATCTTCCACATTTTCGAGACCCTCGCGATTCACGCTCGCATGAATCTTCACGCGGTTGTGCTGTACGGGCGTAACGACCACCACCAGGCCGAGGCATTGTTCAAAGCCCTGGCGCGCGCGCTGGATGCGGCGACTCGGTTGGACCCGCGACGGGAGGGCATTCCTTCCACAAAGGGGATGCTGGTGTGAGCCGAAAGGGGGTTATCGCCTCTCTCGTCCTTCTCCTGGGGGTGGTGTTGTGGCCTTTGTCGCGGCCCGGACTGTGGGCTGCCCATGATATGTTTCACCATCTCTTCCGCGTTGTGGACTTGAGCATTGTGCTGCGCGGGGGAGTTCTGTACGCTCGCTGGTTACCCGATTTAGGCTTCTTCTACGGTTACCCTGTCCTGAACTTCTACGCGCCCCTCACGTATTACCTTACCCTGGTGTTCCATTGGTTAGGCAGTTCCTACATTCTGGCCATGAAGGGCAGTTTTGCCCTTTCCTTCCTCCTGGCTGCGCTGGGCGCTTACGCGTGGGCGCGTACCCATTGGTCACGCGAGGCCGCGGTTTGGGTGGCTGTAATGTACACGTTATTGCCCTATCACCTGGCGAACGCGTACGTCCGTGGGGCCCTGGCAGAGCATTGGGCCCAGGCGTTTATGCCGTGGGTGCTGTGGGGGATTGAACGTTCCCGGGAGGATGCGGCACGCGGCCGGGGGGCAGGGGATTTCAAGGCATGGGGCCTTCGCTTTGATGTGAGGCTCTCCGTGTTTCTCCTGGCACTTTTGCTCACTCACAACCTGTCCGCGTTTCTCTTCTTTCCGGTCGCATTTCTCTACGCCCTGGCCAGGGGGTATGGTCTGCACCAGCGGAAGCCGTACATATGGGTTGTGATGTTGTCGTTTGTGTTTGCGGTGGGTGTATCCGCGTTTTACTGGCTTCCTGCTCTGGCCGAGGTGTCCTGGATTCGGGCCGGCCAGGTGGGGCGATATGTGACCCAGCAGGTGAGCCAACTGGCTTCCTGGAGGTCTCTGCTCTCCCCTTATGTTGTCTATCGGTACTATCCGTATCAGGGGGTGCCTTTTGAGCATCCTCTGGCAGGGTGGTCTGTTCTCATTGTGGGATGCGGCATGGTCTTGGCGGGGCGATGGCGCGTTCGTTTGACCGCCGACCAACGATCCATGTTGGGCACCGCGGGAGTGTTGTTGGTTCTGGCTCTGTTTTTGATGCTGGCTCCCAGCGCGTTTTTGTGGAAGCACGTTCACGCTCTTGCATTTCTCCAATTTCCGTGGCGTTTGCAGACTGTGGTCTCGATAACAGCGGCCCTCTTTGTGGCCCCTGTGGTGGATTTGGGATTGTCACCTCTGTGGACTCGCCTGCCGCCGCGCACACGCTTGCCCATTGTCTACGCTACCGGCTTGGGTTTTGTCGTGGTGCTTGCCCTTTTGACAATGCCCCACTTACCTCGGGAGCGTTTGGCCTGGCCCGATGGTCGCGTGGTCCAGGAGGCTGATCTTTCCTTCTGGGGAATGGCCCAGTATGACTACATCAACGGACTGTTCGCTCGCGAGCACGGGGATCCCTGGTTGATGGAATATCTGCCCACAACAGTGCGGGTTCCCCGTGAGGAGTTCTGGCTGCCGCGCGCGCCGGATTCTCCCTGGGTGGTTGAACCGTACACACGACCGAACCGAGTTACGTTGTTGCGTGTTTGCCCCACCCGCTTTGTTCTGGATGTGGAGGCGTCGGATGCTACATTTGTTCGGTGGCATCAATTTTGGTTTCCTGGCTGGCATGCTCGGGTGGATGGGCAGAAGGTGCCTGTGCGTCCATCTCCGAATCTGGGGCTGATCACAGTACCTGTTCCCGCAGGCCACCATCGCGTGGAGATATTCTTCGGCTCTACCGCGCCTCGTCAGTGGGGATGGGCGCTCGCGGGCGTGGCTCTGGCCTGGGGCGTTGTCGCGCTGTGGCGCCAACGGGCGTACTATGCGTTGATGGTTCCCCTGGCCCTGGTGCTGGTGTTTGTGGGGCTGTGGTCCTGGCAAAATCACCGTGCCCCCACGTGCGTGGAACCGCAACACGCGTGGCTGGCCGTGGGATCCCGTGAGGAGATGGCGTTTCTAGGCTGCGCTTGGTACAACACAGCATCTCCTACCCGAGATGTGTGGTCTGTGGTGGTGTACTGGTTCGCGGTGGATTCGCCAGCAGAGGACGTTAAGTCCTTTGTCCACTTGTTGGACGCGAACGGTCGTGTTTTGGGACAACATGATGCGTATCCTGGTGAGAATTTCTCGCCCACCAGTCGTTGGGAAGTGGGAGAAATCGTGCCAGATTACCACACTGTGTCCGGTTCTTGGGTTAAAGGGGGGGAGCGACCTTCTCGCGTGAGAACGGGGATGTATCGCTATACTGATCACGTTGAAAATTTGCCCGTGCGCACTTGGGTGGGCGAAGATAGGGGAACGATGTGGGAAGGGGTATGTCGCTAATCGGAGGGAAGAGGTATGAGCACACAACAGCAAGGGAAACGCCCTGGAGAATCCAGCACTATATTGTCCCGGCTTATGAACCCGTCGGACGCGAACCCATTGGGTATCGTACACGGGGGTGAGATATTGAAGATGGTGGATGAGGCAGGCGGGTTGGCCGCGATGCGCCACGCGGGGAGTCCCGTGGTGACTGTGCGCCTGGATTCTATGACGTTCCTCGAGCCCATTTACGTGGGTAACCTGGTGATTGTCAAGGCCATGGTAAACTGGGTGGGACGCACTTCAATGGAGGTGGGCATTCGGGTTGAAGCCGAGGATCCGATGACCGGCGAGCGAACACACACTAATTCCGCGTACGCGGTCTACGTGGCTTTGGACGAGCAGGGGCGCCCCCGTCCGGTGCCGCCTCTGATTGTTGAGACGGAGGAGGAGAAACGACGCTGGGAAGCAGCAGAGGAACGACAGCGTATTCGCTTGGCACAGGCACGGCGCGGCAAGGCGTGAGTTCCAGTGGTCGAGGCTGGGTGCTTGTGCTGATGATGTTTTGGGGTGAGAGGGCCTATGATTGCTATTGTGAACTACCAGGTGGGCAACATTCGCAGTGTGGAGAAGGCGTTGACGCGCGCGGCCGAAGGCACGGGTCAGCAGGTGGTGGTCACCGCGGACCGGGATACTATTCTGCGCGCGGATGGCGTGCTCCTGCCCGGGGTGGGCGCGTTTGGCGCGTGCATCACTAACCTGCAACGCTTTCGCTTGCAGGATGTGGTGATGCGCGTTATCGACCAGGGAACTCCTCTCTTGGGTATCTGTGTGGGCATGCAAATGCTTTTTGAAGAGAGTGAGGAGATGGGACGGTGGCCTGGTCTGGGGGTGTTCCGGGGAACGGTTCGTCGCTTTGAGGTGGACTTGCGAGTACCCCAAATTGGGTGGAATCAACTCCATCACGATGGATCCGACCCTTTGCTCCAGGGCATACCCAACGCCGCGTACGCTTATTTCGTCCATTCTTATTACTGTGATGCCCAGGACGCTGATGATGTGGTGGCGTGGACAGAGTACGGCATCCGGTATCCTTCGGTTGTACACAGGGACAACGTGTGGGGTGTACAGTTTCACCCGGAGAAGAGTCATCGTATTGGTTTGCGCATTCTGCACAATTTCGTGCGCGTTGTCGCATCTAAAACCCGAGGAGCGTGAACATGCGCATTGAATTTCTAGGCACCGCGGGCGCTATTCCCACACCTCGGCCTGGGTGTCATTGCGAATTGTGCGAACGTGCGCGCAAATACGGTCCTCCGCACGCGCGCATGGGACCTTCTATTTTCATCCACGGGCCGGACATTCTCATTGATACCCCGGAAGAGATTCGCGTTCAACTCAACCGGGCTGGCATTGACCACATTGCCGCGGGGCTGTACTCTCACTGGCACCCGGATCACACCATGGGCCGTCGCGTGTGGGAGACCATGAACATGGATTGGCGAGGCTGGCCCAAACGTCCTCGCAAAACCCCGATTTACCTCCCAGAACAGGTGGCTCGGGATTTTCAAACGTGGTTGGGGTTGGAGGAGCACTTTCAGTACATGGAAGCACAGGGCTTGGTGGAACGCCGCGTTATGCGGGATGGCGAGCCCGTGGATATTAACGGTGTGCGGGTGACCGCTATTCCCGTGGAAGTGGGATATGTGTACGCGTTCCTCATTGAGGAGGGGGATACCCGGGTGCTTATCGCGATGGATGAACTGGTCGGCTGGGATCCCCCGCCCGATTTGGCTGGCTGTGATCTGGCGATTTTGCCCACCGGTGTGTTCGAGTACAACTTTTTCACCCGGGAACGACGCATCCACCAGGACAATCCGGTGTTGCAATTCGAAGCCACATTTTGCCAGACCCTGGAAATGGCGCGTAAACTAAGACCTCGGCGTTTGATTTTCACGCATATTGAGGAGCCCGCGGGCAACAGTGTGGAGGATTTGCAACGCATTGCCCGTTACTTACACGACACTGAAGGGTGGGATGTTGCTTTCGCGTTTGACACTATGCAGGTGGATATACCTCATGGAAAGCCCTAGTTCAAGGGAGGGTTATGATGGATATTGAACAACTGACGGTTAACGTGATTCGCGGTTTGGTGATGGACGCCGTGCAAAAGGCGAACTCCGGACATCCGGGGATGCCCATGGGCGCGGCGGATATGGCATATGTGTTGTGGACCCGTTTCTTGAAGCACAATCCCCGTAACCCTCGTTGGGTGGACCGGGACCGTTTCATTCTCTCAGCCGGTCACGGGTCCATGTTGCTGTACGCGTTACTGCACTTGACCGGATATGATGTGAGCATGGAGGATTTGCAGCAGTTTCGCCAATGGGGGAGCAAGACGCCAGGCCATCCGGAGTACGACCCCGATATGGGGGTGGAGATGACCACTGGTCCCCTGGGGCAGGGGTTTGCCACGGGCGTGGGGATGGCTATTGCGGAGCGGTGGTTGAGCCACTACTTTAACCGACCCGGCTTCCCCATTGTTGACCATTACATCTATGCCATTGTGAGTGATGGCGATTTGATGGAGGGCATTTCCCACGAAGCCGCGTCCCTGGCTGGACACCTGGGCCTGGGGCGTCTTATTTACCTGTACGATGATAACCACATCAGCATTGATGGTCCCACAGACCTCGCGTACAGTGATGATGTGGCGCAACGTTTCGCGGCCTACGGCTGGCATGTGCAGCGAGTGGACGGGCACGACCGGAGCGCGTTGGCGCAGGCCATTGAGAATGCCCGCCAGGAAACTCGTCGCCCTTCGTTAATTATGGCCCGGACCCATATTGCCTACGGGAGTCCTCACAAGCAGGATACGGCCGCGTCCCATGGCGCTCCGTTGGGGGAGGAAGAGGTACGACTGACCAAGGAGCGTCTGGGCTTGCCTCCGGACAAGACGTTCTACGTGCCGGATGAGGTATACACGCACATGCGTCAGGCAGTGGAACGCGGGGCTCAGTGGGAGCAAGCATGGCAGGATATGTTTGAACGCTATCGGGCGGAATATCCTGACCTGGCTGCGGAGTTCCAGCGATTTATGGCTGGGGAACTCCCGGCCGGCTGGGATGCAGAGATTCCCACCTTTGAAACCGGCGCGAACATTGCGACCCGAAAAGCCTCGGGCGCGGTGTTGAACGCCATTGCGGCTCGAGTACCCAACCTGGTTGGCGGTTCAGCGGACTTGACCCCCTCCAACAACACGTACATTAAAGGCGGCGGAGATTTGAGCCGAGAACAGCCGGCCGCGCGGAACATCCACTTTGGTGTGCGGGAGCACGCGATGGCGGCAGCACTTAACGGGATGACACTTCACCGCGGGTTGTTTGTGTACGGTGGCACTTTTCTGGTCTTCTCCGACTACTTGCGGCCGGCCCTGCGCTTGGCCGCCCTGATGAAGATCCCGACTCTGTTCATTTTCACCCACGACAGTTTGTGGATAGGTGAGGATGGACCCACGCATCAGCCGGTTGAGCACCTCCCCGCGTTAAGGGCGATTCCCAACCTGACGGTGATTCGTCCGTCAGATGCGAATGAGGTCGCGGAAGCGTGGCGGTATGCCCTCACGCACCGGGAGGAAGGGCCGATTGCTTTGCTCCTCACGCGCCAGGGAATACCTGTCCTGGACCGGTCGCGGTTGGCCCCCGCGTCAGGCCTGCACCGGGGCGCGTATGTTCTGGCCGAAGCCCACGGTGGCACGCCTGAACTCATCCTCCTGGCCACCGGCTCGGAAGTGCACTTGGCCGTGGAGGCGTGGGAGATCTTGCAGAAGGAGGGTATTCCCACCCGTGTGGTGGCCATGCCTTCGTGGGAGATCTTTGAGCGTCAGCCGGACGCGTATAAGACTTCGGTCTTACCACCGAAGGTAACCAAGCGGTTGGCGATTGAGGCTGCGGTTCCCCTGGGATGGGAGAAGTACGTGGGAACCCAAGGCGATGTGATGGGTATTGAAACCTTTGGCGCGTCAGCACCTTACAAGGTCCTGATGGAGAAGTTTGGTTTCACTGTGGAGAACGTGGTGAACCGGGCGAAGCAGTTGTTGGGTTAGTTCGACGAGAGGTGGGAAAAACGCCGCAGAGGGTTCCCTCTGCGGCGTTTTGTTATGTTTGCGGCTTGGAATTATCTGTTAATCCCAGAAGGTAGTCCACAGATGTTTCCAGCGCCTGTGCGATGCGGGCCAGGGTAACGGCTGCAACTCGAGGGCGTTCTCCTTTCTCCAATCGATAAAGTTGGGAGACACTGACACCGGACAGCGACGCTAACGTGCTAATGCTCCATCCTCTTTGCTCCCGCAGTTCTCGCAGGCGCTTACTCAAAGCGGCTGCCATTTCTTGTGTGTCCTTCATGTGCCACCCCTCGCGCGTTTACTATCCACAGACCATGAGGTTGGTTCAACAGGTGTACTCCCTGTGTATTATACCAGGAGTCGAGTGTTTATCCCAAAGGGAAAATGACAGGGTCTACGTTAATACGCGCTCTGGAATTCTGGGCTGGTAAGGGGTAATTTTTACTTTCGCCGCTTTGTCAGAAATAGAGTGAGGATTAAGCCCCCGATAATCAACACACTTATGCCACCTGCTCCCAGAGCGATAAGGAGTAGCCAGAGGCCGCTTCGGTTTTCCGCGGTAGAGGTTTTTGAGGATGGGCTTTCCCCTTCTCCTGTGGCGGTTTCCCGCTGCGGTGAGGGAAGCGGGGAGACGGATTGAGTGGTGGGAGTGCTTTTTGCGGTATACGCCGCGGGTGTGGGCGAGGGAAGGGGTGATGCCACGTGGGGTGTTGCGGTCGCCGGGGATCGGGGCACCGTGGACACTGATGTGGGGGTGGGGAGTGGCGATGTTCCTCCCGAGGAGGCGCTTGGGGTCCAGGTGGGGGTGGTGGCAGGCGTGGGCCAGGGTGTCCATGTGGGTGTGGGCACAAATGGGGGAATGGGTGTTGGCGTAGGCGTGGGAGTCGCGACGTGCAGGATGGGGATTGGGGTAAATGTGGGGGTGTATGTCCACGTGGGCGTGGCTGTGGGAGTCCATGTGGGTGTTGGGGTTCGTGTAGGCGTACATGTGGGCGTGGGAGTGCGTGTGGGGGTGGGTGTCCAGGTGGGGGTGCGAATAGGTGTAGGGGTTACTGTGGGGAGTAGGGGACGAGTGGGGGTCGGGGTGGGGGTGTTCGTTGGCGCGGGTATGGGAGTCCAGGTGGGGGTTGGGGTGGGGGTGGGAGTAGGAGGGGGCATGTGAACGGTGATGGGCCCATGGGGGTGGCGATGCCCCAGGACATCGATGTCTATGAGGAGGTAGGTGTACGTGCGATTGGGTTCTACTTCCCTGTCCGCGAAGGTGTAGGTTGCTCCCCGTTGGAGATCTCCCTGAGCCGGCTCGAAGTGGATTTGGACGTAGGTGGTGCCCCCGTCTTCGCTGCGCATGATGTCGAAGCCTACGTTATCCGGTTCACTTTCTGTTTCCCAGGTCAGGAGGATGTGGTCGCCCTCTACCCGCCCTTCAAACCGTGTGACCACGGCTGTGTGAGCGGGGCGCGCGTGCGTGTGTGCAGGCATTCCCCACAGGAGGACCCCAAGGGCCAGCGCGATGAGGCGGAGGTATGTGGGCCAGCGGCCGTTGTGGTGGTTGGACCATGTGGGGGTGCTCACGTTCGCTTTCGCCTCCGTGTGCGCTTGCGGTCGGGATCGGCCTGGTACGCGGGGATGTCTAAGGTCAGGTGTGTACAGCGCCGATGGTCCAGGATGCGCGTTTGGATGCGTTCGTCCAGGTCTTCAATGGGAGTGGCCATGGTGATTATGGTGGGCAGGTGGGCGTTGTAACGGAAGTTGAGAAGTTGGTAGAGTTTTTCCCGCGCCCACGGGGTGGCGCTTTCTGTGCCCAGGTCGTCCAGCACTAGCAGGGAGACGGTTTTGACTTCGTCAAAACGTCGGTCGTAGGAGATGGTGCTCTCGGGGCTGAAGGCTGCGCGCAGGTAGTCCAGCAGATCCGGAACGACTACAAAGAGCACATCTTCGCCGCGTCGGGCCCGTTCGTTAGCGATGGCCGCGGCCAGGTGGGTTTTGCCTGTGCCGGATGGGCCCGTGATGAGGAGCCAGTTGCTGGGTTCTTCCGCGTAGGCCTTCGCGATGTTTACGATGCCTTCCAGGTGATATGCCTGGCGCCGTGTGAGTTCTCCCTGCCTGTCGTCCCAGGTGGCAAAGGTCATTTCCTTGAGGTAGGGGAGCATGTTGAGTTCCTGGCCTTCGCGGACCCGTTCTTTGACCCGGTAGTCTGGCGCGTGGATGTGTACGATATGCGTCAGGGTGTGATCCAGAAGCCGAGAGCGGATGCGGGGTTCAATTTGCTCCAACCGGAGGTTGGTGGTGAACACGGTGGGCAGGCGTTTGTTGTACCGGAAGTTGATTAACTGGTAGAGTTTCTCCTGTGCCCAGGATGTAGAACTTTCGGCTCCCAGGTCGTCTAAAATGAGCACGGCCGCGGTGCGGATTTCTTCGAACCGTTCGTCATAGGTCACCGATGTTTTAGGGTGAAAGGTGGCACGGAGGTGGTCCAACAGGTCGGGGACCACAACGAAGAGCACAGGTTCCCCGCGGCGCAGACGTTCATTGGCGATGGCCGCGGCCAGGTGGGTTTTTCCGCAGCCCAACCCGCCGATGAGTAAAAGCCATCCCTCTGGCTGGTGGGCAAATGCTCGTGCTGCTTCCCGGGCCGCTTCCAGGCTGGCGGATTCGTGGGGAGCGATTTCCCCTTCCCGCAGGGAGAAGGTTTCGAAGGTCTTGTCCTGTAGCGCGTCCAATTGGCTGATGTTCTGCAAACGGCGAAGGCGCCGTCGTTGCCATTCTTCTCGCTGGCACACGCAGGGGATGGGGCGGCCAAAGTCGGGATGGCCTACGGGAACGTCCAGCAGGTAATACCCCACGCCCCCGCAGATGGGACACACGTCTGCGGATGCAGAGGTGTTCGGTTCTTCAGCCGCTGTCGTGTTTTGCTCTGACCGTTCGATGTTGTCTTGGATTCGTTTGATAACGTCACCGATTTTTTCCATGTCCTCGCCCCTCGCGAGCCCACCGTTCCAGAATGGCCCGCACGTATTTCCAATTACGAACGTTGTGTTGCGCTGCTATGTGGAATGCTTCCTCGATCCAGTCGGGCGGATAGGTACGTTCTGCCTCTCGCAGTTCGTCCACGATGATTGGCTGGAGTAGGCCGATGTTCTGTTCGTACAAGGTGAAGATGTTGGGCCGAACTTTGCGAATTCGGTACTCGGGTTCGCCCGCGCTCCAGGCCCATGCTCCAACGTGGGTTTTGTAGCCGTCCGCGAGCATATCCACTCGTTCCCGGTTGTCGGGAGTGTTCAGGCAGTACCAGTCTTCCTCTCGACCTCCTTCTGTGGCCTGGGCCCGCACGTGCAATAGGGTACCCCGTGCCACAGATTGTACCAGGCCGTCGTGAAGGGCCTCTTCCGGGGTCCGTTCCGCGTCCCCCAAGGCTGCGAAGAAGTTCTCGTCGCGCATGATGTCTTCTTTGCGAAAGAAGGGGTGTTTATCCCCTCCCTGGTGGTGTATCCACAGGGCGTACAGGGTGACCATCAATTCCGCCCGGTCGGTAATGAACGGAAGCAGGTCGCTGAAGAATTCTGCCGGTACTGGGACGATCTGTTCCGGGTGGTCAAATCCTTTAAAGGGCCGCACGCTCAATACTCCATCGGTATCTTCTGTTTCCGCTTGGGCAGATCTTTGAACCGAGTGTGTGCTTTGTCAAATAAGACGGAAAAGGCGCCAATGGGGCCGTGTCGGTGTTTGGCCACATCCACAGTCACCAGTTGTCGTTGGGTATCCTGGACAGGCGGCTGGACTATTTCCTCCTCTCCCAGGTCTTCTTCGCTGGGGTAGAGGAAGATGACGACATCCGCGTCCTGTTCCAGGGATCCGCTTTCTCTCAGGTCGGAGAGCATGGGACGTTTTTTCTGGCGGTGTTCGACGTTTCGGGATAACTGGGATAAGGCCAGGACAGGTACGTTGAGTTCACGGGCCAGTGCTTTCAGCGCCCGTGAGATGTAGGATATTTCCTGAACGCGATTTTCCACCCGGCGGTCGCTTTGCATTAATTGGAGGTAGTCGATGACCACCATGTCTAACCCGATCTCCGCGTGCAGACGTCGAGCCTTGGAGCGTACTTCCATGACGGACGCGGAGGGGGTATCATCCACGTAGAAGTGCGTTTCTGCCAGGATGGATGCGGTTTCCACCAGGAGTTGCCACTCGCTTTCGGTGATGCGTCCCAGCCGTAGTTTTTGGGAGTTGATGTTTGTCTTCAGGGAAAGAAGGCGTTGGGCTAACTGTTCTGCGGACATTTCCAGGCTGAAGAAGGCTACATGCTTGTGCAGGTCCAAAGCCGCGTGAAGGGCCATGTTCAGCGCGATGGAGGTCTTGCCCATGCCCGGTCGCGCGGCCAGAATGATTAGATCCGAGCGTTGAAAGCCCCCCAGGATGGCGTCCAGTTCTCGGATGCCCGTGGGCACTCCCAGGACTTCTCCCTGGCTAGCCTGGATTTGCTCCAGGTGATCCATGAGGCTTTCCATGGCTTTGCTCAGATGGCGCAGGTCCCGGTGTTCGCGCATGGCGCTAATGGCGAAGATGAGTTGCTCGGCCTGGTCGAGAATGTCCTCAATTTCCCCTTCGCCCCGGTGGGCCATCCGAGCGATTTCAGAAGCAGCCTGGATGAGGTTGCGCAGGACCGCGGCCCTTTCCACTAACCCGGCGTAGTGTTCCACGTGGATGGAGGTGGGTACCCGGTTGGCCAGGGCTACAAGCGCGCTGATTCCCCCTACTTCTTCCAGGCGTCCTTCTCGTTTCAGTTGGTCGGCAAGGGTGAGGACGTCTATGGCCTCGCCGCGTTCGTGAATTTTGAGGATGGCGTCAAATATCCAGGTGTGACGCTTTACGTAGAAGTCTTCAGGACGCAGGCGCGGGACCACGCGCAGGATGGCGTTGGGGTCGATGAGGATGGACCCCAGTACAGCCTCTTCTGCCTCGATGTTGGCGGGTAAACTAGGTTCTAATGTTGGGGTGTCCATGTAGGTGTTTCCGTGCCCTTGCGAACGTATGTGGAGGTATTATAGCATGTGGAGGGCAATTCGTGGCATTTTTGTCACCGATGACGGCAAGGGCAGGCTGGAGCGCCCTCTACAAGGGGACGCGGTCATTTGTCCGATGATGTTAAAAGGCCAAGGTTCTCCTTCTTTTTGCTCGTATGTGTAAACCCTCGTATAATATCTCGGTTGATCGCCTGGTTTGTTCTTGTAACTTTCAGTGTACCCATCACAGGTTGTCCGTGAGTAAATTTGTCACCAGTCCAGGAGAAGTGGAGTAAACGTATGGAGCGGCAGACACAGACTGAGCAGTACTGGCGTAATTTTACCCTGACTGAAGAGGATATTGACCGCATCTATAATGCTTTACTTGATGTGAAGAAGCCTGTCCCCACCGAGGAGTTGGCCCGTGTGCTGGTGGAGGGCCGCGTTCAGGAGGAGGAGCAGCGGTTAAAGGAGATCCTGTCCAGGGGCAAGGTGTATCGCCCTAAGGATGATTACGATGTTGGGGATGTGATTGTGTTCCCCGCGCTGAACTACGCGGTGGGAACGGTGACAGGGAAACGGGAAGGCCACAATCCTTCCTATCCGTCGTTCGATGTGATTCAGGTCCAAATTGAAGGGGAAGAACGCCCGCGGGAGTTTGCCGCCCGCTTGAAGGCTCCCCATCGCTTGAATGAGAACGGGGATAGTGATTTGACGTTGGGACAGGGTCTGTCTGTGGATGAGATCCTGGAACGATACGGTAAGTACATTTTGCCTGTTCTGGAACAGGGGCTGTCCTCGTACGATGATTTTGTTCGGTTGGAGCAAGGGTGGTTCCTGCGCGATTCCCTGGCCGAAATCCACATCGGTCATTTGAACATTGCGGACGCGCTGATTGACCTGCGAGGTGAACCCCTCTCGCTGGATGAGATTTTGCCGGAGTTGGATTTGCCCGCGGAGATTCCCGTGGAAATTCAGCGCCTTTCTTTGGAACACGCGATGCGGGGGGATGACCGCTATGTGACGGTGGATATCAACGGCGAGCAGAAGTGGTTCTTGCGCCGCCTTCTCCCACCGGCTTTGGCCGAGGTGCCGCCTTTGCTGGTGTACGATGCTATACCCTACCGTCGGGACGTGTTGACACTGGGTTTGTTGCAGATGGAGTGGGAGTTGGACGATGAGTGGTCGGAAAGCGGAGAGGAGGATTCCCTGGCGGTGGGGGTGCTGCCCAGTGCTACTTATGTGCTCATTTATCCCCACTGGCGTTATGGGACTATGCCGCTGACCTCTCGGGTACGCGTGTTGATGCCTGAGTTCGACGCGGATCTGGGCATGATCACGCTGGTGGATGGACGGTGGGGCGACCGGTTCACTGGCTGGGTGGCGCCAAGTTTGCGATTGGTGGCCGGTTTAGAGGAGTGGTACCGTAAGCACAAGATTCCTGTGGGCGCGTATATTATCATCGAGCGCAAGACCGATGAGCCAAATACTTATATTATCGATTACCGTCCGCGGCGCATGAAGCGAGAATGGGTGCGTGTGGCCGTTGTGGAAGAGGGGCGCTTGTCCTTTGAGATGCGTAAGGTGGAGGTGGCCTGCGAAACGGATGAGCACTTGCTCCTGGCCGCGAGCGATGTGGAATCTCTCGATGCGCTGGTCCAATCTTTTGAGGAACCTCTGCCGCCCATCCAGGAGACGGTGGCGAGTATTTTCCCGGAATTGGCTAAGTTACATCCCCAGGGGACGGTTCACGCGAAGACTTTGTACAGTGCCGTGAATGTCATCCGCCGTTGTCCGCCCGGTCCCATTTTTGCGGCATTGGCCGGCAGTGGGCGTTATCAGGATGTGGGTGACGGATATTGGGCAGAGAGATTGTAGGAGGATAGGGATCCATGCAGTGGCAACGTCTGACAACGGAAACAAAGTTCGTGGTGGATACGACATGGTGGGAACGAACGGGTCGGGATTTTCGACTCTTCCTGTGGGACCAACTCTGTCCCGAGTGTCGGGAGCAAATTCCGTCCCATGTGGGGACTCGCGAGGTGGATTGGATTGACCCGGAGACCGCAGAGGTCAAGAAGACGGACGCTATTCTGCAGTGTATGCGCACGCTGTGCATTCCTCGCCCGGATTGGATTCATCGGGGGTTGCCCTTGATGACGGCGATTTTCCGCGCTTTTATTATGAACGATTACCGTCCCATGAGCGCGGAGGATCTGCACGAGTACATTCCCTGGCGCACGCCGGATTTGATCCTGGCTGCGCTGAAAGCTGCTCAACAGGAATGGGGCATTTTCCCGGAGTGGGCAGTAGAAGAGGTGGATTTGGTGGCTTAAATCACACGGTGGACTAAATCGCTATCGCAGGCCGGTGGGAGATACGCCTACCGGCCTTTTGTGTTTACAGTGAAGGGCGTCCAGGAGGAAGGGGACGTCGGTTTTGCCCTAAGTCGTTCAGGGGGAGATGTTGAGCGCGGGCAGTGGGGCCAGTAGACGATAGCCCTCTGTGGTGACTTCAGGTAGCCAGCCGTCCATGTTGTTCCCCTGGATGTGCCACCAGACAAGTCCTTCAACTTGGTAAGGTCCTTCCAGGATGTGCACTCGTGTTCCTCCCTCAAGGGATCCTATAATGTCTTCCTGGGTTCCACTTTGATAGCCCGGTGTGTAGCGGAGGTGTGCACATGGGGCCTGGGTTAGGCAGGTGATGACGGCCGGGGTGTTCACGGTAATGCGTGAGGTGACGGTGGAGAAGAAGGGACGTGCCAGGGAGATGTTGTCCGTCCGCTCTTTTATCCACCCCATTTGACCATGGGAATCTGCGGTGGCCCACCACCCTTCCCACTTTCCCGGCGGAATGACGTGTAGGATGGTGCCCTTGGGCAGTACGGCGATGATGTTTTCCGCGCCGGATTCCAGGTTGGGTTCCTTGCGCCAGTTCACCCCCCGGGGACCAATAATTTCAACCCGCCATTGGTCCATACGTAAGGGTTCTGGGGTGGGGGTGTGCATGGCTTGTAAGGGGATAGGGGTGACTCTGGCCGATTGGATGAGGGGGATAACCGCGTGCAACGGCCGTACAGTGGTTAAGCGGTGTTGAGTTCCCTGCAGGGCCATGGTGCGCTGGCCGAGGGTGATCCCGATGAGCCGTCCTTGTTGGTCGAATACTGGCCCGCCGCTGCTCCCCCAACTGGCGAATGCCTCGGTGAGGAGCCAGCATGTGTCCGCGGAGGCACAGTCCCCCTCGCTGATAATGGTGTCGCTATCGTATGCCAGAATGTCCTCGGTAATTTTGGGGAAGCCTAAAATGTGAATCACCTCTCCAGCCGATGGGGTGGTAGTGGCGATGGGAGCATAGGGAAGAGGCTGCGAAAGTGGTCGGCCAGCCCTGTCCGCGGTGATACGGATGACAGCAACGTCCATCACTGGATCCCGATCAACGAGGGTGGCCGTGTACGTGAGGGGCACCGGCTGGTTAATTCGGGTTGCAGTACCCACGGCAATGGTGCAGGTGGAATCCTCTTCCACCGCGCGGATCACGTGGTACGCGGTGAGGATGATGCCGTCCGGCGCGATGACCACTCCACTGCCCATGTGGGTTTCCCCTGTTCCCGGGCACTGGACGACGACGCGCGCGACGTATCGCGCCAACCGCTGGGTGTGCACGGATGAGGGTGCAGGCGTGTTGGCGCATGCTGCTATGAAGAGGTTCAGGATTAAGGTGATGGTCAGTGTAATGCTGTGTAACGAACGCATGATGTGGTCCTGGGTAATGAAACAAAGAAGGGGCACGGTGTAGTGTGCCCCTTCTCCAGGCGGAGGGGGTGGGATTTGAACCCACGGGGGCGGAACGCCCCACGCGCTCTCCAGGCGCGCGCACTAGGCCGGACTATGCGACCCCTCCTCGAATGTATGTCTGGCAGGCGGAGGGGGTGGGATTTGAACCCACGGGGGCACAAGACCCCAGGCGATTTCGAGTCGCCCGCACTCGGCCGGACTATGCGACCCCTCCGCGGTATTTCACCGGGCATTGGCAAGAGATATTATATGCAACACACGGGTTTCGGCAAAATGTACGAACGTTGATGGGGAAGGGTTTTCCCCTCTGGACCATGTGAAGGCGAAGGGAAAATTGGGCGGACAAGGGATTGCAAGTACAATAGGACATCTTTGTCAGAAGAAAGGATGGGACGGATGTCGTTAATAGAGCGACTGCAAGGACAGCCTTGGATCCGCGCGCTGGCGCGCTCTCTCTTAGAACGGAGTGGATGGCGTTTGGAAATGCAGGATCCGGGAACGCCAAAGTACGTGGTTATTGGGTATCCCCACACGTCTAATTGGGATTTCCTTGTCACGTTGTTGTTTATGATTGCGGAGGGCGTGCCTATTCGCCTTCTGGGGAAATCTTCTCTGTTTCGGGGGCCAGTTGGGGTGTTGATGCGTTCTTTGAACGCTATCCCTGTGGACCGAAGTAAGCGGAATAATCTGGTGGATCAGGTTGTGGAACTGTTTGAGCAGCACGAATCACTCATCATTGGCATTTCCCCCGAAGGTACTCGGAAACGATCGCCCCGGTGGCGTACCGGCTTTTATTACATCGCCTTAAAGGCGAATGTTCCTGTGGTGTTGGCTTTTCTGGATTATGGGAAGAAGGTGTGCGGCTTTGGTCCCAGTTTTTTGCCATCAGGGGATATTGAAGCGGATTTTGAGTTCATCCGCGAGTTTTACGCCGGGGTTACAGGAAAACACCCTCACCAGCAAGGGGAGATTCGCTTGCATCCCCATCGGGAGTCGCCCTCTCCCACGCCAGGTCCCCAGGTGGAGGTGATGGGGTAGTTACCCCCAGGTGGGAAGTATTCCCCAATCCAGTCGCTGGACAAGGCGTTCCCCCTCAAAAGGGATGTCGAAATTTGGGGAGCGGTTGGGTTAGGCCAGAAGGCGGGTTACAACACGCTGGAAGACTTCTCGCGATTGGGCAACCGCTTTTTGGCGCCAGGTGGGCGTTTTGGGGTAGTAGAGTTTTCGAAATTCGCTTAGAACCCAACGAGCCGTGCGGGGACTTGTTGTTCCGTACCAGTAAAGCCGGTTCTCGAACATCATGGCACGCAGACTGGCCGGCTGATTTCCAATGGTTCCGTATTCCAGGGCAAATGTAAGTGTGCGCGTGGATGTCCGCGCGGCGATGACGTGCAGAAGGTGGTCGCTTAAGTCTCCCACAACCGGGTAGAAGTTGGCGGTGGCGGTTTTGACGACGCGCGGATAGGACAATATGTCCTGCAATTCCTCTACGGTGTGAGGCTCTGATGCCGGAAATACAAGGTTCAGAATGCCCTTGGGACCAAAGCCGGTGTGTATGTCAAGGTGTATGAGGGATTCGTGTTGGGAGACGATGTGTTCCAACACTTCCACAAGGTGCTGGGTTTCAGGCTGACGTTGTTGGCCGGTGTAGTGAAGGCCGCGTGGGAAACGGTTCTGACCTCGGGGGTATACGTTACGTAAGGTTTCGAGCCCGCACTCGCGTATGCATCGAAGGAGTCGGGGGTAAAATAGGTAGCGGTCGTACCACGCAAGTGGTCGCTCCGGATGCAGGAATGAGGCCATCTGGGCATATTCTGGATTGATGTCCCGCATGAAGTCGGTGTCGCTCAGGAAGTTTCGGTTCAGGTCCACGTTATTGGGGTTTACCCGCCGTCCGTGTTTCATGCCCCAGGGGTTGATTACCGGCACTATGTACAGGTTGACGGTTGCCGCATCAATAAGGGACAGGTACTCGTTGATAAACAGGTCCAATAGGGCAATGCCTGCATATCCTTCAATGCCGTGTAATCCCCCGGTTAGAAGCAGGGCCCTCGAGGCGTGAGGTGAGATCCCCTCAAGCCACGTGAAGGCTAAACCCTCTTCGGGGTAGAGGGGAACACTCTGCCATTGGGCTCGAGGCCACATTTTTCGCACAGGTTCGAGCCATGTTTGAGTTCGCTCTATGGCTTCGTCGTATGTTTCCGGAAAGAAGGGTGTTATAGTCATTGTGTGTGCTCGTACGCGGTGTTGGGCAATGAATGGTAGAGGTATTATACCATTTTTGCGGCTATTTGTCGTGATAGGGCCGCGTGGGTAACGCGGAGGGATAGGCATTGCCCCTTTTCTCCAAGATGGGTATCACACTCATGGGCTGCTTGAACCCCGGTGCGCTTTTCTGCTTGGACGGGTTTATCTCAACCGATGAGGCTCTTCCGTGTTGGAGGTAGTTGTATTTTCCCGGTAATGGGGGTATACTATTACATGGCTCATCCTGCAATTGGGAAATCCCTCGACACCCTTCGAGCCTCGCTGTCCACAAGTGTGTTCTGACGTGTGTTTCGTGCACCCACTATAGGAGGCTCGCCATGTGGAATACGCGCTTCGTTCGTTCCCTGCTTGCGTTGGGAAGCGCGGGATTGTTTCTCCTGTTGTTTTTTACGTTCATGGATCCTCTGCTTGCGCTTGCACAGCAGGATCTATCCCTGGAGAATTCTCGTGTTCGCCTGGTATTTCATGCCGAAGGAGGAAGTACGGGACCGGGACCTGGGCTGTCCCTTTCTGCCATTGAGGTCGTGGATCCCAGCGCGTTGTCCTCTTCACGGGGGGCCTTTCGTTTCCCTGTGCTTCTCGACGATTTATGGTCACTTCGATTGCGCACTCCAGAAGGGGAGATTTTCACCCTGTCTCCCAAGAGCGCACATTATGTGTTCCACATTCACTCTGATGTGGGAGGTGTCACTCGTACGCTGACCGCGGTGTGGGAGTTCCTCACGCCCATTGAGTGGTCCGGGGAGGGGGATGCGACTGTAACTGTGACGGTCGCCCTGGGACCGGATTCGCCTTACGCGTACTGGTACATTGCAGTGGATAATCGTTTTCCTGGACTTGCTCTGTACGATGCGGATTTTCCCCGTCTGACACTGGCACCGGTGGGGGATCCCCAAACCAATCGGGCTGTTATTCCCTATTCTGGCGGTCGTCTCATCTTCGACCCCATTCACAGTAGTCTGCAATTGTCACCCGAAGAACCACCTTTATTCCCTTCTCCCCACTTTTTCGCTCCCTTGCAACTGTTCACGTATTACGATGAACAAGAGGGCTACGCTCTCTACCTGGCGACACACGATGGTCAGGGGTTCAGTAAGCGGTTCGATTTCCGGTCGGATGGTGAGAATCTCCACTTTGAAGTGCGCCACTACCCCGCTTGGAATATCACGCCGGGGAACGATTACCGTTCTCCCTACCCTGTGGTTACGGGCGCGATATCCGGTGATTGGTATGATGTGGCCCAGGTGTACCGGGAATGGGCATTGAAGCAGGTTTGGGCCTCACGTGGGCCTATTGCGTTTAGCGATAAGTTCTCCTCTAAACTGAAACGAACCGACATCATGGGCATATGGACACCTTTTGAGGGTGTTCGGTGCCCTTTTATTGCCACTGCGGATGATATGGAACGTTGGGCTCAGTTCCTGGGGAGTAAACACGTGGCCGGACTCTGGTATCATTGGCGTCAGGAGCCCTTTGCTAGCGGTTGGCCTGAGTACGAACCGGTACGCCCGACGTATCCGGATGGCATTACCCACACGCATACTTTGGGGAATTTTATGTGGCCGTATGTGGCTGCTTCAGGGTGGGATACTTCGATCCGTAGTTTCACCGAAACTCACGCTGCAGATTACGCGTTGCGGGATGAAAATGGCGCCATCCAAACTATCGGCACCTCTCTCGCACTTATGGATGTGGCCACTTCCTTTTGGCAAACGTACGTTCGGGATTGGATAGCGGAGATGCAACAGAAGTATCACATTGATGGGGTGTACCTGGATGTGTGGAGTGGGGATGGCTTCGCGTTGGATTACAGCACGAATCATGGACATCCGCAAGGAGGGGGCAATTACTTTGCTCAGGGGATGCGTAAGGAAGCCCGGATGATCCGTGCCGCGACCTGGGCCCGGGATCCAGGATTTGTGATGATGAGTGAACATCCGGGGGAAACGTACATTGACCTCCTTGACATAGAGAACATTGAATATCTGGGGCCTGAGAATCGACTCCTCTGGTGGGCTGTGCCCCTCTTTGGAGTGGTGTATCACGATTACATTATGGCGTCTACGTTTAGTAACATTACCCCAGATTTTCCGGACGCGCAGGAGAATGTGGATGCGATCAGTTACGGTTGGGCAGTACGCTATGTGTTCGGCAATCTCCTGGCCGTAAACGGCGGTCCTACAGGCGTCTTGCATGACCCCGTGGAGGACACGCCAAACTATCCGGCGTTTCGCTTCTTTAGGACTCTGGTTCGCACATACGATTACGCTCGGCCGTACCTTCTGTACGGGCAACGCTTGCGGGACCTTGAGTTACACGTGGACAAGGTACCGCCACCAGTCACTGTGTTGAACAACGGTCTTCGCGTGCCCGTTACATTTGCTCCTTATGAGTACATGCAACCCGCGGTGTACGCGTCTTCCTGGCGTTCGGTGACGGACGGTTCAGTGGCGTTTGTGTTCGCGAATTGGACGGGCATAACCCGCACTATTTCCTATACCTTAACTCCTGAAGTATATGATCTCCCCCCACGGGGAAACGTGCTGTTTCGCCTGGATGAGAAGGGGGCCCATCGCCTCCAGTACGTGGACGGTCCAACCTCTCGTACAGAGGTTTTGCCACCTCGCAGTGTGTTGATCCTCGCTGTGGCCTCATGCCCGCCCCCTGCATCGTATCCGGGACCGTTCTCTCTGCCCGCGTGTTCTCAGTACGTCCCAGTAGTCTCCCGCATGGCGGGAGATCTGGGGACGTTCCAGAGGTTTTATGCCCCTTGAATTTAGAGGGGGGCGCGTTGTGTATTTCAGGAATGGGCGCCAGAAGTACACAACGCGCCTTTTCTTTCCCATGCGTCTTCTGAGAGAACGAAAAGCCCTTTGAGACTGGGCCACAGACTTTTTCTGGTTTGAACACCTTCGGCTACAATATTCCCTCTGGCTTCGATGTGAATCAGCGCGCTGTGACATCCTACGATACAAGGTGGAACCGTGAACGAGAACGCCACTTCGCGTGTCCCAGTGAATCAGTGGATCTCTTATGTGTTCGCCCGCCTGGTATACGCGCTGTTCGTCTTGGTTTTCCTCATCTATGTCACTTTCTTTGGCCTGAGCATGGCCCGGGGCATTCCGCTGGTCCCGGCCCTGCGTTACGCAGCCAATTCCACGTTCAGTTATCTCCTCCACGTGGCCCAGGGAGATCTGGGCACCGCGTTCATCTCCGTGGGCACCAGCCGTCGCGGACCCGTCACCCATATCATTGCCCAGGTTCTTCCCCGCAGTGTGGGACTCCTGGCCCTGGCGTTGGGCTTGGGGGGCGTGCTGGGATTCCTGCTCGGGTCCTGGGCCGCGTACCGCCGCCACCAGGGAGCCCGCCTCGCTGCTGTGGTTCTGGCAACCGTGGGACTTTCCTTGCCCAGTTTCCTTCTGGCGCTGGTCCTGCAATTGGCCGCGTTGGCGTACACTAAGAAGACGGGAAGGCCCCTGTTACCTGTGGGCGGTTTCGGCTGGGACGCGCACATCATCCTCCCCGCGCTGGTCCTCGCGGTGCGACCCCTGGCCCAGGTGGCCCGAGTGACCACGGTGGTGATCTCTGACATCCAGGAACAGGACTTTGTGCGCACTGCACTGGCCAAGGGGCTTAGCCTGCGCCAGGTACGTTGGCGTCATATCCTGCGCAACGCGTGGGTGCCCATCCTTACCGCGTGGCTCGTCTCCCTCCAGTTCTCGCTTAGCAGCCTGCCTGTGGTGGAAATCTACTTCGGATGGAGCGGGATCGGCCACGCGCTGCTGCGGGCTATCGCGCGCAAGGACGATCTCCTGGCCGTGCCCCTTATCTTCGCGCTGGGCGTCTTCTTCCTCCTGGTCAATGGCCTTCTGGACCTGACCGCTCGCGCGCTGGACCCCAGACTGAGGGAGGCCGCGACGCAGGTGGGAGGCGCATCCTGGGATTGGCGTGCCGCGCTGGTGGATCTGTGGGACCGACTGCGAGAAGGGATTGCCCGGACCCTCGCGTGGCGTCCACGGAGGGAAACGGATCGGGAAAAGATACCCCCTCCGCCTCCCCCGGAGGCGGAGGCAACGGTTGCGGCCCGGCGTGCGTTCCGCCGCCGCCAGTGGATGCGGGGTACCCTGGGGAACCCCGCGTTTGTGCTGGGTGGCCTGGTCGTCCTGGCCCTGCTGGTGGTCTATTTTGTGGGTCCCTACGTCACCCCCCATAACCCTTACACCACCATTGGACTGCGCATGGTCAACGGCAAACTGAAGAGTCCTCCCTTCCCTCCATCCCCTGAGTTTCCCCTGGGCACGGACATGCTGGGACGGGATATCCTCAGTCTGCTTCTCGCGGGCGCGCGGCAGACGTTGACGTTAGCTTTCCTGGTGGTCTTAGGGCGCTTGCTGGTGGGCACAGCATTGGGACTCCTCGCGGGCTGGACTGTGGGGTCCCGTCTGGACAAGATCATCCAGGATGTGGCGGCTGTGATCTCCTCCTTCCCCGCTCTGCTCCTGGCCATGATCCTCATCCTGGCTATTGGCATCCGCCAGGGCATGCGCCCCTTTGTCATTGCGCTGACTGTGGTGGGATGGGGGCAGGTGATGCAGGTGGTGCGCGGGGAGACCCGCCAGATCCGCGCGCAGCCGTACATCGAGAGCGCACATGTGTTGGGCTTGCACCCGCTGGAGATCCTTTGGCGCCACGTGCTACCTAATGTGCTCCCTACGCTGATTGTCATCACCTCCCTGGAGATGGCCGGAACCCTTCTGCTCCTGGGGGAACTGGGATTTGTGGGGATTTTCCTGGGCGGGGGCGCGTTCGCGGAGATCTTTGTGGGCTCGGACCCGTACCACTACTCGGATGTGCCGGAGTGGGCCGCGCTGTTGAGCAATGTGCGCCAGTACGCGCGCACGTACCCATGGGTGGGCATTTACCCCGCGCTGACTTTCGGCCTGGCCATTTTGGGGTTCAACCTCTTTGGGGAAGGGCTGCGCCGCCTGATCCAGGACATTCGCCTCTCCTTCGCTCGGCTGTGGAGCCGCTGGACGCTGGCCGGGGTGGTGGTGCTCTACCTGGCGGTGGGATGGGTCCAGGCGAACACGGGGCCCATTGCGATTTATCGGGCAACCGCGCGCGCGTTCGATGGCGGTCAGGTGCTAACCCATGTGCGGACGCTGACGCAGGACGCGTGGCAGGGACGCCGGATTGGCACGCCTGGCGCGGACGCGGCCGCAGAGTACGTGGCGGCTCAATTTGAGGCGCTGGGGCTCCAGCCCGCGGGCAAGAACTTCACGTATTTCCTCACGGTGAAACGGGATTTCTTCGAGTTGACGGAACCGCCTCAATTGGCCCTGGTGGATGAGGACGGACATGTGGTCGAGGCGCTGCGCTATCGAGAGGATTTCGCGGTGCTGCCCACGCTGCGCTTCAACGCGGGGGAAGGGGAAGGGCCGTTGACCGTTGTGGGCTTTGGGCCTTTGAGCAAGGTGGAAGGCCGGATGGGCATCGGGGTGTTCGCTCCCGCGCTGGACCAGATTGATTCTGAGGGGAAAGTGCTCCTGCTGCTGGAGGAAGTATCCCCCACCATGTGGCGGCGTCGCCTGCAGGTTATGACGCTGGTGGTGACGGATGATCCGCAAAAGTTGAAGCGGGGATACGTGTACTCCGCGAACAGTCCCTATGCGCCCGAATATAAGCCCATGGATGGTGCGCCCATGTTTTACATCTCCAAGGAGGCCGCGGACCGTTTGTTGGCTCGCATTGGGGGATCCGTGGATTATTTCCGCAAGAAGGCCCGTACCCTGGGACCGGATGAAATCGCGACGTGGAATACGCGTTTGCGCTTGCGGGGTTCTATTGTCGGGAAGGTGCACAAGAAAGTGCCGGTACGTCATGTGATCGGGCATTGGCCGGGTACGTCGGAGAAATTAGCCGAAAATCTAATCGTGGTAATGGCCAATTACGACAATGTGGGAGTGGATGAGTTAGGTCAAGTGTACCCGGGCGCTTTGGATAATGCCAGTGGTGTGGCTACGATGCTGGAGTTGGTGCGTTCGTGGAAGGCGGCGGGGTATGAGCCAAAGAAGACGTTTCTGTTCGTGGCATATGCCGCGTATGGGTTCGATTACGGCAAGCGGCCAAACCCGGAGCCAGATGTGAAGCAACTTCTGGGCGCGAAGTTCGGGTTCTCCACATCGTACAAGAAGGAAGCCATTATCAGCCTGCGGGGGCTGGGCGCGGACCGGATGCTGTACGCGTCCACTGGAGGCAGCCAGCACCTGGCAAACCTGCTGGAGCGTTCGGGCAAGCGCGCGGGAGTGAAGGTGAAACGGGTAGAAACGCCCCTGGACATCTCGGTGATCTACAAGGGGGGTGGAGCCGCGTTCAAAGGCCAGGAGGCACCCACGGTTCACCTGCGGGGTGGACAGTGGGCTATGTACGCGCTCACGCCGGAGGACACTCCGGACAAGGTGGATGCGGGGAATGTGCAAAAACTGGGCCAGGCCATCAGCATCGCGCTCCAGGTCCTGGGCCGGGAGGTGAGTTATTAAGGGGTGTGTGCTGTGTTAGGGAATCGGTGAGTATGCAATGAAGGTCATGGCCTTGCTTTCCCTCGGGTATAGCAGATGCGGCCATCCCGCGCGGCCGTAGGTCTGGGAGGTCAGGCTGGGATCCTCATGCTTACTGCGCCCACGGGAAGCATGGCCGTCTACGGGTATCCTTGTTGGCAGGAGAAACGATGAACGCGGAGATGCAGAAACGAGTTGCCGAATTTGTGGAACTATATGAATTGAACATTGGGATTACTTACCGAATGCTTGATCTGGTTTCCGAGGTGGGAGAATTGTCCAAAGTGGTTCTACAAACCACCGAGTATGGGAGGCGTGGATTCCAACCAAATGAGCGTTGGGAAGAGGAATTAGGAGATGTGTTATTTGCCTTGATTTGTGTGGCAAACTCAACAGGGGTGGATTTGGAAAGGGCTTTAGCCATGGTGTTAGAGAAGTATCGAAATCGCTTGGAATCCAAGCAGGACGCAGGCTCGGGAAGGTAAAAATTTCACTGTGCTGCTTGGGCAGCAGGAACGGCCTGAGGGCGATGGGGCCCGGTACGGCCGGCAGTTGAAACTGCGGCCTTCACCTGCGAAACCGCCGGGGGCGGTTGGGGCCCGGGGAACACGCCTCCTCTCATTCTGGCGCCGGTGCCGAGGGGTAAGGGATGAGGGATGAAGCGGCCAGCCGTTGAAAACTGCGGCCTTCGGAGGCGAAACCGCCGAGGCGGTTCGGTGCAGCCCCTGCCAGGGGGCTTGGCAAACGAAGCCCGCGACTTCCAGTTGCCGGGCGTTTTGTGCGGCTTCCACCCACGGACGATGGCCGCGGCCGGGGGGCAGTGTGGCCCCGGGGCGGCCGGCAGTCGAAACTGCGGCCTCCACTTGCGAAACCGCCTGCGGCGGTTAATCGCAGCCCCCGCAGGGGGCTTTGCAAACGAAGCCCGCAACTTCCAGTTGCCGGGCGTTTCGTGCGGTTTCCACCCACGAACGATGGCCGCGGCGCGGGCATGGGGCGTGAGACGGCCTGCAGTTGAAAACTGCGGCCTTCGGTGGGGCGAAA
>CAYOAZ010000068.1:0-2417 GCA_964402285.1 uncultured Anaerolineae bacterium | reverse complement strand
TCTCCCACCCTAAGGCCACCAAATGTCACCAGAAATTCCGCTCGATTGCTTACAAAGAACAGACGCCCTTCTTGTTCACGAAATTCGCCTGTCACCTGGTGCACACCCATAGGTTGGATGAAGCTGAAAGTAACTTTGTCCTCAAACTCAGCGGCCCGCAACAGGTAGTACCACCAGAAGAGTGAGGGATCATCCCGTGTACCGGCCATTTGGGTGGGACCATAGAAGACCTTATACTGTAAAAGTTCTTCCTCGCGGAAGTGCCCACTCGGGTCCGTATACCGCAGCGGATTGTTGTTAACGTACGCGTACCGGTTCAGGCTTTGCGGCTCCCCCGGCTCCGGCACAATCGGGTCCGGCTGGATGAAGCGGGCGAGGACTGGGTCGTCGTAGCGGGCGGTAATCATACAACCCAATTGTACCATGTCCCGTAAAGCGTCAGTCCGTGAACAGGCTGCCGCTCGTGTGCCGCTCCTCGCCCCACGGGTAGTACCACTTCTCTCCCACCTTGTTCCCGTTGCCGTCCACCAGCACCCAGTACACCGTGCCGGCCATGCGCACCGCCACCCGCCGGCTCCCTGTGTCGTAGCTCAGAGTGTAGGTAGCGCTGCACACTTCGCAGGTGGTCATGTTGCCGTTGATGAGGAAGAACAGCAGGACCCTCACTCTTTTTGTGAGCATCCGGATTTCCGTCAGCAGATCCTCCCCGTGCCATGTGTCCTTCCTCGCAACTGGCAGAGCAGCTCGATCCTGCCATCTATGGGGACAAACCGGCGGTAATAACAACAGGCATGATCCTCCAGAACGAGCCCATTCCAACGCCCTTCACGCCGGGTCTCGATCTTGGTGTGACCAGGATTCACCAGCAGCGGCAAACCGTTAAACGTCTTAAGGCGGTGCCATACAGACGTTAGGGGGCCGTCGTTTCCTCCGGCGAAGGCGTTTTGAGCCGGTGAAACACTTGCGAGTCCGTAAATGCATCGTCTCCGCAGCCGGACCACATATGAGCCAGGACAATCTCTCCGGAAGGGAGAAGTCGGACGTTGAGGATGAGCTTTCCAGCCATATCCACATCCCGCTTTGGCCAATCCTTATCCTCCTTGACAAATGGATCACAATAGGTCCACGGCTCACTTTTACGAATCTCACCCAAAGGGATTCCGTCGTGATAGTAACGTGCTCCCTTCAGATGCAGTCGCACTCTTCCATCCGCAAAGCGTTCCAACCACCACTTATTCCATGGGGATTCGAAGACGTAATCCTCTCTTGGGCTCTCGTAGATTTGCTTGAATGTTCCATCTGCCCTCAAGATCACCTCGTCGATACCGCCGTAACTACCATAATCCGCTTTCCAGGTTCCTATAAGGTCGGACTCTTGGAGCGTAGCGGGTGGATTCTTCGATTTTGAAATCTCTGCGGTAGACAACGTTATTATCACCTGGCAACCAAGCAGCAGAAGAAGAGTCACGACCAGAAGCACCACGCTAGCCGATACACCTCTCTTGATAATCTGTCGTTTCATAGCCCATCCTCACATGATAGTCGTTAGTATCAGGAAATCTCGGCTTAGCGAGAACCAGGCATAGGCTCCCACCAGTAGAAGGTCTGTTCAGTGGGATGGCTGCCGCCAACGACGCTTATCCACACATCGCCGAGTGTAGAATCAGTACCGGGAACTTTCAAGACATCGAGGGCATTCCATAAGGATGCGTCACCCCCGGGTATCCTTAACCCCGAGTGCTGCCAATCCATTCGGTTATGCACCTCGACCTTGACCCATCCAGAACCAACGCGCTTCACCTGAATGGTATCAAGGGATCCAATAGTTCCATTTATAGCATCGATAGAACCTTCCGGGGTTTTGGACCCTAAGCCCACCCCCGCCATGACCAATTTCACCTGCGCCCCAATGTACCCCGGCATCGACTTAACGAATCTAACAGGGTAGGCCCCCTTCCCGCACATCGACATGGTGGTGCCATTTGAAGGTATCTGGATACCCTGCTTCTGCCCATACCCGGTGAAACTCCTGAATTCCAGAACTGTACATAATGTCCTGTGTCAAGGAACTGGTCGGGCCAAATTCTCGCTTAAAAGGACCTGCATTGCTGCGAAACTCGTTGACTAGCCTCATGGCTTGCTGGTAAGATGCGACGGGATCGTACGCCTGAGGTTGCTCTGGCGGAGAGATTGTGGGCCTGCGTTGTCTGATTTCCCCGCTGATTGGATGTACAATCCAGGCACATTCTACATCTACACAGACAGCGTGCCCAGTGGGGTCCGTATACCGCACCGGGTTGTTGTTCACGTACGTGTACCGGTTCAGGCTCTGCGGGTCCCCCGGTTGGGCTCCTCCCCCGCTGGCGGGGGAGGCCGGGAGGAGGCCGTGTCTGGCTGGGTGAAGCGGGCGAGGGCGA
>CAYOAZ010000067.1:0-8674 GCA_964402285.1 uncultured Anaerolineae bacterium | reverse complement strand
CGTGGGTGTTGAGGTGGCCGTGGGGGTCGGGGTGGGCGATCCTGTGGGTGTGTTGCCGCCTGATGTGGCTCCTGGGTTTTGGAGGACGAGGTGGCCAAATCCTTGGTCACTGCGGGTTGTGCCTGTGCCGGACCAGATGAGGTAGTAATCCCAATTGCCTCCGTCATCGTCATCGTGGTAGGCGAAGTTGAAGCCGATTACGCGTCCGCTGTTCAGGGGGCCGGCTTTGAGCACGTCCACAGGGATGAAGGCTTCTACAATCCACCCGTCGTCCACACGGGAGACTGTGGTGGTAATGCTGGTTGTGGGGCGGGCATAACGTGCTACGCGACCGTCCGCAACCAGGGTGAATTGGTGGTCGTCCCGGTCCCAGTGGGTTTCCCCGTCGTTCATGCCGTCAAGCGCGAGTTCTAAGGAGTCATCCCGCCACCAGTCGGTGCTATCGGTGACAATGGTGGCATCGTGGATGTGGGCGCCGAAGTAGAGGCCGGTTTCGTTCCAGGCAGTGTAGAGGAGGACCCGAGGATCTTCCTCTGATGGCGGGGTGGGTTCACTATACGTGGCCGCTGTTCCCCGGTCGAGGATGGCTGCTGGCGTGCTCCACTCTTCCAGGGTGCCGTTGACTTGCACGTCGTTTCGGTAAGGGACTTGGATGAGGTGGGTGGCGTCCACAGTGGGAGTTGGTGTCGCGGTAGGGGTGAATGTGGGCGTGGGGGTAGATGTTGGCCGTGGTGTCGGTGTGGGCGTGGGTGGAGGTGTAGGTGTGATGGGCGTCGGCGTGGGGGATGGACACGGTCCGGAGCACTGGCCCAGGGTGAGGGAGGCCCACTCGTTGGTTTTTCTGTTGGTGGATGTTCCTTGCCAAATGAGGTAGATGTCCCAATCTCCGCCATCGTCATCGTCGTGATATCCGAATGTAAAGCCGAGGCGTCGCCCGGTGGTGAAGGGCTGCGCACCGAAGTTTTCCTTTGGGAAAAAGGCTTCTATTTGCCATCCCGTTTCGGTGGCCTGGAGGCCGACCTGAAATTCGTCGGTTTCCCTCCCAAAGCGTGCTTTCCGACCGTCCACGGCGATGGTGTATTGTCGGTCTTCTGCCCAGTCAACGCGTCCATCGTCGGATCCGTCAATGCCGATTTCCAGGGAATCGTCCTTCCAGATGGCATCCGGCGTGTCGGCAATTTTGCTGGCGTCGGTGATGACCGCGGCAATGTAAAGTCCTTCCTCGCGCCACCCCACGTACACCCGCAGATCGGGATCGTTGGGATTGGTTGTGTACTTTTGGTCCACGTAGGATGCGTTTCTCACGTTAAGTGGAATCCCCACCAGGCCTGCCCACTCGCCCAGGTTTCCATCCAACACGGGTGGTTGGGCCAGGTGAGGCGCGATAATTCCTGGCCGCGAGGGAATGGTGGGCGTGGCAGTGGGGATGGGTTCTGGAGGGGGTGGGGGTTCGGGCGCGCTTCCCGGTCGGGCGACATCTACAAAGTGGATGAACTCATCGCCGTCGTTACGGCAATCCAATACAAAGTCACTTTGTCCCGGCAGGTCATTGGTGAACCGAGCGTTTGAGATGACAAAGACGGCTTGCTTCCAGGTGCGGGTGTCCTGTTTTTTCACGTACGGGAGGGTGCTTCCCTGCGGGATGGCTGCCTGGGGTTGTCCGTTCGTGTTTACGTAACGGAGTTGCCAGGTGTCACTTCCGATGTCCAGGTAGGTTACGGTGATGGTGATGGTTTGGACTGTGCCGTAAAGGAAGGCGTCGTCAATTTTGAACCACATGTAACGGTTGCCAGTGGCCTGGTCTGTTCGCCGTGTGGCCCATCCTTCAATGCCCGGTGGGATGCGGGGATCGTACGGGTTCAGGTTGTCGCGCATGGCGATTACGTTTGGATCGTTGGTGACGGGGACGGTTCGTCCTCCTGGAACCGAGTCGTCTTGTTTCAGGTAGAATTCGTAGTTACCCCATTGTGGGTGATTGGGCCTGCTCTGGGGCGGCAGTTCCCAGCAGCGTTGATCGGGGTGTCGGTGTTCGCGCAGGGCCACCCATGCACTGGGTGATGTGCGGGCTGTGACGCCCATGTAACGCTTCACCCAATTGAAGATGCGCAGGTTCTCCACGCGGTCGTCGCTCCCGTCCGGCGCGGGGGGATCGGGCGGACCGTCGTAGAACAGATCTGTGTGCAGGCGAAGGTAGGTGGGGTGTTTGTCGAGCCCGTTGAGCATTCCCCAGTACACAAACGTTTCGTTGCACAGGAACATGTGATAGGTCTCGAAGGCGAGGGGGATTTTTTCCTGGTAGATACGGGGAACGTCGTAAATTCCACACAGGTTACACGTACCGTTTTCACCGTAGAAGGCGCGTTCTTGTTGGGGGAAGAGCGCGTTGAGGGAGAGGCCGATGCCATTTTGAGCCGCGTGGAGTTGAATCTCCGTGCGCTCCCAGGGGGCAAAGGAGTAGGGTGCTGCTTGTTGCAGGAGTACTTTTTTGAGTTCTCCGTTCTCGCTAAACGCGTCCAGGTACCAGTCTGCAACCTGGTTTACGTAATCTACCCACATCTGGCTGGTAATGCCTTGTTCTTGCAGGACCGGAAGGTCCACGGGATCTGCAGCGCGGGTTTCGCCGTAAATCCCGGTGCCAATAGCTACCCACTCGATGCGAGGGTCATTTTTGTATCGCTGCCCAAACGCGTAGATGAAATCCCGATACGCGCTCAGGTAATCTGGATGCCAGTAGTTTGGTACGTACCACCCGTCAGGCATTCTGAAGAGGGTGTCTGTGCGCTGGAGGAAGGGGGGAAGCGCGTTGATACCTCCGTGAAGTCGGCCGTTATATGTGCTGATGGGGATGCCAACAACTTTTCCTCCTGCCTGCTGGAAGTTGATCCACTCTTCCAGGGCAGACCAATCATACTGGCCGGGTTGACGTTCGATGAGCGACCAGTTTACCGCGTTGTAGAGGGCACCCACAATGTGGTAGTGTTGGGGGTCCAGTCCCCACCAGAAGTCCACCGCGTAAAGGCCGGGGTGGCGCACTAAGCGCATGGGGGCATGTTGAGGCGTTGGGTAAGGGGTGAGGTAGAGGGAGTGCGGCGTTTCCGCACCGACCCCGTTAACGCTTACCCAGATCACAAGTAGTACACCGATGATTCCTAGTATGTAAATCCGCAATGGCATGGTCCTCCACAGCGCAGGGCCGTATGGGTCGGGGAACACCGGCCTCCGAGCACCTTTCATTGAATCACGACGTATAGTAAAAGGCAAGGTTACGTGGTGCCCACTATTGAAAGTCCCTAACCCGTGAATTGCTTTAGTCAATCCCTGTAAGAATTGACAAGTTCCGGCACTTTTGAGAAAATTGCCGCGCATTTATCCCCCTTGCATGTCAAATGCTGTCATTTGGGGGATTGATTGATCGACAAGGTGGCATTTTCTCCGTCGTAGACGGAGAAAATGCCATGCGTTTATGTTTTTTCTTTGTTATGTGAGATGTTGTGTAAATTTCCGTCGATCAATCAAGCAAAGTCTCTGCATACATATTCAATTTGACAAACACGAGGGTAGAACGAACGATGGCAGAAAAACGGGATTTCAGCAAATTACGGAAGCGCCTTTTGGAGGAAGAACAACGTTTGCTGGAGGAAATCGACCACCTGAGCGCTGCGGTGCGTTCAGGCGAGGTGGAGGTGGAACTGGATGAAGGTGATCCGGAGATCACCGAACGGGAGAAGAATGTCGCTATTCTGAGCACTTTACAGGCTCGTTTGGAATCGGTTCGCTCGGCCTTGCGTTCTATGGACAAGGGCACATACGGAATTTGTGAACGGTGCGGCGCGGAGATCCCTATCGAACGTTTGGAGATTTACCCCGACGCTACGTTGTGCGTCAAATGTCAAGCAGAAGTGGAACGTTTGGTCAAACGAGGCATGTACCGGGAACTGGAGCGGTTGAGCGAACGCGCTCGACGTTCCTTCCAGTTGGACTAACGTGGAGGAAGGGCAGTGGATTGGATGCGTGAGGTGCAACCGGGGGTGTATGTGGGTGTTCATCCCCTTATTCAGACGAAGTTGACGTTGATGCGGGATGTACGCACGCATCATCGGGAATTCCGCACCCTCGCACGGGAAGTGGCTACCGCGTTGGGATGGGCTGCGTTGTACGATGTGCGGGTGCGTGAACGTCCTGTGCAGACGCCTTTAACCACCACGGTGGGATATGAGTTGGACGAGAAGGTGGGGCTGGTCCCCATTTTGCGGGCCGGTTTGGGCCTGGTGGATGGGGTGTTGAGCGTTGTGCCGAACGCGTCCGTGTGGCCGATTGGTATCTACCGCGATGAGGAGACATTACAACCGGTCACGTATTACGAGAAGTTGCCCGAACAAATGCCTGTAACGTTGTGCATTGTCCTCGATCCTATGTTGGCAACCGGGGGCTCTGCCGCGGCTGCTATCTCGCTGGTGAAGTCCCGCGGTGTGGAACGGGTGAAGTACATCGGTCTGGTGGGCGCGCCAGAAGGAGTGGAATTTGTCCGCACCCAACATCCGGATGTGGAGATTTTCCTGGCCGCGCTGGATGATCACCTGACACCACCGCCAACCAGGCCAGGCGATCCCCCCAAGGGATACATTGTGCCCGGCCTGGGAGACGCAGGCGACCGCCTGTTCGGCACATGAGTGTTGGCATCACTGTGTAGGGCTCCTCGGTTAGACGGGGAGCCCTTTGTGTATGTGGCAAAAGGAGTGACCATGGCCCGGCAACGACCTTCTTGGGATGAGTACTTTATGAGCATTGCTTTCCAGGTGGCAACACGGAGCACGTGCGATCGCGCCCATGTGGGCGCGATCATTGTGAAGGATAGGCGCATCCTGACCACCGGATACAATGGGGCTCCGATGGGCCTTCCTCACTGTGATGATGTAGGCCACCTGATGGTCGGAGGGCATTGCGTGCGCACGCTGCACGCGGAGCAGAACGCGATTATCCAGGCCGCGCTGCACGGCGTCAGCGTGAGGGGTGGAACCATCTACGTGACCCATCAACCCTGTTTGACCTGTGCAAAAATGATCATCAACGCGGGGCTGGTACGGGTCGTGTACGCGGGAGAATATCCCGACCCCCTGGCCGTCCAATTCCTCCAGGATGCTGGTATTGCCCTGGAACACATGCCCTGGTCGCCGGAGAAGCAGGCTCGTGTCTCCGGCCTTGCTGGCTACTTTCTTGACCAGGGGCGTCTCATTGCCTGGCGTGCGAGTATCTTACGGGTGTTGCAGCAACGCTTTGGGGAACCCCCCCGGTTGGAGGAGATCGCTTGGCAGTTGGAGCAAGTGGACGACGAGAGTCAGTTGAAAGCCCTGTTCGACCAAGCCATGCAGGTGGCGAATGTGGAAGAGTTTCGAGTTTCAGATGTGTAATGATGTTTTCTTAACCGAGTAACGGCCGTTCTGAGAGGACTTTGACACAGCACCTCATAGTCCAAAGAGGGATACACAATGAACGGGTTCATGGGGAAACTGCTCTACGTGGATTTGGCCACTGGGAGTCTGGAGGACCTTCCACTGGATGCTTCTCTTGCACAGGCGTTTGTGGGTGGCTCTGGTTTGGGAGCCCGTATTTTGGCCGACTATCTCCCCTCTGAAGGGGATGTTGATCCGTTCTCCCCGCGGGCTCCCCTGGTGTTTATGACCGGTCCTCTGGTGGGCACAGGCATTCCTGCCACGGGACGTTACAGCGTTGTGGCTCGTTCCCCGCTGACCGGTTTGTTGGGGGAAGCCAACAGTGGGGGCTACTGGGGCCCTGCCCTGCGTGCAGCCGGCTATGATGGGCTTGTAATTGTAGGAGAGGCCGAGCCGGGCACGGTTCTGGTGATCGTTGACGGGCATCCCCGTCTTCTCACCCTGCCCGAAATCGTGGGCATGGATACATACCGCGTGCAGGAGTACCTGCGTGACGTGCTCTCCCTGCCGCGAGCGCGGGTGGCTGCCGTTGGCCCTGCGGGCGAACAACGGGTTCGTTATGCCGCGATAATGAACGACCACGGACGCGCCGCGGGACGCACAGGGTTGGGCGCGGTGATGGGGAGCAAGGGGTTAAAGGCCATCGTGGTGGCCGGTCACGCCAAAATCCCCATGGCCGATGCCTCGGGCTTTCGAGAGGCATTACGCGCGGCCATGCATTACGTTCTCGATGACCTGTACGCGCAAATGTTGCGGGTAGGCGGTACGATCCTCTACACCGAAGTGGGCAACATGTACGGCGATGTGCCGGCTCGCTATTACACCCAGGGCGATGTGGACCCGTGGGTTGAACACATCAGTGCACCTGCGTTAAGTGATACATATTTGGTAAAACAGGTTGCCTGTTATCGTTGTCCCATCGCTTGCGGTCGGGAGATCCGCTTGCCCGAGTACGGAGCGTCCAGAGTAGACGGTCCTGAGTACGAGACGGCTGTGGGCTTTTCTTTTATGATCGGTGCCGATAACCTGGCCGATGCCGCGTATGCCGGACATTTGTGCAATCGCTATGGTCTGGACACAATCTCCACCTCCTCTACCATTGCCTTTGCCTATTACCTTTACAACGAGGGGGTGCTCTCCCGTGAGGATGTGGATGGCCTGGACCTCTCCTGGGGGAACAGCAAGGCCGCCATTGCCCTGGTGGAGAAGATCGCTCGGCGGGAGGGTGTTGGGGAATTGCTCGCTGAAGGGGTGAAGCGCATGGCCGCGACGTTGGGCGTGCCCGAGAAGGCCGTCCACGTTAAGGGCCTGGAAGTCCCCTATCACGATCCCCGTGCCTTTAGCGGCATGGCCCTGGTGTACGCCACCGCGACGCGTGGCGCGGATCACATGTCCGGGGATGTGTATCACGTGGATACTGGGCGTGAGATCCCTGAGTTGGGTATTGTGACTACGGATCGCTGGGAGATTTCCGAGGAGAAAGCGCGCATTGTCGCTCGGGTCATGGATTACCGCGCGTTGACCAATTCCTTGATCCTCTGCCACTTTGCTGAACTGGCGATTGACAATTTGCTGGATATCGTGCGCTCGGTCACCGGATGGTCCTGGTCCGTGGCGGATTTGGCCCGCGCGGGGGAACGGATTTACACGTACAAGCGCCTGCTAAACCATCGCTTTGGGGCCAGGGTCGAGGATGACCGGTTGCCTAAGCCGCTCTTGCAACCCCTGGCCGACGGGAACGCGGCTGGAAACGTGCCCGATGTGGACACGCTGCTGCGTTTCTACTACCAGGTGCGGGGGTGGGATCCGCGGACCGGACTTCCAACGGAGGAAACCCGAGAGCGATTGGGGCTGGACCGTTAATCATTCTCGGCGGGGAAGGCCAGGTACACAACGCGCTGTTCACCCTCAACGCGATAGTGGACACGCAATCCTGTGTACGCGCGCCCGTTGATGTACACGATGCCAGCGGTGGTGTGTTCCATTGCTTGCGGGGGGATGAATACATACCACATCCCCTCATCCTCCCAGCGGGTACTGCCCAATCCTAAGTAACGGGATGGGGCGACAAAGGCTGTGATAGCGAATTCCCCGTTCCGAAACCGTTCCACATTTCCGTGGTCCGCGATGACCCACTGTTCGCGGTTTCCCACACTCATGCGTCCGGCTGCGCGTGCAGCCTGTTTTCCTCGTGTGGGGAGATCGGCGTCTCCTTCCACGGGGGGATGAGGGTGAAATCGGACGAACTGGGAACGGCGGGCCCAGAAGAAGGCCAGGAGCAGGAGTACCCCTCCGGTCCACCACACGAACGCGCCTGTTCGTCCGCCAGGCACAAGGTGAAGCCACGTGAGTCCGCCGCCTAATGCACAAAGGAGGATGGCCCATCGGATGAGGGACCATCCTCCCAGGTGGTGTCTGTGAAGTTGGTAAAGCGCGTAGTAGACGCGAGAGATCATCGCTCGTTCAGGGTTTAACTCATAGCCGGTGAGGGGGCAGAGACATCAATGCTGATCTCCTCGGCCACAGGACTGCTAGTAAAAATGCGCTCGAACTCTGCCCCGTCAATGGTTTCCACTTCCAGCAGGCGTTTGGCCACCGCGATTAGAGCCGCTTTGTGACGCATCAGGGCCCGTTTAGCCCGTCCGTAAGCCTCCTCTACCAGGCGGCGCACTTCGTGGTCGATCTCGCGGGCCACTTCCTCACTGTAATTGCGTCGCTCGGCCAATTCCTTCCCCAGGAACACCAGTTCATCCCGTTCACCCAGGTTAAGAGGCCCCAGACGCTCACTCATGCCGTACACCATGACCATGCGCCGTGCCAGTTGGGTAACGCGTTCCAGGTCATTGGCGGCTCCTGTTGTAATTTCGCCGAAGATGAGTTCTTCCGCGGCACGACCGCCGAGCAGGCCGGCCAGTTGCGCTTTGTAGCGTTCGCGAGAGTTCAGGGTGTGGTCTTCGGGCAAGGGCAGCGTGTACCCCCCTGCCATACCACGAGGGATGATTGTTACTTTCTGGATGGGATCGTTGCCTGGGATGGCCCGCATCACTACCGCGTGGCCTGCTTCGTGATAAGCGACGATCTCCTTTTCCTCTGGGCTGATGACCCGGCTGCGTCGTTCGGGGCCCAGGGCCACCCGTTCAATGGCTTCCAGCAGTTCATCCATGCCGATGGCTCGTTTACCCCGGCGGGCGGCCAGGATGGCGGCTTCGTTCACCAGGTTTTCC
>CAYOAZ010000066.1:0-7929 GCA_964402285.1 uncultured Anaerolineae bacterium | reverse complement strand
TCTCCCACCCTAAGGCCACCAAATGTCACCAGAAATTCCGCTCGATTGCTTACAAAGAACAGACGCCCTTCTTGTTCACGAAATTCGCCTGTCACCTGGTGCACACCCATAGGTTGGATGAAGCTGAAAGTAACTTTGTCCCCAAACTCAGCGGCCCGCAACAGGTAGTACCACCAGAAGAGTGAGGGATGATCCCGTGTACCGGCCATTTGGGTGGGACCATAGAAGACCTTATACTGTAAAAGTTCTTCCTCGCTGAAGTGTCCACTCGGGTCCGCATACCGCAGTGGATTGTTGTTAACGTACGTGTACCGGTTCAGGCTTTGCGGCTCCCCCGGCTCCGGCACCAGCGGGTCCGGCTGGATGAAACGCCCTATCGCCGGGTCGTAGTAGCGGGCATTGTAGTCGTACAGCCTGATGACCCCATCCCACCGTTGGCCGGTGAAGCGATACGCCAACGGTACGCTCCCCCAGCCGCTCCGGGCCTCCCCATAGGGATAATACCATAACCGTCCACTCAAGGTCCCATCCGCGTTCGCCAGCGTGACCGTGGAGCCCAGGTGGTCGGGGAGGATGAAGTACAGCGTACCGCCCTTGCGATAGGCCACGCGCTGCCCGCCAATGGTGTAATACTTCCGTACCTCCGAACCCACCTTCTCGTACCACGTGCCCACAAATATCTTCGTCTTCCCCCCTTCCACCACCTTCACCTTGTTGCCGTCACCATCGTAGGTGAAGGTGGCGCTGGCCGCCCCGCTCACCGAAGCCAGCCGGTTTTGCGCATCATACGAGAGCGTGTAACTGCTGCCGCTGACATAGCGACTGGTCATGTTGCCGTTGGCGTCGTAGCCGAAGGAGTCGCTCCCCACCGCGGTCACCGCATGGGGCTTGCCGGCGCTGTACGTGTAGTTCCGCACCTGCCAGGTAGGATGTACCCGCTTCCACTGGGTAAGGTTCCCGTTAGGGGCATAGGTGAACTGCAATTCATACGGGCCGTTGCCCGTGCTACTGTAGGCGGTGCAGGTGCTGTTCCCCGTGTACGCGTGCACCAGGCGGTCCAACTCGTCATAGGAGAAACACTGTTTCTGGTTGCTGTTGCGGGCGTCGACGATGGTCTTGATGTTCCCCACCGCATCGTAAGTGTAGGTGAGGGCCTGCAGGTCTGTCGTGTTGGGCACCTTGCCCGCCTGGATCTCCTTTACCCGTCCCCGACCGTTGGCTGAGGTCCAGGCGTAGTAGGTGAAGGTTTGCTTGACCGCGTTGTTCCCCAGCACGCGATTTATGATGCGCCCGGCAGCATCGTACGTGGTGCTCTGTACGTAAGTGCTCCACCCCGTCAGGCTGTAAGGCAGCCCCGCCCCGTTGTAGGTGTACGTCACGGTTTCACCATCGGGGTACGTCATAGTGCGCACCCGGTCCGCCGCGTCATAGGTCCACTGGGTGGTGTACCAGATGCCGTCCAGGTAGAGGTGTTCTTGGGTGACCCGGCCCCGTTGGTCATAACGCCAGCGTCGGATGCCAAAGGGCCCGCGCAGTTCCGTCCGCCGCCCGCGGCCATACTGCCCGCCGGCCGGGTCATAGGCGTCATACTCGTGGGTGGCCACCCATACCAGTCCCGACTGACAGTCCTTCGGCAACGTGGTGTCCTCGTGCACGTAGCGCAACCGCTCTAACGCATCGTAACTGTAACACAACGTGCGCCCTCGCGCGTCCGTCTGCCGCTTCAGGTTCCCCGCTGCATCGTACGCGTAAGTCCACGTGCCCATGTCGGGGTCGCTCATCTGCACCTTCCACCCCGCCAGGTTGTACGTGATGACCGTGGTTGCCCCCCCCGGATCCTTAACCTGGGTCAAGCGGTCAACCACATCATAGGTGTATACCGCGGTGGCGTAGATGGGGGCATTCCAACTGGGGCCGGACGTATACGTCCCCAGGTATCGGTGGCTGTACCGCAGCCGCCCCCAGACGTCATACTCGACCACGCGCTGATGGTTGTTCTCGTCTAGGATCGCCACCTTGGTGCCCTGGTAGTACGTGCGGACCCGACTGCCGTCCGGGTGGACCACCGCCGTCACCCGGTCCAACGCGTCATAAGCATACGTAGTGCCTGGTTGCGAAGCATCAGGCGCGACATAGGTCCCTCCATTCCCGCTCACCGTGTAGGGCACCGAGCGTTTCTCCACACGCCCCAGCAGGTCGTACAGCGTGTATGTCACCTGTGTCTGCCCCCCGGTCCAGGCCTTCTGCTCCTCGATAACCCGCCCAAACCCGTCATAGAAGGTCCATGTGTCCAGATATTGAGCGGGATGATTTCCGCCCTGGTCGATCCGCAGCTGTTTTTGGACGCGAGATGGGTGATAGATTCCTCCGTAATCCGTGTAAATGTATTCCTCTGTGGCTGGATGGCCTGCGGCTCTGTCTTCCCCCGGGCGCCATATCTGGCGCAGCCGTCCCCACTGGTCATATGCGTACTCGGTAACTGCGCCGTTCGGGTCCGTCACCCGCGTTGTCACGCCAAGCACGTAATCCCAGGTGTACAGCGTTTCATGGTTTAGAGGATTCTGGATTCGCTCTGGAAATGCGTGGTATGTGCTGTCGTAGGTAATGTGTGTCTGGTGATTATAGGCATCGGCCAGGGTGACCACATTACCATAACTGTCGTAGAAGTATGAGGTTGTGTGCCAAGGAGCACTGTTATCCGTGGGGGAAGCACAGATAGTGCCCCGGTCCACTCGGGTACGGGTCAGTTCACCCAGCGTCGGCGGTTGATTGTAACTGCTGTGTCCATCGTAGAAGTAAACCGTTTGCTGAAAACACGTCCCACTTGCATCTCGCACCACCTCGCGCGCGACCCGGTCCACCACGTAACCACCGCCATCGTCGCGCGGGTAGAATTCCCGTTCCACCGCTCGCAGAAGCGTTATGGCCCCTTCGGGAGACTGGGTGTAGTCCTCGCGCCGGGTCCAATTTCCGTACTGTGCCCCACCCTGTTGTGCCGTCGCGTACACGTATTCACTGCGCCTCCAGTCGCCCACATCGTCGCGGCGGGAACGAATAACTTGTAGGTAGATGAAGGGGCTTCCCTTCACCATCGTCTTCTTAAAGGTGTACACCCTGTGCTCGCGCAGCGTGTTGTCCGCCTCTTTAACCTGTTCTGCCTTGGGATGTCCATAACGGTCATCTTTCCAGAGTGTCCCATTGCTATCCGTATACGTTTGATAGTACCATGTCGAATGCTTGCGCAGTACCGTCGCACTGTCCTGCCGTTCTTCTCGACGAACCCAGTAACGTCCAAGGTATTCGAAATCATCACAACTCAACGTACTGTCCGCCCGCGCATAGGCCCATTGATAGGTTTCGTAGGCCAGAGGACTTCCTACGCTGTTGCTGTAATCCACCTGTTTGACCATGAAACGCTTGCTGTTTTGACCGCAGTGGAGCATATAAATCCAGGCGTCTTCCATGGTGAAAGTCACCCGTCCGCCCTGACCGTTATCCGCCCACCGTAACCACGCCCAGTTGAATTGAGGTTGTGAACGATTGTAGTCAAACGTCCATGGTGGACGGGCCCCCCCATTACGGCCTACTTCTGTGATAGAGGTCAACAAGGAGTGCATGCGGTATTCGTTGGTGTTGTTGCTCGCCTTGTGGTAGGTGTATCCCAGGTCATAGCGCCGAGCCATTTGCCAGGCGTTATTGCGCCAGACTTCTATGTAGATGCGTTTGACCCGATACTGGGTCCACAGGGATTGAACGTAGTCGTCGTTCCACCCTTGGATTTTGTAATCTTGCCGCGACTCGTACTCCAACCGCACACGTACGGTCCCGTGCGTGGCTCCTGCCGGGTACAACGTCAGCGTGGTAGGTCGCAGGGCTCGCGTGTAGGTTCGCCATACCGGGTGGCCGTTCCCATCTTCACCGCAAATGGCGGTCCGGGTCTCGCGAGCATAGGCTATCACAATGCGGTTGCCGCGTGGGTCCCGAATCTCTGTCAGCGGATATTGCCACGCGGATTGTCGATCACACTTCCCACTCTGATCGTCATGGGGCCACCAGTAGGCCACATCTTGCCACCGCCCCTCCCCACCAAACGTGTATCGCATGCCGTCACGGGTATACACAGTCCACTTGTATCCCGAATCGTTGTCCCCATAATGGTGAATGCGCAGGAAGCTCTGGGGCCACGTCTGCCACCCATACGTGGCATCGTAAATCAGCCGATAACTTCCCGCGGAGAAACTGAGGTACTGACGTCCTTTCTTGTGGTCCACTGTAATATGGCCCAGCGGCGCTAACTTCCAGCCCAAACCGAAGATTCCGGCCTGGTGAGTATACACATCGGGTTGCTCCTGAGTGTGCACCCCCGCTCGCATAGCGTTTACTACGTCGGTGCTATAGACCAAAGCCGGGTTGAACGTCATCCCTGCCGGTCCAGGGGGTGTCCGAAGGGGCCAATTCATTCGAATATCCCCGGTAAAGCGGTTGGCATGGACACCGTTCATAGTGGGCAGCAATTGCTCTCCCAATTGGGGGGTTGGTGTGGAAGTGATGCCAAAAGTGGCCAAGTGTTCTAAGGTCCCGACAAGCGCCCTGTGAGCCCACTCAACGCGTGTGGGCACCGGTTCCCATCGTTTCCTTTCCTCATCCCACCACACAAGGGTCGGGGTTCCACGCTCGCGCGCCAGACGCTGCCACTCCGCTTCGGAAAGGGCTACACGCACCAGAATAGGGACCCGCGGTTGCATCGGCGCCTTCGCCTCATCTACAGCATCCAGACTAAAGGCGTACACCACCCCTGGCGGCGTGTCTATGCCCGCGCGCAACCTTTGGAAAACAAGGACTCCCTTCGAAGGAAATGCCTCGGCTGCAAGGTATGCCTGAACCTTCCCACCATCCCCCCAAAGCACCTGAGATCGTCCGGGCTCCAAAACAAGCCATCCATCTTGTCGCGGCTGCACGGGTAGGAAGGCCTGCACCATGTCCACATTCGTCCAAGGTGCATCCCCTATCGCCCAGAAAACCAACGACCCTGGCCGATCTGGTGCGCGGAACGAAGCCTTAAAGGTGATACTTTCCCCAGGGGGAAGTTCCTTTACATGCCACCGAAGTGCAGGGCCGTCTGTCTCTACTGTTCCCTCATCTCCTAAATCCACAACTTCTAGCGATACAGGTAGATGGAGATGCAATACGAGATCTCCCACTACCTGTGACCCTTGATTTGTTGCCCCTAATGCCACCGTAAAACGTTCACCTGCCCTTACAGATGTGGGGGCCAGGGTAAGGTTTAACACCACTGAGCCTGCCGCTCTCTCTGTCCTTACTCCCGGCGAGTCTATTGCCGAAGATTCCTGAGGCATCGCGTTTGAAGACGCGTATGCCAAGGGGGATACGGGTAGGAGTACAGTACCTATTAGCAGGACGTGAATGAGGAAGAGCCTAAACCGAAACATGAAGTGCCTTCTTTCTTGCCCAAAAACATTAGAGGCGTCACCGAAAAGATCATGTTTAAGTTATGCGGGGGGCTCATATACAGGGGCTAGGTGCTTCTTTTTCGGTAACGTTGTCAGTGTACTGAGAAGACAAAAGTTGTTATGTGTATGAGAATTTACCCTATGCCTCCTGGGTGAGATAATTAGTTTACACAAGCAAATAAATGATATCAACGAAAAAGCGATTTCCGTAATTCACGGTTTCATTTTACTATAAATTCTTCAATATGTCAAGGGGGTGTTCGCTGAATCTTAAAGGCCGCCAAGAGCCCTTCGGCTCCTCACCTGCTGAGATTCCTGCCTGGGGAACCGCTCCCTCAAAACGTCACCAGGTGACCACTCCACCAACAAGGCACAGTGCTAGCCCGCAACCCTAAGGCCACCTCTTTTTCCCCACCTCTCCAACGCGTGGCCATCACCCGTTTTACCCTCAACAGGTTCTTTAGGTGACGAGAACTTTCTGGATTTTCACCCGTTGCCGCTAGCACGCCGGCCCTGTTCTGGTTCCGGCTCATCTATCACCCTTGAGTGTCCGGTGCGGCGTTTCTGCGGCTTCTTTGCATCTCTCCCTGGCCCTCTCGCTCTCGGGAAGGAGCCTGTTGCGTCCCGCCCCATCGTTTCAGGCTTGACAAGTTTTCCGATTTCCATTATAATCTGCACACGTGTGCAATCCCGACACGTTTACCTCGAGTAGATGGGGCGCACTTCAATGAACACCGAACATGCGAGTCGTCGAACCGTATCAAACCCGTGGCTGAGTGTCCGCTATCGCCTCGCGCGGTACCCAGAAGCCGTAGCACTTATCAGTTTTATCCTGATTTTCCTCTTCTTCTCCTTAGTCAACGAAAATTTCCTGACCCCTATCTCTATCTCTAACATCCTCACCTTTGGCAGTATTACGGGCATTGTGGTCATCGGCGTTGCTATGCTGATGATTAGCGGGGAGTTTGACCTCTCGGTGGGCTCCACGTTTGCCGTAGCCAGTTACGTGTTCGCCCTTTCCTTGAACGCGGGGATGGTACCTGTGGTGGCCGTGTTGTTGGCCCTTCTGGTCAGTGTAGTGCTCGGTTTAGTCAACGGTTTGATCGTTGTGTACACTCGCATCCCCTCCTTTATTGCCACGTTAGGAACCATGCTCGCTTACCGGGGTATTGCTCGCGCCATTGGGCACGGTAAATTTGCCACATATAAAGGAGAGCACTTGCTGTTGTTTGATGTGTTGAACGGCCCCCTCGACCGCCTAAACCACCTGTTCACCCCGCCAGCCATTTTTCGGATGTCCATCATATGGTTCATCTTCCTGGCCCTTTTGATGACATATGTGCTCATGCGAACCCGATACGGTAATTGGGTATACGCGACCGGTGGAAACCGTTTGGGAGCGTACGCCCAAGGCGTTCCGGTTCGCTTTGTGTTGCTGATGAATTTTGTCCTCGCCGGCTTGTTCGCTGGTCTGGCCGGCGTTATCCAGTTCGCCCACCGCACGAGCGTGGACCCACTGCGGGGTGCGGGTATGGAACTCATCGCAGTAGCCGCCGCGGTTATCGGGGGGGTGAAGTTAACCGGAGGCTACGGCACTATTTTGGGCGCTACTGTGGGCATCCTCCTTATTCAGATGATGGACCAGGGATTGGTGTTAATGCAGGTACCTATCCAGGTATTTCAGGCGTTCGTGGGCCTACTGATAATTGTGGCTGTGTTAAGTAATAAGTACCTTGGGGAAGTGTGAACTTCCCCCGGGTTGCAAAAACGTGTGCAAAGTAACGTATCGCCGGCCTGGGTGACAACATCCCCTTTAATGTCACAGTTTTAAACGCCGTAATGTGCTGAACGAATCAGTAACCCAGCGGCAAACTTTAACAGAAAGGAGGAGATACAATGAAGTCCGCAAAGAGATGGCTCGTGGTGCTTTTCTTGGTCATCCTCGCCCTTCTTGTAGTAGGGTGCCAGAAAGCTACACCAACACCGGCTCCGGCTAAACCTACACCTGTACCCACAAAGGCCGAAGCCGCGAAACCTACGCCCGTTCCTACAAAAGCAGAGGCGCAACCAACGCCAACTTCTAAACCCAAAGAGGTGACTGCCCCAGAGGAAAAGCGCCTGAAAATCATCATGGTCCAGCACGCCCTGTGCGCGTGGGATTCCTTCTGGTGCACAGTAGAACAGGGCGCGAAGGACGCGGCCAAGGCCATGAACGTGGACCTCACCATCCTGGGGCCGGACAAGTTCGACCTGGAGAAGACGGCTGCGTTGATTGACCAGGCTGTGGCGGCCCAACCGGATGGTCTGGCAGTGACCGTCACGGACCCCAAGTTGTTCAAGGAACCCATCATGCGGGCCATTGACGCGGGGATTCCGGTGGTTGGCTACAATGCAGGCGCTGGTCCGGAGAAGGATGGCATCCCCTACCTGACCTTCATCGGCCAGGATGAGTACCAGG
>CAYOAZ010000065.1:0-59162 GCA_964402285.1 uncultured Anaerolineae bacterium | reverse complement strand
CCCCCCATCCAACGGGTGCAGTCCACCCCCTACCAGGAGAAGGTTGACAGAATGACCACTTTGCATAAGATTGGGGAATAGACTGCCAGTTCGGCCTGTTATGATGAAGCCTGATGGGAGGAAAAGGTTGTGAACAAAGATTTGAACATCGTCACCCTATACCTGCGAAGAATACCCTTCTTGCGCACGCTCCCCGAGAGCACACTGGAAGCGATTGCGCGTCGTATGCATAAAACCACCGTCCCCGCGGGAACGCGAATCTTCCAGGCAGGCGATCCCGGAGATGCCATCTACATCGTTGACTCCGGAGAAGTTGAAATCGCCACCGAAGATGGCATCCCCATTGCCGTGGTGTACAGCGGCTCCGCGCTGGGAGAGGTCGAAGTCCTGAGCGAACTGCCCCGCAAAGTCAGCGCCCACGCGCTCACAGACGCAACCCTGTGGGTGCTTCACCGAACCGACCTCCTCTCCCTGGCCCAGGAGCACCCCCACCTACAACAGGCCATGGACCGTGCCCTGGGGCGACAGCCAGGCAGCAGTCAGGCCATCCAGCCTACCGCGGAAGACCTGAAAGCCGTTTCCCTGTTCCAGGGCCTGACCACTGACCAACTGGAAAAAATCGCCAGCCTGCTGACCACCACCTATTACCAAGCGAACACCGCCATCTACACCAGCGGCACACCAGCACAGGAACTGTATATCCTCGCCGAAGGGGAAGTCAGCATCCGGGAGCGCGACGGAAAACAACTACTGGAACTCTACCGAGTAGGCCCCAACGACGTCTTCGGCGTGGAAGAAGTCCTCAAACAGGACATCCGTCAAACCGAAGCCTTTGCCCTCACCAACGTAAAATGCTGGAACCTGGCAGCCGAAGACTTGAACGCCCTGGTTGAAGAGATGCCGCGACTAGCCTTAAACCTTGCTCGCATCATCAGCGACCATCTCATGCAGCGGCATCCCGTAGTGGTCACAGCCCAGCAAGAACAGGGAGACATTCCCAAAGTCACCGTGCAGAAAACTGTACGACCTCAAGCCCGGCCTGGAGGCATTGGAGCCTGGTTCCACCGGTTGGATCGGAGCGCGCGACTCAAACTCGCCGCCCTCATCGTCCTCATCATCTGGCTCGTCGGTGTCGCCATGCCTCTGACCTTACACCGGGCCATGACACAGAACAAACTTTACACCCAGACCACCGAGAACCTCAGCAACACCGTCATCGGCAACAGCCCGGCCGGAATCCCGTTGGCCACCGGGTTGGAAGAATCCTACCCCACCCCCACGGCCACACCGATTCCCACACCTACTCCTGCTCCCGGCCAATAGCCAATAAAAGAAAGGCGGCGGTGCTCCCACAAAGGCACCGCCGCCTTAGCGCGTAAACCTCCTCCTTTACCCCGCCTTCACCTGGATCTTGCGAGTTCGCGCCTTATCAGCCCGAGGGATCGTCAGGCGCAGCACACCGTTCTTAAACACCGCCTCCGCCTTCTCCTGGTCCACCGGGATGTCCAGGTTCAAAGCGCGGTGCACCGGACCATGATATCGCTCACGGATAATGGACTTCCCATCCACCTCGGGCTCAGGCAGGGTAGCGTTAATAACCAGCGTATCCCCTTCGAACGTAATATCCACATCCTCCGGGTTAGCCCCAGGCAAATTCGCCTCCAGAATAAGCGCATCGTCGGTCAACCACACATCCACGGGGAGCATGGCACCACGGGGCTGCGAAGAGGATGCCTCAGCCCGGGAACGCAAACTCGGACCGAACATCTGATTCAACATCTCCTGCCACACATCAAAAGGCGTATACTCGCGCATTGATCTCCCTCCTTTACACTCCATCTCAAATCACGAGAGTGATGACCTTTCGTAAGGAAAGCATAAACACCTCGCATTAGAAGGAGATATGCGCGACATAAGCATTTTGTAAGACTTCACCACCAACAAAAAAGGGGGCGACTCGAGTCGCCCCCTGATTCATGCCCCACACAACCACTACACCATGCGCTCCAGAGGCTTGAGCGGCGTAGGCTCCTGCTCCGGCTTCTTGCGCTCCTCGATGGGGATCCAGTGATCCTCGGCCGGGCCCACGTAAACAAAGCGCGGGCGGAAAATGCGGTTGTCCAACCGCTGTTCCAGAGCGTGAGCCGTCCATCCAGCCACACGGGAAGTGGCAAAAATGGGCGTGAACAGTTCATCATCAATGCCCATCGAGGACATCACCACACCAGAGTAGAAGTCCACATTCGGGAAGATACCCTTCTTCCCCACCCTCTCGATCATCACCCGCTCAATGATCTCCGCCATCTGGAGATACTTCCGCAATTGCGGGTCAGCATCCTCGCGCTGCGTCATCTCCACCGCGTACTTGTGGAGTATGCGAGCGCGCGGGTCATACGCCTTGTACACCCGGTGACCAAAGCCCATAATGCGGCGCTTCTTGGCCAGCGCGTTCAGCACCCACTCCTCCGCCTTCTCCGGCTCGCCAATCTCCCGCAACATGCGCAACGCCCGCTGATTCGCGCCACCATGGAGCGGCCCCTTCAAAGCAGCAATACCTGCCACAATGGAGGAATACATATCGGACAACGTGGACTTCACCACAATTGTCGCGAACGTGGACGCATTACAGCCGTGATCCGCGTGCAGGATAAGGATAACATCCATCACCCGCGCGTAGAAGGGATCGGGCTCCTCGCCGAAGAGCATGTACAGGAAGTTCGCCGCGTGGGAAAGATCCGGGCGAGGATGGATGGGCTCCAGCCCCCGGCGAGCCCGGCCAATGGCCGCCGTAATAGTCGCCATGCGGGACGTAATCTTGATAGCCTCCCGTTCGTGCGCGGGCAGACTATCCTCCTCCGCGGAATCGTCAAAGGACGCCAGCATGGACACAGCCGTGCGCAACACAGACATAGGCGTGTCATTGTAGCGACCGCTGGCTCGGCGAATGTACTCATACACCTCCGGCTGAATCTCCCGGTACTGCACCATGCGGGACTTAAAGTAATCGAACTCCCCTTCAGTGGGCAACCGATCGTACATCAAGAGGAAAAACACCTCTTCAAATGAGGAATTCTCTGCCAGTTCCTCGATGGGAATACCGTGGTAATACAACTTCCCATTCTTCCCATCGACATAACTCTTGGTGGTCTCACGGGCAATGACACCTTCCAAACCCTTGGCGAACTGCACCTCGCCGGGTTTCGCCACCAACTTCACATCGGACATTTCACACCTCCTCGTGTGTCGCTATGAAAACAGAAGCAAACCACTTCTGGCCGGGCACACATTCACAAGGCTTGGGGAAGACAACACCTTGCAGCACCCAAAAACATTGTACAGCAAATTGCCCCCACGTGCTAAATTCCCCACCAGCACGGACACCATAACACCTGTCCCCGACACACCCTTGGCCCAACAAAGCGATTTGGCAAACCGATCCCGACAACGGTAATATTAGGATAAAACAACGCCGGGACGCGTAACACTCAACCCAACACGCGTCACCCATCATAAGAACGCCGTGTTGCACACACGTTGCCAGAACATTGCCGGTTCGATCGCGGAGTTGCAGGAATGAGCCAGTCCATGACACCGATGCTCAAACAATACAAAGACATCAAAGCCCGTTACCCGGACGCCATCGTCCTCTTCCGGCTGGGCGACTTCTACGAAATGTTCGACGACGACGCCATCCGCATCTCCCGCGAACTCGGCCTCACCCTCACATCCCGATCCTTCTCCAAACACATCCGTCTTCCCATGTGTGGCTTCCCCCACCACCAACTCACCCCCTACCTGGGAAAACTCCTGGCACGGGGATACAAAGTAGCCGTGGTGGAACAGATGGAAGACGCACGGAAAGCCAAGCGCCTGGTGCGCAGAGAAGTCGTCCGCGTCATCACCCCCGGGACCGTTGTAGAAGACGCGCTGCTCCAGGCCAAAGCCCAGAACTTCCTTGCAGCCCTGGTACGTGAACACACCACACCTTCATCAAAACCCCACACAGCATTTGGGCTCGCACTCATCGACCTGAGCACCGGCGAATTCCTCACCACAGAATTTCGGGGAGAGAACGCCCAAGACAACCTCCTCGAAGAACTAAGCCGTCTCACCCCCAGCGAATTCGTCCTGCCCGAAACCCTCACCCAGGACACCGCCCTGCAAGATCGCCTGCGCGCCCTGGGATCCAGTCGCATCTCCCCCCACACAGACACCGCATTCACCCTGGAAGCCGCCCACCAGACCCTGACCGAACACTTCCACGTCGCCACCCTGGACGGCTTCGGATGCGCGCACATGCCCCTAGCCATTCGCGCCGCGGGAGGATTGCTGGACTACCTGCGCACCAGTCAGATCTCTGACCTGGCACACATCACCGACCTCTCCACATACCACCCTGAACGATACATGATACTGGACACCAGCACCCGCCGCAACCTGGAACTCATCCATCCCCTGCGCGGCCCCCGACACCGGGGAACCCTGTTCGCCACTTTAGACCGTACCCAAACCGCGATGGGAGGCCGTCTCCTTCGACGGTGGATCCTCCAACCCCTGCAAAACACAGAAGAAATCCACCGACGCCTGGACGCAGTTGACAACCTCGTACACGACACCTTCCTGCGACAAGACCTGCGAGAAGCCCTGGACGGCGTATACGACATGGAACGCCTGGTAGGGCGCATTGGATTCGGCACAGCAAACGCCCGAGACCTCGTTGCCCTGCGAAAATCCCTGGCCCGGCTACCACGCATCAAAGCCATCCTCGCTCGCGCCCAGGCCCCCCTCCTCCAGGAATTGGACAACACCCTGGACCCGTGCGTGGACATATTCGACCTCCTGCAGCGAGCACTGGTGGACACCCCGCCCATCCTCCTGCGGGAAGGCGGGCTCATCCGTGAAGGCTACAGCGAAGAACTGGACACCCTACGCCAAAAAGCGGCTACCCTGCGGGAATGGCTTGCCAGCCTCGAAGCCCGCGAGCGAGAACACCTGGGCATCCCCACACTGCGAGTGCGCTACAACCAGATCTTCGGCTTCTTCATCGAAGTGCCCAAAAGCAAAACCCACCTCGTACCCGACACCTACGAACGTCGGGCCACAACCACCCACACCGAACGCTACATCAGTCCCGAACTAAAAGCCAAAGAGGCGGAAATCCTCGGCACCGAAGACCGAATCAACGACCTGGAATACAACCTATTCATCCAAATTCGACAGAACATCGCCCAACACGCGGCAAGACTGCGCCGTATTGCCCGCGTCGTCGCCCAACTGGACGTCCTGGCCGCGCTGGCAGAAGTAGCAGCGCAGAACAACTACACCCGCCCTCGCGTGGACAACAGCCGAATCCTGCGCATCCGCCAGGGAAGACACCCGGTCGTCGAACACCTCCTCCCATCGGACACCCCCTTCGTCCCCAATGACGTGGACATGGACGGTGAAAACCGACGCCTGCTCATCGTCACCGGACCGAACATGGCCGGGAAATCCGTCTTCGTGCGTCAGGTAGCGATCATCACCCTAATGGCCCACATGGGCAGCTTCGTCCCTGCTGCAGAAGCCCACATCGGACAAGTCGACCGCATCTTCGCCCGCGTCGGCGCGTCCGACGACATCGCGCACGGACGCTCCACCTTTCTCGTGGAAATGAGCGAAACCGCGTACATCTTGCGTCACGCCACCGACCGCTCCCTGGTCATCCTGGACGAAGTCGGGCGGGGAACCAGCACCTACGACGGCATCAGCATCGCCTGGGCCGTAGCCGAAGACCTGCACAACACCATCAAAGCCCGAACCCTCTTCGCAACCCACTACTACGAACTCACCGCCCTGGCTGAACACCTCCCGGCAGCGCACAACGTCACCCTGGCCGTCCTGGAACAAGGCGACAACGTCATCTTCCTACGCCAAGTCATTCCTGGAACCGCGGAAAAATCCTTTGGCCTCCACGTGGCCCGCCTGGCAGGAGTCCCCCAGCGCGTCATCGCCCGGGCCGAACACGTGCTGGCGCGGCTGGAAAAAGAACACACCAACCCAATGCCTCCACCGCGTGAAATTCGGGAACCATCCATCCCGTGGCCCAGTGGTCACAACGGACAAACACGGGACATCCCATCCCTGACCCAGGAAGACATGCAACAACTGCAAGAAATCGCAGAGACCATTCTACAGCAGGACTTTGCCAACACCACACCCTTACAAGCCCTAATCCTGCTACACAACCTGCAGGAAAAACTTCGCACATTCGAACGCGAAAGGAGACATCCATGAGTTACATACTTGGTGCCCTACTGTTCACCATCGCCTTAGCCCTCCTTGGGGGCGCCCTCTTCGGACGGCAAAATGACCGGCGGAGATACCTGGCCGCCGCAAGCATCCTCATTGGGCTAGTAGCCATAGGCCTCCTGACCGGATGCTCATCACGTCACACAGCCGTTCCCACCGCCACATCCCTTCCCCCGGCAGACACCGCGGTCCCGCCCACAAACACCGCGATGCCGGGGAACCAGACCTCACCCCTCACCTCCCCGGTGAAAACACCTTCATCCACACCCACACCGGCCAACGTCCAACTGCACGCGACCGGGCGCATCGCCTTTCACTCCGAACGCACCGGCGACTTCGAAATCTGGGTAATGAACGCCGACGGAACCGACGCCCATCCCCTCACCACCGCGGCCGGCCGAGACATCGAACCCGCGTGGTCCCCGGACGGGACCCGCATCGTATTCGCCTCCGCGCGCGACGACGAGCGCAACCTGCAACTGTACATCATGGACGCGGACGGATCCAACCAGCGCCGCCTCTTCTCCGACGTCCTCTCCTGGGACAACTGGAGCCCAGACTGGTCTCCGGACGGTCAAACCATCGCCTTCCAAAGCAACCGAGACGTCATCCAAAACGGATTTGACCTCTACACCGTAAACATCGACGGCACCAACGAACGTCCCCTCTTTGTTGGAAAGGGGAACCAATACCATCCAGACTGGTCCCCGGACGGCAAAGCCATCGCCTTCGTCAACGACGCTGAAGGCAACGCGGACATCTGGATTGCCAACGCGGACGGGAGCAACGCCCACGCCATAACCCACACATACTGGGACGAAGCCTACCCGCGATGGTCCCCGGACGGCCAGTGGATCCTCTTCCAAAGCAACCGGGACACCTTCTGGAGACTCTACATCATGCGGCCGGACGGAAGTGACGTTCGGATGATCAGCCCGGCCCTTCTGGGCAACGACGTTATGGGCGCCTGGTCCCCAGACGGCAAATTCATCGCATTCTCATCAAATCGCGCCAACAACGACTGGGAAATCTACATCATGGCCCTGGACGGCCACGGCGTCCAACGCCTGACCTTTAACTTCCCGGAAATCATGGATCGCTATCCCGCCTGGGGGAAATGAACATCCTCGGGCACATAACCGTTCACCTTACGCAGACTTCACACTGAACTCAAGGAGTGCATACCTAATGGACTACGTAGAGTCGCTACATTACGTGCTGAGTTTTACCAACCTGGCCCACATGCGCCACGTACCCTACGAAAAGCGCGTGTGGCTCCTGGATCGAATCGAGGGACTTCTGGACGCGCTGGGGCGTCCCCACGACCACTTCCCCGCAGTGCACATCGCGGGGACCAAAGGAAAAGGCTCAACCGCGGCCATGATCGACGCAGTCCTCCAATCCGCAGGACTGCGTCCAGGACTGTACACCTCACCCCACCTTCACACCTTCCGAGAGCGCGTCAGAGTAAACGGCGAACTCATCACCCGGGACGCGTGGGTAGCCCAAGTCAAGCGCATCCAGGCCGTTGTCGACCACCTCCCCCTGCGGCCCAACACCTTCGACGTGCTAACCGCCCTCGCGTTCCGTCACTTCGCGGACGAACGCGTGCCCATCGCCGTGGTCGAAGTGGGCCTGGGCGGGCGCCTGGACTCCACCAACGTCGTCCACCCCGTGCTCACCCTCATCACCTCCTTAGGCCTGGAACACACCGCCATCCTGGGTCCCACCCTACAACACGTGGCCCGAGAAAAGGGCGGCATCATCAAAGACCGCATCCCCGTCATCGTCGCGCCCCAGCCCCCACGAGCCATGGAAGTACTGGAAACCATTGCCGCGGAACGCCGGGCCCCCTTCATCGTCCTTGGCCAGGACTGGCACTACCGGCTGGAAGAGGCCACCCAGCGAGGGATCCGCATCTCCGTGTGGAAGGACGACATCGCCTACACAGACATAGACGTCTCCTTGCGGGGGCGACACCAGGCCATCAACGCGGCCATGGCCATCATTGCCCTGCACACACTAAAGGAACAGGGCTGGCCCATTCAAGAAACGCACATACGAGAAGGCCTGCAACGCGTGCGTTGGCCCGCGCGCATGGAAATCTTGCAAGAACATCCCACCCTCCTGCTGGATGCAGCCCACACCATCGAATCCATGACCCAACTTACCCAATCCATTGAACGCTGGTTCCCGGGACGACGAGTGCACGTCATCTTTGGAGTCTCCCAGGACAAACCCATAGAAGCACTGCTCAACCTCCTCTGGCCACTGGCCGAGACCGTGTTCATCACCCGATCGGAACACCCGCGTGCCGCGTCGCCGGACTTCATCCTGCAACACATGCCCGACTTCCCCGGTCCGGACGTGTACCCATACGCGCGGGTAGAAGACGCGCTGGCCGCGGCCCTGGCATACGCGGAACCCGACGACCTCGTGTGCTCATGTGGGAGCATCTTCCTCTCCGCGGCCGTGCGGGAAATCTGGGCCCACGAATACGGCCATCTCCCCGCGGATGACTGGGTGTACGAAAGCGACTTCCCATACATCCGACGCCCAGCCACCGAACCGAGTAACATCCTTTTGCGTAAACCTTCAAAGGAACGTTAGAATACGTGAAACACGAATCCCGAAACTTGAAAAACGGACGCATATGAACCAAAAAAGTTGGCTTGAAAATCTCGGCTTTGAAGAAGACCTCTTAGACTCCATTGCCCGTTTTCGTGCGGAACGCCATACCATCACCGGGGAAGAAACCCGTGAAGGCGACGTCGAAGACTACATCGTCATCGCGTCCCGAGACACCGTCATCTTTCCCAACATGGTGCTTCCCCTGTTCATCGGACGGGACCGCTCCCTGCGAGCCGTGGAAGAAGCACTGCGGGAGGACGCCCCCCTGCTGGTCGTCGCCCAGCGGGATCCGGACATCGAAATTCCAGAACCCAACGAACTCTACACCATTGGCACGGAAATCTCCATTGGTCGCAGCCTCAACCTGCCCGACGGCACCACCAGCATCCTGGCCCAGGGGGTTCAACGGGTGCGCATCCTCGAATTCGTGCAAATGGACCCCTACATCATGGCGCGGGGCGTCCCCATCATCGAAGGCCATCCCGAGGGCATCGCGGTAGAAGCGCTCATGCGGGTAGTGCTCACCCTGTTCAACCGCTGCGTGGACCTGAACCCCAACCTTCCAGAGGACGCGTACATCGCGGCCATGAACATAGACGAACCAGGATGGCTGGCCGACCTCGTCGCGCACGTCCTCGACCTCAGTCTAGAAGAACGGCAAGAAATCCTGGAAACCCTGGATCCTGTCGAACGCCTGCAAAAAGTCAGCCTCCTCCTGGGCAAGGAACTGGATGTACTGGAACTGGAAAACGAAATCCACGCCCAAGTCCAGCAGGAAATGGACAAAAACCAGCGGGAATGGTTCCTGCGCGAACAAATGCGGGCCATCCAGGCTGAACTGGGAGAACTGGATGACCTGCAGCGGGACATTAACGAACTTCGGGAACGCATCGCGAAAGCGAACCTTCCAGAGGAAGCCCGGGAGAAGGCCGAACGAGAAGTCAACCGCCTGGCCGCGATGCCGGCAGCCGCACCCGAAGTCGCCATCATCCGCACCTACCTGGATTGGATCCTGGGCCTGCCCTGGAACGAATACACCGAAGACAACATGGACATCCAGCGCGCGGCCCAGATCCTGGACGAAGAACACTATGGCTTAGAAAAAGCCAAAGAACGCATCCTGGAACACATCGCCGTGCGCAAACTCGCGCCCGACAAAATGCGCCAGCCCATCCTCTGCTTCGTGGGACCACCGGGCACAGGCAAAACCAGCATGGGCAAATCCATCGCCAAGGCCCTGGGCCGAAAATTCGTGCGCCTCTCCCTGGGCGGAGTTCGAGACGAAGCCGAAATTCGGGGCCATCGCCGCACCTACATCGGAGCGATGCCCGGTCGCATCATTCAAACCATGCGCAACGCGGGATCATCCAACCCCTTGTTCATGCTGGACGAAATCGACAAACTGGGGGTTGACTTTCGGGGCGACCCCGCGGCCGCGCTGCTCGAAGTCCTGGATCCCGAACAAAACCACGCGTTCCTGGACCACTACCTGGACATCCCATACGACCTGAGCAAAGTCATGTTCATCACCACCGCCAATACCCTGTACAGCATCCCGCCCGCACTCCTGGATCGGATGGAGATCATCGAATTTCCGGGCTACGTGGAAAGCGAAAAACTGGAAATCGCCCGACGTTTCCTGGTGCCCCGCCAGTTAGAAGCCCACGGACTCAGCGAATACGGACTCCAATTCCCCCGGGAAACCCTCCTGCGGCTCATCCGGGAATACACCTATGAGGCCGGGGTGCGCAACCTGGAACGGGCCATTGCCAACATCTGTCGCAAAGTAGCCCGTCGCATCGCGGAAGGGAAAAAAGCCCCCAAGCGCATCACCCCATCCATGCTGGAAAAATACCTGGGCCCGCCCTCAAACGCGTACCTCCAAATCGAAAAAGAACCTCAAATCGGCGTCGCCACCGGCCTGGCCTGGACCGAAGGGGGCGGCGACATCACCCTGGTGGAAGTGATGATCATGCCTGGCAAAGGCGCACTTACCTTAACCGGCCAACTGGGAGAAGTCATGCAAGAATCCGCGCAGGCCGCACTCTCCTACGCCCGCGCCCACGCGGAAGACTACGGGTACGGCGACCTGGACTTCGAGAAAATCGACATCCACATTCACCTGCCCGAAGGCGCCGTGCCCAAGGACGGACCCAGCGCGGGCATCACCATGCTCACCGCGTTAGTCTCCGCGCTCAGCGAACGTCCAGTACGGCCTGACGTCGCCATGACCGGGGAAATTACCTTGCGAGGCCGCATCCTGCCCGTAGGAGGCTTAAAGGAAAAACTCATCGCCGCACAGCGGGCAGGGATTAAAACCGTACTCCTGCCCAAGAAAAACGAAAAGGACCTGGCCGACATCCCCAAACGCATGCGCAAGGGCCTGGACATCATCCTGGTCGAACACGTGGATCACGTCCTGGCCACAGCCCTCCTGGACGGGGAATAAAGCGTCTGCCAGCCAACTCCCGATAACTTGAAGAAAATGGGGCTTCCTGCACAACGCACCCTGCGTCATCCAGGAAGCCCCATCATTCATGTAAGCCCATCAAGAGGGCGGCCGCTTCTCGTGAATAGGCACCAGGAAGAGCAAACTCTTCGTGTGCTGCGCCAAACGTTCCGCTGTACTGCCCAGGAACACCCGATCCAGACCACCTCGCCCGTGGGTGGCCATCATAATCAAATCGACCTGCTCCTCCTCACTCACCTTCAGAATAGTATCCGCAGGCTCGGACCCGGTAATCAGCGCGCGCACATTGTGGCCCTCCTCCCGCAGGACTGAAGCCACATTCTCCAGATAATTCCGTGCCTGCTCCATGGCTTGCTGCCGTAACTCCTCCACCACGTCAGCCAGGGCACCGTACAACTCCGCTTCCGGCACCACAGGCACAGTGAGGAGAATAATCTCCGTGTGGAAGGACTCATCCACAGCCCGCACATAGGGCAAAACCCGCTCCGCGAACTCAGAACCGTCCAAAGGCACCAGAATCTTGCGGAATTGCGGTCGCTTCAACCGGTCCTCCGCGGTAAGCGGAGCCATGAGCACAGGCTTGACGCTCAACTGCAAGATCTTGCTGGCAATGCTGCCCAGCACCCATCGGGAAACTCCCGAACGCCCGTGCGTGCGGATCACCAGGAGGTCCACACCCAACTCCTGGGCCAGACTGTTAATCGTCTCGGCTGCCGGCCCAACGCCCACCTTGTAATCCACTGTAATTCCCTTCCTCCGCAGCCTATCCGCCACCTGTTGGAGATAACTCTCCTTCTCCTCGCGTCCCTTCTGAATCTTCTCATGGGTGGAAGAAAGGGCCAGCAAACTGCGCCCCAATCGCAACACCGAAACCAACGTCACGCGGGCGTTATACGTCTTAGCCAGCAACTCCACCAGGGGCAGCACCTGCTCGGAATACTCGGAGCCATCCAGGGGCACCATGATATGCTGAGGCCGTGCCACCCGTCCTCGCCAGCGCTCGCCCACATTGGGCACAGGCTGCCACATTCCCTCCGCGGGCTGGAGCACCAGCGTCTCCGACGGAAGTTCCAGCCCTTCTCCCGGGGGAATGCCCAACCCCCACATGGCTTCTTCCAGTTCGCCCAACCGCTCCTCCAGCGGGGAGGGATCTCCCAACTTGTTGCGGAAGTACGTAAAAGCCGCGTACAACAAAGGAATGAGGACAAAGTACATCCACGCCCCTTCGCGCATCCGCTCGGCGAAAATAATGACCGTGGCAATCGTCGTCAGCAACGCGGCCAGCAAACTTCCAACCAGCGTGACCGCGTGGGCCACATCGAACGCCTCGCGCAACTCCCGGAAGAGACGCTTCATCACTGCCCAGGAAGTCATGCTCAGCAGAATGAACACACCGGCAGCGTACAGGGAGAGATACGTCTCCTCACTGGTGCCGAAAATAAGAAACATCAGGGAAACGATCCCCACCTCAAGCCACACCGGCATATCTGCCACCCCGTACTTATTGCGTTGGCCCAAAATCGGAGGAATATAATGCCGATCCTTGAGACCTAAGGCCAGGTTTTGAATGCCCTGGGCACTGGCAGCGGACGCGGAGAGCAGCACCACCACACCGATAAGGGTACCCACGTACGGCAGCGGGTCGGGCAGCAGGTAATCCATCGTCTGGGTGAACACAGACACGTGCTCATTCATGGGATCGGCCACCTTAAAAATGGCCGGCCCGGTGATGAGCATAGTCGCGCCAGTGGACCCCATAATGATGAGCAAACTACCAAAGGCCTTGCGGGCCTTCTCCTCAGGCGACCCTTCGTACGCGGCCACCAAATTAGCAAACACCTCAATACCGGTCATCAGGGCGAGAATGCGAGCATACCCGGCCAGCGTGTAATGAATGTAGGGCGGGACAAAAGCCTTTAAGTGCAACGGAGGCAAATGAAGACCCAACTTCCATATCGTGGCAATGTTCATTGCCCACAACAGAGCAAGCACAGCCAACGTGGCCGGACCAAACACCCGGGCCGCCCACTTCGGCCCCAAATTGACAATCCACCCAGTAAGGACACTCAGCAAAATGGCCACAATCACACGACCATTCAACCCAAGGACCAGGGGTTCATTGAGTACGGCAAACCGGTCCGCAATGAACGTAACCAGGGCGGCCATACTGACCAGGAACGTCAACGTGTACTCAATGAACGTGATCCCCGCGTTGATCTTGACGGCCCAGCCGCCGAACTCCTCCTCAGTGAGACCGCTGCCGCCACTCCCGTCGGTCACCCAGCGCATCACCAGACGGTACATGGCCGCAACGACCGCTACCGTCAGAAGCACCAACCAAATGCTGGCGCCAAAGGTCACCTTCGCGACGCCGGCGGCGACGATAAGTTTCAGAAAAGGCCCGAATACGTACAGGGGGGAAGTTGCGGGATCGCCACCACCGGCCAAGGCCCCTTCAAACGCGTTGGACAACTTCCGAGAAACCGCATGTGCCATTGTTCTCCTCCTTGATACCCCAACGTCCACAGTCCACAGACACACACACCACCATGCATCCGTTTTTGCTTATACCCCTTCCGCCTCCTGTCCCGAACTCACCTCCTCACTCCTCAAGAATTCCATCCCCCCTGACACACGCCGCCACCTCACAGCACGAATGTTCCTCCACCTGGGGAAGATGACCTTACGAACGGCCGGGTACACCGTCTGAAGAAAGGGCCATATGGGAAAACGACAAATCCATGACCAAGACCTGATGTTGCAACTCCCACATACGCCGATAAAACCCCTCTCGAGAGAGCAACTCCTGCTCCGTACCCCGTTCCACAACCCGTCCATGCGAAAGCACAATAATCTCATCCACCGCGTCTAAGCCCACCAACCGGTGCGTGATGATGAGCATCGTGCGGTCAGCCATCAACTCAAACACCGAAGCCAGAATCTCCTGTTCGACCAGCGGGTCCAAATTAGCCGTGGCCTCATCCAGAATGAGAATGGGTGGATCCTTGAGGAGCGTTCGCGCAATGGCCAAACGCTGCCGCTGTCCCCCGCTCAGACGCAACCCCTGTTCCCCAATCCACGTATCATACCCGTCCGGCAAACTCATAATGAACTCATGAATCTGCGCCCGTTGCGCCGCGGCAACGATCTCCTCCTCAGTCGCATCGGGCTTTGCCAGCAGCAAATTATCCCGCACTGTTCCGTTGAAAAGATAGGTGTTCTGGGAGATAACACCGATAAACCGTCGGACATCGTCCTGGTGGTACGAACGCAACTCATGGCCTCCCAGCCAGATATGCCCTTCCTCATATTCCCAAAAACGCAAGAGCAAATTCACCAGAGTGGACTTGCCCGCGCCACTGGGGCCCACCACCGCCAACTTCCCCCCTTCGGGCAGGTGAAAACTCACATCTACCAGTGCAGGAGGGTCTGTCGGCCGGTAACGGAACGTCAAATGCTCCACGCGAACACTGTAATCACGCGGGGCGGGCGAAGGCGATGGGGGATCCTTGACCGCGGGCTCGGCGTCCACAATCTCAAAAAGACGCCGGGCCGCGGCCAAACTACCTTCCAGGTGCTGAAACACACCAGGCAGAGGCATCACAGCCTCGAAACTGGCCATAATCGCCATGACAACAACGGCCAGGTACACACCGTTCATGTGGCCCGCGTGGACTAAAGGCACAGCAACGGCCAAAGCAGCGGCCACTGCCGCGTACACAAGGAACGACGACAGCGCCACCTGTACCCCTGTAATACGGGCCATCCGCGCCTGCAAGCGATCCCATTCCTCGCTGAGCCCGCGCACACGCGCCCGATGAGATTCCTCCTGTCCATAGGCCAGCAGGTCCGCCTCACCCTGAACCCCGTCAACCAGGGCCGCGTTAAGTTCAGACCGCACCGAAATCATTCGGGTCCCCAACGTGCGGCTGAGATATCTCGTCAGCAGAGGAACCCCCACTCCGGCAATGAGCAAAAACAACGTAAAGACCGCCGCCAGTATCACCGAGAAAGGCGCCAGAATCCCCCACATCAGCACCAACGTCATCGCGGCAATGACCGGAGGCGCCAAAACCCGCACGTAAAAATGCTCCAAACTCTCCACATCGGCCACAATGCGGGTGAGCAAATCCCCACTCTGAAATTGCAGCAAACGGGCAGGAGCCAACGGCTCCAGCGCCCTGTAAAACCACACCCGCAACCGCGCCAGAAGACGAAAGGCAACATCATGGGCGGTTAAACGCTCCGCGTACCGGAAGAGCCCACGCGAGATGCCGAAAAAGCGCACCATGGCAATGGGCACGTGCAGCACCGCGATGGACGGGTGCAGCGCGGAACGCGAGATAATATACGCAGACGTGGCCAGTAAGCCAATGCCGCTGGCGATGGTTGCCATGCCCAAACTGGCTGCCAGCGCCATGCGCTTCGCAAACGGTCTCACCAGCCCAACAAGCCGCCAAAATGTCGAACGCTGTTCCATCGCTCTCCCATTTCCCCCAAGATGCATCCGTTCCGCCTACCCGGGCCCTGGCACATCATATGCCATCGGCCTTAACGAGTCACACCCCACCGTACGCGCTGACCAACCGTCGATACAACCCATCCCGCAACAGCAGCGTACTGTGTGTGCCGCTCTCCACCACCACCCCATCAGAGAGAACCACAATCTGATCCGCGTCGTACACCGTGTTCAAACGATGCGCAATAATCAACGCGGTACGCCCCTCCAACAACCGGGAGACCGCTTCCTGGAGGAGCGCTTCATTCTCCGGATCAAGATTGGCTGTGGCCTCGTCCAGGATGAGCAAAGGGGCATCCTTGAGAAAGGCGCGCGCCAGCGCCAACCGCTGTGCTTGCCCTCCACTCAACCGAGCCCCCCGTTCGCCAATAACCGTATCATACCCATCGGGCAACTCCCGGATAAACCCATCCGCGTGAGCCAACCGCGCCGCTTCCACCACCTTCTCCATGGGCGCGTCGGGACGAGCCAGGCGGATGTTATCTGCCACCGTACCGTGAAAGAGATAAGGCATCTGCGGCACCCAGGCCACATACTGACGCCAGGCATGAACATCCCACGCGGATAAAGAACGGTCGTCCACCCAAATACGCCCCTTGTCCGGCTCAATAAAGCGGAGGAGTAAATGTGCAATCGTGCTCTTCCCCGCGCCGCTCGGTCCCACCAGGGCTACCTTCTGGCCTTCCTGCACAGCAAAAGTCACCCCGCGCAACGCTGGTCTCTTTCCCCCCTCGTACGCATACCACACATCCTCAAAGCGAATGTTGAACCGACGTGGTCGCGTCACCACAACCGGACCAGCCGAAGGGGCCCGACGGGGCAACGGTGTATTCAAAATCTCGAAGATGCGTTGAGCCGCCGCGGTTCCCGACATGCCCGCGTGGAACTTCGCGCCCAATTCCCGCAAGGGCATGTAGAATTCCGGCGCCAGGATGAGCACGAACAGCGCGCGCTGAAACAGCAGTTTACCGTAAAGAAGGCGCAGTCCGATTTCCACAGCAATAAGCGCGGTGCTAATCGTCGCCATCAACTCCAACACCAGCGCGGAGAGAAACGCGACCCGCAGCACTCCCAACGTGGTGCGCCGGAACTGATCGCTGATCTCCGCAATCGTCTTCACCTGCTCACGGCTACGCCCCAACATCTTCAAGGTGGTGAGCCCCTGCAGCACATCCAGGAAATGAGCACTCATGCGGCTCAGCGTACCCCATTGCCGCTTCGTCATCCGGTCGGCGATGCTCCCAATCAGCATCATAAACATGGGAATAATCGGGGCGGTCACCGTCATCACCACCGCGGACAACGTGTCCTGGGTGAGCACGATGAGCACAATGGTCAGCGGCACCAGCGCGGAGGTGGCCAATTGGGGGAGGTATTGGCTAAAGTACGCGTCCAGGGCCTCAACCCCTTCTACCACGGTGTTCGACAACTCCCCACTGCGCTCCCCGCGCGCGTACGTGGGGCCCAGTGCGAACAAATGGGCCATAAGCCGGTCGCGCAATTCCTTCTTCACGCGACCACTCACCCGCTGGGCTGACACCTCGCGCGTCCACAGGGCCAGACTTCGCGCCGCGCTGAGAAGCAGGAGGAGCAGCACACCGGTCCGGACCTCGCGCCATCCCGCGTGCTGTAAGAACACGCGATCGATGACATCGGCCAAGACATACGCCTGGCCGACCAGGATCACCCCAACCAAAAGGCCCATCCCCACCGTGATAAACAGCGCGGTGCGGGCCCTTTTTGCCTCACGAAACAATCGTTTATCAACCATGGGTCATACCGAAATCCTAGAGTCGAAGAGGGTAAGTTGAGAACGGAAGGACCTTTTTCCACATCCTGCGCGGGGTGATGCCCCACTCTGTACGGAGTTCGCGAACTGAGCGTCCAATTCCCCACGCGGCACATATCCCTCACGGGGTGAACAGGGACGCGTCAGGCCGGGCAAGCGGAGAAATCCCCACTTGCCCGGCGCACCCTCAGAAAGGAGGCGACAACGCAACACTTAGTACTCCAGTTCCGTCTCGCGGGTAATCCGTTGGCGGAAAGTATAATACGTCCAGCCCTGATACACCAACACAATGGGCACGAAGATAAAGGCCACAATCGTCATCACCTTCAGCGTGTACGGGCTGGAGGAGGCATTGTAGATGGTGAGATTATAAGCGGCGTCAATGCTGGATACCATCACGTTGGGGTACAGCGCGGCGAACACCGAAATGGTGAAGAAAGCAATGGCCGCGCCGGTCCACCCAAACGCGCACCCATCACGGCCTTGCTTGCTTCGCAGCCCAGCCACCACCAGCGCGACCGCGGCAATGACCGTGGCCACAATAGACAGGATCTTCCCGCTGGAGAAGGACATCCAGATGAGGAAGAGACCCGCCAGGACAATGGTGATAGGCCACACCTTTTGGGCCGTCGCGCGAGCCCGTTCCATTACCGGCGATCCCGTCTTCAACGTCAGGAAATAAGCGCCGTGTAGAATGAACGCGCTCAACGTGGCCAAACCGCCCAACAGGGTGAAGGGGCTCAGCAGGTCGAAGAAATTGCCCACAAACGTCATGTTCTCGTCAATGGGTGTTCCCTTCACCAGGTTGGCCACTGCCACGCCCCAGAGGATGGCCGGAATCAAACTCCCGAAGAAGATGGCCCAATCCCACAGGTTGCGCCAGGCCTGGGATTCCACCTTGCTGCGGTACTCAAAGGAGACCGCGCGGACAATCAACGCAGCCAGCAACAAGAACAACGCAATGTAGAACCCGCTGAACAGGGTCGCGTACCAGTTGGGGAACGCAGCAAAGATCGCACCGCCCGCGGTGATCATCCACACCTCATTGCCATCCCAGAAGGGACCAATCGTGTTGATGATCATGCGTCGCTCTTCGTCATTCTTGCCCAGGAAGGGGAGCAAAATGCCGACACCGTAGTCGAACCCCTCCAGGAAGAAGAAACCAATGAATAAAACCGTGATCAATATGAACCACAGGGTGTTCAAATCCATGACCCACCTCCTATTAATAAGCCATTGCGGCGGAAGATTCGGCCTCTTCAGCGCCCGCGTGCGCGTAGCGCACCAGCAAGTACACATCCGCGATAATCAGGAGACCGTAAACCACGATGTAGCCGATGAGGGAGAACCACAGGTCACCCGTGCCCAGGTTCGGGGAAACCGCGTCCTTCGTTTGCAGCAAACCGTACACAATCCACGGCTGACGTCCTACCTCAGCCATGATCCAACCGAAGGAGTTCGCAATGTACGGCAGGATGAAGGACCACCCCATCACGGCCAGATACCATCCCGGAATCTCCGGCTTCTTCAAGTACCAGACGCCCAACAGCGCCAACAGGATAATCAGCAACCCGGCTGTCACCATGATGCGGAAACTCCAGAAGGTCAAAGCCACCGGAGGTACGTAATCACCGGGGCCGTACTTCTCCTCGTACTCCTTCTGGATGTCCTTAATACCCCGCACCTCGCCGCTGAACTTGTTGTACACCAGGAAACTGAGGAAGCGCGGGATCTTAATCTCAGCCGAATTCTGCTGGGCATCCTCGTGGACCATGGCAAAGAGGAGGAAGTCCGCGGGATCCTCGGTCTCCCACAGCGCCTCGGCCGCGGCCATCTTCATGGGCTGGGAGTGGGTCAGATACTGGCCCTGAATGTGGCCAACAAGGGCAACCATGACCGAACCGATGAGTGCATACACGACGCCCCAGCGCAAAGCCGTGCGGTACAGGTCCTGAGGAGAAGTGCGACGGATCAGGTGATACGCGGCCACCGACGCGACAAAAATGCCCGCGGTGGTCATCCCGGCGAAGAACACATGCGGCCACTGCACTCGCACGTTGGGGTTGGTCGCCACCTCGAAGAAGTTCGCCATCAGAGCCCGACCGGTCTCCGGATCAATCTTGTAGCCCACAGGCTCCTGCATAAAGGAGTTCGCGATGAGGATCCAGAGCGCGGACAGGTTGGAACCAATGGCCACCAACCACGCCGCCGCGAGGTGGGCCTTCTTGGACAACTTCTCCCAACCAAATACCCACACGCCTATGAATGTGGACTCCATGTAGAAGGCCAGAAGCGCCTCAATGGCCAACGGTGCGCCGAAAATGTCACCCATGAAACGGGAATACTCGGACCAGTTCATGCCGAACTGGAACTCCTGCACCAGACCCGTGGCGACACCGATGGCGAAGTTAATGAGGAACAACTTCCCCCAGAACTTGGCCAACTTCTTGTACTTCTCATCGCCCGTGCGCACATACTGCGTTTCCACAATGGCGATGAGCACCGAAATACCCAAGGTCAGGGGGACGAAGAAGAAATGATACACCGTAGTGATGGCAAATTGCCATCGAGACAAGGTCAATACATCCATGATGCACCTCCACTAGAATGATAATGAATAAAGCAACACATGGACGGCCCTACAAATGACCTGATAAAATACCGCTTTTCACTCCACCGGCGTGCGGTGGAGTATATACGTTGCCACCGCCAACAACACGATGGTAACGCCCAATAACAACAACTCCTCCAGGATAAGTCGGAACTGTGCGGGATCACGCAGGTTTGCCTGTTCTGCAGTGATGACCAACATCCGGCGAATAGCCGCAATAATGCCGATGATTAAAAACGGATCAGGGCTCAACGTGTGCTGATAGAGGGAAACCCGAATCGTGTGGAGAATCTCCACCAGCATCATCACCAACAGCATCGAATTCAATAACGTCAGCACACCCTCGTGAACGTGGGGGCCAGATGAGAGCACGAAAGTGTGAAGTGTGGTGTATAGAAGAACAATCGCGGCCACACCCAAGATCAGGGCAATGAGATAGTACAACCCCTCTTCCAGAAAATCCACTGCTCGCAGGAAAATAGCCCCGCGCTTCAAAACCCCCCAAGTGCCCTGGGAAGACCGTTCGTCACCCATTTGCACCGCCTTCTCCCCCTCACATGCCTCAATGAAATGCCAGCATGTCGCACATTCCCACCAACCTATAATACGCGGCGCAACTTCCTCATGTCAAGGCTCTTTCGGCGTACCCCAGACTACTCCATTTGGGTGAGTGACCATCCCCCAAAAGGGGGATGGTCAACGAGGGAAACGGCCCAGAAAACGCACATCCCCCCTCAAGGAGGACCAAACATTGCCCAATCAGACATCAAACCCCTTCACCAAAGTTTTACACACTCATGGGTACATGGCATACTAATGAACAACGAGGGAAAAGCGAGGTTTCAAACTCCCTCCAACCTACACGTCCAACATCACACCAACGGGAGGTCATATGGGCAACATCTTCCAAGCCATCTTCAAACGCAGTCCCATGGCCCGATCCACACGCGCCTACGACTTCGGCTTACAGCACCTCCCCTTACCGGACACCCCGTGGATCTTGGAGATCGGCACAGGGCAGGGACACGGCGTCGCCCACCTTTCACGCACCTTGCCCAACGCTCACATCGTCTCCCTGGACATCACACTGGCCAACTTTCACCGGGAACAATTGCAATTCGGACCGCGTGAACCTTACATTATCCAAGCCAGCGCGCCGTACCTCCCCCTGGCCCACGCGTCTATGGACGCGGTGCTCCTCATTATGACCTTTCACTGTCTGCCAGAACCGCAACGAGTTCTGGACGAGGCCGCCCGTGTTCTCCGCCCGGGCGGGCACATCCTCATCGCGGATGTGGACGGACGCCACTGGATGGCCCGGCCGTTCGAATGGGTGGAGCACGCGTTCATCAGCCCCTACACTCGCGCTTACCCTCCCCACGTCCTGACCCGTATGCTCAACCAGGCAGGCTTTGACCAGGTTGCCATCCACAAACGGCCGGGCAAGGAAAAGGGCTTTATGATGTGGGTTGTGGCACAGAAAGGAGGGAAGACACCCTCTCCTGGATGAGCCTCTCCAGCGAAGGTTCACCCAGGACCTGAAGTTCATAGCGAACCCGGTCGGTGGGGTGCTCAATTCGGGCTACCCGTCGAATGTCAATGGGAGTGGCCACAAGCACCACATCACAGGGCGTGGCGTTAATCGTGGCTTCCAGTTCCGCGATTTGTTGATCCCCATACCCCATTGCAGGTAGCAAAGGACCAATGTGAGGGTATTTTCGAAACGTCTCCCGAATAGAGCCCACCGCGTACGGGCGAGGATCGACCAGTTCAGAGGCACCGAACTTCTGCGCGGCTACCACCCCCGCGCCAAAGGGCATTTCCCCATGAGTCAGGGTGGGACCATCCTCGATGACCAGCACTCGCTTGCCCCGCAACGCGAGGGGATCCTCCACAAAGATGGGGCTGGCAGCCTCCACAAGAATGGCCTGGGGATTCAACTCGCGGACATTTTCCCGCACCTGACGCACCTGTTCCGCGGACGCGGTGTCCACCTTGTTGATGACCACGATATGGGCCATGCGCACATTGGATTCCCCTGGATAATAGCGGGCTTCGTGGCCCGCGCGCAGGGGATCCACCACCACAATGTGGACATCCGGCCGGAAGAAGGGCAGGTCGTTATTGCCACCATCCCAAAGAATTACATCCGCTTCCTGCTCTGCCATGTCCAGAATGCGGGCATAATCCACTCCCGCGAACACCACGTTTCCCCGATCCAGGTGGGGCTCATACTCTTCCCGCTCCTCAATGGTGCAGTGATAGCGATCTAAATCCTCGTAGGAGGCAAAGCGCTGAGCCACCTGCTGGGTCAGGTCACCGTAGGGCATGGGGTGACGCACCACAGCCACTTTTAATCCCATCGCGCGCAGCACGTCGGAAACATAACGGGTGGTTTGGGATTTGCCGGATCCTGTGCGCGCCGCGCACACCGCGATAACCGGCTTGCGCGCGGATAACATGGTGCGCTGAGGGCCCAGGAGCATGAAATCCGCCCCCGCGGCCAGCGCGCGCGATGCGCGATGCATCACGTACTCATGGGAAACATCACTGTACGCGAAGACAACAGTGTCCACGTGCAAGTCACGAATGAGGCGCTCCAACTCATCCTCGGGGTAAATGGGAATACCTTGGGGATACAGGGGACCGGCCAACATTGGAGGATAGACACGCCCTTCAATGTTGGGAATTTGGGTCGCGGTGAACGCGACCACTTCGTAACGGGCGTTATTGCGGAAGACCACGTTGAAGTTGTGGAAGTCGCGGCCAGCCGCGCCCATAATGAGAACCCGTTCTCGCGCCATTGCGAGCCTCCTTGAAAGGTCTTCTCATTTAGGAGTGGGATACTGCCCGCTTGGGACGTTTTCCCCGGCGCCCATCCCGTCGTGGCGTATCCTCCAACCCTAAAGTACGCACCACAGCACCCAGTACCCCGTTGACAAACCGCGGGCTACTCTCCGACCCGAACATCTTTGCTAACTCTACGGCCTCGTTAATCACTACTTTAATGGGCGTGTCCACCGAAGGTTCGGTCAACTCCCAAATAGCCATGCGCAAGATGTTGCGATCCACAATGGCTAACTGATCCACCGGCCATTCAGGCGCGTGTTGTGAGATGATACGGTCCAACTCCTCGCGCCGCTTCAACACTCCGTACACTAGGTTCTGCATTAACTCGGTGGCCGGAGGAGGCAATGGGTGCGCTTGCAAGCGCCGGTGCACCACCTCGTCAGGGTTGTGGTTCACACTGTCGATCTCAAATAAGGCCTGTAAGGCCAACATTCGCGCTCGTTGTCGTGGTTTCATCGCGTTCTACTGTGGGATTCGGTGATCACGTCTTCGATGTATACGTAGACAGCATCCACAGGCATACCGACCATTTCTTCCAGCGCATCCCGGATGTGCTGTTGGAGTGACTGTCCCAACTCCTGCGCGCTCACACTGCCATCGGCCACCACGTGAACTTCCGCGGTGACGTGATTATCCTCAACCAGGACGGCTACCCCAGGGCCCATCGCGGCCTTTCCTTTAAAAGGGCGCCCGGGGCGAAAGGGCTTGCGATGGGCCAAACGGGCCACGCCTGGGTGTTGCAACGCGGAAAACTTCACCACTGTTAACAGCACATCCGGCGCAATGGTAATATGTCCAATTGTCTCCTCGGCCATCATCCTCATCTCCCACTACATCACCAAACCGCCATCCACAACCAACACGTGTCCGGTGATAAAGGAAGCATCATCGGACGCCAGAAACGCCACAGCCGCAGCCACGTCCTCCGGAGTGCCCGGCCGTCCCAAGGGAGTCATCTCCAACAAATTCTTGATGGCTTCCTCTGGCAGCACCTCGGTCAAGGCGGTGGGAACATATCCCGGAGCAACAACATTGACGGTGATGTTCCGAGAGCCCACCTCCTTGGCCAGGGCCTTTGTAAAGCCGATCATCCCCGCCTTGGAAGCGGAATAATTGGTCTGGCCAGGCAACCCGCTGATCCCGGACACGGATGAGATGTTGATAATGCGCCCGTAGCGCTGTTTCATCATCCCGCGCAACGCGGCTCGTGTCACATTATAACACGATTTCAGGTTGATGTTAATCACCGTGTCCCAGTCGTCCTCTTTCATCATCACCAACAGATTATCACGGGTGGTGCCCGCGTTGTTCACCAGGATGTCTATACGACCAAAGTGTTTTATCGCTTCCTTGACCAGCCTTTGGGCCGCCTTAAAGTCGGACACATCTGCCTGAATGGCGACGGCTTCGCCCCCTTGTGCTTTAATCGCATCGACGACCTCTTGGGCGGCCTCCGCGCTGCGATTGTAATTCACGACCACCTTGCATCCTTCCTCAGCCAGGCGCAAGGCAATACCACGACCAATGCCTCGCGATGCACCGGTCACAAGAGCGACTTTTCCTTCCAGACCACGCATAACGTCTCCTCCTCGGGTGGAATTAAGGTGAGATGGACGTTGATTATCAGCGCGTCACACGTGCAATGTGTAACGCTTCTCCACGTAAAGAGAACAGATAAGGGTCTGTTGATGAGCGTACTCTCCCCATGGAAACAAAAAAGGACACGGTGTACCGTGTCCTTGGCATCAGGATTCTAGCCAGGCAGCCAACTGATCGGCGGTTCCGAGATTTTGTCGCCTTAACTTGCGATTGATGCGCTTTACCAGCCCTGTGAGCACATCTTTGGGCCCAATTTCCACAAATGTGTCTACCCCCACGCTGGCCATGTACTGGACACTCTCGGTCCAGCGCACGGGGGAGGTCAACTGGGCTATGAGTAAATCCTGTATCTCCTGCACATCCGTTGTTGGACGAGCACTGGCGTTCATCACCACGGGTATTTGGGGAGGTTGCATAGGGGTGGCACGTACCGCGGCAGCGAACTCGTCGGTCACCACGGCCATTAATGGGGAGTGGGCCGCGATGCTCACGGCGAGCCGAACCACGCGCCGCGCGTTGGCAGATTCGGCCAACTCGATAGCGCGGTTCAACGCGGGCAGCGCGCCGGAAATGACCACCTGTCCGGGACAATTATCATTGGCCACTTGCACAGGCGCGCCCGTTTCCTCACGCGCCTGCCGACACACCTCCGCCACAGTGTCCAAATCCAGCCCTAACACAGCGGCCATCCCACCGGGGGAACGTTCACCCGCGAGTTTCATCAATCGCCCGCGTTCTCGGACCAATTTGAGGCCGTCCTCAAAGGAAAACACCCCGGCCGCGTAAAGAGCACTGTACTCCCCCAGGGAATGACCTGCCACAAAATCAGGGGAAACGTCTGGACGGCGCCCGCGCACGACGGCAAGCACGGCCGCGCTGTGCACGTAAATGGCCGGTTGAGCGTTCACCGTATCCGTTAGCACGTCCGCGGGGCCCTCAAAACACACGTGGGAAAGAGGCGCACCCAAAATGGCGTCGGCCTGAGCACACACAGCCGCCGCCTCGGGGTACGCCTCCACCACATCCTTGCCCATCCCCACGAACTGCGATCCCTGACCGGGAAAGATCCACGCTTGTTTGGACATAACCGACGCCCTCGTAAGAAAGATGCGCCCATGTCGCGTTCGACATGAGGTCGCCTCGCGGTTCCCCTGGGGAACCGATTACCCCCACGGGGCACTCCCTTTATTCCTCTTCCTCAATCTCCAACACCTGTTCGCCCTTGTAGTACCCACAGTAGGGGCACACGGCATGAGAGCGATGCTTGTGATGGCAGCGCGGGCACTCCACCAGGTGAATGGCCGGCAGGCCATGATGGGCACGCCGTCGATTACGTCGTCCACGAGAAACTTTACGCTTGGGTAAGGGTGTCATTGTCCTAACGCCTCCGAAATATCAGATTGCAATATCCACCGGTTCATGGTCACTGTTGTACGTGAAATTCCAACAAAGCCGCCCAGCGCGGGTCAATCTCCTCGGTCTCACACTCATGTGGACCTTCGTTCAAGTTCGCGCCACACACCGGGCACAATCCTTTACAATCCTCTGAACACAAGGGTTGCATGGGCAACGAAATTATCAAATCCTGTCGCACCACCTCGGTAATGTCCAGGATGTGCTGGGCATCTATTAACAACGCCTTGTCGTCGGTCCACTCCTGCCAGGGCAAAGATGCTCCCGTGTACACTTCTACCGTTGGGTAATACTCCTCCTCAATGTCCACATCCATCTCGTAAAATGCGGGAGCCAAACACCTGCTGCACGTCATCTGGACGCGTGTGTGCACCGTTCCCTTAACCAGAATTCCCGCCTGAGTGCGCATCAACCTCACGTGGCCGGAAATTGGTTGCACCAGGTCGGCGTCTTCGGTCAGGTGCTCCAGCACGCGTTCTTCAAAATCGTATTCTCGAAAGTCCCCTACCGGCCCTTTGAGCAGGCCAGACACATTGAACTGCATGGTCATACCCTCGTTTCGCGCCCAACCTTCGCGCGATTGCGGCAATAAAACGCACGAACGTACGCCATGGAAAAATCCAGGCGGAAGATTATAAAAGTCGGATCTCACCTTGTCAATTCTAGCACACTCTCTCGGAAACGCATAGATACAAGGGAACACCTGAGCATGGGTGAAAATTGCACAAAACGCCCGGCAACTGGACGTTGCGGGCTTCGTTTGCCAAGCCCCCTGGCGGGGGCTGCGCCCAACCGCCCCGGCGGTTTCGCAGGTGAAGGCCGCAATTTCAACTGCCGGCCGCCTCTGGGGCCCACCGCCCTTGCCGCGGCCAGCGTCCGTGGGTGGGAACTGCACAGAACGCCCGGCAACTGAAAGTTGCGGGCTTCGTTTGCCAAGCCCCCTCGCGGGGGCCACCCCCAACCGCCCCCGGCGGTTTCGCAGGTGAAGGCCGCAGTTTTCAACTGCCGGCCGTCCCGGGGCCCAACGCCCTCGGCCGCGGCCAGCGTTCATGGGTGGAGCCGCGCAAAACGCCCGGCAACTGGACGTTACGGGCTTCGCTTGCCAAGCCCCCTGGCGGGGGCTGCACCCAACCGCCCCCGGCGGTTTCGCAGCCGAAGGCCGCAGTTTCCAACTGCCGGCCGTCTCGGGGCCCAACGCCCTTGGCCGCGGCCATCACCCGCGGGTGGAAATCGCACAGAACGCCCGGCAACTGGACGTGCAGTTTCCAATTGCCGGCCGTGTCGGGGCCCAACGCCCTCGGCCGCGGCCATCGTCCGTGGGTGGAGCCGCACGGAACGCCCGGCAACTGGACGTCGCGGGCTTCGTTTGCCAAGCCCCCTGGCGGGGGCTACACCCAACCGCCCCTGGCGGTTTCGCCCCACGAAGGCCGCAGTTTCTAACTGCCGGCCGCCCCGAGCCCAACGCCCTTGGCCACGGCCATCCCCCCTCGTCCCTCGCTGCCCGAGCCGCGTGTCAGGCGCGTTAAGCCATTCGTGATCCAGCCGGAGATGATTCAGCGCGAAACAGGATCGCGCAAAAGGGCCTCTAGTTCCTCGAGGGATACCCGAGAGGTGCAATCCAGGCTCAGGGGTGTCACAGATACCAGGCGCTCCACCAGGAAAACGTAAATATCGGAATCCTTTTCCAATTCCTCTACCTTCACCTCACGACGGTAGTGCAATTGTCCACGCAACTCCCCGTTTTCTTCCAATTCAAGATAACTCCCATAATACGCGTGACGGGACTGGCGAGTAACCTTCCACGGTGTTTCTGGCGTGGCCGTACTGGGGACGTCGACTTTAAGGACATCTACATCAAAAGGCATCCGTTTCTCCAACAACTTTTGGGCGAACTCCCGGGTAAAGTGCTGTGCAGCGTGCCAATCCACATCACCGTGAATGTGGTGAAATTCGGGCTCAGTCTCCAGGGACACAGCCAGCGACGGAATGCCCAAACTGGCCGCCTGCATAGCCGCGCCCACAGTGCCAGATATGGTAATGCCCGAACCAATGTTCTCCCCATAATTGATGCCGGAAATCACCAGGTCCGGTTTGCGACCATTATTCAACAGGAGAATGCCGTATAAAACAGCCTGGGCAGGGGATCCGTCCACATGAAAGGCTTCAATGCGCTGCTCCCCAATATCCAACGTCGTTGTGTGGATGATTCCATCTGTGGGCGGAAAACTGCGTCCCATGCTTGTCTGTTGGTGCGTCGGGGCAATGATCAACACCTCACCCAAGTGCAAGACAGATTCCACAGCCGCCAGAAGTCCCGGCGAGCGGATGCCGTCATCATTGGTTACTAAGATAAGTGGTTGCTTCATAAGTCCTCCTTAAGGCTGTGTTGAAGAAAACGTTTTTACAACCCCACGAACCTGCAAAATCTGCAGAATTATACTATACTTCCAGCGTTCTTTTTCACTTTTCGCGCCATATCCCGCCTGCATCGTAGCAGGAAGTGCCCCGGCCTTGGGAGATTCCATGCTCAGGACACCCTGGGCCTGACTGCACCCAAGGCGATGCCGTAGGGACACAGCGCGTCAACGCGCTTCTATGACACCCATGTTCGCAAGGAACAACGGAGTGAGACATGCTTGAAGTACAGGCAGCCGTCGCCAAAGTCAAAAAATACGCGGTCAGTGAAAGCGGAGACACCGTAGAAATGGTGGAACGCCCCGAGGGCGGACTTTCCTTTGTCCTCGCCGATGGACAACGCAGTGGCCGGGCCGCCAAAATGGTGTCCAACATTGTCGTGCGTAAAGTCGTCAGCCTCCTTGCCGAAGGAGTAAGGGATGGCGCGGCCGCACGGGCAGCCAATGATTACCTGCGCATTCAGCGCGGGGGAAAAGTATCCGCAGACATGGTCATACTCTCTGTCGACCTGCGCACACACACCTTGGTCATCTCCCGCAACACCCGGTGTCCTGTCGTCCTGTGTGTGGGTGACGAATTCATCCTGCTGGACGAACCGGCCGAAACACTGGGTGTCAAGCGAGGAACACGTCCAGTCATCCGGGAATACCCTTTGCAATCACGCATCAGCGTCCTCGCCTTCTCGGACGGTCTGCTGGATGCAGGAACCCGAACAGGTAAACGCGTGCCCTACACGGATATGTTGAGAGACTTTCACCGCCATGATGGACGGAATGCCCAACGCCTGGCCGATTCAGTGCTGGCCGCGGCCTTAGAATTAGACCAGGGCCGGCCCGTGGATGACACCACCGTCCTGGCCCTAACCGTATACGAAATTGACCACACAGATGACGTACGTCACCTGCATGTGCGCTTTCCCGTGCCTGTCGTGCTTCCACCAACCGGGGTATAATAAACAGGACATGCTAATTCCATAATCTGGAGGACACTGGATGACCTCAACATCCCCCCACGGGAACATATCCCGCCGAAACTTAGCATTCCGCAGCGTGGCCCTGCTCATTGTCTGGCTTGCTTTTGCCCTGCGATTGTGGCATCTGGACACCCAATCCCTATGGCACGATGAAGGGTTATCCTGGTGGTTCGCCCGGGCGCCGCTTTTAGACACACTGCGAGGTGTGGCGGGAACCGAACATCCTCCGCTGTACTTCCTGGCTCTGGGATTGTGGATGCGTGCGGCAGGCGAAAGCGCTTTTGCCCTGCGTTTCCTCTCCGTCGTGGGGGGTGTCCTCGCGGTGGCCGTACTACTGGGTTTGGCTCGGCGTTGGGGATGGCGAACCGCGGGGTTAATGGCCGCGCTCTTCTTGGCCTGGAACCCAACGCACATCTGGTACTCCCAGGAAGTTCGTTCCTACGCGTGGACCTCAGTCCTGGGCATTGGGCTTACCGATTGGGCATATGTGTGGTACACCCAGCGTCGCCCCCGTGACGGGGTGATTTATGGAGTGATAGGAGCCCTGGCCCTCTATGTGCACACGTTCATTGCGTTCCTGCTTGCAGTGCACGGCCTGCTCATGTTTGCAATCGTGGGGTGGCGAGAACGTCGCCTTCGCCCCCTAATTCGCGTACTGTGGCCGTACAGCCTCGTTGCCCTTACATTTCTGCCGTGGATGTGGCCTACATTAAGCCAATTGCGCACGAATCGCACATATTTCTACTGGGGATACTTGGATGTCTCTCATGTAATACAACAGACTGCCCAGGCCCTGGCCTTTTTCAACCTGCCCCCTGACTTACGACCTGTATATGTACCCCGCCTTTCCTTCTTTCTATGGGTCCTGGCAGCCATCGGATCCCTATACCTGTGGTCACGTCGTCAGGGAAAGTGGATAGTCGTCAGCGTGTGGGGCCCCCTGATTATCACCTTGAGTTTAGCCTACTTTGTACCCAAATACGCCCCCCGTTACGTGCTGTACACCTTGCCCATGTGGTACCTCCTGGCAGTAATGCCCGTTATCGCGCTGGCCCGATGGACAGAACACCTGGAAAGTCGAGTCATCCCCTGCATGGTCGGCGCGTTTCTAGCATTCCTCATTGCCGGATACGGCCTGGCATCCTGGCATGTACGCGAACTCACCGACCATCCCCGGGTAGCGCGACCAGATTTCCGGGGGGCAGTAGGGTTCATTCAACAGAAAGCCCAGCGCGGCGACGCGGTCATCCTCGTTGGTGGACACATGGAACCGATCACTCGATATTACCTCCGACGCGAGGATGTCACCATCTACCCCCTACCGCGAGGCGTCCTATTAGACTTAGGGCATCCCCTGCGATGGGGAGAAGTAGCGCCCGTGTTCAACGAATTAACCCGCAATCACCCCCGTGTGTGGACAGTATTCTGGCAAGAAGACCTGGCCGACCCACAACGGCTAGTGTACAGCCTGGCCCAGACGTATTGGTGTCCTGTCCTCCCCGTAGGCCTATCCGAAGCAGTGGACGTAGGATTATACCTGGTTGTGGACCCCCTAAATTTGCCCCTGGACCCTATCCCCCAACACCGCCTGGGCATCCCCTTCCGCAACGGCCTGGAACTCCTGGGCTTTGACGCGGCCCGAATACTTACCCCCCACACCTCGGTGGATGTATGCTTCCAAGTGCGACGCCAACAGGATGGCGTGCGAGTCGCGGCCGGTGAAACCCTGTACGTAGTCCTTTACTTCCGCGTTCAGACCCCTCAATCGCGCGACCTAACCGGGTTCGTGCACCTGGTCTCCCGAGATGGGAGTAAAGCATACGCGTTAGCGGATAGGCTACTAGGGGACTACGCGTACCCCCCACAACGCTGGCAGGTGGGAGAAGTTATTCGTCAGGAATTCCCTGTGCGCATCCCGCCGGAAACACGACCCGGTGAATACGCGTTGGAGATTGGCTTATATTATCCTGGCTCTCTGCAGCGCGTGGATCCCCTCCCAAAGCACGTGGACGGCGCGCGCGTGGATGGTTCTCGCATCCTCTACATGCCTGTCCGGGTATTACCCCCGTAACCCCCCAACTAGTCGTTTGAACACGTGAGGATTCTTCAGACTTCCAGCGGATTGCTGAAACGGATCCCCCGGTTAGTGCGTATGCTTGTGGGAGAAGAGCGGATGAGTATGATACAAAGCCACCTGTTCATTTGCGCAAATAAACGAAGATGGCCAGAATGGGAAACAAATAACCTGGTCCGACAGACCCGAGTTCGCCCCTGGTAGCCTGGGGGGTCTTCTCTTCCCCAGGGGATGGCTTCTGACGTATCAGGGACTGTCGGGTGATTCTCCAACATCAACGTGGAGAACCCGCGTAAAATCTTATCCATCGAACCGTGCCGAATGTTGGCGATACTGGGAAATAGGGAGTGGACATGCGACGTATTGCGCTTTTTGTGTGGGCCCTTATAGTGATTTTAGGGGTGGCGCTTAGCGGGTGTGCAGTGCCCTTCCGCCCCCTGTTGTACAACGTCTCCGTAAATCCCAACGTCATCTCACCCAACGCGGATGGCCACGACGACGTGACCCGCATTACTTACACCATGGGGCGCAATGGGTACATTACCATCTCTTTCCAGGACCAGGAAGGACACGTTTATTATTTCCGCAAACACCAACGGCGCTCCCGGGGACCGTACACCGTCCTGTGGGGCGGTGTTGTAGAGGGCACAGAAGTTCGGGAAACCAAATACGGGCGCCAGATCGTGTTGAGTCGGGTACTTCCTGCTGGACAATACACGTGGATCATAGAAGCCGAAGATGACCGCGGTCACAAATCTCGGCAACAGGGTACCATCATCATAGAAAATCCGGACACCACAGTGCCCGAACTGCGGAACTTCGCTATTGCCCCCCAAGTTTTCACCCCCAATCAGGACGGTATTGACGACCGCGTTGCCATTACATATTACCTGAGCGAAGACGTAGCCGATATCGAAGTCTCCCTGTGGGACCCGCGCAAGCCGCGCGATGAGCAGGTGCCCTGGATTCTGGCTGAAACCGAACGGAACGTAGAACCCACCCAGAAAGGATTTCATTACATTGACTACGACGGAGGGGTTGATGACGAAGTCGAACCCCCACCGGACGGTCCTTATGAAGTACAAGTACGGGCTCAGGATGCTGCTGGGAACACAGTGTTGGTCACGGGCACCTTAACCATCAAGGAAGGGGGAATTCCCTATGCGGATATCCTCAATGCGGAAGTGACCATGATGGACGCGCGGGACGGTGATCAGATTTTAGCCATTGGGGATACCCTCATTTTCACCGCCACAGTCCACAACTACGGGCGAGTTCCCATTCGCACTTCAGGGCCGCCGCCTGGTACCCATTACAACCTGGACGAAAACTTCAACACCCTTGCCGTGCGTGAAGGAAAACGGGCCTGGCATGAACAGGCGGGGGTCTGGCGATTTGGCATCGACTTCCAGACCAACGGGGGACAGGATTATCCCTTCCGTTGGGCTGTGGGCCGCCCTGAGGACCTGAAATGTCGGATTATAGACGGGGAAGAGCAATGCTATCTAATGCCCGGCCAAAAAGGTTTAGTCTACGGCACCATCACCATTAACTACGCGCCCCCGCGGCGGAGCATTGTATTTTGGGCTGGGCTTATCCACGAGGACGTGGGCATTCTCCCCTTCAACAACCGGGTCCACCCCCACACGTTCAAGATTGACATCCCATAAGCCATTGACGGGGGAAGGTTCATGCCCAGGCTCGCCATAGTCATTGTCACCTGGAACGTACAGGAACACCTACGGCGTTGTTTGACCTCCATACAGCAGGCCCCGACTCGCGACTTCACGGTAGAGACCTGGGTCGTGGACAACGCGTCCACAGACGGCACCTCGGACATGGTCCGGGACACATTCCCCTGGGTCCACCTCATCGCGTCGACAGAGAACCTGGGCTTTGCTGCTGGCAACAACCTGGCTTTACGTCACATGGGCTTCCCCTTGAATGGGGGCCGGGCAGCAACAACCGACCTACCCGACGCGATCTTCTTCCTCAATCCCGACACAGAAGTGGTGGGAGATGCAATCCCGCGGCTGTGGGACACCCTGTTCGCCAACCCCCGGACGGGAATGGTGGGGCCGCGCTTAGTGTACGGCAACGGTCGGCACCAACACAGCGGCTTCTTCTTTCCCAACCTTTGGCAAGTGTTTTTGGATTTCTTCCCTTTACACGGCCGTTTGCTGGAATCTCGGTTGAACGGACGATATGCGCGCTCCCTGTACATGGGGAATGCGCCCTTTCCCGTGGACTTTATTCTAGGCGCGGCCATGATGGTGCGACGGGAAGTCATCCTCCAGGTGGGCGCGTTTGACGAAGGATATTGGCTGTATTGTGAGGAAATGGACTGGGCCCGACGGATTCGGGCTGCGGGGTGGGAGATTCGGGTGGAACCTCGGGCCACGGTAGTTCACTACGAAGGGCAAAGCAGTCGCCAGTTCCGAGCCCAGGCCTTTGTTGCACTGTGGCGCAGTCGTCTCCGCTACTTCCGCAAGTACCATGGTCCAGGCTTCAACCTGGCCATGCGCGGCATTGTGTGGCTTGGCTTAAAATATCTGGAACACAGGGCTCGGCACTTGCCCCCACGCGAACGGGAGGCGCATCTGCGCGCGTACGCCCAGGTGCGGGCCATGCTTTGGCGGGGAGGGGAACACCTATGAGCACGGGGGCCCCCATCACGGTGGTCATTTTGACACTGAATGAAGAGCGCCATATTCAGTCCTGTATTCGCAGCGCGCGCACCCTCTCCCCCCATATCCTGGTCTTCGACAGTTACAGCACAGACCGGACCGTAGAACTGGCCCGGGCTGAGGGGGCAGAGGTGATGCAACGATCTTTTGACACATATCCGGGCCAACGGAACGCTGCCCTTCGAGCGGTTTCCACCCCCTGGGTCTTTTTCCTGGACGCGGACGAACGCATCCCATCAGACCTGGCCGCGGAAGTGCGTGAGGCCATACACCGGACTGACAGGGTAGGATGGTGGGTACCGCGACGCAACATCATTGTGGGCAAGTGGATTCGGGGAGGAGGCTGGTATCCGGATTATCAGTTGCGTCTCCTCCGTGTGGACAAGGCCCGATATGACCCTCAACGGGAGGTCCACGAGGTGGTCCTTCTGGACGGTGAGGCAGGCCACTTGTCTCACGCCCTGATCCACTACAACTATGACACCTGGGCCGAATTTCGGGCCAAACAGCAACGATACGCGAGTTACGAAGTGCGCGTACTGCGACAGCAAGGGGTCACCACTCGCCCGTACACGCCTTACACCATGCCAGTGCGGGAATTCTGGCGGCGCTTTGTCCAACTGCGGGGCTACCAAGATGGCCTACACGGTTTAAGACTGGCCCTCTACATGGCACAGTATACCCACCGAGTTTACCGGGCGCTGCGAGATGAGGAGAAAGAGCCATGAAAAAGGCCGTGCGACCACTTACCTGGGGCCCCGTGGTTACGGCCTGGGGGCTCTTCCTGGTTCACGCATATCGGGTGTACGGTACAGATGTGGGACTTATCGATGACGCGTTCATCTTCTTCCGGTACGCGCGGCACTGGGCCAACGGTCAGGGGTTGGTGTGGAACATCGGCGGCCCACGGGTGGAAGGGGTGAGCAGTCTTCTTTACACCGCGCTCCTCACACTGGGGGCTCGGGCCGGTCTGGACCTGATCACGTGGGCCACCGGACTCAACCTGATTCTGGCACTCCTCACCCTGTACCTTCTTGTCCGTTACACCGAGAAGGTTACCCAGGACTGGATGCCTCCGGAGCAGCGTTCCCGTGTCCTGTGGGTGCCCCCCTTGCTGCTCGCTTTAGCCCCCATGTGGGCTTTTTGGACTGATACGGGCATGGACACAGTACTTCTCACCGGGCTTATGCTTCTGGCCGGGTGGACACTCCTGAACGCGTACACTCAAGCGCGCGGAGGAACACACGCCACATACCCCTGGGTCTTGACCGGTCTGGTGTTCGCGCTTTTGGGCATGGCTCGGTTGGACACAGTGCCGCTCTTCCTGTACACCCTGGGCGTAGTATTCCTCTGGCCACCCCGGCCGGACACCCGTAGTCGGGCATTGCGGGGAATGGTGATAGGCTTTTTGGGAGCGTTTCTACCTTTCTATCTGGCCCGGTGGTGGTATTTTGGTTGGCCCTTGCCCAACACCTTCTACGCCAAAATGGGAGGTGGAGTCCTCGCGTGGGTGGAGGGACTCCGATATGTGCTGGCGTTTCTAACCTATCCTGGAATGTGGGTGTTGGCGGTGCTGGCCGTGATAGGATATGTGGCATTTCCCCGTTGGCCTGTGGGGTATACCGCAGGCTGGGTGGGACTTCTGTTGGTGCGGGCTGTGGCTGCTGGCGGGGATTGGATGCCGCATTTTCGGATGATGGTTCCTGCGCTGCCGGGGCTGACCGTACTGGCCAGTTTGGGACTCTGGGCTTTACTGGAGCGCTGGCTTACCCCGGTTCGTCGCACTTGGGCTGGCGTAATCGTAGGCCTGCTCGCGCTGGTGGTAGCCTGGCCCTCCCTCCTTTACGTGGCCCAACACCCATATCGGCTATGGCGACCGTTGCGCTTGGTGGAACCCATGCACGCGTCCCAGTATGCCATGGGCCTGGCTCTGCGCGAGCATGTGTGCCCCGAGGACCGAATTGCCCTTATTGCCGCGGGCGCGGCCGCGTATTTGAACGACGACCACATTATCATCGACATGTTAGGGCTGAACGACATCCACACAGCCCACACCCAACCCGTGCTTTACAAAGGCCGCTGGGATTCAGGACACGTGCGCCTAGATGTGGACTACCTCCTCGCGCTTCGCCCCGAATGGATCCAACTGGACACCCACCTCTTCCCTACACCGGAGTACCACCTGCGGGACTGGATGCCTCCCCAAGTCCTGTGGACAGACCCACGAATTCGAGCCCTGTACGATTTGTACCCGTTGCGAGTCCAGGTGCCTACAGACTTTCCCCGGCCCCGCGTAGGCTATATCTTCTTCCTCCACCGAAAGGACGCTCGCGTTTGTCCGTAAAGAGGCCATGGTGCCATTCCATCTTTGGTGAATTCCCTTCCTAAGGGATACAGTCTCCCGAATTTCATGCTCCCAAAGCGGATACCCACCCTCTGGCGTTAGGGTAAAAACAGGTGACAAAATGGGCCAAATGTGATACACTGGGCAAACTGTTCATAGGAGTAACTCCACCGAATATGCCAGAAAGGGTTATCCATTTAATCGGTCCATCGGGATTGACCGGTTGGTCGCTTATCCAGATGCGCTTCGTACACCATCCAGACGCGAGCGCGCTTAACAGGTAATTCCAGGGGCCCGATACCTGAAGCACTATGAAGAGAGCAGCGTTCAAGCAATCAACAGCCGTGCTTTTTGTAGTTCTTCTCAGCCTTGTCACCTGGTGCCGGGCTGTCGGTTTCATCCAGGATGGTGCGCCTGTGCCGAGTGATATCCCCCCTCCCGCCCGCCAATGGCAGAGCACAAACCCGGGTGGCGGAGGCGCGTTCAACGCGGTTGGGGCCGGACCAACGGGGATGATTTTGGTAGCCAGCGATCTCAGCGGCGCTTATCTCTCACGCGATCGCGGCAAAACCTGGGAAGTAATCGGCGCCTCGCGCGGCATGACCGTCACCCACGTCAGTGGCCTGGGCTTTGACCCCATCAACGCGAGTATTCTGTACCTGGGTACTGAAGAGGGTATCTTCCGCAGTACAAACGCGGGCAAAGCATGGAAACCCGTCCTAACGCATGGGTACATCACTGACATTGCCATTGCCACCAGTAATCCTCGGGTCGGATATGCCGCCTATCACTCCCAGTACAACACCGCCGATGGCCGGGTTTACAAAACCACGGACCGGGGAATCACCTGGAAGCCGATAAGTGGGCCTACCCTACCCGCGAACCTGCACATTCTGGACTTAATAGTCGACTGGGAAGATGAGAATGTGCTTTACCTGTTGGCCGGAGAGGGACGTTTTGCCTGTGGCCCTGCAGTCTTATACGAGAGCGCGGACGGGGGCGTGACCTGGACCCGCATTGCTGCCCACCTGGGCCAAATCGCCCATGCGGTGTTAGCCCCTAATGACCCCAATGTGCTCTACGTGACCACGTATGGGGACGTGTGGGATCCTGGCTACAGGTGCATCCACGATGACCCGCGGGGAGGCTACCTCTACCGTGGACAGTATGATGGGGGCTGGCATTGGACGCAACTCACCCACGAGGACGACCTGGGAAGCCGCAACCTCTGGGGGTGGCCGGATCCCAATGATTCCCACACCTTACGGGTAATTGATATGGACTATCCCCAGATATGGGAGAGCACTGACGACGGTGACACCTGGGAATACCTCGGCAGCAAAGAGGACTGGGACACAGGATGGGTCAACGCCGAGTTTGCCTATGGCCACAGTTTCAATGGTGACGCCAAAACTCTGGGCTTTGACCTTTCCGACCCCAACGCGTTGCTGTGGGTTGATGGACAGTTCATTTGGGCAACACGTGACAACGGGCGTTCATTCGGTCCGCTGTTCACCGATGAAGTCGCCCCCGGAAAGTGGCGTTCTCGCGGGGCGGACAACGTGGTTCCGTTTGACATGGCCATAAGCGCCGACTCCACCCACGTCTACCTTGCACTGGCCGACTTAGGATGCTTCCGCAGCGACGATCGCGGCGCGACCTGGCAAAACTGCAACAAGGCAGCCTATGTAGGCTCCTGGGAAGGGTATGGTGGTAACAGTATGACCGTAGCCGCTGACCCCACCCGACCCAACGTGGTCTGGATTACGCAAGCCGGCGACGATATTGCATCAACGACGCACACCCTCTTGCGGAGCAACGACTACGGCGCCTCCTGGGTACCCAGTAACACAGGCTTACCCACAGGCATCCCATCGGGCCTGAGCGTGGACCCACAAAGTCCCAGCCACCGACGCACGTTGTTCATTACCGTGAACGGCGATGTGTACCGCAGCCAGGATGATGGATACACGTGGACCCTGGTCCTGGATTGCAATGGGTGTCGTTACACTGCCGTGGATGTACATAACAGAAACGTGGTCTACGCGGGCGGGGAAGCGGGGTTCTGGCGTTCCCTTTCCCGGGGAAATCCGGGCACATGGGAGCAGACCGGCCCTCCAGAGATGGTGGGGAAGTTGGGGGGTGAATTTTGGGACGTGTATTGGGAGGGCATAGCGGCCATCCGCCCAGATCCCGCCCGCGCGGGTTGGGTCTACACAGCAGTGTTCGGTGAAGACCGCGGGGTGTACCGCAGTCGTGATCAGGGCCTCACCTGGGAACACCTGCTCAAAGATGACTTTGCGCGCGATGTAGCCATCGCGCGCTTTGCCCCTCATGTGCTCGTAGTCGCCACGAGCAGCGCGCTTTACTCCGGGGGTTATGATCCGGCATCGCGTGGTGTGTTGATAAGCAAGGATGGGGGACGCACGTGGACCCCCATGAACGAAGGGTTGGCCTGGCCCTTCGCCCACCGACTACGGTTTAGCCCTCGTTCCCCCTATACCCTCTGGCTTGCCGCGCCAGGGACTGGATATCACCGACGGGTTCTCCAGGTCCCCTCCTCGGTTCGTAAAATCCACTTGCCCGCGCTCTTCAATCGGTGAAATGGGCCTGTACAGGCTACTTTCTTCCCCTGTTAGCGCACCGTCATGCGAACGGCAGTAGAACCGGCGTTTGGCCCTTGCGTGACAGGCAAGCGAGGCATACCGGGGGCCAGCGGATCATAGACCCCTATCTCCAACGTCAACGGAGAAGGCAAATGGGAGGGTAACGCCAGATCATAACGGTCCCGAACAACTTCGCCCTTAATCCATTCATCAGTGGGTTTAGCCCCCCGGGCCGGGATGTGATCTTCCTGGGCAATAACTCGACCATCCGGGCCAAGGAGGTGAACAAACGTGGTATATGAACGGTCGACTTCGGTAAGGGCCTGCCAGGTAAGGGTAATAGGAACAGTAAGCCCACCCTGCCACGTGTGTGGAGTCATGTCAACGCCCACCAACCGTATCGCGTGTCCGAACACCGCGTCAACCGGGTAGCGGGTCATCGGGACTGTAAACTCCCGATGACTTTGTTTGACGTGCCATTGAAAGCCAAAGGGCAAAGGGTGAACTCGCCCTGTGCGCCTGTCCACGTAGGTGAACGTGATGTCAACAAGGCCTGGGGGGATATTCTGGGGGATCCGGATCTTCCACTGGGTGAAAAAGACCCCTTGATGCGGCCACGAGGTGGTGTCATACCGTGCCAGCGAGAATCTCCCCAAAGGCGTGGGAGGTTGACCAGGTCGAATAAGGGATCCGGTGACAACGTCATTGGGGCCAGGAGGACGTGAACTAAGCCAGGCAACTTGAAGGTCTACGGCCTGGCCGGGCTCATAGGGCTCACTGGGGATAACCCGGGCGGCCAGGATGTCAAAGGGAGCAGGGCGCGGCGCACGATTGTACACCTTGGTCGTGGGTTTTCCCTGAAGTCGTGGGGGGAGTGGGGGCCAGGGTAAGGGAGGTTGCGTGTTCGTGTATGGGCGGGTGACGAATAAGGGAACGCTGGGAATCACCGCGTCGCGACCTTGAGGATTGCCAAACTGGTCCAAAATGTCCAGGCCATCTGGATGTTCTGCTGAGTACAGGCGAATTCGCAGCGTGTAATCCCCCGCGGGAGTCCCAGGAAGGGTGGGCAGGTTGTGGTGTCCCATGACGATTTGGTCTGGCTTCCAGCGAAATGTAGGGTACAAATAAGGCCCCGGCCTGGTATCGCCTTGTCCCCACATATGACCTTGTTCATCCCATACCTCTACGTGAATCCGGTAATCCGCGCGCAAGGCAGTTCGAGCACGGAAGAAAAGGTAAACATCGCTACCCTTCCCCTCGGTAACCCCCAGAAACTCCACCTGATTTCCCCAGTTCACAGAAGCAGGATATGTGATGGGGGGAGTCTCCGGAACATGAACGGTGGGAGGGAGTTGATAATGGCGTACTCGCACGTGCCAGAACGCGTTGGGCACCTGGGAATCCTCAGTGCCCACACGACTCAGGAGAAAGGGGACAACTCCCATAGGATCCACAACCTCATCCTGCCACAGTAACAACCACACACCGGGATGACCGGCCAAAAATCGATTCATGGGCCGAGCGACCGCGAAGTCCAACACCTGGTTAACATCCAACACATCAATGTCTGGCAAACGCAGGTAGGGAAGCCCCGGTGCATAATAGTCCACCACCGGACTCATGTGGCCAGAGACTAGAATCAGGGGTTCCTCTGGCGTCCGGTGCTCCACAATGTAGTGGAGCGCCCCCCGAAAGTCGGGTTTGGTGAACGCGGGATCTGTGAACCAGTTGAAGTCAGCCCAGAGGAAAAAGGGGAGCACGAGGATGGGGAGGACAAGCGTTAGGCGTGGCAGGTGATGCGTACTCTGGGAAGGATGAAAGCCCTTGTTTGGGGCGAGCGCGGTGGTAAGGATAAGGATCCACGCGGGATAAACGATCATCAGGTAGCGGGGGTTGAACTTGGGCGTGCGGTACGCGAGGGCGAAGATGAAGATAGTGGGAAAGAGGAGCCACATGAGCAGAAAGACCATGGCTGGGGATTTGCCCCTGCTGGAAGGTTCCGAGAGGTGTTGAACGTCCAATGGCTGTTCTCGGCCCCTATCCACAAGAAAGAGGAGATGACATAGAAGGGCACATCCGGTGACAGCCAGGAGAACCGGTAACCATAGGACAGCCCTGGATTCAAGAAAGGTTTCGGGGGCTCCCAGAGTCATGTGGATAAACCAGTGGCGCAGGGCTTCGCCTAATTTGAGGGTTCCGTGCCAGTAAGAAGCATCCACGTGCAGGCGCCGTACAAGGTAAGGCACCCAAGGCGCGTATCCGATACCCACGATGAGGGCTGTTCCCCCCCAGGTTTTACCCCACGACAAAAGAAGCGAAGGTCCGTTAAGAAGGCGGGAGCGATGTCTGATCTGGGTCAGGACGATGAACAGGTGCCAAAGTGCGAAGGTTACGAGCAAAAACAGGCCGAAGTAATGGGTGTACAGGATTAAAAGGGCCAGGACACTCAATCGGAACGCGTGACGCCAGGGCTTTTGGTGGGCTTCCTCCATGTCCAGGGCCACGTACGCGAGCGCCATGCTCAAGGCGATGAGCATGGTGTACATGCGAGTTTCCTGGGCGTAATACACCATCCACGGGGCGAACCCGAGCAGAAGGGTGGTCAGGCGGGCGACACGGACGTTACCTGTCAAACGCAGGGCTAGCACATATCCCATGACAACGGCGATGTACGCCCAGGTCGCGGAGAAGAAGCGCAGGGCCCACTCGCTAGTGCCTACCCCCCCCTGCCAGAAATGGAGGAGAATGTAGTACAGCGGAGGCTGGATGTCCGCGGCCGTCCAGTGAATAAGCGCGGGGATGGGCATGGTGGCCAAGCGCGCGCTGACGGCTTCGTCATACCACAGAGATTGGGCGTCCAAACGGTAGAGGAAAAGCGCGAAGGGGATAAGGAGGAGAAGTACGTTAATCCACCTGTCATGGCCGAATTGCGTGAAGCGCTTCATGGGCTAAAGGAAGCAGTGGGGGAAGGGTTAACACCCTTCCCCCACTTATTTGTGTTATGCAGACCGACGGCGGAGGTACACACCCAGTGCTGCCAGTGTGGCACCGATGGCGGATGCGCCGACCGGCCAGGCCACAGGGATACCGCCAGTGGTGGGCATGGTTGCCACCATCTTAATGCGACCCTCGACCTTTGGAGCAATGGGCGAATGAACTTTAATGTACTCCGCTACAGCCTGGTCCAGGGGTGGACCGTAGTCATAGGGGTTGATGGCCTTTTCGGCCAGCACCTTGTAGTCATCGCCGCCTTTGCGCATGAAGTCGTTGGCCGCCACCTTGTAAATAGCGTTCGGATCCAGCGGGCTGTACGTACCGTCGGGATTCCGCACCTCAACACTGATGATGCGTTCTCCCACGGGTCTGGACGGATCCCACGTGTAGCGGAGGCCGGCCACCTGCAGGAAGCGACCTGTACCTTCGTTTTCGGGGTTCTCAGCCCGGCTTACACCGTTCTCCAGGGCAGCCCACAGGTCCTCACCCTTGATCTCAAAGGTAGCGATGGTGTTACCAAACGGCAACACTTCCATGACCTGCCCCATGCTGATGGGTCCTTTGGGTATGCTGGCGCGAATGCCACCGCCGTTTTGCAACGCGATCTGAATGCCCTGGTCCTGCATCTTCCAGAGAATCGCGTCGGTGATGAGGTTGCCCATGTTGCACTCGGCAAAGCGGCACACAGACCGTTCGCCAACCAGGTCAACCAGGGTCTCACCAATGATTTGGGACTTCAGTTCCTCAATGGGTTGAGCGCGCTTGGCAACTTCGGCCGCTACTTCAGGATCCTCGGGCACGTTCTCATCCTTGACCTTGATGAGACCACCATCCCACTTCACCGGCACGCCCTTGTCGTCAAACGTCACGTTCAAACGACCCATGTACTTCAGTTTGGAGCAGGCCTGCACCACCAGCACGGGTTGACCCGATGGTGAATTCACCACAGTGGGGTAGGGGCCAGCCGAGTGCTTCACGTCACCCAAGCAGGTGTGGGAGTGTCCACCCACGATGATGTCCACACCATCCACCTGCGCGGCCAGTTGTTTATCCACCTCGTACCCTACATGAGTCAAAGCGATGATTTTGTTGACGCCCTGGTCGGTAAGGGCAGCCACTGCGTCTTTGAGAGCATCCACTGCCGGGAGGATCTTCACATTCGGTCCAGGGCTGGAGAGAATGTCCACCTCCTCGGTGGTGATGCCGATAATACCAATGTTCTCACCACCCACCTCGACAATAGTGTACGGCTTAATGAGTCCTTTCAGGTCGGGATCCGCGGATACGTCCAAGTTCGCGGAAAGAACAGGGAAGTTGGCACCCTTGATGAATTTCGCCAAAGTCGCGGGGCCATCGTCGAACTCATGGTTTCCCACGGCCATGGCCTGGTACCCCTGCAAATTCATAGCCCACTGGGCCATCTCCCCTTTGTACAACTGGTAGAAAAGGGTACCCTGGAAACGATCACCCGCGTCCACAAGGAGCAGGTTGGGCACCTCTTCACGAATCTGCTTAAGGAGAGTCGTTTGACGTGCCAACGTACCTTCATAGTTCGCGTGCACGTCGTTGGTGTGGAGAATGGTCATGGAGAACTCACCGCCGCCCTGGGCGAACACCGGTGTTCCTGCAGGGAACAGGACGGCCAGAGCAACAACGAGGACAACGAGAATCCGAGTGATGCGCTGCATAGGTCTCCTCCTTCTGTGTTCTCTCCGGAATTGTGGATAGTGGGGAGGTTTTCCCCGACTTCTGTTAGAGGTCCCCTACAATAGTGAGAGGGAAAAATATCCCGGATGTTTCTATTGTAACAAGAGCGGTCCGTAGGCCAAAATTTGTCCTCCTTGTGGAGAACACCCTTATGCCCCACCGCGCGGTAGCCAGAAGAAGCCGACCTCATCCCTCCGTGCCGCCCCCGAAGCGACGACGAACTTCGGCCGCAGCCACCTCACCCGCGGCCTCCACCACCTTCCCCACGATTGGGTGGACCACCACACTGGTCACCGCGCCCGCGAGTTGCGGCAAATGCTTCGTGAACCACTTTCTCACATACTCCATCGTGGTGAGGTCAGGCTTTTCCCCGGTAATAGCCTCCTCCAGTTCATTCACCCGCTCCAGGGCTGCTTCCTTTTTCGCGGGAGGAGCCTGAGCCGAGACCTGAGCGCGCAAATCGGCCAGCATCTGACGAATAACCTCCAAATCAGCCTCCGTCACCTCAGGCCTAGCCTGAACCGTCTGCCTTTGCACAATATCCTTTCCCACAGCCACCTGACCACTCACATTGCCACTAATGTTCACGCGAATCTCATCGCCCCCACGTTCCTTCTCCGACATTTTCCCCTCCTTTTTCGCCTACCGTACTACCTCCACTGGACCGAAAAGATTGTTCTCTTCATTTGACTCCTTGACCCGGCAATACGCCGGCATGAACTCATCCCCATCACAACTATCTCCTGCCGCCCACAGATAAAGCACAGGCGCATCCGTCGCGGGAATGGTCACCACCCCCGCGAATTCAAACACCTCACCAGGGGATAATTCATCAGGCGTAAAGGGATACCACGCATCAACCTGTCCTTTCACCCGATAAGGGACGGATTCACGCTTCCTGTTTGGCGCATCTGCGTAATAAATGGCCACCTTAAAACGAGGAGCATTGGAACGACCTTGATTCATTACCCGGGTTACCACACCCAACGCCAGAGCCCCATCCTCCTGCACCTTCACCTCCCCCGTACGTACCTCAAGAACCACCACATCCGGGAGTCCTTCTGTTCTCACACGCGAAACATCCACCATAGGGGGAACAATCCTAACATCTGAAGTAGGTGTAGGAGTCAACGCGCGCGCGGTGAGAGCACACTCCCCGCGAGCCACGGGTTTACGTTGAGTTGGGAGGAACAGTTCCGCCTCCAAAAGATGTTCTCCAGGTTCACCAAACACCCAGGAAAAACGCAAAGGTGCTCCAGGAGCCACAGCATCCTGCACAATAAGCGATCCATCCAAAAACACCTTGACCTCACCCGCGCGACTGGCCGTTATCACCACTTCCGCCTCCTGCTCAAGAGGCACCTCTCCACCGCATTGTCCGTCAACAGACACCCGAATTTCGGGCTGGGGCAATCGGGTCAAAAGGGAGGTAGGCCGAACAACCACAACCCGACGAGAAGGTACAACAGATTCCTCACCGCCTCCCTGAAAGAGCAACACACCAAGCCCTCCAAGACCCACAAGCACCACAAGCCCAACGAGGACCTTCACCACCAGCGGGAACCCACCCCCGCCAGACGAGCCCGCGGAAGGGGGCGTCCCCGACAAAGGAGGAGGTGGGGAGAGGAAACCCAGATTATGACGGGTAACAGCCGCTCCGTTCACATCCCCCAAACCCTCTCGAATATCCAACGCCTGGCGCAGGTAAGTTTCCGCAACATCATCCTCACCCAGACAAAGCCATCGAGTTCCCAACTGGTGTAGGACCCATGCCTCCTCAGCCCGATCCCCTAGATGACGAGCGGCTTCCAGCCCGTGCTGCAGCACCTCTTGCCACGCATCCCAGTACCCCCCCAAGCCCAGTGGCACATCCAACAAGTGTACCAGGCGCAGCACGTCAGACCATCGCTGATGGGCGGTCAGCCACTTCAATACCACGAAGAAGGCTGGCACGTGTACCAGCAAACTACCATAATCTTCGCGATGGTTCACAGCCCACTTCAGGAGAACAAGTGCAGCCCGCTCTTGCCATGACTCCAGGTCTCGCGTTTTGGATAACACCGCGGCCAAATTAGGAGCAAGCGTGTAGCGAGGACTATGATGTCGTACCACCCCTTGCTTTTCCAGGTGGTGCAAAAGATCCGCCGCGTGGGGAACACCTGCTATCTCCCCTAGCACTTCCGCGTCTAACGGGGCCCCCTGCAAGGCCGCGAGCGCCAGCAACAGGCGTTGTTCCACATCACTGCGACCAGCAAACACCGCGGTCGCCACCGCGCGTTCTGAATCCGCCTCCCTCCCGCGCACGTGAGCCAACGCCTCTTCCAGAGTAAACACCTCATCCGACACGTGACCGGCCAATTGAATAATGCTCAGGGGGTGACCTTTCAGTCCCGCAACAATTTCCCGCACAACCTCCTGTTCCCCTTCCGCCAGTGGGCGCCCCAATTCCGCCTCAAAAAGGGCGACACCAACCTCAAGGGGTAGACCCCGCACGTGCAATTTCGCTCCGGCTTGAAACAGACGCCGTTCCGAGTCGGCAATCACGAACGTTGCCTGGGGCGCCATGTTCAGCAAAATACGCACATCCTCACGCTCCCAGGCCACATCGTCCACCAAGACCAAGGCCTGAATCCCAGCCAATCGGGCCTGCGCCTCAGAGCGTGTAAGTTTCACCGAGGAGCCCCCCTCGTAAAAAGCCCCCACCAGATCCTGCAAGAAATCGTCCAGTGACTTGTAACGCGCGGAGAGGTACACCACACCATCAGGGAACGCGTTCTCGGAAATTCGATGGCTCCAATACTCCAACAGCGTACTCTTCCCCACCCCAGCACGACCATAAAGATTAACAGATTCCCCACGCCGTGAGGAGACTGTCAAAACCTCCAATTCACTTTCACGGTCCAAGAAAAGCCGGGGAAAAGCCGGTAAAAAGCGGACAGGACGCGAGCGGGGTCGCAACAAATCATCAGGTGTAAACCCGGGGACTGCAATGTTGACCACCCCACCGTAAATGGAGCCCAGTTGAAGGATATTCTTGCCAACAGCAACTTGCCCTTCTACATTGCCCTCAATGAGTGCTTCAATGCGTTCAGGAGAAGGGGACGAACGGGACACGGAAGATGTCATAGGAGCCCCCTTTCTACTTATGCAACCCACAGGCCGAGGAACACAACTTCGCTAACCGTTGCAGGAGCAATCACAACTGGAGTTAGGCGCGCAGAACATTTACCGCGTCGCGGCCAATTCATGTCCCCTTCTATTATCGCTCATCCTGTGCCAAACGCGCAATAAACCCAGGACGGAAACCTACCTCCCACCTACCGCGTCTGCGTCACCTTGGTCAAACCACGCGGGTGGTCGGGATCGTAATCCTTGGCCAGGGTCAGATAGTACGCGAACAACTGGCCTGGAATCACCGTCACAAAAGGCGTCACCCGTTCGGGCAGGGATGTGGGCAAGGGCAACGGTACTCGCGCCAGGTCCAAACTCTCCCGCACGTCAGAGATGATGACCAACTCCGCGCCCTTGCGCTTCAATTCCTGAGCCTGCTTGTGGATCTCCGCGTGCACTTTCCCCTGGGGGGCGACAATCATCACAGGAAATCCATTAGCCACCATCGCGATGGGCCCGTGCTGAAAATCCGCGGAGGAGTAAGGCTCGGCCACCACATACGTCAGTTCCTTTAACTTCAGCGCAATCTCGTAAGCCGTCGCGTAGTTGTACCCGCGGCCAATGACCACACACGCGTCCATGTAGCGGTAGCGGTCCGCGATGCGGGAAATGGGCTCGGCCAGACTCAGCGTCTGACTCACAGCCGCGGGCACATCCTGCAACTCCTGGAGAAGGACTTCATCCCCAGCCATGTGCGCGGCCAACAGGGCCAGCGCCATCAGTTGAGCCGTGTACGTCTTCGTGGCCGCGATGCTCCGTTCCACCCCCGCGTGCAAGGGGATGGTGTAACTGGCAGCCTGGGCCAGAGGCGACGATGGATCATTGGTGATGGCCAGTGTGGGCACACCCTGGTCCCGAGCGTCCTGCACCACGGTCACAATGTCCGTGGACTTGCCCGACTGGGAAATGCCGATAACCAGCGCGCCCTCCATGCGCGGGGGACGATGGTACAGCGTGTGCAAGGAAGGCGTTGCCAGCGCGACAGGGAGGCCCACCGTGGTGCCGAATAAGTACTTGCCGTACAGAGCCGCGTTATCACTGCTTCCTCGCGCGGCCATAACAATGTAGCGAATATCCTGTTCCCGCAGCGCCTTAGCGATATCCGCGACCCGCTGACTTTCCTCCAGGAACAGCGTTGTCAACACCTGAGGTTGAGCGAATATCTCCCGATACAGATATGGCTGTTCATTCATGGGTTCCCACCTCAGAAATGGTGTGAAATTGTGCATCGCACATCACATATCACGCTCCCGCCGTCGCCGACGTCGTTCACGGCGATTGGCCCGCTGCGCGGAAGCCCGCTGCAACCGCTGAGAACGCCAGGGCTCCGCATCGGCCACCAGCGCGTCCACGTGGGGGAAAGGATCGCGCGCGTGGGGAATGTGAAGCGCGGCCACAAACGCGTCCTGGAACGCGTCCTCCAGCGCGATTTCCACGTAAGTGACCCAACGGGCCACCTGCCGCGCCTCCTCGCGCGCGTCCACATCCAACAGGGCCATGAGCGCGCCATCACCCGCGGCATTGCCCACGGGTTCCACTCGCTCCAGGGACACATCAGGGATAAGACCCAGCATGAGCGCGTGTGCGGGGTCAATGTAACTGCCGAACCCCCCCGCCAGTTTGACGCGGTCCACCGTGGCGATGCCCCGCCGTTCCATGAGGAGTTTCGCGCCCGCGTACAGTGCGGCCTTGGCCAACTGCACCGCGCGGATGTCATCGGAATCCACCGTGATCTCCTCTCCCGATGCGGTCTCATGGGGCCACGCCAGGACAAACTCCCCCTTAGCGCCCCTGCGCCGAAAGCGCGGCGTCTCCTCCTCCAACTGAGGGACAAATCGCCCGCTCGCGTCAATTGCGCCCACCCGCCACAACTCGGCCACCGCCTCAATGATGCCTGACCCGCAAATGCCCCGGGCCTTCACCACTGTTGGGAGGTGCTGATAACGCCGCGAGCGCGCCCGCAAGTCGGACGCGTCCAGCGCCTCCGCGGGCCACTCCGTGTTCCACTGCTCCTCGCCAATGACCTTGAACCGCACCTCCAGCGTCTCAGGGTCGATACGCACCCGTTCAATCGCGCCCGTGGCCGCGCGCATCCCGTGGCGAATCTGCGCGCCCTCAAACGCGGGGCCTGTCGGGCTCGACGCGGAAAGAACCTGCTCCGCGTTGCCCAGTAGGATCTCCCCATTGGTCCCCACATCAATAACCAGGTGAAGTTCCCCCTGAACCCGATGCGGAGCCTCGGCCAGAAGCACGGCCACATTATCCGCGCCCACGTGTCCCGCAATGCACGGGAGCACGTGCACATACCCCCCTGCCGCGATGTCCAGCCCGAAATCCCGCGCCTTCACATCCACCGCGTCCTGGACGGCCAGGGTAAAGGGCGCACTGCCCAGGAACACAGGCGTCAACCCCAGGAACAGGTGGTGCATAACCGTGTTCCCCACCAGCACCACCTCCACCACATCACGGGGCTCCACCCCTGCCTGAGAAGCAGCCTCCTGGACAAGCGCGTTCAGGCCGTCCAAAATCGCCCGATGCATCCGCTCGCGACCGTCCTCATGGCGCATCGCGTAGGAAATGCGGGACATAATGTCCTCGCCAAAGGGAATCTGGGGATTCATCATGGAGACGGTCGCCAGCACCTCGCCTGTGCGCAAGTGCACCAGGTGCCCCGCCACCGTGGTTGTGCCCACATCCACGGCCATGCCGTACAGGTCCTCGTGATACCCAGGCCGCACGTCCACGGCCTCCTGCCCCTGCCAGATGGTCAGGGTGATGGCTCGATTCCCCGCGCTCAGCGCGTCCTGCAACGCTCGCAGCACGTAAATGTCCGCGCGCACGTGGGAAAGCCCAAACCGCGCGGCCAATTCCTCCTGCACCCGCTCCCATTCTCCCAAAGTATCCTCCAACGCAGGTGCTGGGAGTTCCACGTAGTACAAACGCATGGCAGGGTGAACCCGCAACTCGCGGGCCCCCACGGCCTTGCGGATAACCTGCCGCTTCTCGCGGCTCTCCTCGGGGATTTCGATGACAACGTCGCCCAGCACTCGCGCGCTGCACGCGAGCCGTTCCCCCTCGCGCAGGCCACACCGCTCTGCACACGCGCGCTCCCCCGCGTCAGGAGGGCTCAGGTGGTCCGCCGCGGAATGGAGGCCATAGGTGTCAAAGGAGCCCTCGACCACCCGCACACGGCACTTGCCGCAGGTCTGGTGGCCGCCACAAATGGATTCAATGTACACCCCCGCGGATCGGGCCACGTCCAGCAGGGTATCCCCTGGGCGGGCCTCCACCTGCTTGCCGTAAGGCTGAAAGACAACCTTGTAGTGACGCTCGGGGAGTGTCCCCGTGTTTTCTCCCATGCTAGGTGACCTCATCCTCCCTGTGGATTGGGGCTCGTGCTAAAGTATACCCGAGAACGCGCTTTGCTCCCGCATCTTTCAGCGCGTGGGCGCAAGCCTCCAGCGTGCTCCCCGAAGTCATCACGTCATCAATGAGGAGAAAGGTACGCCCGTGGACGTGCGCGGGGTCCACGACGGCAAACGCGCCTTCCATGTTCTTGACGCGATCCCGAAATCCCAGGGTAACCTGGGGCGGGGTGTGACGCACGCGTACCAGGACATCCTCCCACACGGGGATGGTCGCGACATGACCCAGGTGTCGGGCCAGGAGAGCGGCCTGGTTGTACCCCCGCTCGCGGAACCGTCTCTCGTGCAAGGGCACAGGGATGAACGCGTCGACATGCAGGGCCTCCACCCGCAAACGACGGCTCATGTAAGCGGCCAGGGGCACGGCCAGCCGCGTGTTGCCCCGATATTTGAAGTCATGTATCACCTCTTTCAGTGGGGATTGAAAAACCGCCGCGGAACGAGCCACGTCCAGATAACGAAAGCGCCCACTCTGGCACATGGTGCACAGAGTCCCCTCTTCGATGGGCTGACCACAACGCGCACAATAGGGGGCAACAATGGGCTCAAACTGGGCCTGACAGGTATCGCACAAGATAGTTCCCACCCGTCCACATCCCGCGCAGCGAGGAGGGAAAAGAATGTCGCCAAAGGCTTCCACATAAGCCTGAAACCACAGCCGCACGCGACGAAGAGGCGAAGGAGAGGATAACAGGTCGGGTGGGTGTTCTACGTCCATGGTATCTTACAGGGCAAGAGGGGATTCACCCCAGAATGGGGTAAATCCCCTCTTGTGATCAACCCAGGACAACTTTCATGCCCGCCTTGGCCAATTGCAACCAGAAGTCAGGGAACAGGCCAATGCCGATAACGAAAAGAGCCGCCACCAAGGTCGCCAGCCCCAGCACAGGCCGCCAGGCCAGCGTGGGCGGCTCCTCTTCCTTGCTCATGTACATTTGCACCAGAACATTCAGGTAATAATACGCGGAAATGGCCGAGTTAATAACGCCCACAATGGCCAGCCAGGTAAGGTTGGCCTGCACCGCGGCCTGGAACAGGTAGAACTTGCCGAAGAAACCCGCGAAGGGCGGGATGCCCGTCAAACTGAACATGAAAATGGCCATGGCTGCTGCCAGCAGGGGATGATTGCGGGAGAGCCCCCGAATTTCGGGGAGTTGTACGTCCCCCGCGCCCTGCTTTTCCAAAGCTATAACCACGGCAAAGGCTCCCAGGTTCATAAAGGCGTAAGCGAAGAGGTAGAACAGGACTGCCGCCACTCCCGTGCTGTTGGCCGCGGTGAGCCCCACCAGAATGTAGCCCGCGTGGGCAATGGAGGAGTAGGCCAACATGCGCTTCAGGCTAACCTGGCGCAAAGCAACCAGGTTCCCAATGGTCATGGTGAGAACGGCCAGGACCGCCAGCGCGGGCACCCACACGGTCTTCTCCACGCCCAGGGTCCCCACGAACAAACGCAGAAACGCGGAGAACCCCGCGGCCTTGGCCGCCACAGACATGAAGGCTGTTATGGGCGTGGGCGCGCCCTGGTACACATCAGGAGTCCACATGTGGAAGGGCACGGCCGCGACCTTGAAGCCAAAGCCGACAATCAGCAGGGCCACGCCAACCAGGAATAAGGGAGAGAAGGACGCGGCCTGGGCAATGCCCGCGAAGTCCAGCGCGCCCGTGGCCGCGAAGACCAGGCCAATGCCGAAGAGGAAGATGGCGCTGGAAAACGCGCCCAGGAGCAGGTATTTCAACGCGGCCTCCCCTGAAGTCGCGCGTTCCCGCTCGAACCCCGCCAGGATGTACAGGCTCAGGGAGAGGAGTTCCAGAGCGACGAACACGGTGATGAGGTGTGTGGCCGCGGCCATCAGGGTCATGCCAATCGCGGCCAGGAGCAGAAGTCCGTTGTACTCCCCCTGCTGCTCCCCGTGCGCGTCCAGCCAGTTCATCGCCACCAACAGACCCAACGCGGTCGCGCTCAAAATCACCAAGCGGAAGAACGCGGTGTACGCGTCGGACACCGCCATGCCCTGGAAACTCGCGGCAGGTTGCAGGGCCAGCCAGTACGTGGCTCCTCCTGCCAGGATAACTCCCAGTAAGCCGACCCAGGTCAACCACCGCTTGTCGCCCAAAAACGTATCCACGATGAGGACCACCAGGGCCGTCACCAGCAGGATAATTTCAGGTAAAATGGGCATCATGTCCTGAAATGCCATATCGCCTCCGATGCATCTAGTCTATACGCCCATATGGGCACACAGCCCACAAAACATCGCACCCGTACACCCTACACACCCCATATGAGCGATTTCATAAGTGCAAACCGTCGTGCTCTCCCCCTCCGTGAAAGCCCCTTATTTCTCCAGTCCAGGGACCTGGATGGGCGGGGCCGCGTGTTGGATAACGTATTTGTGCGTCTCCATAACCGTAGGGTTAATGCGGTCGAAGAACAGGTTCGGGAACAGACCGATGATAAAGAACATGATGGTGATGGGCACGAGGATAAGGACCTCGCGCTTGGTCAAGTCGGTCAGTTTCTTGTTCTCGGGCTTGTCCAGGGGTCCCTGCATGACCTCGCGGAACGCGTGGAGCAAGTACCAGGCCGCGACGATCACACCCACCGCGGCCAGAGCGGCAGCCACCTTGTACTTCCAGAAGGTGCCCACCAGGATGGTGAATTCCCCGACAAATCCGTTCAACCCAGGTAACCCCGCGGAACTCATGGAAGTGACCAGCAGGAACGCGCCGTACACGGGCATGACCGCCCATACACCGCCGAAATCCTCCAACATGCGGGAATGCCGACGGTCGTAAATCATGCCCACAAGCAAGAAGAGCGCGCCCGTGCTCAGGCCATGGTTAATCATCTGCAACACCGCGCCGCTCATTCCCTGAGGGGTCATCGCAAAAATGCCCAGCATGACAAATCCCAGGTGCGCCACAGAGGAGTACGCGACCAACTTCTTGAAATCCTTCTGGCGCAGCGCGACCATGCCCCCGTAGAGGATGCCGATGACAGCCAGCGCGATGAAGAGGTTGGCAAAGGTCGTCGCTGCCCTGGGGAACAGGGGCAACGCGAAGCGGATGAACCCATACGTTCCCATCTTCAGCAGGATGCCCGCCAGGATGACAGACCCCGCGGTAGGGGCCTCCACGTGCGCGTCGGGCAACCAGGTGTGGAAGGGGAACACAGGCACCTTAATAGCAAAGGCCAGGGCAAAGGCCAGGAAGAGCCACCACTGTACGTAATAGTCCAGGCGCGTGTGAGCCAGGATGTAGGTCAAGTCAAAAGTGCCACTGTAGTAGCGCAGAACCAGAATGGCCACAAGCATCAACGCGCTGCCAGCCATCGTGTAGATGAAGAACTTGATGGCCGCGTACACCCGCCGCGGCCCTCCCCATATGCCAATGATGAAGTACATGGGGATGAGGGTCAGTTCCCAGAAGATGTAGAAGAGCACCAGGTCCAGGGCGAGAAACACGCCCAGCATCCCCGTCTCCAGCAAAAGCATGAGGAACAGGTAGGTCACTGGGCGGTCCTTGATGTTCTCCCAGGAGGCCAGGATGACAATCGGCCCCAAAAAGGTGGTGAGGAGCACCAGGAAGAGGCTAATGCCGTCCACGCCCAGGATGTAGTTGATGCCCAGGGACGGTGCCCATGGATAGCGTTCCATGAACTGGTACCCTGGCTCACCCATCTGCCAGTTGAAGAACAACGGCAGGGAGATAATAAACGTCACCAGGGTCACCAGCAGCGCCCAGTACCAGGGAACCCGTCCCTTCTTGGGCAAGACCAGCAATATCATCGCCCCCACCAAGGGGAGGAAGGTGATGACACTCAATAAATGCCAGTTGCTCACATTCTCCATAGGTGTATCTCCACCTTATGTGTTGATTTCTAGTGCACTCCTAGCGTCTGCCAGCCAACACGTGCGAACTGTCCAGCACAAGCACACCCCTATCTTCAAGGGTGACTCAGCAAACTCCACACCCCATCCTATCTTCACCCGTTTGCCGTCACACGGCTATCTGGACAGGCCCCCTCACAAGGCCATCACCACGAAATACACCACCAGCACCACCACGCCCACAAACAGGGTGAACGCGTACGTGCCCACACGGCCCGTCTGAACGCGCCGCACTTGCTGGCCCACCCATCCCGTGAGTGAGGCCACGCCGTTCACCACGCCGTCGATGCCCTGCTGGTCAAACACCACGGCCAGCCAGTCGCCCATTGCCTTCAGCGGGTTCACCACCGCGGCCATGTAGAATTCATCCACGTAGTACTTGTTCTGGACCAACGTGTCAATGGGCCCCAACGCGCTGCGGATGCGCAACACCAGGTCGGGATTGACCACGAAGGCCTGGTAGGCGAAATAGATACCTGCCAGCGCCACCAGCGCGGAGACGCCCATCAACGCCCAGGCGATGGTGCCCGCTTCGGCTTCGTGCATTACCCCTTCGAACACTGACGATAGCCACCCGTGTAGCCAGGACATCTCAGGCAGGCCAATGACACCCCCAATGACCGCGCCCACAGCCAGGACGATTAAGGGCACAGTCATCACCGAGGGGGACTCGTGCGCGTGTTCGAATAACTTGCGGTTGCGCGGCTTCCCCCAGAAGGGGACGAACACCGCGCGGAAGGAATATGTCGCGGTCATAAACGCGGTCACTATGCCAATGAGCCAGAGAATGGGCGAGCGCTGCCACGCGCCCAGGAGAATCTCATCCTTGGAGAAGAACCCCGAGAGCAAGGGGAACCCTGCCAGGGCCGCGGCACCCACCAGGAACGTCTTGTACGTGGTGGGCATCTTCTCCTTGAGCCCGCCCATCTTGCGAATATCCAACTCCCCGTGGAGCGCGTGCATGACACTGCCCGCGCCCAGGAACAAGAGGGCCTTGAAGAACGCGTGGGTGTACAGGTGGAAAATGCCCGCGACAAAGGACCCCGTTCCCACGCCCAGGAACATGTACCCCAACTGGGAAACGGTGGAGTAAGCCAGGATGCGCTTCAGGTCCGTCTGGGCCAGGGCAATGGTCGCAGCGAAGAACGCGGTCAACGCGCCAATGGTCGCCACCCACGTCATGGCTGTCGGTGTCAGCGCGAAGAGGGGCGCGTTGCGCGCGATCATGTACACACCCGCGGTCACCATTGTGGCCGCATGGATGAGCGCGCTGACAGGCGTGGGACCCTCCATCGCGTCGGGCAACCAGACGTAGAGGGGTATCTGCGCGGACTTGCCCGTCGCGGCCAGGAGCAGGAAGAGTCCAATGGTGGTCGCCCCTACCTGAAGCGCCTGGATGTTCTCAGGGTGGAAGAGTTCCAGGAAATTCAGCCGTCCGCTCAGACGGAACACCCAGAGCATGGCCAGGATAAAGCCCACATCCCCCACGCGGTTCACCAAAAACGCTTTCTTGCCCGCGTCCGCGGCACTGGGCTTGAAGAACCAGAACCCGATGAGCAGGTACGACGCCAGACCAACGCCTTCCCAGCCGATGAACATCTGCACAAAGTCATTGGCCATGACCAGGGTGAGCATCATCAGGATGAAGAAGTTCAGGTACACAAAATAGCGCACAAAGCGGGGCAGATCCCCCATGGCTTCTTCTTCCCCCTTTTCGTGGGGCGCCCACATGTAGCCAATGGAGTAGACGTGGATGAAGAAGCCCACGAACGTCACCGTCATGGCCATGAAGACGGACAGGGGGTCAATGAGCAGGCCAATGTCCACACGGAACTGGTCAATGGTGATCCACGGCCAGAGCACCTGTTCGATGGTGCGCTCCTCTGCGGGCAGGCTGTTCAAGTGCAAGAACAGGCCCAGCGCGACCAGGAAGGAGCCCAACACGGCCGCGGAGGCAACAATGCCTGTCACCTTCTTCCCCCACCTGGCCCCAAAGGCCAGGTTCAACACCAGCCCCAGAATGGGAAACGCTAATAAAAGCCACGCGTAATCAATGATCATCGGCGAAACCTCGCACACTGTAGAGTTATCGGATTCTCACACGTTTTTCATCAACAACCCTCACGTGCCCACGTACTCGTGCCAGGCCAGCGAGACCACTCGCCCTCGCTTTAAAACGCAAGCGCGTGCATTTTCCTCCATTACCACCGCAACAGGTTGATCCGATCCACGTTCGTGGTATCCCGATGACGTACCAGGCCCACCACGATACCCAGACCAATGGCGACTTCGGCCGCGGCAATGGCCATCACCAGGAACACAAACACCTGGCCGTCCAACACACCATATTGCCGAGCAGCCGCGACAAGCACCAAGTTGGCCGCGTTCATCATCATCTCGATGCACATAAAAATGATGAGCGCGTTGCGACGCACCAATACCCCCAACGCGCCGATACTAAAGATAATGGCTGCCAAAACCAGGTAAGACGATGTCGGAACCATGTTCCTTCCCCATCACAAGTATCTGATTGAACCCACTACTCGTCGTTGCTATCCTCTCACTCCTCGGGTTTACCCAAGGGCGGCTTGGTCCGTCCTGCCAGGATGATGGCCCCGATCATGGCGGCTAATAAGATGACCGACGCCAACTCAAAGGGCAGCAAGTAGGACTGAAACAGCAATGTCCCCACCTTTTCCACGGCCCCGTCAGCAGGCGCGCCCTTTGCCCCTGACCAGGGGGAGGCCCAGAACGCGTATCCGAGCCCCGCCAGGAAGATAACGGCCAGGGCCACTGCAGCCGTGCGCAAGGCAGGACGCTCGCGGGCCACAAAGTCGTCCACTGTCTCATACCCAATGAGCATTACCACGAAAATGAACATCACCACAATCGCGCCCGCGTACACCAGAATCTGAGCCATTGCCAGGAACTGGGCTCCCAGCAACAGGAACAACATGGCCGTTGAGACGAAATTCAGCAACAGGAACAACGCGCTGTGCACAGCGTTCTTGCTCAGCACAACACCGATGCTGCCCACCAGCGCGGTTATTCCGAACAGGGCGAAGAAGAACCACTCCATCGGCCTATTCCTCCGATCGGATAATCACGTTGGGCTCGGGCGGATTCAACAACTCCTCCTTGGTGAGGATGAAATTCCGCCGCTCGTAATTGGCCAACGTGTAATTGTATCCCAGTCGAATGGCTTCCACAGGGCATGCCTCAGCACATTCACCGCAAAAGATACACCGCAGCAAGTTCACCTCATATACCTTGGCATAGCGCTCCCCTGGTGAAACAGGGTTATCAGGGTCGTTCTCCGCGGCCTCCACGTAAATTGCCCCTGTGGGACACGCGGCCTCACACAGTTGGCAGCCAATGCACCGTTCCAGGCCGTTGTCATACCGCGCCAGGTAGTGCCGCCCGCGGAAGCGAGGGTATACCTGGATAGGCTCCCTGTCGGGCGATTCTACCGTAATCGGGTGCTGAAACAAGTGCTTAAGCGTTACACCCAGGGCTTTCGTGACAGCACGTCCGCCCTGATAGAGTTCCTTCAGCGCCATGAAGATCCTCCCTCATCAGTCGTAAGACGTACCCCGTCATTCGGCACGTGAGCAACCACCTCTGAACTACGCCTTACGCATTACGTATCACGCATCACATCTCACCCGAACATCACCACCAGCACTGCCGTTATCGCCAGATACACCAGTGACAGCGGCAACAGGTACTTCCACCCAAAACTCATCAGTTGGTCATAACGAATGCGAGGCATGCTCGCCCGTACCCACACAAACAGGAAGAGAATGAACACGATCTTGATGGCCAGGTAGAGCAGGCCCAGCAACGGGAACTGATCCGCGAGCGGGCCCTTCCAGCCGCCGAAGAACAGCGTGGCCACCACCGCGCTGCTCGTCAGCATGTGCAGGTATTCGGACACGTAAAAGACCGCGAACTTGAACCCACCGTACTCTGTCTGATATCCTGCTATTAACTCGTTCTCCGTCTCTGGCAAATCAAAGGGAGCCCGATTCGTCTCAGCCAGCACCGTGATAAAGTAGAAGGGAAAGGCCAGCCACAGCCAGATCCACGCCCACAGCGGCCGCCCTCTCTCCACAATCTGCACCACACTCATTGTCCCCGAGATGAGGAGCAGGCTGGCAATGAACACGCCCATGGACAACTCATAGGACAACATCTGCGCGCTGGTGCGCATGGCCCCCAGCAGGGAATAGTTGTTGTTACTGGACCACCCTGCGAGCATCACGCCATACGTTCCCACCGACGCGATGGCCATGATGTAGAGCACGCCCACGTTCACGTCCCCCATGTGGAGGGGAATTTCCCGCCCGAACAGGTGAATGTTCGGGCCCAAGGGGACCACGGCAAAGATGGCCAGGGCTGGAATCATGGCCAGCATGGGCGCCAACAAGTACACGGGCTTGTTCACGTGTTGCGGGATGACCTCCTCCTTCAGGAAGAGTTTCACCGCGTCGGCCAGGGGCTGAAGAATGCCGTACGGCCCTGCCCGATTTGGCCCCAAACGCACCTGAAAGCGCGCAATCAACTTGCGCTCAAACAGCGTCAGGTACGCGGTGGCCGTCAACAGAATGACCAGAATCACAACGCCTTTGATAAACGGAATGACGATCAAGCCAATCCAGTCCATAGGTTGTACCTCAGCGTGTCATGGTGTTCAGAATCAAAAT
>CAYOAZ010000064.1:0-2854 GCA_964402285.1 uncultured Anaerolineae bacterium | reverse complement strand
ATCTCTAAACCGACTTCCCAGTAAGGCCCTTCGCATTGAGGGGGGATGGCCCCTTGCGCGCGCAGGTTCTGAATCGCCGTGTACGAGGAAAGCGCTCCTCCGCTCATGGCCACCTCCTGGCCCAGCGTTACGGTGAGAGCGCCTAAAGGACCATCAATGAAGGCCGTTTGCCCGCGGACCGTGACGGTGTACGTTTTCGGCCAAACCAATTGCACACTCTCCCTTTTTGCTTGCAGTCGGAGACACCCCTCCTGCATCACCATGCGGCCTATGATGAGCGCATCTTGGTACACCTGCACAGGCGTCGGCGTAGGCGTGTTAGGGCGGTCCAGACCTGAAAAACCAAGGCCTGATCTCCGGAGGTCCCGGGTATGGTGTTGGCGTCGGTATCGGAAGAACCGGCGGCCCCGGCAGCACTCTGGATATCTCGCTCACCAACAGCGCTTTCTTCCTCTGGACGCATGGCGGTATCGGTTCCCGCAAGGCACACAGCCACTCGGACGGGTGCACTTCCCCGCCGCCTATTTGCACCCAGTCCCCAATCCGGGCCACGACCTTCCCCCGATAATCCAGGATCTGCACCCGGTCCTCCTCCTGGTTCAGGTAGTAACCGGCGGGCCAAATCAGCACCTCGGGATTTCCTTTCCCCCCTCCTATCGACACACAGCCTTCCGAGACAACCAGCTTGCCTATACGCTTCTCCAGAAGGTATCCTAGGGGGGCGCCTTCAGTTGCACCAGGGAGACGCCGGGCACCGGGGTCACCGTAGGCGGGGGGAAGCGGCGCCAAAGGGCCGGACCCTTCCCCTGCACAACACCCCCCGAGGCAACACCCGACCGGCTTTGCGGAGTTCCTGTTGCACGAAGATCCCGTGCAGAGTGACCTGGGCTTCGGATGAAGCAGTTAGGGTGGTCCCCTCCGTGGCCAGGGGAACGTCAGCCGCCTGCAATAAGCCCCGCCTGGGAACGTCACCTTCAGTTCCCACCATTCCACCGGCTCGTGGGCTGAGGGCAATGATATTGTGAGTTCATAATGTGCATCTTCCCCAATTTGCATGTCCCATATCTCGCTGCTCGCTACGACCCTATATTGCCCGTGAACCTTACCGATGCCATCTAGAAGGATGTGTGGGTCATCTTCCTTACGGAAGCCGTCGAGGACAATGTGGATCCTGTCCGGAGGAATAATTTCTATCTCCACCCGTTTGCCGGGAGGAAGCTCTGTACAAAACGGGGTGGGCGTCGGGGTCACGTGGGGGATGACTTCCTTAATGACGACAACCGGTGTGACACTTACGCTCTGCGATTCTTGGGCTGTACACTGCCCAAGCATCGTGCTGAGCCATAATGCGATAACGACGAGGGGCGTGTGTCTCTTGCCCATGGTATTTCCTCACCAGTTGTCCAATGGCGTGACTTGGGTTTCGAAAGAGAAACGAGCGGCGGGGCATAATATAGCCCCGCCGCGGGTGTGAAGGCAATAGTTTTACTGGTCGGGCAGATCAGCGATAGCTACGATTTCGTCCACGAAGCACCATGTACCGCCACAGGCCTTGTAGACATTAGAGTAAGAGACTGCTTGGATGTCAGCTGCCATCTCTTTCATCGGTCTGAATAGCTCCTCGGAGATATATCTGTATACCCAGCTTGTATTGTTGCTATTCCATCCTGGATCAAAAGGTCCATCCCAGAAAACATAACCATGCCACCCATCTTCGCATTTCCAGCAAGACTCACATCCCCATTCTAACCGAGCATCCTTGACGGTCCAAGAAGCGTTGCCTCGCGTCCACCACATCTCCACCTTCCACGGGTCGTAATATGGCACGGTATCACCATATCTTTTGTAGCGATGAAAGTAGTGCTTAACATGTGCAGTAACCCAACCACGCGTTGCTTCCGTATATACATGGTAGGAGAACTTATAATGACAGTTACTTGTGAGCATGCCAGTCGTGTTGGTGGATACATTACATTTACTCTGTTGCAAAAGTTTAGAAGGGGATCGTCGAATTTCCATATAGTAGTGAATTTCTTCGCCTGTTTTCACGTCGATGGAGCTCCACTTTCGTGAATACACTATCGGCCAATGCTTATCGTCCTCAGAGGGTCGGTATGCTATCTGTTTGATCACCTTATGTCCATTGACGTTTATCACCCATTGCTTGATTGTCTCGTCATTTACCGAGCTGTCTGCATACGATTGGGCAAAAGAACCCTGAACTGTAAGTAATACCACCGCGAATGAGACTATTATCGCGAGCCATGCTCGAAGAATATAGTCTCTGTTTCTCATGAGACACCTCTATTACTTGTTTTTGCGCTAATTGCCGCTATCTCAAACGATTTAACGATTCCCGGACGGGATCGCACCTCCACCTTACCACATTTTCGCCCGCCGGACATCCGGGAAATCCCTGATTTTTCCCCAACGCCTAACTTACCAACTACCTCTTTTTTATGCGCTCTCACCGACGATCCTACCCTGGGATTCTCAAGGCACTCTCCCGAATCATCGCCGGAAAGGCTCGTCAAGTGGTCTATGGTTTATACTGCCGGTACGCACTCGAACAGCGTGTAACGATGGTGTCGTATGGAATCCCGAAAACTGTGTAAACACGTACCGTAACCTCATACGGACATTCACATCTTCTAGCGTTATACTCATTCGGCGATAAATGTTTTACTTCTGTCACGCGCAAGGCTGTCCAGACGAGCGCTTCAGGGCCACCGCTTACCATATTTCTGGCATTCATATATGCCAATCCCGCACATTGCATAGCAGGACCTTCTACGCCAGCAAAATCTTCGATATGGCTATGAATAACTAACCGTGGCACGATCTCTCCAAGGAG
>CAYOAZ010000063.1:0-29093 GCA_964402285.1 uncultured Anaerolineae bacterium | reverse complement strand
CAGTTGGAAACTGCGGCCATCGGTGGGGCGAAACCGCCTGCGGCGGTTGGTCGCAGCCCCCGTGAGGGGGCTTGGCAAACGAAGCCCGCAACGTCCAGTTGCCGGGCGTTTCGTGCGGCTTCCACCCACGGACGATGGCCGCGGCCGGGGGGCAGTGTGGCCCCGGGGCGGCCGGCAGTTGGAAACTGCGGCCTTCAGTTGCGAAACCGCCGGGGGCGGTTGGGTGTAGCCCCCGTCAGGGGGCTTGGCAAACGAAGCCCGCGACGTCCAGTTGCCGGGCGTTTCGTGCGGCTTCCACCCACGAACGCTGGCCGCGGCCGAGGGCGTGTGGCCCCGATACGGCCGGCAGTTGAAAACTGCGGCCTTCGGTGGAGGCGAAACCGCGGGGCGGCTCGGTGCAGCCCCCGCCAGGGGGCTTGGCAAGCGAAGCCCGCAACGTCCAGTTGCCGGGCGTTTTGTGCGGTCTTCACCCACGGACGGAGGACTCGGCCGAGGGCGGTGGCCCCGGGCCAGCCGGCAGTTGAAAACTGCGGCCTTCGCCTGCAAAACCGCCGGGGGCGGTTGGTCGCAGCCCCCGGGAGGGGGCTTGGCAAATGAAGCCCGCAACTTCTAGTTGCCGGGCGTTTCGTGCGGTCTTCACCCACGAACGATGGAGGCGGCCAAAGGGCGTTGGCCCCGACACGGCCGGCAGTTGAAAACTGCGGCCTTCGAGGGGCGAAACCGCCGGGGGCGGTTAATCGCAGCCCCCGCAGGGGGCTTTGCAAACGAAGCCCGCAACTTTTAGTTGCCGGGCGTTCTTTACCGTCCCGCAGGGACGATTCTTGTTTAGCAGGTGAATTGATTCGACTGCGCTGGCTTGGGGTTAGATTATCCGCTCATACTCCTCAATACTTAAAGTCCACACCCGCACACCACAATAGCGGTCTCCTTCCGGGCAGATAGGGCGTGCGCCCGCTGCGTAGCGGTGGGCACAGGGAGGTCCCAAGTAGCGGCCTATCGTGGGGTTTACCTGAGCAATCTGCAGCGCTTCATCCCGGCTGGCCCGCCATATCTCCTCCTGGGCATTATAACATAAACGCATCCGCAACTTGTGGTGCAGAGCCAACAAATCCGCGCTTTCCATGAAGCGGATAGAAACCGCGTTAGGAAGCAGATAACTCACGTATTCCTCGGCTACACCTAGGGCTCGTAGGCGGTTGATCCCCTCCCAGGTTTGGGCCATCACTGTAGCGTAAAGTTCGTGGGCCTTTTTCTCCTCGCGTATTAAGATAGGGGTAATGTAATCTGGCTCCTCACTCAAATACGCACTGAGCATCGGTCGACTGCCTGGTGTCATCCGGTGCCGTTGGTCCTGACTGTCTGCGGTGTGGGAAAGTTTCTTTCGGAAAGTATAGGACGCGTGGTGTAATGCACGGGTTAATTTAGATATAGTTGTCAGATTCAGGGATTCTCCCAGATACGAATTCCGGGCCGGGTCCAAGACCAGGGCAATGGCTTCATCATCTCCCAGGCGATTTTTGGGAAGGCCTAGCACATCTCGAACCGCTTGTGCCACCAGGGCTTCATTTTCGGGCTTGTAAGAAACCAGCACACTGGTTCGCTGTCCTAAAGAAGCATCGAACTCACGGCGAAATTCCTGCGACCATCGCGGTTGATGGCGAAATGCCTGCCAATAGCGGTACTCCAGCGTCTCTTCCAGGGGGAGAGGCTCCTCCAGGATACGTTCAATATCCGGATCATAGGACAACACAGCATCCACCATACGTTGTACAACACATCGTGTTTCTGTGGGCAAGTCGTATTGCCGGGAAAGGCGATAGTAACGCAGAAGCGTGAGGAGATTTATCGTATGGTAAAGATAGGTCATAGTGGCGACGGGGAGTACATAACGGGCGACCTCTTGGGATTTCCGTGGAATCCAACGTTGAGCGTGGGGAGAGATTTTCTGAGGGCCAGGTCGTCGTGCAGGAAATCGGCGGTAATACAGCCGTTCAACAACAGGCTCGAGCAACTCCTGCAAGCGGCGGTATGCTTGGACCTGTGTTGCAATTGTGGTCCGGTACACATCTAAAGCCTTGCCTTTCAAAGGGGGCGTTACAATTTGGTCCGGGTGGACACGGACATATCGTTGGCTAACTTGTTCACTGTTATAAAACGGATGAGAGTGCAAAAAAGTCCACACAAAGTGGCGACTTACATTCTCAATAGCAAACTGGATGTGAGCATGTTGAAATGTAGTGTGGTGTCCTGCTTGATAAATACTTCTGGCAATGCGGTCTCGGACATCGGGGCGTTTTGAGACATGCTCCGGGAGAACGATACCGTGCGCAGAATAGCATGTGCGGGCCGTGGCAACGGCATTGTCATATGGCCGGCTGAATATGTTGACAATCGTAACTTTTGGTGGAGGTGACATGAACCTCATGGTTTGTATCCCCGTTAGGTGCGAACCCATTGTACTGAATCTTCCCTCGGAGCCCAAACCGTAAAAGAAAAGGCAATAGGGGAGGGCATTTATCCGATGAAAGGGATTGATTTTTGCTCCTCCTGTGAAGTATGTTATAATCCCTTGACTGTGAACAAAGCGGATTACGGCTTTGTCACAGTCCACAGGCCGAATCCGGCAAAGTGTGCAGGTCACGTTGGTCGGTCAAGAACTAATGGAGCGGAGAACGTGAAAAAGTGGGGATTCCCCACTTTTTCTTGTGTTAGGACCGTCTACTTGTTGGGATTTTTGTTGGGTTCATGAGATCATGCAATGCACGACGTTTAAAAGGGTATGAAAGGCTATGGCACGCAGTGAACTGATTATCGCCATAAATCAAGTATGCGCGGAGCGCGGGTTAGATCCAAACACCGTTATCAAAGCCATTGAGTCCGCGTTGGTGTCTGCCTATCGCAAGAAATTTGGGGCCGCGCAGAACGTCATCGCCAAGATTGACACAAAGACCGGCGCGGTGCGGGTGTTCGCGGAACTGGAAGTTGTAGAAAAGGTCCGCGACCGGAAGACCCAAATCAGCCTGGAGGAAGCCCGCAAGTACAAGCCGGATGCCAAGATCGGCGACAAGATCATCGTTGAAACCACACCGCGCGATTTTGGTCGCATTGCTGCCCAAACCGCCAAACAGGTAATGATGCAACGCATTCGGGAGGCGGAGCGGGAAATCATCTATGAAGAATTGAAGAAGATGGAAGGGGAAGTCGTTCAGGGGAAGATTCAGCGCATCGACCGCAAGAAGAATCAGGTGGTCGTCAGTTTGGGACATGGAGAAGGCATCCTGCCCAAGCAAGAGCAAATCCCGCGAGAACGGCTTCGCCAGAACGACCGCATGTACTTTTACGTTGTTCGGGTCGAACGGCAACAGCGCGGCGGGCCGTATGCTTATCTTTCCCGGACCCATCCCAACTTTGTGCGGCGTCTTCTGGAGCAGGAAGTGCCGGAGATCCGGAACGGGATTGTGGAAATCAAAGCCATTGCTCGTGAACCTGGGGCCCGATCCAAAGTGGCCGTAGCCGCAACGCAACCGGGCGTGGATCCGGTGGGCTCCTGCGTTGGCGTGCGGGGCACGCGCATCCAAGCAGTAGTGAACGCGTTGGGGGGCGAAAAGATAGACGTTATCGAATGGGACCCTGATCCAAAAGTGTTCATTGCCAACGCTCTTGCCCCGGCCAAGGTGTTAGATGTCGTGCTTATGGACGACGGGAAAGAAAAACGGGCCTTAGTCATTGTGCCTGATGACCAATTATCCCTGGCCATTGGGCGTGAAGGCCAGAATGCCCGCCTTGCTGCCAAGTTAACGGGTTGGCATATTGACATTAAGGGCGTTGAAGAAGCGGCCAAAGAAGGTCTTGGTCCGGAAGTGCGGGCGGAAATGCGACAGAAATTCGAAGAGCAGCGGGCTACAGACCTGCTAGTTCAAGCCGAGGCATTGCTTAAAGGGGAGGCTGAAGCCGCTTCTGGAGAGGAGCAACCCGAGCATCCGGACGAAGAAAAGTCTGATCTCGGATCTTCCTAGGATACTGAAATATTGGAGCGGAGCGTGACCAACAGCGCTGTAAAACAGGCAAACGGTAAGGGATAGCGATGGCCAAAGGACACATTCCCATGCGGAAATGTGTGGTGTGTGGCATATCTTATCCCAAGCGGGAACTGGTGCGGATTGTTCGTACACCTGAAGGGAACGTGGAAATAGACCCGCTGGGGAAAAAGCCCGGCCGCGGGGCCTATCTTTGTCATAATCCCGCATGCTGGGACTTACGGGTTGCTATACCCAAATTGCAGCGGGCCTTGCGCGTGACGTTCGACGAGAGCGCGCGGCGGGCCTTGGAGTCGTTTGCCAAGGAACATATTGAGGCCGGGGATCCGGCGACGGCAGGGAAACCGTTATGACGCCTGCGACCATGTGTATTGCACGATTGGACATGGACGGAGGGTGGCGACGATGAACTAACGGCTTAAGCCGTAATCGCGCCACGGACATGCACGGAAAATGACCGAGCCGCCGCCGGGAGAGGCCATCCCCGGTGGCGGTTTTTTATGTGCGGAAACACTGTGCTGAGTAGGGCGTTGGTTTACAGCGCCGAATGAAGGAGGGGTGGCGTTATGGCAATTATTAAAGGGCATGTGGGGATGCAAGTTTCCAAACCAGATCATAGAGAACCACAGAGGACGCACAAGACACTCTGGGCGAAGAAAAAGCGTCGCGCGCGTCGGTCAAAGGGGAAACCTCGGCAGGATTTTGTGGATTACACCAAGGAAGAAACAGTGGGCCCCAATGGCGGGAACGGTCAGGTTCAAGAGAGCAAAGCGCCAGAGACCAACGAAGTGGTGCTACCGCCCTATATTACCGTGCGGGATTTAGGCAAACTCATCAACCGTAGCCCCATTGACATTATTAAAGCACTTATGGGCATGGGCGTTATGGCCCACATTAACCAAACGCTGGATTATGACACCGCGGCCCTTGTTCTTGAGGAGATGGGATACAAAGTCCGAGAAGAAAAGCCGGAGATTATCGAGGAGGAAGTTGAGGAAGAACACATCAAGACCCTTCGGCAGCGGATTTTGGAAGTCGAGGACGAGAGCAAATTGAAGCCGCGCCCGCCAGTTGTAACCGTGTTGGGTCACGTGGACCACGGAAAAACAACATTGCTCGATGCCATTCGGGAAACCAATGTGGCCGCGCAAGAAGCAGGCGGCATCACCCAGCACATTGGCGCGTACCAAGTGACATTGAAGGATGGGCGCAAGTTAACTTTCCTGGACACCCCGGGGCACGAAGCGTTTACAGCCCTTCGGGCTCGAGGGGCCCAGGCCACCGATATCGCCATCCTGGTTGTGGCTGCCGATGATGGAGTAATGCCCCAGACCATAGAGGCTATCAACCACATCCGGGCCGCCCAGGTGCCCATGGTCGTCGCCATTAACAAAATTGACAAACCCGGGGCCAACCCGGAAATGGTGAAAAGCCAGTTAGCAGAGCAGGGGGTGGTCGTGGAGGATTACGGCGGGGACGTCATCGCCGTACCCATTTCCGCGAAGCAACGCATCGGCATTGAAGACCTGCTAGAAGCCGTCTTACTGGTTGCCGAAGACATTGGTGTGAAGGCCAACCCCGAGGGGCAGTGTGTGGGGACCGTTATCGAGAGCAAAAAGGACCGTTTCCGGGGACCCATGGCGACCCTACTGGTTCAGAACGGTACCCTGCGCGTAGGGGACATTGTGCTCATTGATGACATCTGGGGACGCGTGCGGGCCATGTTTGACGACCAGGGCCGACCCATCAAAGAAGCCCCTCCCTCGACACCGGTGCAGATCCTGGGATTGCCCGAAGTCCCGCCTGCTGGTCACATCTTCCAGGTCGTGGAGAACGAGCAAGTAGCCCGCGCATTGGCCGAAGAACGCGCGGAAGCCAAACGTCGAGAACAGGAAGAACGTCGCAAACGGTTAACCTTGGAACAATTCTTCGCCAAAATGCGCGAGGGAGAGGTCAAAAGCCTGAACATCGTGCTGAAGGCCGATGTTCAAGGTTCGCTGGAGGCCATCGTTTCCTCTCTGGAAAAGATTAACGAGAAAGTCGGTGAAGAAGTACAATTGGAAATCCTGCACAAAGGCGTGGGCAATGTAAGCGAATCCGACGTAATGCTAGCGGCCGCATCTCGGGGCGTCGTCCTGGGGTTTAACGTGAAAGTGGACGCGGCTGCTGAGCGTTTAGCAGAACAAGAAGGGGTGGACATCCGGCTTTACAACGTCATCTACGAACTTCTTGAGGACGTTGAGAAGGCCCTGAAAGGCCTCCTCAAGCCGGCTGAGCGGGAGATCCTGCTCGGGCGGGCGGAGGTGCGACAAGTCTTCAAGATTCGTCAAGGTCGGGTGGCCGGATGCTACGTCACAGAAGGCAAGATCCTGCGCAACGCGAACGTACGTGTCTGGCGTGGGGACAAGATTATTTACGATGGTCGAATTGCTTCCCTGCGACGGTACCAGGAGGACGTGAACGAAGTGCGCGAAGGGTACGAATGTGGCATCCGCATTGAAGGATTTGATAACGTCCAAGAAGGCGACATCATTGAAGCCTACAGGATTGAGAAGGGTTGAGGGATAAAGGGGGTGGATAAACCATGAAGATGAACACCACCTACCAATACAAAGTCGCGGACCTCATTCAGCGGGTGCTGAGCACCGTCCTACAACGCGAGAGTCGAGACCCCCGTCTGGTTGGGGTGACCATTACAGACGTGGAAGTCTCTCAGGACCTAATGCACGCGAACATTTACTACACCCACCTCGGAGATCTCTCAGAAACCGAGGAGATTCAGCGCGCGTTGGAGAAAGCAGCGGGGTTCCTGCGCACAGAATTGGCTCGGCGAACCCGTTTACGTCGCGTTCCTGAACTGCGATTTAAATACGATGACACCCTACTGCGGGCTAAGCGCATTGACGAATTACTGGAACAGATTTCCCGTGAGCGGGAACAGAAAGAGGAGTGACCTCTCTGGCACATCCGAAACTAATGGTAGAAGGTACACGTGCACATGAGCGATAAAACAAGTGAATTTTCCCTGCATCCACCTGAAGCCATTGCCCAGGCCCTTAATCAGGCCCACCGGATCGCTGTGGTTACCCACGTGGCGCCGGATGGGGACGCGATAGGGTCGTGCCTGGGCATGGTCCACCTCTTACGGGATATGGGCAAGGATGCCGTCCCAGTGTGCCAGGATCCTGTACCTTACGCGGTAAATTGGCTTCCGGGCATTGAGGATTTTCGCACGCGGGTGCCCGACGATGTGGACCTGGTCATTAGCATTGATTTGAGTTCCCCGGATCGTATGGGCACAGCATATGACCCGGGGACCCATTCCTCGATTCCCCTTATCAACATTGACCATCACGTGACGAACACCGGTTTCGGGACGGTGAATTGGGTGGAACCCCGAGCCGTAGCAGCATGTGAAATGGTGTATCACCTGGCTCAAGCGTTTTCCTACCCCATCTCCCCCCAGGTAGCCACATACGTGTTGACAGGCCTGTTGACCGATACGCGGGGATTGCGCACATCTAACGTTAACGTTCGGGTGCTACGTGTAGCCACTCACCTGGTTGAACTCGGCGCACCTATAGGTAAAATTACCGAACTCACATTCAACCGGAAGCCCCTCTCCGTCATTAAGTTATGGGCTTTGGCCTTGCAGAATTTACACGTAGAACCGGAAGGCATTATATGGACCACCATCACGGATGAAATTCGTCGTGCGGCCGGGCACGAAGAGAAGAATGATGGTGGTCTAGTGTCCTTTATTACCTCTGCTGATACAGTGTACATAGGCGTAGTTTTCACCGAAGAGGATGGGCGTGTAAACGTGAGTATGCGTTCTCGGCCTGGCTATGATGTGGCCCAGGTTGCCTTTGCATTAGGAGGGGGGGGACACCCTCAGGCGGCCGGTGCTACTATTGAGGGCTCCCTAGAAGACGTTCAACGCCGTGTTATTACACTCCTGAAGGATTCTCTGAAGCAGGCCTAAGCAGACCATGCCCAGAAGGCGTCCGCGAGTTCACGGTCTTTTCAACATCGACAAGCCAAGCGGCATGACTTCCCACGATGTTGTGGACGCGGTGAGGGCGATAGTGCGCGAACGCCAGGTGGGACATGCGGGCACCTTAGACCCGCTGGCCACAGGTGTGTTGGTTGTGGCCGTGGGATACGCCACGCGGTTGCTCGAGTTCATGGCAGGGCATGACAAGGTGTATCGCGTGGTGATTCGTCTTGGCGTTGAGACGACCACGTACGACGCGGAGGGAGAAGTCATCGCGGAGCATCCCCTTCCACGGCTTACTGTAGAGGACATCGAAAGTGTGTTGGCCTCCTTTCGGGGGCGCATACGTCAGATCCCTCCCCGTTACGCGGCCATTCGTCATCGTGGAAAACGACTGTACGAATGGGCGCGGCAGGGCGTGGAGATCACACCTCAACCGCGGGAAGTGATCATTTACACTTTGCGTTTAGAATCTTGGCACCCGCCGGACCTAACATTGTACGTGAAATGCAGTGCCGGCACGTATGTGCGCTCTCTAGCCCACGACATAGGGCAGGCTCTGGGCACCGGCGGACATGTACGCTCCTTGCGACGTCTGGCTTCAGGTCCCTTCCGCGTGGAGGATGCTGTTCCTTTGGACGTGTTGCGGTCCTCTGATTGGCGAACCTACTTGTTGCCCCCGGATGCAGGCTTGCACGATATGCCCCGAGTGGACTTAACCCCAGAACAAGCACAACGGGTTCGCCATGGCGGTTTTCTGTCGGACCTTAACCTGCCTCTTCAGGGGAAATGGGTGCGCGCGTACGCGGGCGGACGGTTTCTGGCTATTCTGCAATGGGATGAGCAACGTAGGGTTTGGCGTCCTAAGAAAGTGTTTTTGTGACGGAGGGGAAACGGGCCTGCTTTTGGGCCAAGGCATGGGGAGAAGCGTGTCGGTTCCGATGAGGTATAACGTGATCGCCGTGCGCAGAAAGCGTAAGGAGTTTAGGAGGTGATTCAATGGCTACCCTGACGGTGAAGCCCGCCCGCAAATTAATGGGCCGCGTGGAGGTCCCGGGCGATAAGTCCATGTCACACCGGGCCGTGTTATTTGCTGCGATGGCAGAAGGAAAAAGTCGCATTCGTCACTTCTTGTACGGGGGAGATTGCGAAGCATCGCTCAAAGCCATTCAGGCCATTGGGGTACAGGTAGAGCGGCCTCGGCAGGATGAAATCATTGTCCATGGAAGAGGCCCTCACGCGTGGCGGGAGCCGGAGGATGTCATCGACTGTGTAAATTCCGGTACAACCATGCGTTTATTGGTGGGCCTGCTTGGGGCACAGCCGTTTACATCAGTGCTGACGGGGTCGGCTCAATTGCGCCGTCGACCCATGGCTCGCGTAACAGTACCCTTGCGTCGCATGGGGGCTCTTGTCTTGGGCCGTGAGGATGGCAAGTACGCGCCATTGGCCTTGCGTGGTGGAAATCTGCAAGGCATTTCGTACGAACTCCCGGTGGCTTCTGCCCAGGTGAAATCGGCTTTGATCTTGGCGGGCTTATTTGCCCAGGGGGAGACGGAAGTTCTTGAGCCAGGGCCTGCGCGTGATCACACCGAACGCATGTTGATCTCCATGGGGGCAGACATTCACACCCGTGACGGAACAATCCGGGTGAATCCGTTGACTCATCCCCTTTCCCCCTTAGACATGGTGGTACCTGGGGATTTTTCCTCTGCCGCGTTCTTGATTGTGGCGGCTCTGTTGGTGGAACAGGGGGATGTGTGGATTCAAGGGGTGGGGGTGAATCCCACCCGCACAGGGCTTTTGGACGTGCTTTCTGCGATGGGGGCTCGTGTGGAGTTGGAGAACGTGCGGGAGAGCGGTGGTGAGCCAGTGGCGGATATTCACGTGCGTTCTTCGGTGCTGCAAGCCACTGAAGTGCGTGGGCACACGGTGGTGCGAATGATAGATGAATTCCCCATCTTTGCTGTGGCTGCCACCCAGGCAGAGGGAACCACTATCGTGCGGGATGCGTCGGAATTGCGGGTCAAGGAGACGGACCGGATATCCGCGGTGGTTCAAGAATTGCGGCGGTTAGGGGCTAACATAGAAGCCTTACCGGATGGATTTGTGGTCCACGGACCGTCGTCCTTGCGCGGGGCCCGCGTGTGGTCCCACGGTGACCATCGTCTGGCCATGGCGCTATCTATCGCCGGCCTTATTGCCGAGGGGGAGACGGTGGTTGAAGGTGCAGAGTGTATTGGTGATTCTTTCCCCTCCTTTGTGCGCCTTTTACATACACTTCGGCAGGAGTGAGGAATTTCCCGCAACCTTTTGGCCTACGTTGCCGTCAAAGGAATAGGGTTCCTTACATGTCTAAAGTTCCCGCGCGCTATATAGGTCCCAAAATGGGATTGAGTTTCCCTGCGGGGCCGATTATGCTAACTGTGGGAATAGTTAGGAGGGGAAAACTTAATGGGGGCGAGGGGAAAGGCGTTCGCATGGCGTACCCAATCCGAGCAAGGTGGGTAGGGGGCATTCAATGGTAAACGGGCAGACAAATAATCACATTGTCGATATTGAACTTCTTCGGTTTCTAGAACGGCATGTAGTCGGCTTGGTGGGGCGGGATATTATTACGGTGTTGGGGAATGTGCCAAAGCGAGGGTGGACGCTCACAGAAATTGCGGAGCGCGTTCGTCGTCCGCCCTCTGTAGTGGCTCATCACATGAGGTCGTTGGAATCGGCGGGTATTGTTGTATCCCACCAAGTGGGGGGTGAAACGTATTTTACGCTATCCTCTGACCGACGCATACGTTCCCTGGTGCGTCACCTGCGCGAGCGGTGGGGGGCGTTGCCGGTATTCCTTGCTTTTTGAAGAATGCCTCGGATGTGCTGCCACCCGGTTGTTCGTGTTTGACTTTTTCTCCCCTTTTCTATATACTTCTCCTGCGAAGTGGAGAGGTAACCCCGTGGAGGGATGGCCGAGTGGACGAAGGCGGCGGTCTTGAAAACCGCTGGGCGCAAGCCCCGGGGGTTCGAATCCCTCTCCCTCCGCCTGAAGTACAATTACATATGGGTGAGGGGAGGTGCCGGAGTGGTTGAACGGGGCCGCCTGCTAAGCGGTTGTGGGGGCAAAAACCTCCACCGTGGGTTCGAATCCCACCCTCCCCGCTGATACGAGCCCCCGTAGCTCAGTGGATAGAGCACCTGGTTGCGGACCAGGAGGTCAGAGGTTCAAATCCTCTCGGGGGTGCCAGATGGGGCGGTTACACGGGTAGCCGCCCCTCTTGTTTTTTCTGGCCCTGGGTGTGCAGGTGCGGGATAAGCGTTTTCCCCCCGTTCCCTTTTTCCCTCCTTTGGAGTAAAGTTGAGTCGCAGGGCACCCATTCACTTCTTGTACAGAGGTTTTTCACGTTCCGCACATACCTATCGGAACCGGGTTAAAATGTAGCCGTCCCTCTTGACAAGGTGGGTTCTTTCTCCTATAATGAAATCGCAAATCAATTGCAAACGTTTGCGAGGAAGTTTCCATGGCGCCAACTATTCACGATGTCGCAAAAAAAGCCGGCGTATCCCCTTCCACGGTTTCTCGGGTGTTGAATGACCGCCCAGGTATTAGCGAGGAAACGCGTCAGCGCGTTTTACAAGCCGCTCGCGAATTGGGGTATCTCCCCGATATGGCTGCCCGGACCCTGGTCTCCGGACGGACATATAACCTGGGCTTTCTGGTTCACCCCCGGCATACATTGGGACCCCACTCCTTCTACGGAGAGGTCCTGGCCGGTGCGGATGAGGAGGCTCGGAAGCACGGCTATCACATTATCTTCGCCGCGGATGGAAGTAATAAGACCCCGGCTGTGATTCAACAGAACCGGGTGGATGGACTGATTTTAGCCGGATGTGATATCCCGCGCGATGTGATTACCTCTCTAAAGTTACAGAATGTGCCCATTGTCTTGGTGGACAACCATGTGCCCAAAGTGGACAGCATTGTAACGGATAATGTGGGCGGGGCCTACGAGGCCGTCTCCTATTTGATTGAGTTGGGCCATCGTCGCATCGGTTTTGTGTGCGAGTGGTTTCAGGACTTGAGTTTCGCCGAGCGGTTTGAGGGGTACAAAAAAGCGCTCCAAGAACACGGTCTCCCCTTTGATGAACGGTTGATTGCCGAGGGGGCTCCCCGACAGCCTCAGACAGGGTACATAGCCATGCAGCGGCTGTTATCCCAGGTAACCCCGGAAATTATGCCCACCGCGATCTTCGCGGCCAACGACCTCACAGCCGTGGAGAGTATGCGGGCCTTGCGTGAACATGGCTTTCGCGTGCCCGACGATGTGGCCGTTGTGGGCTTTGACGATGGCGAACTGGCTCGTCATGTTGTACCTCCGTTGACTTCGGTTCGCGTTTTTCGTAAGGAAATGGGGGCTCTAGCTGTGAGGCGCCTCCTGACATTGTTGGAACATCCCCACGAGCCCCCGTTGCACACGCGTGTGTTCACCGAACTGGTGATTCGAGAATCCTCAGGAAAACCGCTAGAAAGGAGGTGAGACCTCTCGCGAGTGCGTGTGTGAGTCCCTAGTGTTCCCTTATCGTTGATTTCGGTTTGGAACCTGAAAGGAGGACTGTCCCATGAAGCGCTTGGTGCTATTCGTGGTTCTCATTGCCTTGCTCGCTGTTGGCTTGACCGCTTGTGCAAAGTCAACCCCACAGGTGATAGAGAAGACCGTTGTGGTCACGCAGGAAGTGGAAAAAGTCGTGACCAAGGAAGTTGAGAAAGTGGTCACCAAAGAAGTGGAGAAGGTGGTGACCAAGGAAGTCGTTGTAACTCCCACCCCAGTCCCCCAGCCCGCTATCTTCCGCACGGCAGGCGGTTGGAGCGCTCCCCCAGCATATCATGGCAATCGCTTCGCGCCGGGCGGTGTAGGCGCTGCCTGGTGGTGGGTGTACGAGCCCTTGTTCTACTATGTGCCCGCCAACGGGGAGATTGTGCCCGCTCTGGCGGCATCCTTTGAGGACGAGAAGGACCATCTTGTTGTCCACCTGCAGCCCAATGCAGTATGGCACGACGGCAAGCCTTTTACCAGCAAGGATGTGTGGACGACCATTTACCTTCGCTATCTCCAGGGCGCTCCCATTTGGAAGTTCCTGGATCGGATGGAAATGCCGGATGACCACACGGTGGTCTTCTACTGGAAGAACCCGACCCCCTTTGCGAAACAGATCCTGGCCAATGAGTTAATCACCTCGCCATACCACCTTTACGGCAAGTGGGCAGAACAGGTTGCCAACTCAATGGACGACGAGGACGCCCTGGCAAAGATTCGCCAGGATTTGGCCAACTTTAAGCCAGAAAAACCCATAGGTACGGGACCGTTTGTTTTGGATACGGTCACCGCGTCCGAGATGATTCTGAGCAAGTTCCCCAAGCACTACGAAGCGGACAAAATCGCGTTTGATGGCCTGCGCATCTTGCGCTGGAGTTCCAACGAAGTCGTGTGGGCCTACCTGATGGCTGACGAAATCGATGTTGCTCACCCTGCTACCCCCAAGGATGTGACCGACCAGATCCTGGCTCGTCAGCCGCAGATGAAACTCTCCTTGCCCACAGACTGGGCCGAGTTCGGCATTGTGTACAATTGGCGCATTAAGCCTTTCTCCGACTACAAGTTCCGCAAGGCGATGACCCACGTTATCGACCGCAAGCAGATGCGGGAAGTTACCTACTACTTCGCGGGCGATGTGGACGATTACGCGCACAACATTCTCATGTCCTTCCGCGACAAGTGGCTCTCCAAAGATTTCCTGGATGGGCTTACCTCCTACGAGTACAACCCGGATAAGGCCGAGGCCATGCTCAAGGAGATGGGGTACAAACGGGGCGACGACGGCAATTGGGTGGACCCGGAGGGCAATCCCCTCTCCTTTGAGTTAAATGCCCCTGCAGGATATTCTGATTGGGTCATTGCTTGTGACAACTTGGCCACTCAATTGACCAGTTTTGGGTTCCCCACCGAATGTCGTCCACTGGAGAACGCGGTGTACTGGCCCAAGATCACCACTGGCGACTATCAAATCGCGCTTGAGTGGACCGCGGTGTGGTGGGGTTATGGTCATCCTTGGGCCGGCTTCCAGCGTCACTTCCTGGGCGACACAGCGAAGCGTGCAGGAATCCCCAAGGAATTGCCTGGCCCGGATGGCCAACCGGTCAACCTGGAGGACCTGGTTGTGAAGATGGGCAGCACCTTTGACGAGGCGGAGATGAAGAAACTGGTTCAGGAAGCGGCCTGGATTTCCAATGAACACCTCATCGCCGTGCCTTATCTGGAAAAGCGCCTAATGATGTTCCACAACGAAAAGCACGTCACCGGTTATCCGGACGTGGATGATCCGTTGTGGACCCTGGGTGGCGGCGGTGCGGAGCGTGCCTACATTGTGATGATGCGAAAGGGTATGTTGAAGCCGGTTCGGTAAACAATCTTAGGACGGCCTCCTCGGGCACACGACCCGAGGAGGCCGTATTGTTCGGTCTCCCCTTAGGAGGCAACGCATGGCCATTTTAAAACGTTTGGGCATTGCCCTTATAACGCTGTTCTTCGTTACCACGTTGACTTTTTTTGTGGTGCGCAATACGCCGGGGGATGCCCTGCAAGAGTGGGCGTTGGAGATTGTCCAGACCTATGGCATCAGCATGGAAGATGCCATGAAACAAGTCCGCGCGATGTACGCGTATAACCCTGACGAACCTGTGGTAAGTCAGTACATCCGATATGTGAAAGGGTTGGCCCACGGCGACCTGGGCACATCTATCCTCTACAAGACGTCGGTCAACAAGATTGTGGCCCGGGCTCTCCCCTGGACGGTGTTTGTGCTTTCCACGTCCTTGTTGCTCAGTTTTACCATCGGATCCATTTTGGGCATGGTCATCGCGTGGAAGCGGAAAACCGTTCTCGATCCCATCATCACCGGATATGCCGCGCTGACCGGGGCTACCCCAGATTACATTACTGCACTCATCCTGCTCATGATATTCGCCATTAATTTGAAGTGGTTTCCCACCAAAGGCGCGTATGACCCATCTGTGAAACCCGCGCTTAGTTGGGATTTTATCAAAACGGTCTTACATCATGCTGTGTTGCCTGTTGCCGCGTATACCTTTGAGAACACCGCGTCCTGGGCCTTAGCCATGAAGGGAAGTGCGGTCAGTGTCTTGGGGGAGGACTACATTATGGCGGCTCGGGCGCGTGGGCTCAAGGAAAGCCGTATTATGACCCGCTACATGGGCCGCAATGCCATGCTTCCCCTGGTGACCGGCCTGGCCATTGCCTTTGGGGGCATGATGGGAGGCTCTGTACTTATCGAGACCATCTTTAATTACCCGGGAATTGGTTGGTTTTTCAATGAAGCAGTAAACCGTCGAGATTATGGTTTAATGCAAGGGTTGTTCTTTCTCACCGCGGCAGCCACTATTTTCGCCAATTTTGTCGCGGATATTTTGTACACATGGTTGGACCCACGCATTCGTTTGGAGGATTAAATTGTGACAACCGCGACCGTTCCAGCACCACGCCGGTTCGACCTTTTGTATCAGACGTACCGTGTGCTACGTCGCAACAAGCGCGCGCTGGCAGGATTCCTCATCCTGGCGGGGTTTCTCCTTATGGCTGCCATAGGGCCATATGTCGTGCCCTTGGATATGACGGCGCATTATGAGCAGCGATACCTGCCTCCTTCCCTGGCCCATCCTTTGGGCACTGATTACGTGGGCCGTGATACCTTTGCCTTAATCGTCCACGGTTCCCGGGATGTGCTTTCCATCGCCTTTTTCGCCGCGGTTTTCACGGTGGGCATTGCCTTGACGGTCGGTATGCTATCGGGCCTTCAAGGAGGAATGTTGGACGCCCTTTTGATGTTGTTGACCAACACGGTTCTCACCATCCCTAAGTTTCCCGTGATGTTAGTGTTTGCCACCATTTTTCACGTGAAGGATCCCGTCTCCTTGGCCATTATTTTGAGTGTGTGGGCCTGGGGAGGACTTGCACGGGCTGTGCGTTCTCAGATCCTTTCCTTGAAGGAGCGCGAGTTCATTGAGGCTGCCCGGGTGATGGGGTTGAGTTTGGGGCACATCATTATCAAGGAGTTGTTGCCTAATATCATGCCGTATGTGGCCATTAACTTCCTCTACATTATGAAGGATGCCATTACAGCCAGTGTGGGACTTATGCTCTTGGGGGTTATTCCCTTTTCCGCCAGTAACTGGGGCATGATGTTGAATTTGGCCATTAAACAGGCCGGAGCCATCTACATTCCCCAAGGGATTTATTACGCGACCGCGCCCATGGTGGCCATTATTCTGTTCCAATTAGGTGCGTTGTTCTTTGCCCACGGGCTGGACGAGGTCTTAAATCCGAGGTTGCGATCATGAAGCCATTACTCCACGTCAAGGATTTAGTCGTTGAGTTTGAATTAGAACGGGGAACATTGCGGGCTGTGAACGAGGCCTCGTTGGTGGTGTATCCAGGAGAAATCTTCGCCCTGGTCGGCGAGAGCGGCAGTGGGAAGTCCACATTAGCCTTCGCGCTGTTAAATTTGGTTCCCCCTCCTGGCCGCATCGCATCCGGGCGCGTGGAATTCGACGGCCAGGATGTGCTGTCCTTGGATGGAAACGCGTTGCGACAATACCGTTGGCGTAATGTGGCCATGGTCTTCCAGGCGGCCCAAAATGTGATGAATCCGGTAATGCACATTGCGGACCACTTTATCGACACTGCCGCGGATCATGGGGAACACAACCGGGATGCGGTTCTCCAGCGCGCTACGGAATTGCTGCAGATGGTGCGCTTGGAACCTAAACAGGTGTTGCGTGCGTATCCCCACCAGTTGAGCGGGGGAATGCGCCAGCGGGTGGTGATCGCCCTGAGCCTGCTATTGAACCCGCGTTTGCTCATTCTCGATGAACCCACCACTGCTTTGGATGTGGTTACCCAGGCTTATATTATGGACATTTTGAACGATATCCGTCAGAAGACTGGCATAGCCATGTTGTTGTTGACCCATGACATGTCGGTGGTGGCAAAGGTGGCCGACCGGGTAGGCGTTATGTACGCGGGACGTTTGGTCGAAACTGGAGATATTTACACCATTTTCTACCGGGCCCGTCACCCGTACACAGTAGGCCTGTTGAACGCTGCTCCCTCTCTGGTAGGTGATTTGACGTCCAAACGACCTATTCCTGGAATGCCGCCGGATCTGGTGAATCCACCTCCGGGCTGTCCTTTTGCTCCCCGCTGTTCCTACGCGACATCCCGTTGCGAGACCGAGAATCCGGTGATGCTGCGCATTGAGGAAGGCCATGAAGTCGCTTGTCACAACTGGGAGCGCGTACATGTATAATGGGAGGGGAACTCAACGTGGGTGAACCTATCATCGAACTGGAAAATGTGAGCATTACTTTCACTCGCGGTTCGCTTTTTAAGCGCACTCGCGTGGAAGCGGTGGTGCATGTGAACCTGAAAATCCATGAGGGCGAGATTTTGGCTCTCGTGGGGGAAAGTGGGTGTGGTAAGACCACCTTGGGGAAGTTAATTGTAGGGGTATATCGTCCCACCGAAGGTGTAATCCGTTACAAAGGACAAGATATTCGCCATTTAAGCCGCGATGCGTACCGAGAATACCGGCGTAATGTGCAGATTGTGCACCAGGATTCCTATGCGGCGTTGAATCCTGTACGGACGATTGCCCAGAGTTTGAGCGCTCCCCTTTTGCGGTATCGCTTTGCTCGAAATGGTCACGAAGCCCGCGTGAAGGCCGCGGAACTCCTGGAACTTATGGGGCTTTCCCCTGCGGGTGATTTCCTGGACAAGTACCCCCATCAACTGAGTGGCGGTCAACGGCAACGTGTCGTGTTGGCGCGGGCGGTCGCCTTGCAGCCCAAACTTATTGTCGCGGATGAACCTGTCTCCATGATTGATGTATCCTTGCGGCTTTCTATCCTGGACCTTATGCGTTCCCTGAACGAGAGGTTCGGTATCACTTTCCTCTACATTACTCACGACTTGGCGACTGCCCGGTATTTTGTGCAAAATGGGCGCATTGCTGTGATGTATCTGGGACAATTAGTGGAGCAGGGGAACTTGCAACGGGTGCTAGAAACTCCGCGCCATCCTTACTTGCAGGCTCTACTTTCTGCAGTGCCTGTGCCTGACCCCAAGAAGGCCCGGCACGGAAAGCCTTTACCCTTGCGCAGCCTGGATTTGCCCGATCCTACGAACCCACCATCGGGTTGTCGATTCCACCCTCGATGTCCTTACGCGGAGGAAATTTGCGCGCGAGAGAATCCGCCCCTGCACTTACTGGAAGGTGATCACTACGCTGCATGCCATTTAATTGAGAGGATTCCCGTATGGAAACCTTGGTAGCGCGTATTATGTTCACAGTGGGCATTTTCCTTATTATCTTGGCGTTAATCCCTTTACCACTCCTCCAGCCGAACTCGGTGGAATTCTGGGTGGACATTGCTGGGTTGGCAATGGCTACGTTTGTCGTGGTGGCCGTCGCCCGTTCTGTTCGCCGTTCCCGCCCCCCTTCCGCCCCCCCGACCGGGGAAGGCTCTCCCCCTGATGCCTCCCGTGGTGGGGAGGATACATGAGCACGCGTGAACAGGTTATTCATTTAACCCGACATCCAAACAACCCAATCCTGGTGCCGCAATTTCACCGGTTTTACCGGACGGCCATTTACAACCCTGCTGTCCTCTTCCACCAGGGGCGGTATTACATGCTCTTCCGTGGGCAGTTCGACGCGGCTGTAAGTGGGCTCATCGGGTTGGCTGTGAGCACAGATGGTGTTCACTTTCACGTCCATCCGAGCCCTGTTCTTGTCCCTGAATTCTCTTACGAACGCCTTGGGTGTGAAGATCCCCGGCTTGTGTACGTGGATGGCCGCTTTGTGTGCACTTATGTGGGCAAGGATGCCCACGGTGACCAGGAACACGTGTGTATGGCTGTTTCCACAGATATGTACCATTGGCACAAGTTAGGGGTGGTGCTGTACCCGCGTCGGGAACAGTGGTATGAAAGACAGGTCAAAGCCGGCGCCCTGTTTCCCTTCCGCGTGAATGGGCAGTACGCGATGCTCTTCCTGGGCGAACGTCGGCCCTGGCAGACCTCTATTGGCATTGCTTTTTCCCAGGACTTTGTGCATTGGACTATCCCTGACGCGAGTGTGGTTTTAAGTCCCAGACCCGGCTATTTCGACAGCATGGGCGTAGAACCCGGTCCACCTCCACTTCTGACAAAGTGGGGGATTTTGGTGGTGTACAACGGGTGGAATGAGGAAAAAGTGCATTGCATCGGGTGTGCTCTTCTGGACCCTTCGGAACCGCGACGTGTGTTATGGCGGTCGGATGAACCGTTATTGCGGCCTGAACGCACGTGGGAACGCGAGGGACAGGTGCCCAATGTCGTTTTTGCCACTGGAATGGTCTATAACGCTCCCGACCTCTGGGTGTACTACGGTGCCGCGGACCGCGTCGTTGGTTTGGCCGTGGGGCATTTGGAGATGTGAGATGCGTTTTTTTGCCAAGAATAGGCCTAAGGTGGGATCATGTACCTTTGAATTTCTTATCCTAACTGACCGCTAGGTTTTCTCTACGGTTTACTTTTACATCGTGGAGGCGTGAGCATGCATCTTCAACGACATCCGAAGAATCCTGTACTATTGCCTCACCCATGGCATTCTTGGGAGGCTCTTAACGTTTTCAACGCGGCTGTTATTCACCATAATGGCCTCTTTCACATGTTGTACCGTGCTCAAGGGTGGGATTACATATCTCACATAGGTTATGCTGTAAGCCAGGATGGGGTCCATTGGGCCCGATTGGACCGACCTGTCCTTTCTCCCCAGGAGGATTGGGAAACTCGGGGTGTTGAGGACCCGCGAATTACTGAGATTGACGGCGTGTTTTATATGACATATACCGGTTACTCTCCCCAAGGGGTGCGCGCGTCTCTGGCTCGAAGTACCAATCTCATCACCTGGGAGCGGATGGGGGTGATCTTGCCGGATGAAGATAATAAGGACCACGTGCTGTTTCCTGAGCGCATTGGAGGGCGTTATGCACTTCTTCATCGACGCCCGCCTCACATTTGGTTGGCGTATTCGGACGATTTGCTTCACTGGACAGACCACCACGTTATTATGGAACCCCGGCCTGGGCGGTGGGATAATTACAAAATAGGTGCTGGAGGGCCTCCGATTAAGACGGATAAGGGGTGGGTCCTGATTTACCATGGTGTAGATGAACATATGGTGTACCGGTTAGGAGCCGCGCTTCTGGACCTGGACGACCCTTCCACAGTGCGAGCGCGCTTGGATGAGCCGATTCTAGAGCCCCGGGAAACCTGGGAGATTAAGGGAGATGTCCCCAATGTCGTCTTCACGTGTGCGAATCCAGTCGTTGAGGGAACGGTGTATGTTTTCTACGGCGGCGCGGATCGGGTGATGGGGGTAGCTACAGCCCCGCTGCAACAGATATTGGACGCACTGGAGGAACACCTTCTGTGAAATTAGAACGTGTGTTTACCCATCCCATCATCACTCCGCGCGGGGATGATTGGGAGTCCATTGCAGTATTTAACTGTGCGGCCATCCACGTGGATGGTCGTATCCATGTGCTGTACCGAGCCGTGGGAGATTATGTCCATTACGCTTCCCACTTGGGCCATGCTGTCTTCGACGAGACATTGCACCTCGTGCACCGCGCGAGTCAACCGGTGTTCGGCCCGGATGTCAAACTTTGGGAGATGTCCACCGAGGATCCGCGGGTTACTGAGATTGATGGGGAATATTATATGACCTATGTGGTGACTCCCACTCCCGCACCTCCGGCCGCGGTGCGGCGACGTATTGGTCTCCCTAAGCCGGTAACCGCGAATGCCCGAGTGGCCTTATCTCGGATTAGCGATTGGAACGCGGCGGGTGGACCTCGGTTCCAGCGCCTGGGTGTTATTACCCCTTATGATGCGGAAGAGCGGGATGTGGTCCTCTTCCCCCGGCGGATCCAGGGGCGCTACGCGGTCATCCACCGCCCTGCCAATTGGGTGGGACCGAAATATCCCGTAAAGCGGCCCAGCATATGGTTCGCGTGGTTGGACGGTTTACCGGGACGCATGTTCGGCCATCGAGTGATTATGGCTCCGAAGTATTCTTGGGAAGGGGATAAGATCGGCGCGGGGCCGCCACCGGTGTGGACAGAACAGGGTTGGCTGTTGATTTATCACGGTGTGGATGAACACCACGTTTACCGAGCCGGCGCGGCCTTGCTGGCTTTAGAGGAACCATGGCGGGTCTTAGGACGCACCCGGGAGCCTATCCTGGAACCTGAGTTGCCTTGGGAAGTGGAAGGCGATGTGCCTAATGTGGTCTTCCCGGAGGATGTAGTGGTCCTGGGGGAGGATTTGTTGGTGTTCTATGGGGCTGCAGACAAGGTGTGTGCTGTGGCGCGGGTGCGTTTGCCCGATCTAGTGGAACATTTGCTGCGAGGAGGGAGGCATTGAAACTACAACGTCATCCGGAGAACCCGGTCTTAGAACCGAATCCCGCTCAACGTTGGGAAGCAGGAGCGGTATTTAACTGTGGTGTAACACTTGGTCCAGATGACCGAGTGTATATGCTTTACCGGGCTATTGGCGCGGATTACAAGCCCAATCCCCATGGATATGGATACATTAATTACATTTCAAACATCGGCCTGGCCATTAGCGATGATGGGGTGCACTTCCACCGCCTGCCCGAGCCAGTTATTCGCCCAGATACGCCGGAGGACATGTGGGGGTGTGAGGATCCCCGGGTGACCCGTTTGGATGTGGATGGTGAGCCTACCTGGTGGGTTACTTATACGGCACTTTCCGCGCCTGCGTTTTCCGGGCGGGGGGATCGGGTGGGCATTGCGTCCTCCCACGATTTGCGCACATTTACCAAACATGGCGTCCTTATTCCAGACGCGCAGGATAAGGATGCGGTCATCTTTCCGGAACTGGTTGACGGGCAGGTGGTGCTCTTACACCGAATCGAACCCAATATCCAAATCGCGTTTTTGCCTGGTCCCGACGCACTGGCCCATCCCGACTGGGCTTACTGGCGTGCCCACTTGAGCAGGGTAGAGGATTACACGATTATGCGCCCCCAATTCCCATGGGAGGCTCGTAAGATCGGCGCAGGGCCGCCCCCTATTAAGACCAACGAGGGGTGGTTGCTCATCTATCACGGGGTGGGTGAGGACCGGGTTTACCGGGCCGGTGTGGCCCTGCTCGATTTGGAAGATCCACGACGGGTCATAGCCCGTCTGCCTGAGCCCATTTTGGAACCGGTGGAATCTTACGAGCGAGAAGGTGACATCCCCAATGTTGTCTTTCCCACCGGCGCGATTGTGCGGGATGGCGTTCTGTACGTCTATTACGGGGCTGCGGATAAAGTGTGTGCTTTGGCCACTGCTCGCGTGGATGAGGTTCTCCACGCACTGTTGGGGCGTTGAACGCAAAGTGGATAGGGGGAAGGTATCCTTCCTTGGTTGCTGTTTTACCATGTTCAATCTCTGAGGAGCCGTGAAACCATGTACCACACTGTTCGTTACACGGCACAGAAGATTGCGCGGCGATTGGATTTGATTAAGCCTCTGGTTTATCGCCGCCGATATCCAATACCTCCGTTTCGGGTGCTGTACTTATCCGGCCCATCAGAATCCCCTCCTGTTGGTCTGGATGTGGACGACCAGGGTTGGCCTGTGATTCCACCGCAAAGTTACTGGGGACACTGGCGCACGGATTTTGTGCTTCGCACGTGGATCGCTGTGCCCGAACTGTGGGATTTTTCGCGACCCGTTGCTCTTTATCTCCCTTTAGGCATTGCAGGCGATTTCAGTCATCCAGAGGCTCTGGTGTATGTGGATGGGTATCCGATAGCCGCGTGTGACAGACACCACCAGGAGATTCGTCTGCCCTCGCGTTGGTATGACCATCGCCCCCACCTTCTTGCCCTGCACGGTTGGACTGGCTTGGGCGGTGGCATGGGGGGCGAGGATGGCACTCAGCTTTTTATGCGTCAGGCTTATCTGGTGGAAATTGATTCGGACACTCGGGATTTCATTGCTACGGCTCGTGTTGCCTTGGGTGTTGCTCAATCTCTGGACGAGGATGCGGTTGAGCGGTCGTTCTTGCTCAACGCCTTAGATCAGGCCTTTCGCGCTTTGGACCTTCGGGAGCCGTTGGGCGATGCGTTTTATTCGAGCGTGCCACGAGCCCACGCGATCTTAAGAGAAGGCATTGAACGCGCGGGCGGTCCTATGAACGTGGATATTGTCGCTACGGGACATGCGCACATTGATGTGGCCTGGCTCTGGCCCCTGGCCCAAACTCGGCACAAGGCCCGCCGTACCTTTTACACTGTTCTCCATTTGATGGAGGAGGACCCAGAATATCACTTCACTCAAAGCCAACCTCAACTGTACGCCTTCGTTCGCGAGGACGATCCAGACCTTTTCGCCGCAATTCAAGAACGGGTTCAGGAAGGACGTTGGGAACCTATTGGGGGGATGTGGGTGGAGGCGGATTGTAACATCACTGGCCCTGAATCCTTGGCCCGCCAATTCCTCCTGGGTCGTACTTTCTTCCGGGAGCATTTTGGCCCGGATGCGGAATCTCCAGTCCTTTGGTTGCCCGATGTGTTCGGTTATTCGTGGGCTTTACCTCAACTGATACGCCAGGCTGGTCTCAAGTATTTCTTCACCATTAAAATTGGTTGGAATCAATATAACCGCCTTCCGTATGATACATTTTGGTGGCAGGGGTTGGATGGCACACGGGTGCTCACTCACTTTAGCCCCACACCCGACCCACGTGAGGCGTATGCCAGTACTTACAACGCACGCGTTCTCCCTGAACAGGTTTTGGGCACATGGCGCAACTATCTCCAGAAGGATTTGTACCAGGAGATGCTCATGGCGTACGGGTATGGGGATGGCGGGGGCGGTCCCACTCGGGAGATGCTGGAGAATATCCGAGAGTTGAAGCATTTTCCCGCGAGCCCACGCGTTCGACAGGGAAGTGTGGCTGAATTCTTCACCCGTTTGGAGCGGGAAGCGGGTGAGCGGCTCCCCGTGTGGAACGGTGAACTCTACCTGGAAATTCACCGTGGGACTTATACTACCCAGGGGCGTATCAAACGGGCAAATCGAAAAAGTGAATTTCTCCTCCATGACGGGGAATTTCTGTCCACGCTGGCCACGCTGCTGAATCCAGACTACATTTATCCCGAGGATCTGTTTCGAAGTGCATGGCGTCGGGTGTGTCTGAATCAGTTTCACGATATTCTCCCCGGGAGTAGCATTCGGGATGTCTATGAGGATGCGCATCGAGATTATGCTTGGGTACAGGAGCACCTCCGGGCGGAGGTGCAACGTGCGTTGGACGCGCTGGCTCAAGTCTTACCCGGGGATGTGCTCCTCATTAACCCCACGTCTTTCCCGCGGGATGATCTGGCTCTTTGGCCCCACGCGTTGCCCGAAGCGGTTCACTTAGAGCGGGATGATGGTACCCTGGTGCTTCACCAGGTTACTGATGAAGGGGTTCTGCTCTCGGCTGGTGAAGTGCCCCCGTACGGTGTTCTTCCTTTGTACATTCGTCCAGGACAAGTTCCTGTGACTGCCAGTGATCTCACTGTTTCCGAACACGTGTTGGAGAACTCGTACCTGCGGGTGGAATTCAACGATGCGGGTGACCTTGTACGCATCTATGATAAGGAAGCAAAGCGGGAGGTGATGGCCCCTGGGGCAGTCGGCAATCAATTTCAGGCCTTTGAGGACCGTCCTTTGAATTGGGATGCCTGGGATATTGATATTTTTTATGATGACAAGATGTGGCTGGCGGAACCTGCCTCTTCTGTGCGCGTGGTGGAACAAGGGCCACTTCGGGGCACGTTGGAGATTCGCCGTCGCATTCTGAACAGTGACATTGTGCAGCGCATTTCTTTGACCCACAACAGCCGACGGATCGACTTCGTTACTCGGGTCACCTGGAAGGAACGCCACATTTTGTTGAAAGTTGCGTTTCCAGTTAATGTGCTCTCTCCTCGGGCCACTTATGAAATTCAGTGGGGTCATGTGGAGCGACCTACACACCGTAACACCAGTTGGGATTGGGCCCGGTTTGAGAGTGTGGCTCAGAAGTGGGTGGATTTGAGCGAGGGGAATTACGGGGTAAGCCTGCTCAATGATTGTAAATATGGCCACGATGTTCACGAGAATGTTATCCGTCTTTCCCTCTTGCGAGGTCCGACAATGCCCGATCCTACCGCGGACGTGGGAGAGCATGAGTTTACGTACAGCCTGTTCCCACATCGCGGCCCTCTGAGCAAGGAGACTATCCAATCCGCGTACGCGCTTAACGATCCCCTTATTGTGGGCCGTGGACGTGGGAAAAGAACTTCTCCGCTTTCGTCTTATGTCTTTGTGAGGGTGCAACCGGGTAATGTAGTTGTTGAGACGGTCAAACGGGCGGAAGACGGTCATGGCGTTATACTTCGCCTTTACGAGGCTCTTCGCATGCGGGGAGCGGTTACTTTGACCTTTGGTTTCCCTGTTCAAGCCGCGTGGCGCACTAATTTGCTGGAAGAGGATGAGGAGTCCCTTCTAGTGGAGGGCACTCAGGTACACCTTTCTCTGCGTCCTTTTGAGATTGTCACGTTACGCGTTGTTCCCGAGGGGGTGGGGATGCAGGAACGATGATGGGGCTAACAGTGTGGTGGGGTTAGCCCATGTGGATGTACCCCAGGAGTGTTAATGTGGCCACAATGAGGGGTTGGTGAATTAGGTAAAGGAGGAGTGCGTTTTGACCGGCGAGTTGTAGCCAGCGAAACAGGATCACAGGAGAGGAGGGGGAAGACCAGCGCGAGTGACCTTGTGGGAATAGGAGGGCTCCCACCGCGATGCCGATGAGCACCCATCCTATCCAGGGAATGAGTGGGAAATAGTCGAAGGCAGGATGTGGGGCCTGAATTAAGCCAACCCATTCCATCGAGGACCACGTGTGGCGCCATGAGGTTAGGCGGGGAAGTGCCAGGGCTCCCACGCCCATAATTAAAGCCAGGGCAGGGACGTGGACGAAGGGGAGGGCCAGGATCAGTGCTGTGCCAATGAAGTGAAGGATGCCAAATCGCACCATTTCCTCGGGTTGAAACACGTAAGTTACCAGCGAGATGACCAGCGCCCAGGTGTAGATGACGAGGGCTCGTTGTACAAATGGCCATATGGCGAACTGTCCTTTTCGGTGCAGTTTCTGGGTCCGTAAGTGCAGGGATACCCCTACAAGTCCGATGAATAATCCTGCTGTAATGCGTTGCCAGAGGGTCCAGAATGGGCCGTATATGGGTATGTGGTATCCGCCCAGGCCGTACAGATCCCAGGTGATGTGATATACAACCATCATTAGAATTGCAATGCCCCGCAACGCATCCACCTCCCATAGGCGGTCCTGTCGTATGTGCCATATGGGACGCACGCTTTGTCGCAAGGCTTGTACATAGGCCGCGATGTAGGAACCAAGACTCCTCTGGTTCATGGGTGTCACATCACCTTATCCTGGCGCATTCCAATAAAGCGAGTGGTTGCCACACCCAACCCGATGAACATCCAGAATAACGTGGCCATGTGAGGGTACACGAGGTTGAACAGGTAGTGATCGAATACGCCGCCCACCATCGCACCTACCAGCGCCCCGCCGTATCCCAGGAGGATGCTTTCTAACATGGGGTCGGGCATGCCCTTACGCCAGGTGCGCCAGAGGGTGTGCAGGAAGGTGAGCAGGGTGGTCAGGTAGAGTCCCAAGCCAATGAGGCCGGTCTGTTCTGCCACCAGAAGGTACACGCTGGAGACACCCACGTACAGGTCGATGTCTGGCGAGCCGGTGAATCCTACGCCCCACCAGGGGTAACGTCGGATGAGGCGGAATGCGTCCTTGTACTCGCCAAAGCGCATTTGGGTGGCCAGGTCCTTCCCCTGAATTCCTTCGATAAAGTGTCGGATGTATTCCTGGGACCAGGGGAGCAACAGTAGGATAATGCCTCCCATGCCCAGGAAAAGGAGAAGTCGCCGATATTTAATCAGGGCCAGGACGCCCAACGCGGCCAGTAGGCCCAGCATGGACCCGCGAGAGAAGGTTAGAAACAGGGCCAGCAATTGGGTCAGGTAGAAGAGAATGAGCCAGGGGCGCGGGAATAAGGGTTTTTCCGATGCAAGTTGGGGGCCGGTTAGCCCTCCGGCCAGGATCATCATCCCCCCTAGAACGTTGGGGTCCACCGCGGTGCCAATGGCTCGCATGGGATTCTCCGGATTGTCCTCAATCCAGCGCAAGGCGCCAAAGCCGCCGGGATAGCCAAGGCGCGCCAACGCGTTGAGGATGCTGACGGTCACGTTCACGGGCAGGATGTAGAAGATGATGGCAATGAGCGCGCTGGCTGTTCCGGCCAGGATGAATACCCGGGTGATGAAGGTTAAGTCACGTACGGTGTGAGTGGTGTTAAGAACGATGTAGAACATGGCCAGCGCGAGCACGATCTCCATGAAATGCCGCAATGTGGTGGGCGTGGGTCGGGAGTGCCGAATGCCCAGGGAGAAGGTGACGAACATCCAGAGGAGGAAGATGCCCAGGGGCACTCCAACAGGTGAGATGAGAAAAGTGGTTTCCCTGCGAGTCGCCACCCGGACCAGGTAGACGAGGACCACTGCGCCCAAAACCCCATTCAGAAAGGTGGGGGTAATTCCCACGTCAAAGGGGAATGTGGCAAAGGGAAGGAGGTAGCACACCGCAATGGTGGCCACCAGTCCAACCCGGATGTCCCGCAAGAACGCGTAAGCAATGATCAGGCCCAGGGCAAGCACAAGCGCGAGGAGCCCGCCCAGCGCGCCAATGAACATCCCGCCCAGGAGGACCAGGGCAAGGATGAAGAGAGCCCGGCTCACCGCAGCGTGACGGGCATCCGGATGTCCAAGATGTCGTTCCAGGGTGTCAAGCAACGAACGCGCTGTCATGGAGGATATTGTACATAGCCGGGTGGAGGGGGAAAAATGTAAGGAACGCGGGGTGAGCAAGCGGTTGGGGGTAGCCCCCGTCAGGGGGCTTGGCAGATGAAGCCCGCAACTTTTAGTTGCCGGGCGTTTCGTGCGGCTTCCACCCACGGATGATGGCCGCGGCCGAGGGCGGTGGGCCTCGACGCGGCCGGCAGTTGGAAACTGCGGCCTTCGGTGGGGCGAAACCGCCTGCGGCGGTTAATCGCAGCCCCCGCAAGGGGCTTGGCAAGCGAAGCCCGCAACGTCCAGTTGCCGGGCGAATTCACGCATTTCCCAGCCTCGGGTGGCCGGCGCGGCCGGGGGGCGTTGGGCCCGATACGGCCGGCAGTTGGAAACTGCGGCCTCCACCTGCGAAACCGCCGGGGCGGTTCCTGCCAGCCCCGTCAGGGGCTTCGCAAGTGAAGCCCGCGACGTCCAGTTGCCGGGCGTTTTGTGCGATTTCCACTCACGGACGATGGCCGCGGGTGAGGGCGTTGGGCTCGGAACGGCCAGCAGTTGGAAACTGCGGCCTTCGGTGGGGCGAAACCGCCGAGGGCGGTTCACCACCAGCCCCCGCAAGGGGGCTTGGCAAATGAAGCCCGCAACTTCCAGTTGCCGGGCGTTCTGTGCGGGCTTCCCGCCTCGGTCCGGCGGGCGCGACCGAGGAGCATGGGGCACGATACGGCCGGCAGTCGAAACTGCGGCCTTCGGGGGCGAAACCGCCGGGGGCGGTTGGTCGCAGCCCCCGCGAGGGGGCTTGGCAAATGAAGCCCGCAACTTTTAGTTGCCGGGCGTTTCACACGGGCTTCCCGCCTCGGTCCGGCGGGCGCGGCCGAGGACGTTGGGCGCGAGACGGCCGGCAGTTGAAAACTGCGGCCTTCAGTTGCGAAACCGCCGGGGGCGGTTAATCGCAGCCCCCGTCAGGGGGGCTTGGCAAGCGGAGCCCGCAACTTCCAGTTGCCGGGCGTCTTGTGCGGGCTTC
>CAYOAZ010000062.1:0-68497 GCA_964402285.1 uncultured Anaerolineae bacterium | reverse complement strand
AGCACTACCGCTTGAATCCACATACTCCCACCAACTCTTCTTGAGGTTGTAGCGCAGGGCGAGCCCTTCAATGTGCGTTACCTCCGGCGGAACTTGCTGTACCACCTCTGTGGGTGTCGGGCTGGGCGTGGGGGTTTCCGTGGGTGTGGGGGTGGATGTGGGTGCTTCCGTAGGCGTTGCGGTGGGGGTAGATGTGGGCGGGGCTGTGGGCGCCTCCGTAGGCGTGGGCGTGTTTGTGGGTTGGGGGGTGGGGGTGGGTGGAGGGGATGTGGGGAGGGAGGTAGGCATCGGGGGAAGCGGCGTAGGTGTAGGCGCAGGCGCAGCGCAGGCGGTGAGGAGGAGCAGGGCGCCCAGGAGGGCAAGTCGGCGGAACCATTCGGGTGAGTGCATGGGTCACCTCCGCGAGCGTTGCCAGGAGAACGGGGCTAGGTTGCGGATATTGTAGCATGTGTTGAGGAGAATTGAAAATCGGGAGGAGTTGTTTATTGGTGGAATCCTGGCGGAGGCGTGGTAAATGAAGCCCACGAGGTTGGGCTAGGGATGAGGGGTGGGGGGGATGGGACAGCCGGGGGCAGTGTGACTCGGAGGCGGCCGGCAGTTGAAAACTCCAGTCTAATTTCTCAAAATTCATAAATACACTCCGCTCCAGTTCCTTTCTCAATCCATCGAAGGGATTGTGCTATAATGGATGACCACAGCAAACACGAACGCGACCAGAGCAAGGGGGAACCCATGAACGGAAAGCGGTCCGACGGCCGTAGCCCCCGCGACCTACGACCGGTCACCATTGAGACCAACGTGATAATGCATGCGGAAGGGTCTGCCCTGATCCGCATGGGAAACACCGTGGTGTTATGCAACGCCACCGTTCAGGAAGACGTTCCCAACTGGTTACGAGGACAGGGAAAGGGATGGGTGACCGCGGAGTACGCATTACTGCCGCGTAGCACCCAAGTTCGCACCCCCCGAGAACGCAGTGGCCCGCGGGGTCGCACCCAGGAGATACAGCGCCTCATCGGCCGGGCCCTGCGTGCATCTGTGGATTTAGAACTGCTGGGAGAACGCCAAATAATCATCGATGCGGACGTAATTCAGGCAGACGGGGGTACCCGGACAGCGGCCATCACCGGAGGATATGTAGCCCTCGTGCTGGCGTTGCGCACGTTGGTGGAACAGGGGGAAATCAGCGCTCGGGTATTCCGTCCTGCAGTCGCCGCGGTCAGTGTGGGAATTGTGGATGGTGTTCCCATGCTGGATTTAGCGTACGACGAAGATGTCCGGGCTGACGTGGACATGAACGTAGTGATGAACGCCGTAGGCGAGTTCGTCGAGATTCAGGGCACCGCAGAAGGTGTTCCATTTGCCCGTTCCACCCTGAATGAACTGCTGGACCTCGCGTGGGAGGGCATACAGCAACTTCTACGCATCCAACAGGAAGCAATCCGCAAGGCGGGATAAGGGAATAAACCATCACGTGTCACAAAGGAGGCATCTAATGGCATTACCCACACGAGAGGAAGCCTGGAAACTCGTCCAAGAGTGGATCCAGTCCCCGAACTTGCGCAAGCATGCTCTCGCTGTAGAGGCGGCCATGCGCGCGTATGCTCGCAAGTTCGGTGAGGATGAAGAACTATGGGGCATAACAGGCCTAGTCCACGACATGGACTACGAACGTTATCCGGACATGAGCGACGAAGAAAACGGTCACCCGCGTACTGAGTTGCGCCTCTTTCGGGAATGGGGCTGGCCCGAGGAACTCATCGACGCGGTAGCCGGACACGCCCCCTACATGAATGTGCCCCGCACCACCCTGTTAGCCAAGACACTGTTCGCGGTGGACGAACTCACAGGACTTATCATCGCGGTAGCGTTAGTCCGCCCCAGCAAGGACATCCGAGATGTAAAGGTGAAAAGCGTCAAGAAAAAGTGGAAGGACAAATCCTTTGCAGCGGGGGTGAACCGAGCAGACATTGAACTGGGAGCCAAGGAATTAGGTGTGGACCTGTGGGAACACGTGGGTATTGTGCTTGACGCGATGAAAGGCATTGCTGAAGATCTGGGACTGGCCGGGAAACAGGAGTAAGAACAATCCGGCAACCGGCAGAACACCCATCCACACAGGAGGAGCGATGAGCAAAGGAGAGGCGCTGCTAAAGGAACGTTTCCGCGTGATTGTGCCCATTCAGGTACGATTCCGAGACCTGGATGCGATGGGGCATGTGAACAACGCAGTATACCTCTCTTATTTGGAAATGGGGCGGGTAGCGTACTACAAAGCGCTTACAGGGGCTGCGGATCCACAGAACTTCAACTTCATCCTAGCCCACGCCGAAATCGACTTCCGCAGTCCTATCCACTTAAACGAGGAAATCCTGGTAGGTGTGAGCATTGTCCACGTTGGACACAAATCCTTCCACTTCGCGTACGAGATCCGAGAAGCGCACACCGGCCGTCTGGTGGCCGAAGCACGCAGTGTCCAGGCAATGTACGACTACGAACGTAATACCACAATACCCATTCCGGATGAATTCCGCCGTCTTATTGCCGAATTCGAGGGAAAGGCCTTCTAATAAAACACTAACACTCCACTTGCGCTAATCTAATGGCCCCGCCACATAATGAAGGCGAGCCTCACCATGGGGCTCGCCTTCATCGCGTATTCAAGGTGAGAGAACAACCATCCTGAGGAGGGTGAGCAATGGGAAAGATTTTAGGTATTGACCTGGGAACGACGAACTCCTGTATGGCGGTTATGGAAGGCGGAGAACCGACCGTGATCCCGAACGCGGAAGGCGGACGGACCACGCCGTCGGTTGTTGCTTTTACAAAGTCGGGTGAAAGGTTAGTAGGACTTCCTGCGAAGCGCCAAGCGATTGTCAACCCGGAAAATACCGTCTACTCTATCAAGCGCTTCATGGGGCGCCGCTGGGAAGAGGTTCAGGACGAAATTAAGCGCGTGCCGTACAAGGTAGTTAAAGGTCCCGCGGGTGACGTGCGCGTGCACATTCCTGTGGTCGGCAAGGACTTCACGCCCCAGGAAATCTCGGCCATGATCTTGCAAAAACTCAAGCGGGACGCTGAGGCCTACCTGGGCGAGGAAGTAAAAGAGGCCGTTATTACCGTGCCCGCGTACTTCAACGACAGCCAGCGGCAGGCCACCAAGGATGCTGGCCGTATTGCCGGCTTTGATGTGAAGCGCATCATCAACGAGCCCACCGCGGCCGCTTTGGCTTACGGATTGGACAAAAAGACCAACGAAACCATTCTGGTCTTTGACCTGGGCGGTGGGACCTTTGACGTCTCCATCCTGGAAGTAGGCGAAGGCGTTATTGAGGTGAAAGCCACGGCAGGTGATACCCACCTGGGTGGTGATGACTGGGACCAGCGCATTGTGCAATGGATGGTAGACGAATTCAAGAAGGAATACGGCATTGATTTAAGCCAGGACCGCCAGGCCCTTCAGCGACTGAAGGAAGCCGCGGAAAAGGCTAAAATCGAACTCTCCACCGTAACGGAGACAGAGATTAACCTGCCCTTCATCACAGCGGACGCGACAGGGCCCAAACACCTGCAGATGAAACTGACGCGAGCCAAGTTTGAACAAATGACCGAAGACCTGCTCCAGCGATGTGTTGGGCCCTTTGAACAAGCCATTCGTGACGCGAAACTGACCAAGGACCAGATTGACGAAGTAGTCCTGGTGGGAGGTTCCACCCGTATGCCGATGGTTCAGGAATTGGTCCGCCGGTTAACGGGCAAGGAACCCCACAAGGGCGTGAACCCGGACGAGGTAGTGGCCGTAGGTGCAGCCATCCAGGGTGGCGTGCTGGCGGGAGAAGTAAAGGACGTGCTCCTGCTGGACGTAACGCCGTTGAGCCTGGGAGTGGAGACCTTGGGTGGTGTGATGACGGTTCTCATCCCGCGTAACACCACCATCCCAACCCGAAAGAGCGAAATCTTCACCACCGCCGAAGACAACCAGACCGCGGTGGACATCCGAGTATACCAGGGTGAGCGTCCGATGGCTCGGGATAACATGCTCCTGGGCCAGTTCCGACTGGAGGGCATCCCGCCCGCGCCGCGTGGCGTACCGCAAATCGAAGTGACATTCGACATCGACGCCAACGGCATCCTGAACGTCTCGGCCAAAGATCTGGCCACAGGCAAAGAACAAAAAATCACCATCCAGGCCAGCACGAACCTGACCGAAGCCGACATCCAGCGCATGATTCGGGAGGCCGAACAGCACGCGGAGGAGGACCGCCGGCGCCGCGAACTCGCGGAGGCCCGCAACCAGGCGGACACAGTCATCTACAGCGTGGAGAAAGCCCTGAAAGAACTGGGCGACAAAGTTTCCGCGGCCGACCGAACCCGTATAGAAGACCTGATTAAAGACCTGCGCGCGGCCATGGAAACAGATGACATCCAGCGCATTCGCAACCTGACAGAGCAACTGCAACAGGCCAGTCACGCGCTGAGCCAACAATTGTATCAGCAACAGCAGACCACGGCTGGTGGCACGACCACCGGACCGACAGGAACTCCCGGTGACGGGAGCCAGCCGTCCGGGTCTGACGAAGACGTCATCGAGGGTGAATACCGGGAAGTGTAACCCCCAATCCCTCGAAGACTCCAAAAAGGCGGTGGGATATCCCACCGCCTTTTTTGTGTACTCTACGCCTAATCGGCCAGGACCTGGCTTATTCCTTCTGGGAACTCCTCGCGAATTGCAAAAACGCCAACACGAACTTATGGCCTGGGGGCAACGGGAAACTGTTGCCCCCAGGAATCAGCACACACCAATCACTTCACCTTATCCTTTGTGAAGCCTGGTTCAGTCATCAGTGCAGGATTCAAAATGCGATCCGCTTCCTCCTCAGAAAGCAGGCCCATTTCCAGGACCACTTCCTTCACTGTGCGGCCCTCCCGCATCGCCTTCTTCACCACCTCAGCAGCCTTATCATAGCCGATAATGGGGTTCAGCGCGGTCCCCAGGATAGGATTGCGATCCACCAGGCCGGTAATGCGATCCACATTCACCTCAAACCCAGCAATCGCCTTATCGGCCAGGACCCGAGCCGCGTTCCCCAAAATCTTGATAGACTGGAGCAAATTGTGAGCAATCACCGGCAGCATCACATTCAACTCAAAGTCACCCAACGCGCCGCCGAAGTTAATGGCCACATCGTTGCCAAACACCTGGGCAGCGACCATTCGGACCGCCTCAGCAATCACAGGATTCACCTTCCCAGGCATAATCGAGGACCCGGGTTGCAGGGCGGGCAAGCGGATTTCCGCCAGACCGGCAATAGGACCGGAATTCATCCAGCGCAAATCATTGGCAAACTTCATCAAGGAAGCAGCCACCGTCTTCAACTGCCCACTGAGTTCAACTGCAGCATCCTGAGCAGCCTGGGCCTCGAAGTGATTCTTCGCCTCCACAAAGGGCAACCCCGTCATCTCCGAGAGAATGGCAGCCACGCGTTTACCGAATTCAGGATGCGTGTTAATGCCTGTACCCACCGCCGTGCCCCCCAGAGCCAGTTCGGCCAAGCGAGGTAACGTCGCCTCAATGCGCTCAATGCCCAACTCAACCTGCCGCGCCCAGCCGGAAATCTCCTGCCCCAGGCGGATAGGCATAGCGTCCATCAAGTGAGTGCGCCCCGTCTTGACCAAGTGATCCCATTCCTCTGCCTTCTTCACCAACGTCTCATGCAGGTGACGTAGGGCTGGCAGGAGAATGTCATTCACCTCAATGTACGCGGCCACATGAATGGCTGTGGGGATCACATCGTTGGAGGACTGTCCTTTATTAACGTGATCATTCGGGTGGACGGGCTTCTTAGTTCCCAACTCCCCGCCCAGGATCAGGTTCGCCCGGTTCGAAATAACCTCATTGGCATTCATGTTCGTGGACGTGCCTGACCCGGTTTGGAAAATATCAATGGGGAAATGGTCGTCCCACTTCCCTTCCGCCACCTCCATGGCAGCCTGCATAATCGCGTTGGCCAACTCCTCATCGAGCAACCCCAACTCGAGATTTGCCTTGGCAGCAGCGTACTTAATAAGCCCTAAGGCCCGAATGAACACCCGCGGAAACCGGATGCCACTGATGGGGAAATTCTCCACGGCCCGCTGAGTCTGCGCTCCCCAGAGAGCATCAGCGGGGACTTTGACCTCTCCCAACGAATCCTTTTCAATGCGATATCCCTTCTCCGTCATCGTTGACCTCCTTCACGTGATGCGTGAGACGTGATACGGCAGACGGAACCTCACGTCTCACCGAACCACGGATCACGTATGGCATGGTACACCATGTACCGGGTACACCACTTTACAAGGGAATATTACCGTGCTTCTTGGGCGGGTTCTTATCCCGCTTGTTGCGCAACATCTCCAGAGCGTTAATCAATCGCGGCCGGGTTTCGTGAGGGATAATGACATCATCCACAAAGCCGCGAGAAGCAGCAATGTACGGATTAGCGAACTTCTGGCGATATTCAGCCACCAACCGTTCTCGCTCCGCGTCCGGATCCTCGGCCGCGGCAATCTGGCGCCGGAAGATAATCTTCACCGCCCCTTCTGGGCCCATGACCGCAATCTCCGCGGACGGCCAGGCAAAGTTAATGTCGCCCCGCAGGTGCTTTGACGACATCACGTCATAAGCACCACCGTACGCCTTGCGGGTAATCACCGTCACCTTGGGCACAGTGGCCTCCGCGTACGCGTACAACAACTTAGCGCCATGGCGAATAATACCACCATGTTCCTGGTGGAGACCAGGCATAAAGCCTGGCACATCCACGAACGTGACAATGGGAATGTTAAACGCATCGCAGAACCGGACAAAGCGTGCCGCCTTGACACTGGCATCGATGTCCAGCACACCGGCCAGCACTGCCGGCTGATTCGCCACAATTCCCACCACCTGGCCTCCCAAGTGTGCGAACCCCACAATAATGTTCTGAGCGTAGTGCTCGTGAACTTCAAAGAAAATACCGTCATCAACAACGCGGCGGATAATCTCCTTCATCTCATACGGCTTGTTGGGATTATCGGGCACAATAGTGTCCAGCGTCTCATCCATGCGCAGGAAATCATCCGTGGTGGGTCGGAACGGGGGATCCTCCAAGTTATTCTGCGGCAGATACGAAAGCAACGTCTGAGCCAGGAAAATAGCATCCTCTTCGTTCTCTGCTGCAAAATGTGCAACCCCGGACTTCGTCGCGTGAGTCCAGGCTCCCCCCAACTCCTCAAAAGTCACATCCTCATGCGTAACAGCCTTAACCACCTCAGGCCCGGTGATGAACATATACGACGTGTTCTTCACCATAATGATGAAATCGGTAATGGCCGGGGAATACACCGCCCCACCGGCCGCGGGCCCCATAATGACAGAGATCTGGGGGATGACTCCGGAAGCCAGTGTATTGCGCAGGAAAATATCCGCATATCCGCCCAGGGAAATAACGCCCTCCTGAATGCGTGCCCCACCGGAATCTACCAGGCCAATAACCGGGGCACCATTCTTCATGGCCATATCCAGCACCTTACAAATCTTCTGAGCATGGGCTTCTCCCAAAGAGCCGCCCAATACCGTAAAATCCTGGGCATAAACAAACACCAAACGTTTATTGATAGTGCCATAGCCAGTCACCACACCGTCGCCCAAATACCGTTGCTTATCCATGCCAAAATCGCTAAAACGGTGGGTGACGAACATATCTAACTCGCGAAAACTGCCCTTATCCAGTAGGAGTTCTAAACGCTCGCGAGCGGTGAGTTTGCCTTTTTCATGTTGTTTAGCAATGCGTTCAGGGCCACCCCCCTCACGAGCCTTACGGCGTAACTCCTTCAACTGTTCAATTTTCGGATTATCGGCCACCGGATTCCTCCAGCGTGTATCGGGATGAAAGATGAACTACAGGGATGCGCCTTTTCCAACTCCAAACGCCCAAACCCAACGTCAACAGCCACGTCACTGCAATAGTATGCCATTGTAAGATGGGAAGCAAACTCACGTCAGGAATTCGCGGGTACTCACCCAACCCATAGTCCACATAATCACTCAGGGAAAACCACACCCACGCGACACCAATCCATCCCAACCGAGGACGAAGGTACATAAGGAGGTAAATACCCTCCAAAATCATGCCCAGGTGTGTCAGACACATAGCAATACCCATCCCATCAACGGGATTACCGCGGAGCCAATAAACATACCAGAACACATTAGTCCATATACCGTACTTGATAAGACCAAAGGCCACAACAAGATTGTACACATTGTTTCCCCGTCCGCGGCGGGCCAGCAGAAACGCAGGGATGAACAAAAACGCGAAAAGTGGACAATCAGGGATAAAGGGCCAGTGGAGAAGTGGGGCTACGCGCAGGTGAGGCCCATACCAGTAAATAATTCCCCACACAAATCCCAACAAATTTGCCCCGATGATAACTCCGGTCCCCAAAGGACTCTCCCCCCAACGGACCACTTGCAACCACTTACGCCTCATCACCCTCCCTCCTATCCTCTGGGGACACATTGTCCAGGGGGCGAATGGGAACACCCCCCACGCGGGCTCCTGGGGGTACATCCTTGTTCACCAAACTCATAGCGCTCACCACTGCCCCATCTCCAATAACCACGCCGGGTAAGATAGTACAATTAGCCCCAATGGTCACATCTTTGCCAATAATCACAGGACCCCGCCGCCATTCATCCCGCAGGTACTCATGGCCCAGAATTACCGTGTTATACCCGATAATCGTATTGTCCCCTATAGTAATCTCCTGGGGAAAGAAAATATCCATCATAGCCATCAAGCCTACTGAAACATTCTTCCCCACCTTTATACCGACCAACCGATAGAGCACATTCTTCAACCAAAGGGAAGGGAGGAAACGGCACGTGTAAATGACCAAAAAGTTCACCACAACCCGCAAAGGGTTCACAGTGCGAGCCCAGTGCTGGAGCGAATTACGGTGGTCGGGACTTCTTGTGATAGTTAAGCGATCCTGACGCCGCATCCTTCCCCTCATCCAGAAATCAGAACAGTTTATACTCGTAGAACTATCTTCCCCTTCTGGTGACCGTTCAACATGTGCTGCAAAGCGTGCTTATACTCCTCCAGTGGCCAAATGCTATCCACCGGCGGATCCACCCGACCCTCAAATACAGCCCGCATTGCTGCCCGAAATTCACTCTGAGATCCCATAGTCGAGCCGATAATGCTAATCTGTTTCCAGAAAATGAGCCGAATGTCCGCGTTGCTCCGGGCACCTGTAGTCGCCCCAACAGTTACAACCCGTCCTCCCTTGGCCAGAGCCCGCAGACTATAAGGAAATGTCGCCTCACCCACATTATCAACGACTAAGTCAACCCCGCGCTTCCCGGTGTCCCGATACACCTCTTTCCACCACTCCTGCTCCTGATAATCATACACCACATCTGCCCCCAGGTCGCGCGCGAAAACCACCTTATCTGGTCCACCCGCGGCAACGTACACATAAGCGCCGGCCATCTTCGCCAATTGGATGGCCGCGCTGTTCACACCGCCGCCCGCCCCCACCACCAACACCCGTTCACCGGGCTGCAGCCGAGCACGGGAGAACAACATACGCCATGCGGTGAGGTACACCAAAGGTGCCGCGGCGGCCTTTTCCAGGGGAAAACCGTCGGGCACGCGTACCAGATTGCGCGCGGGAACAGCCACATACTCCGCGTACACGCCGGGGAAATGTTCGCCCATGATGCCGTACGCCACACACATACTGTGTTCCCCGCGTTCGCACCACTCACATTCATTGCACCATCGCCCCGGATTGGCCACAACGCGGTCGCCAACGCGCCACCCCGTGACCTCCTTGCCGGTCTCGACAATCTCCCCGGCCATGTCGGATCCCAGGATGTGAGGCATGTGCAACTTCAATCCCGGCCAACCGCGACGGACCCAATCATCCAGGCGGTTTAAGGCAGCATAGTGAACTCGAACCACCACTTCGTCAGCAGCGGGCGTGGGTTCCGGCACATCCAGGACCTGCAACACATCCAGACTATCACTGTGTTCATAGAATCCTATCGCTCTCATGGCAACCACCCCAAAGACAAAGATGACCACGCGTCACATCGTATCTTCGACATGACGCGTGGCAACACCGCGTTGAGATTTTTGGCTTATCAACAACTGCCTCGCAGACCTGTTACCAGGCGGGCGATAACCAACCGCTGGATCTCGCTGGTTCCCTCGTATATCTCCGTGATCTTCGCATCTCGGAAATAGCGTTCCACCGGCAATTCTTTGCTGTAGCCCATCCCCCCGTGGATTTGTACAGCCGCGTGGGTACAGAACATCGCGGTCTCACTGGCGAAAAGTTTGGCCATGGAAGCTTCCAGCGTGTAACGTTCCCCTGTCTCTTTTGCTTTCTCCTTGGCCATAGCCGCGTTGTAAATCAAGCCGCGTGCGGCCTCAATGCGCGTCTTCATATCCGCAATCTTCCACTGAATACCCTGAAACTCCCCAATCTTATGACCGAAAGCTTCTCGTTCCCGCACCCAATTCAACGACGCTTCTAACGCTGCCTCAGCCACCCCCAGGGACTGAGCCGCGATGCCGATACGCCCCGCGTCCAGAATAGCCATCGCTATCTTGAAGCCCATTCCAGGCTCACCTAACACATTCTCCACCGGAACTTTCATATCTTCAAAGAACAACTCACTGGTCGCACTGGCACGAATGCCCAGTTTAGGCTCCACTTTACCGCGAATAAGCCCTGGAGTATCCCCTTCCACCAAAAAAGCGGTCACCCCTCGGTGCCGCTTTTCTGGGTCTGTCATGGCGAAGATGACAAAGTAGTCTGCCACAGGACCACTGGTAATCCAGGATTTGCGGCCGTTAATAATGTAATAAGAGCCATCATCGCTTAAAACAGCCCGCGTCTTCATATTGGCTGCGTCAGAACCCGATTGAGGCTCGGTCAACGCGTACGCACCAATCGCTTGTCCACTGGCCACTGGAGCCAGGAACTTCTGCTTCTGCTCCTCCGTGCCGAACCGCAGGATGCCATAACCGTACAAGGAATTATTCACAGACATAATGGTGCTGGTTGCCACATCCGCCTTAGCAACCTCTTCCATCGCGATAACGTAAGAAAGAGTGTCTAATCCGGCGCCCCCGTACTCCTCGGGTATTTCTATACCCATCAACCCCAATTCACCCATCTTCCGAATAACAGGCAAGGGGAATTCGCCCTTCTCATCATATTCAGCAGCCACAGGAGCGATTTCCCGCTGCGCAAACTCCCGAACCATCTCACGGATCATGTGATGCTCCTCATTGAGCATAAAATCGAAGTTCATCGTTGTACCTCCTGGTATGGGATTAAGTTTAAATCATATCGTCACACTTCACAGCACATCCATCAGATAAAACCCTCCCTGTATATCTCAAAGAACCGCAACAACATGGTTTAGGGTGAAGTCAACACAGGACACACCCCCTCTGCACTATCGGGCAGCAATCGGGGCACCGGGTAATCGGACAAAGCGGACAAAACATCGGGATGAGATTGGACGTACGCGATAACGGGTTCACACGCTTTCGCCACATCATGGGTCTGCTGATAAGCCCCCCACCACAATTGCCCCATTTGGGCAAAGGGTGAAGTGGGCAATTCAGCCTGCAACACCTGGATATCATGCTGGGCATCATCAGGGCGTCCCGCGTACACATACCCCTGGGCCAACCGGAAAAACGCGAATCCCCGCAAAAAATCCATCTCCGCTTGTTTATCCCCATTTTCCCGGCAGGGAATGATATTGGTGGCCTGAGCCACCTGTTCAAATTGCCGCAGGGCCCGTTCCCAACCATATCGCGGACCGGCCAAAAACGCGACCTCCGCGCTGTGCAACAAATATCGAGTACAATCACTGCCCTTATACGTCAACTCGTACAACTGATAAGGCGCCCCAGCATCAGAAGTCCATACCCACTCCCGGGCCAAAGTCTCACCTTCCCCACCAAAACCGGGGAGTTCCTCGTGAATCACCATCTCCTGGCCACTGCCTGGACCGCGCTCCTCAAAGGCCACGCTCGCGTTGTACCCCCAGGGCTCTCCTGCTACCCAATTCTCATAAGATTCTCCCGTCCACGAATAAACGTACGCCCGTACTTGACAGGGCTGCGACGTATCCTCACACTTGAAAGTCGTCCAGGCAATATCCTCCATCTTATCCGCGTTCAAATCCTCCAGAGCCAATAACGTCACAGTGGCGGAGAAAGGGAGATTCAAAGTGAGCGTATACCCCTGATCATGACCGTGAAAAGCCAACAACACCCCAGGCCCCGAAACCATATCCGTATGAGAAGTGATGGGAATTCCCGCGTTAAGCGCCATAACAATATCCTCGGTGCCATCCCCATCCATATCGTGTCCCCCGATACCGCCATATGCATCCCCAATGTAACCACACTTTCGGGCGTCCTGGTACAAAGATAGAATATCCCCTCGAGAAGCCTGCACCTTCTCCTGGCTCCAGGATACTATTTGGGGAAGGGACTGCGGGCATGCTGTTCCACCATAAACGTGACTCAAGTCCGGACAAACATCGGCCTTCCCAAACGTGGGATTGGCATATCCATAATCGGCCAGCATCTCCCACAAAATAGGATGCTCATCTACGTAATCGGCCAACTGCTGGCACGCCACAGCCGGGTCGTTCGTGTGGCTATAATTAGCGTACCAGCGTTCAAGGGCTAGGATATAGGGCTCATTAGGAAACGCGGCCTGAGCCTGATGCACCACGGTGCTCACCATGTCCGGCTGATGCTCATATGCATAAGCCAGAGCCAGCCGGAACCACCCAAAAGTGCGCAACTCCGTCTCCTCATTGGGGCGGAACCAGCAAGGAACAAGGTGCGTATTGCTGACGACCTGCTGGAAGATCTCCACGGCCTTCGTTGCATGCCCCTCCCGAAGAGCCCGCTCGCCGTCCAGGACCCAATGGTACAGGCAATCCGAAGCGCCGTACGTTCTGGAAACCAGTTGGTACGGTTGCCCCTCTTTAGAAGCCCATATTTCCGTCCAGGTTCGTTGTGGCCCTGCGCTGATGGCATGGATGATACCACCGTGCAACACAATCTCCTTTCCGCCATCTGGCATAACATCGGCCAGGTGAACAGTGGCCGAGGCCATAGTGATTTCCCCCTCGGTGAAGGAAACGAACTGAGCAGTCGAACCATCCCAGCGGTACACGCGGACGGTCGTGTAACACGTCGTGTCCGGACATTTGGTCACAGTCCACACTGCCTCGGTCGCCCCATCACCGTTCACATCCTCAAAGGCCAACAACTGGGCTTTACCTTCCAGGGACTGCTGGAGGACCGGAGTATATCCGTCAGAAGAAGCCACATATATCACCAGGACATCATTGCGCTGCCCGGACTGTTCGTCAGTCTGGGCCACGGCCATCAAAATATCGGAGCGGCCATCCTGATTAAAATCCGCGGCCAGGGCACTGGGGCCACCCTCCACTCCCATCTTGCACTGGCGAAGCCACCCTTGTGTCACCTTCACATCTCCCTGAGCCGCGAGCAGAACGTGTGATAAAACCTCGGTCAGCGACTCGCCAGAACCAGGACAGGAGATGTTCGCCACTGTGGGCGGAAGCGGCGTTGTTTCCCCCACTCCCTCCCCAGTTCCCGACGTGGGCGTAGGAGTGGGCAAGGGAGAAGTCGTGCCCATGGGAGTAGGCGTAACCGCGACAGTAGAAGTGGGCACAGGAGAAGGTGAGGTCGTGGGGGACGGCACCGGTGTCTGCGTGGGATGCTCCCCTGCCTGGGGAGTCGGTGTTGGTTTCGGCTTGGAAGTGGTCGCGCGCAGGGGGATAAAAATACGGTCCCCAGCCCACATCCAATTATGAGGGTGAACAGCATGAGGGTTCAACCGCTGCAGCACACTCACAGGAACCCCCGTGCGAAGCGCGAGGCCCAACCACGTATCTCCCTGCTGTACCACATACCAATAGCCGACGCTCTGATCCGCTTTGGCCGCCGGAATCCAGAGCCGATCCCCGCGCCATAACCACAAGTGAGGGTGAATAGCATGTGGATTATGGGCTTGAAGCACATCAACGGGAATACCCGTGCGAGCGGAGATAGACCACCAGGAATCTCCAGGTTGGACTACATACCAATACCCACCACCGCTTTGGGCCCACACAATTGACACGGACCCGATCACACTGACGGCTAAAAGAGCAACTACCAAAATGACGACGTGCAACATTCGGGGCCTGTGCATAATTCTCCTCCTTCTACGAGGGAAGAAACGCCCGTTGGGGTACGTACCCTAATGACATGCAATGAGTTCACCAAGTACAGTCAGCCCGATTATACCGTAAATAAGGGAGAAAAACCAAGCCTACACCATGTCCTAGCGTAAAAACTCACAAAGAAAGTGAAGTCCAGGGAAGCCTCCCCCAGAGGAGATGGGAAATCCACGTGCACAGGACGGAATCCACCCCACATTCCTTGGCCAACTAAGGAATGTTAAGGTATACTGGGGTATCCCAATTCCCGCAGAAAAATCGCGCCCTGTCCGCCTTAGGGGAACAGTTCAAACCATGAGCGACGTACATGTGCAGTCGAAACCCGATACATGGGAGAAATTGGCCCACGCGGCCCAAGATGCTGCCCTGGACGTGGACAGCGAACAGGAGGTCCCACAGCGGACCGCTTCCCTTCCCCTTTACCACGCGGCCGTGGGAGGACGCCGAGTTCCCATCCTCAAAACCCTGCTCACTTCCGCGTGCGAGCGGGACTGCGCGTACTGCCCCTTCCGGGCCGGACGGGACGCCCGCCGCCTGACCTTTCGCCCGGAGGAGTTCGCGGCCACGGCCAGCGAGATCTGCCAGGCCGGCCTGGCCCAGGGCATTCTCCTCAGCAGCGGCATTGCAGGGGGCAGCATCGTCACCCAGGACCGACTCCTTGACACCGCCCGCCTCCTGCGGGAGAAGTACCAATTCCGGGGATACCTCCACCTGAAACTCATGCCCGGCGCGGAAGAGGACCAGATCATCGAAGCCATGCGCTGGGCGGACCGAATCTCCGTCAACCTGGAGGCTCCGGGAGAACCCTATCTCCGCCAACTGGCCCCGCACAAAGCCTTCTGGGACGAACTCTTCCAGACCCTGCAACGGGCTGAATACCTGCGCCGCACCCTCGCCCCCCAGGACTTTGGTCGGCTCCGGTGGCCCTCCCTTGTCACCCAATTCGTTGTTGGCGCAGCAGGTGAACCGGACAGAGACCTGCTCACCTGGTCAGAACGGTTAGTACGAGAACTGCACCTGGTTCGGGTTTACTACTCCCCCTTCCGCCCCATCCCCCAGACGCCCCTGGAACACCTCCCTCCTGAACGCGTGGACCGGGTTCAACGCCTGTACAAAGCCTTCTATCTCCTGCGGGATTACGAGTTCCGCGTGGAGGACCTGGGCTGGGACGAAGCGGGTAACCTCCTACCTGGAGACCCCAAAGTACGTTGGGCGGAACACCACCTGGCCGAACACCCGGTGGAGATTAACACCGCCCCCCGGCACATGCTCCTGCGCGTGCCCGGCATTGGCCCGAAGCGAGCGGACATCATCCTGCGAGCCCGCCGGATCGCCCGGCTACGCGATGTAAGTCAACTGCGCGCCCTGGGTCTCCCCGCGGAGCGAATGGCGCCTTACATCCTGCTGGACGGACGCCGACCGCCCTACCAGATGGAACTCTTCGGAGGCCACCATCAACACCACATCCCAAACGCTCCAGCGCGCTGAACGAGGGCCCATTGTCCCCCCCTTTCCCCCACAACACATTGCCCCGTCCCCACTGAGTCCGACCTACTCCTTTACCCGATAAATCTTCACCCCTTCGTTTTCGAACACCACCTCCAGCAAACCCTGCTCCACCATGCGGTCAAAGCGGGCAATGGCCTCGGGCGGATACTGTTGGCGTTCCAGTTGACCCACGTAGATGTAGTGGATGTCTACCTCGCGGATGATCTCCAACGTGCGCGGAATGTCCGACGTGTTCCAGAAATCCAAGGCCAGTTGCTGACGGGGACCTGTCTGCCAGCCGTAACGCTGTTCCCCCATCTGATGAAGCCCCATGAACGTGGGCAAACCCGTAAAGGAAGCCACACGCGTGCCCCCTTCCCGGTAATAGTCTAACCGGGCCTCCGCGATGGGCACAACCCGGGGTTCGTGGTCCAGCAGCCAGCGGATGCCCTCATAATCCCATTTGAGCACAATGCGGTGTTGGGGGTCAGGCCAGGTGTAGACTCCGTACTTCATATACGCCATACCGTCTAACGTGCCAAAAGGAGGACGTTCGCTCAGCCCTTCGGGAAAGCGATCCTTCACCCGGGCCACAGTACCCACCACCAGGAAAGTGAGGGAAGCCACCAAAAGGACGGTAAACACTGCCTGCCACCCTGTGCGTACCACAGGCCGCCATCGGGGGATCCGATCCCACACATGAGGGAGTCCGACCGCAGCAGCAATGGCCAGCATCACCCACGCCTGAATGTAGAACTTGAAAAGCGTGTTCATGCGCTTAAAATCCCCGCCCTGCAAGTGATCCTTCAAGTACACAAATTCCACACCCAATAGGACCAAAAGCGCGGTGAACACCAGAAACGTCGCGAACACCACGCCCGAGGGCGCGTTCACTCGCAAAGTCAACACCGCGGCCACGAAGATGGGCACCAGTAAGATAGCAGGCACCCTGTAGCCTAGAAGCCATAAACCAACCGATATAACCCCGATGCCGGCAAGAGCGTAGAGCACACCCAGAGGAATCCCCGGATTTTCACCGTTCAACTTGCCCCTGGAAAGGCGGCGTAAGTAAATGGGCAACCGATCATAGTGGACAACCAGGCCGCGGAGCACACGCGCGGGGACAAACCGGTCCTGCCGCGTCAATTCCACCGCCAGGAACGTCAGCGCCAGGAAGAGCCAGAATCCCCAAATGTTCAACCACTTGCCCAACGACGTCTTCTGGGGAGCCCAGCCCACGCCGGACGCGGCCGTGGGAGAGTAATGGGCAAAGAAAGGTCGGAAGAACACGTACGCGAGCAAGGCCACCGCGAAGGTCTGGAAGGCCCACAGACCCCAGTTCACCCGCTGACGGGCTCGCCATTGACGCAAGAAGAAGGCCACGGCCAGCACCCCCAAGTACGTGGGCAGATCCCATGTGTTAATTACCGCCAGGGCACCCAAGCCCAGAGGCAAGAGGAAGAACTGCACCAAGCCGGCCCAGAATCCCTCCGCGAACCAAAACCGTCGGGCACCTGCAACCAGGTTATACCCCATGCCCAGGACAATCACCGTAAAGGGAATCCCCATCATGTGAGGGTGCAAATCCGCAAAGAGGAAGGACCAGTACGGGAACTCGTTGATGGTGTACGGGATCACCCGGCTCGGGTCCCAGTAATTGTACTTGGGCAACGTCACCTCATGGGCCAACACCTTGCTCAACCCCACCAGCGCGCGCACCCACGTCTGCAACCAGGGGAACACACTGTGAAAGTCCGACCCACTCACCTGGGCCAGGTTGCGCAAGATCAGCCCCAGGCCGTCCAGGTTGCCGAATAAGGCCACAAACGCGGCCCCTAACAGTCCTATATATACCGCGCTCCGGGAATGTGTTCCCACGGTCATGTCATACACCAGGCCACACGCGGCCAGAACAGTTAACGCGAAAAGCGTGGGCACAGCCAAGTTAAAGGCGACCGTGGGAGTGATGCCTGTCAGTTTAATGAGCACGTTGACAATCTGGTAACCCCAATAGTAGTAGTTAATGGTACCGCCCGCGAAATAAGGGTCATAAGGAGGGAAATAAGGAGTGCGTACCGTCGCGTTCAAATACGCGATCTCCATGAACTTCTCTCCCCCGTTCCACGGCTGCCACAAGTCTGGGTTTAGCAGGCGGATGAACACGAAGAAGAGATAGGCCACGGCAAAGAGCCCTTCGTAGAAGAAAATCAGGCGGCGGTTCGCCCTCAGGAAAGCCCATATCTTCACCCAGTGCTGCCGCGCCAGCGCCCAGTTCACCAGCCCCACCACCAGCAGCACCAGGAGCACCAGGGGTAAGTCATTGATCCACACACGCAGAGAGGGCACCAACCAGGCCAAGTACGCTACTAACAGCAAACCAATGCCTCGCGAAAAGGCATACCCCCGATCCCGCAGGTGAGGAAAGCCCAGGAACGTCATGGGCCAGGAGAGGACGCCTATGAGCGTCACCGCGAGCCACCAGAGAACGACCGCAGGCAACGTGTGCTCACTGGCCCAACGGTTCCAACGCCACCAGCGCACCACGGGCATCTCGTCGAAATCCATGTCCAGGAGCAGGGACGGCCCCTTTCGCTCCGTTGGGGTGGGTGGCGGCGCCTGTGTCTCCTTCTTCTTCCCCAGGGAGGGTAGGAGTTTGAAGATGCGCTGGAGCAGCGTAGGGCCTCCCACATCCCAATGCTTGGCTCCCTCCCACGTGCCCCCTAACAATTGATCCCATTCCTCATCGCTTAGATCCCGCACCTTCTTGTAAATGAGCACCCGAGGGTGGTCGTACACCCAAAAACTCTCGTCCGCGTTGTCATCCGGAAAGACAAAGGGCCCTAATTGGGGGTAATTGTGCACGTCCAGGACGCGCACGAAGCCCAGTTGCTCCGCGAAGAAAAGTTGGTAGAAACGGGTAGTCATGGGGTACCGCTGGGGCAGACGGGGGATGGATTTGTACAGCCGGGCTGTAGCAAAGATATAGTAATCCGCCTCACGCAGGTTGTTTTTGATAATTTCAAACTTCTCGGGGGTGTCTTCCTCGTACATGGGCATGGTAATGTAGTGATAACGCCCGGGATTTGCGTTGGGCTCGGGCAGGGGAAGGGGCAATTGCCGATCCCAGTGTTCCACGGCCAACCCCGCGCTATCCGGCACATGCGCGTAAATCCAGCGAGACGCGGTAATCCACGGGTGAGTGTGACCGTAGACTCCGTTCACAAAGGCAAGGGACCAGAAAATCGCGTGGGCGAGAACCACTCCCGCCAACCCATAAGCCAGCCAACGCGCCCTGTTCTGAACGCTCGACAAGGAGACGAGCAACCCCACGCCCAGGATAATAAGGGTGGGCACAATGGGCAAGGTATAGCGCATGAACTTGGCCAGGAAAAGGCCCGTAGGTCCGAAGTAGAGGATAACCCAGGCCAGAAGCATCCACTCGCCCGGCTTCAGACGCCCTCGCAACGCGCGCACGAACGCCCAGGCCAATCCCAGCCATCCCAACAAGCCCAACGCCCACCCCATCCCCCAACGAATGGCTTGTTCGATGTGGTAGAGGTAAGGGGTAGTGCCCCGATATTGACGGGTGAAGGGAAAATCCGCGTCCCCGCGCACCATCGCGCCCTGCTCTATCAACACGGCCTGTTTAAAGTTGGGCCAATCCAGGATCACGTAGGGAGAAGTGACCACAAAGACCACCAGAGCCACCACATACGCGGTTACCAGTAAGGAGATGCCCATCGACCGCAAACGCCTCTCGTCCGCGACCTGACGCTCGACGGCCGGGGACTGACGCCGGTACCACATGTACACGGCAATGACGGGTACGGCCAGGATGGGCAACGCGCTGAACTTGCTGGCCACGGCCAAGGCCATGCCCACGCCCGTGAGCACCGCATCCCGGGGGCGGGCCTCCTCAGCCATGCGCATGCCCCCGTACACCGCAAGCATGGTGAAGGTGGTGGACATGGGGTCCACCGCGAAGAAGTGAGCCAACTGGATTTGAGTGACAGTGAAGGTGGATAAGGCCGCGGCAAGGAGTCCCCACCCCTTTCCGTAAAGGCGACGAGCAATGAGGTAAACCAGGAACACGGTGAGGGTGTCGCTCAGGGCCATCAGGATACGCCCCACAAACGCGAACCCAGGCGCGCTGGTTGCGGTGCGCAGGTACTGGACCGTCTGCGGCGACACGTGAAGTGCGTCGGCCAGAGGGGCCAGGTGTTTGACCGCGTTCGCGGTCAGAACCAGCAGGTAAAGGGGGAAATGACCGTACGTGTAGGAGCGACGATGGTTGGCATTAACATCCCAGAGGGGGTTCAGGGTGGATTGATGGGGTTTGAGGATGTCCCCCAGGTGTTCGGGCCAGTGGATAGTGGGCGCGTAGAACGCGACGGTGGAGAGTTCATCGGGATGCGCAAGTTGGCCGTCATCCCACATGACATTGTACGTGCGCAGGTAGAGCGCGAGCAGGAGAATAATAGCCAGAAGAACATCGGAAAATCTCGGAGCAATTCGCTGGTAAACACTGCTCCCACCCCTTATGTCCTCAGGGGAGGAAACCTCCTGTTGGGTCAATTCCGCGTTGGCGAGTTCTACGTCCATCCCCACCACCTTTTAGTCGTTGGAGTTCCCGACCAACGTCAGGGAGAATCTACTTATCCCGCATGTATGTGCACACCGATGTGTGGAAATTCCGTGGACAAATATTGCAAGAACGCTCTGATAACGGGATTTTGCAACCGATCTGGCATATACAACAAACGCAGTGTACGCTGAAGCCGACCATCTTCCAAGCGGACCACGTGCAAGCGCCGTTCAGTCAATTCCCGACGGACCGCGAACAAAGGCAACATGGCTATACCTAGCCCGGATTCAACAGCCCGTTTGATGGCAGAGGGCGCGTCGAACTGGGCAATAACTCGCGGCACAATGCCAAAATTGCGCAGTACTCGCTCTTCCCATGCTCGCGTTAAACTGCCTTCCTCGCGGGAGACAAACCACTGATCCGCCAATGCTTCGCTGGGAACCTTCTCCTTCCCCCACCAGGGATGGTGTGGGCCCACAACAAGGACAATTTCCTCATCCCACAAGGGAACAACCCGCACAGAAGGTTCGTTCACCTCGCCCTCGACAATGGCCAATTCCACTTCGCCCGCTGCCAGAAAGCGCACGATTGTGGGTGTAATATCTGTGCGGAGGATCACCCGCATTTCGGGGTTCCGGTGATGAAACGTGTGGATCCACGTGGGAACCAGACAGGAGCCAACTCCTGGACTTGCGCCCAAGTGAAGTTCACCCTGCATTAAATTCTCCACCCGGGCCACTGCCTGATGGGCCTCTACGGCCAGACGCACAATGCGGCGCGCGTACTCCAATAACGTCTCCCCCGCGGGGGTTAAGGTCATGCCCCGCGATGTACGCTGAAATAGCCGGACACCGACTTGCTTTTCCAAGGCACGGATGTGCTGACTGACCGCAGGCTGCGTGAGGTACAAACGTTCCGCGGCTCGAGTAACGCTCCCTTCCTCGGCCACTGTTAGGAAAACCCGCAGTTGATACAGGCTAAACATTGTTGAACGCCCGCCCCCTTCAAGGAAAAGAACGCATTTTATGACCACAGCGCAATAAAGCCATTGTACTCAGGCTTCATCAAAATGCCAACTTATAAGTCTTACCTTATAGCAGGGATAAGCAATTGGGTCTTGTTCGCTTATTTCCCCCTTCTATAATGGAAAGAGGGCCTGTAAGATGAAGTTCCTTCAGGCCTTCCCCGGGTCTGGCATTACCCGACATCCAAAACACATCAGGAGGTAGCGCTATGGCTGTAAACTTCACCAACACCAAGGCCAATGTAGGCTGGTTGAAGAAGCAATGGCCGTGGTGGACGGCCGGCGTGTTGACGGCTACGGCCGAGGTCATCAATTACACATTATTACCCCTTGGTCATCCCAAGCACAAGTTCATTGGTGTAACCAGCGGTATGGCCCGAATGCTGGCGGGTGTGGAATCCACTCTCTTTGGCCACAGTCTTATTGCCACCAAACCCGACTATCAGCCTTCTATTCAGTGGGTTATCATTGGTGCTCTCATTGCGGGTCTGGTATTTGCGTGGTTAGAGGGTGAACTCCGCAGTTGGGTCCGTTATCCTAAAGGAACGCTTATTGCCACCGCGTTTGGGGCCTTCTTCTTTGCCTGGGGGACCCGCGTGGCGGGTGGATGTACATTGCATCACCTGCTGGGCGGCTGGGCAGCCATGAACGTCAAGAGTTGGGTGGTCATGATCTTCGCCACAGTTGGCGCCCTCTTGGCCTTCCTCCTCTTGCGCAAGTTAAATCTCTCCCAGTACTTCAAGAGTCAGGAAACCAAGTGGTACGTGGAACAGGCAAAGCAATATGGTTGGGCCGATGGGTTGACACTGGGTGAGGACACCCGGCCTACATTGCTTTCCTGGATTCTCTACGTTGTACTGGGAATTATCTTCCTCATCGTGCTCTACATGGCCTTCTTCGGCAACGACTACGCGACGGTCCGCTTTGGCATTGAGCCCGAAAAAACCAAGATTGCCAAGGCCATGATCACCGCGGCCCACTTGCCCAACATCATCATGCTGATGCTCGTGGGTGCTTTGCTGGGCCTCTCTGTGGCCAAGACGGGCTTCGGCACCGAGTGCGGTATCATCAACTTCGAGTTGGGCCGTGAAATGGAACAGGGTGAGACCAAGGCGGCTCGGCGCTGGGGTATTCCTTACTCCCTGCGCACGGTGATGATTTCCTTCCAGCCGTTGGGGGCCCTGGGTCTGCACCTCGCCATCACCGCGTTTGTGATGGCCGTAGGCTTTGCCTTCTTCGGCATTATGGAGGGGCACCACTGGGCAACCGAGGCCTTTGCTAAAGGATATGTGGGGCCCGAATTCCACAAGATCGGTGCCGGCCACATCCGTGAGCAGACCACCCTTTCCATGGACATCTTCGGCGGTTTGCTCCTGGGCTTTGGTACAGTGCTCATGCTCGGCTGTGAGTTCCGCAACTACGGTCGAACAGGGCTTCTCTACATCACAGGCCTTCTCATCTGGCCCTTCTTCTACCTGGGTTATCTGCCCTACACCCTGGCCCGTGACTTCTGGGATAACCTGATGGGGTCCGGTGCCTACCTGCCCACGACCTTCTTCCCGGCCCTGATCGCTCCCAAGAGCCCGACCATCCAGGCGCTTATCTGGTTCCTGTGGGCCTTCCTCTGGTTCGGCGTCTTCCTGTGGGCACTGCGCCGCGGTGCTAAGAACATTGGTGTCCAACCCAGCGACCTCCTGCGCATGAACTCGGAGGAAATGTACCTGGCCCGCCTGAAGAAACTGGAGAAGGAAGGCAAACTGGACGAGGTCATCGCCATGGAGAAGGAACTTACCCAGGAAGCACAAAAGGTATAACGTCCACTTTGCCCATCCACGCCAGACCCGGATTTGCCTAAAGCACACGGACGGGGTACGCTGATTGGAGCGTACCCCGTTCTATATCTACGTCTAAACTGCTAGAAGGACGAGGATAACATGAAAAAGAACAAGCAAATTCTCGGTAAACAATGCTTACGCCGGTTGCTTTACGGACTTACTCTGGGGTTCTTCTACACACTTTTCCTGGGAGGCACATACACGGGATTGGCGCCTGTCCCTCTGGAGTTCATTCGCGTTGTGTGGGGAATTACGCAATTAATATTGGCCTACGGAGTTTTCTGTATCTACCAGTTGAGCGAAGAACCTAAGTACATCTTAGCCACAGTCCTCCTGGTCGCGAGTAGTGTGTTCACGCTCATTCCCCTCATTCACCTGGGATTTATCGCGTTGGCGGTAGAAGCGCTGGCAGTAACCGGTTTAAGCCTGGTTCTCTACGACTTAGGAAAAGCCCGACCAGAAAGCGGACTCATTCTTGTGGGAGGTCTCATCTTCCTGGGCGTTATATTTTCTATCCTGAATCAACCCACCATGGCAGGCGTTGGCATTCTGGCCCTGCTCATCGGCTTTCTCCTTGGCGCAACACGAATTATGCGCTTGTAAGCGGGGGTGGACCGTCGGGGAAAATCCCAATAATTGGTAAGGATGTCAATTATATTGTACTATTACGGTGCAGGAAGATAGTCCACCAAGGATGTACCCGACGTCCACAACGCAAAGGGGGAGTGCATGAAACAGGACGGATCCAACGCGCAGATCGGCGAACACATTGATATAGGGTCCCGGTTGCGGGAAATTCGTACCCGGCGCCGGCTATCCCTGAGAGCCCTTGCAGAGGCCAGTGGGCTGTCCATTAACACGCTCAGTTTAATCGAACGGAATAAGACATCGCCCAGTGTCAGCACCCTGCAACGCATTGCCAGTGCGTTGGGGATTCCCATTAGTCTCTTTTTTGTGGAGGAAAAACACACCGCGTCCATTGTCTACACCCCGGCTGACCAAAGACAACGAGTTGTTATCCCGCAAGGGTATCTGGAGCGCTTAGGAAGCGGCGTTCCCCATCAGTGCGCGGAACCGTTCTTGCTCATCCTGGAACCAGGGGCCAGCAGTGGTCAAACTCCAGTAGTCCACGCAGGGAATGAGTTTGTCTACTGTCTGGAAGGACACCTGGTGTACGAAATCGAAGACAAACAATTTGAACTCAAGGAGGGGGATAGCCTGCTTTTTGAGGCCAACCTGCCTCACCGATGGCATAACATTGGAGAGAGTCCGGCCAAGGCGCTCTTAGTTCTGTGCGCACCGGAAAGTGTAGAAGGACTACTGCGCAGACACCTCCACTAACCACCGGGGCGCGACCGCGGTCGCGCCCCGACACCGTTCTCCTGTTCACACTTTAATTCCCCGTCGTTTTAGATAGCGCTCCTTTTCGCGCTCAAACTCGCGTTTGGCAATATCACGGCGTTTATCGTACTGCTTTTTGCCCCGCACCAAAGCAATTTCCACCTTTGCCCAACCGTTCTTCAAGTACATGCGTAAGGGCACAATGGTCCATCCTTTTTCTCGTACCCGACCAGCCAGGCGATTGATTTCCCACTTGTGAAGCAACAACTTACGGGGACGCCGCGGTTCATGGTTGTGCACAGAGCCGTGATGATACGGGGAAATGTGCACGTTCATCAGCCAGGCTTCCCCATCCTTAACAATAACAAATCCATCCTGCAAGTTCACCCGCCCTTCCCGAACAGACTTAATCTCAGTTCCTGTTAGGGCGATGCCGGCTTCGTATGTCTCCAAGATTTCGTAATCATGACGTGCTTTACGATTCGTCGCGACAACACGGACCGGTTCGCCCATGACTACTTCCCTTCCTTCAGGTATTGAATAGCGCGCTCCAGCACCGGGTCGCGCCCCGATGCCTTATCCTCTGGGGTCATTTGAACGCGGATGTCCGGCTCGATGCCCTTCTTGTGAATTTCCCGCCCGTTCGGCGTAAGCCAGTGGGCAATGGTAACCCGCAGTTCGGACCCATCCTCTAATGTAAAGGGCTGTTGCACAGACCCCTTGCCAAAGGTACGCTCCCCAATGAGTACCGCGCGGTGATGGTCTTGCAGGGCTCCAGCCATAATCTCCGAAGCGCTGGCACTGGAACGGTTCACCAACACCACCATGGGAATGTCCAGCGCTAGTCCTCCGGGTTCACTCTTATACACCTTCTCCGTGCCATCCTTCCATCGTTCAATAAGCACCACCTTACCCTTAGGCAGGAACTGGGAAGTCACTCCAATGGCGATGTGTAGATACCCTCCAGGATTGCCTCGCAAGTCAAAGATCAACCCCTTCGGATGCTCCTTCAACAACGCCTTCAACGCCTCGCGCACTTTCTTCGTCCCCAGCGCGTTGAACTCGGAGAATTTAATGTAAGCGTAGTCCCCTTCCATTCGATATTCAATAATGGGGATTTCTATCTTCCCCCGCACTACAGTTACATCAAAGGGATCACGCACCCCTTCACGGATAATTGTTAGCACAACTTTACTCCCTGCAGGTCCCCGAATTTTGCTCACCTGTTCCAGCAACGTCAAGTCCGTGATATCTTCCCCGTCCACGGCAATAATAATATCCCCATCCTTTAAGCCCGCCTTCTCTGCTGGGGACCCCTTGAACACTTCAATGAGGCGAACACCCCCGTTCTCAGCCTGTTCAACACGCGCGCCAATTCCCTCAAAGGACCCGCTGAGATCCGAACCGAAAATCTTCGCGGTCTTGGGATCCATAAAGGACGTGAAGGGATCATCCAGCGCGCGAATGAGGCCCCGGATAGCCGCGTATGTTACATCACTCCCTTGAGGGACTTCGCCGTAGAAATGCTCGTTGAGAATGTCCCACACCTCCCAGAAAACATCGAAATTCTCCGGAGCATGAGCCGGAGCAGGAGGAGGTGTTGGCTTTGTGGTAGGCGCCGGTGTGGACGTGGATGTCTCACCACCACCGCTCCCAGGCCCCACCGGGATGACCGGTGCTACTGATTGGGGAGCCGTTGCCCGACCGGCCCCAAAACCGACGGCCAATCCTATCCCGAAGGAGAGAAACGTAATGGCCACCACCAAAACAAACACTAAAGCAATACGAGCCCATTCTGGTTGACGTTGCATATTCCCTCCTGCGAATACTCTCTCCAGCCAATGTGGATCATGTCATACTGCAATGTACAACCTCCATTGTAGCACAGAGCGGAGAACTATGATAAGTTAGACGGACTTGATCATAAGTGTATTTCTGCCAACCCATTCCATAAGGTTATAATGGGGAGACGGACCTCTGGTCGACTGACAAAGCCATAACATATTGTGAATCGGTGGAACACAAATCAGGTAGAGGAGAGCCGGAAAAAATGCTCACCCGTGTACCTCTGACAACGAAAACTCTGGACGCGTACACCTCTGTTGTTGGCGAATCGGTCGTCCAACACCTTCGTACCCTGGCCGCCCCGCTCCGAGGTGCCCATGTCGTACACATCAACGCCACCGCTTATGGGGGAGGCGTAGCCGAAATCCTGCAAACGCTGGTCCCTCTCATGCGAGACGTAGGGCTCGAGGCAGAATGGCAAGTCATTGAGGGGACAGAAGAATTCTTCAACGTCACCAAAGCCATGCACAACGGCCTTCAAGGCATGGACATCCCCTTTACAGAAGAGATGAAGCGCATCTGGCAAAAGTACAACCGCCATAATGCGGACAAATTCGAGGGACAATACGACTTTGTGGTAGTACACGACCCCCAACCTGCAGGGTTGCTCTATTACACCGAAGGACGGGGAGGCAACCATTGGGTGTGGCGATGCCACATCGACACCTCACACCCCAACCGAGCATTTTGGGACTTCCTGGCACCGTACATTAACCGCTACCCCGCGGCCATTTTTACCATGAAAGAATACGTGGGACCGGGACTCTCCATCCCGCACCTAGCCATCATCCCCCCTACCATTGATCCCCTATCGGAGAAGAACGCCCCCATGCCCCCAGAGGAGGCTCGGGAAATTGTGTCCCACTACGGCCTTGACCCCGACCGCCCATTACTGGTCCAGGTGAGTCGTTTTGACCCCTGGAAAGATCCATTGGGAGTCATTGACTGCTATCGCCTGGTCAAAAAGCACATTCCCCAGGTCCAATTGGCCCTGGTTGGAGCGATGGCCTCAGATGATCCCGAAGGGTGGGAATTTTACGACCGTACAGTGCGTCATGCCGGAGAGGATTTTGACATCCGTATCCTGCACAACTTCCACGGGGTGGGCAACCGGGAAGTAAACGCGTTCCAAACCGCCGCGGATGTGGTCATCCAAAAGTCCATCCGCGAGGGATTCGGCCTGGTTGTCAGCGAAGCCATGTGGAAAGGCAAGCCCGTAGTGGGCGGCAACGTGGGAGGAATTCGCCTGCAAATTATCGACGGGAAGACCGGATTCCTGGTGAACAGTGTGGAAGAGTGTGCAGAACGAACCCTCTGGCTCCTGCAACACCCTGCAGAGGCCAAGAAAATGGGGACGCAAGCCCGAGAACACGTGCGCGAGCATTTTCTGATCACCCGATTGCTGGGGGACTACCTCCGGCTATTTACCACCCTCCAAGCACCGTCGAAATAATGTACTTTAACTACGTGAACAAACCACGTCTTTCCTGAACCATCTTAAGGCTGTGGCATGAATTGGAATGGACGGAAAGGGGGCAACTCGTGGACAAGAGACGGCTCGGACGTACGGGACACATGAGCACAGTGGCCATTTTCGGCGCAGCCGCGTTTTGGAATATCTCCCAAGAGGAAGCAGATGCCACTATGGAGAGGGTGCTGGCCGCGGGGGTGAACCACATCGATGTGGCCCCCTCCTACGGCGTGGCCGAAGAACGCCTGGGGCCCTGGATGGACACATACCGAAACCGCTTCTTCTTGGGATGTAAAACCCTGGAACGGGACGGACACGCGGCTCGAGCAGAATTAGAATCCTCCCTGCGCCGATTGCACACCGATTATTTCGACCTGTACCAACTCCACGCAGTAACCTCCATAGAAGAGTTAGACAAAGCCACTCGCAATGGCGGAGCATTAGACGCGATTGTACGGGCCCAGGAAGAGGGCCTAACGCGCCACATAGGCATCACCACCCATGGTCTCGATGCCCCGCAGGTCCTGCTGGAAGCTCTCCGTCGCTTCGATTTTGACACCGTAATGTTGCCTTTAAACCCTGTAATGATGGCCCACGCGGCCTATCGCCACAACATGGAAGATCTGCTCCAGGTGTGCCAAGAGAAAGATGTGGGTGTAATGACTATCAAGGCGATTGCTCGCCGCCCCTGGGGAACACGTCAAAAACGATACAATACATGGTACGAGCCTTATGAGAGCCGTGAAGACATTCAACGAGCAGTGAACTTCGCACTCTCCTACCCCATTACCGCCATAGCCACCGCAGGGGATACCACCTTGCTTCCCCGGGTGTTAGACGCGTGTGAACATTTTGAGCCTCTAAGCGATGGAGAACGGAGGGCCATAATCGCGGCAGCAAATCCCAACGACGTTATCTTCCAACAGCATTGAAGCAGGGTTGGTAATGTACGCGGTTATCTTTCGGGCTACGATAAACAAATTGGATGACGAATACCTCCAGATGGCTCAACGGCTTAGGGAGGATGCTTTTCGCCGATATGGATGTCTTGATTTCACAAGCCTCACCGCAGGTGACCAGGAACTCACCGTATCCTACTGGAAAACAGAGGAAGCCATAGCCCGGTGGAAAGCGGATCCAGAACACATCCGGGCTCAAATGCTTGGCCGAAAGAAATGGTACCGAACGTACACGGTCCAGATTGTCGAAATTGTGCGAGAATACCGCAAGGATGAAGGCGAAGGAAACGCAAGGGAGGGCTGATTTCAACCCATTCCATCGTTCTCTCCCGAGACGTTGGTTTGACAATCCCCTGGGGCACCATTAGAATAAGGGCTGACATATCGGCTGTAATACGAGGAAGGGGGTGAAACAGGCGACGAGAACGCCAGAGGACCAAGCGCGCCGTACGTGTGAGCAGCAGGCACGTGCGGTCTGAGGCCTTCGTCAAGCGCCAGCCGATCCCCGGATCGGCACCGCCCCCTCGGCCGTTTGCCTGGCACACAGGCAGGCATATCACACCTGTGCTGTGCGCACAGAGAACAGAAAGGAGGCTCTTTATGGAGAAGATGATTACTTCTCTGGGGGAGCTTCAGGGGACGGCCGAGCACATTGCTCTGGGGCGTCACCTGATCGCTGAAGTCTGGTCAGGGGATCCACAGGTCCTTGATGATCCCGATTACCTGCGCCAAAGCATCATGGATGCCTGCAAGGCGGGCGAACTCACCGTGTTGGACGTGCTGGTCCACGAGTTCTCACCGCACGGTGTCACGCTTGTTGCCTTGCTGGCAGAGTCCCACATCTCCATCCACACCTGGCCCGAACACGGTTACGCTGCCGTAGACGTCTTTGCCTGCGACGGCGACCCTCACAAAGCGTTAGATGTCCTCGCCGAACGACTAAAAGCCGTCCACATGGAAACCTACGACATGGAACGCGGTGTACTTTGGGAAGGTAAAGGCTTTGTCCCCACATCGTAAGGGCGTGTACGCGGGCGGCGTAATCGAAAGCGCGCATTCGGGACGGTGGTTTGTCACACCCGTGCGCACCTGGCGCTATCGGGGCCAGTCGCCGTACCAAGATATCGCCATTGGCGATGTTGATTACTTGGGACGGTGCCTGTTTCTCGACGGCTGGATCCAATTAGCAGCCGTTGACGAGTTCGTATACCATGAACACTTGGTCCTACCGGCGCTTCTCGCGCACGAACGTCCAGAGCGCGTCCTCATTCTAGGCGGTGGGGACGGCTTGGCCGCGCGCGAAGCCTTACGCGATCCTTCTGTCCGCCAAATTGTCATGGTGGACCTGGACGCGATGGTCGTCGCAGCGTGTCGCACACACTTGAAAGAACTCCAAGCCGGCGCGTTGGACGACCCTCGCGTCCAGGTTATCATCGGCGATGCTCGGGATTTCCTGCGTAACCCGGGGGCCCGTTTTGACGTCATTATCGTCGACTTAATTGACCTAACGCCGGACACCGTCCCTTTGTTCGAGGACGTGTTCGCCCATGTACGCGCGGCTCTACGGCCGGGCGGCATCGTGGTCACCCACGGTCCGGATCCAGGCCCACCCTTGTATGAGGGATTGCGCATGGTGGCGTTTCTTCGCCCCAGATTCCAACATGTGGGGTGGTACACAGCGTACATTACCAGTTTCGGCGAAACATGGACCTTCGGATTGGCCAGCAACGACGTACGTGTAGAAGCACTATCGGCTGAAGTGTGGGCACAACGGGGCAAACGCCTCTCATCCCCTCCGCGCTCCTTTGTGCCTCGGGCCATGCCGGCCCGGTTCTTGCACACTCAGGCCGAAGAAGAGATGCTAGAACACATCTGTCGAGGGGATCAGCAAGCCCCTCCACTTAGTCGATGGCAATCAACCGTCATCGACGGCGATGCCATGGACCACATCCGCAAGGTCATCGGTTTCGACGAGGCGGACAAGTAATTAAGAGGACGGTGGGCCTGGCTTCACTAAGGGGGTTCAACCGTGCACATCCTGTATGTGGCCGCGGCATCTCGCGAACGCGCCCAGATACTTAAACGCCTCCGACGCTCACGATATGAAGGTGCCCCCATGGATGTCCACGCGGCTTCCTCTATTCGCGAGGCCTCCGACTACTTGCGCGCCCGCAAGCCAGACGTATGCGTGATTGACCTGACCCTGCTCACCGGTTCACCAACGAAAATCCTGCAGAGAATGAGACGAGCCGGTCCCGGAGCCGCGTTCATCCTCGTCATTGACAGTCGTCATAAAAATAAAATCCCCCCCCTGGTGGACAGTATCGTGCACAAGCCCTTTACCCTGCGCGTGTTCAAAGCCCGCCTAACACAAGCACTCAACAACCGCAAAGCTGACATCCTGCGAGCGGGCCCCTTCACTCTGGACAAACGAACCCGAACGCTCACCACGCCGCGGGGAACATTTCACCTCCGCCCCATAGAAACCCGCCTCATGGTCGAATTCATCCGCCACGCGAACGAAGTACTCAACCGACGCTATCTCATCGAAACCGTGTGGGAAACCACATTTCTTGGGGACACACGCACGTTGGATGTTCACGTCCATTGGCTGCGTAAGAAAATCGAAGAGGACACCGAAGAACCCCAATACATTGTTACGGTATACGGAGTAGGGTACAAATTCCAGATAGAGGAAAAATAAAAGGGGCGGCTCCTTAGTAGCCGCCCCTTAAAGGACCCTTCTCATTTGACTTAATCCGCTTGTTGGGCAGCACGACGCGCCTCGTTCAACCGGCGCATTAAACGGGACTTCTTCCGAGCCACCGTGTTCTTGTGTAACACACCACGCTCCCAGGCACGATCAAGAGCACTCACAGCACGGCGAACCATCTCCTCGGCCTCATCCAACTTGCCGGCCTCAATAAGCGCCAATGCCTTCTTCACATACGTCCGAGCCCGCCCCTTGTGCATCCGATTGCGAAGGCGGCGCTTTTCATTTTGGCGAACACGCTTGGCAGCAGATCGTGTATTCGGCAACGTTCCCCTCCCTGTTCAATATACAAATTTCTGATTTCGCAAGAACTTACAACCCCATATTGTACGCGATGACATGAGAGGCGCCAAAATTTCCCCCCTCAGTTGTGACCTTCTGAAAAACTCACGGAAAACGCCTGCTCCAAACGGGGGTACAACGTCCATACCAATGCCCCACCCGCCAATACACCGGTAAACACGCGCAATGGCCATGTACTCTCCCGAATTCCTAAAAGTTGCGTGCCCCCATCCAAGGCCATGGGAACCCAGGCTAATACAAACCACCGCCATGCCAACGGCTTCCACCGACGTCCGGACAGGGCAAAAAGCACCCCTCCCAACCACATCGCTCCGTAGAGCGCAAAGTCACGCTGGCAAAACGCCATCTTATACCCCAACTCCGGCGTGCCCAGGAAAAACCGCCGAGCCCACATCGGTGTTGATGGATCCAAACCGTGGGCTTGCAATTCAGACAGCGAGTACGCTATTTTAGGTCCAAACAGGAAAAACGAACGTTCAGGCAACTGGTGACAAAGGGGTATGTAAACCGTGTAAATAATCCGACCCAGGCTCTCCCAGCCCCACGCCATAAAGGTAGGCGCTAAAACGGGCAGGGTCACATATATGAACAAAGCAAAATTCAACATCCCCAACCAGTGCCGGGCCCCCCACAGTACAACCCGTTCCAGGAAGGACGCTATTCGATGACTCCAGGAAAGCGCCTTCCCATTACTGACCACCAAGCAACACCTCCAGGTTGTACTCCAGATCGTCCGGCTTAAGCATCCCCGTCCAGCGGATAGCCACAGTGCCATCTGGTTTAATGAAGAAAGAGGTGGGCAACCCCTGCACCAAATAGGTACGTCCCACTATCCCTTGTGTGTCCAGCAACATAGGCAACGACACACCCATCGACTGTCGAAATTGAGACACGGCCTCGCGATCTTCCTGCTCATTGATGGCAAAGATAATCAGCCCCTCCTTCTTTCGCTCCTGGTACGCCTTATCCAGGGCCGGCATCTCCGCCCGACACGGAGGACACCACGTGGCCCAGAAGTTTAGCACGACAGGCCGCCCCTGGAAATCGCTTAATCGGTACTCCTGACCATCCTCCGTCAGGAATACGAAATCCGGCGCGGGGTCCCCGTGTTTGGGCGGTTTCGCAGACCGATCCACACTACCCGCGTCAATAAGCATAATCCCCTGAGGGACCTCTCCCACCTTCCCCTTGGACGTGACCACCGCGGGGCTGGACGACGAGGAAGAGGGCTCTGTTTTGGCCGACGAAGTACACCCAATGACCACCAACAGGAGCAACACCATCACCGCCACCCGGACAACCCACTTCCGCATTGCCATAACCTCCCTTGGGTATTTGATATCGATAACTTACCCGTGTAAGGAAACTACCTCTCCTTCTTGGACACTCCCAATAGCCGCGCCACTAAGGTATCCTAAATACGCCGGAACTAACGGTAACACACAGGGGGAGAGAAAAGAGGCCAACCCGGCCAAAAACGCGAACAAAAACGGTATGTTCGTCCCACTCACATCCTCGGCCAGTTGACCTTCCACGTTCACAATGGAACCCAACTGTGAGAGATCACGCAGGCTGTTAGTAAAAATCAGAACACCAATGAAAATCAACAACGCCCCACTGACCACACTAATCCACCCCAAATGGCGTTTCAACCGCGGCAGGAAGGATGTGGCCCAACTGAAGAGCGCACCAGTCAACAGAAACGGAATACCCAATCCAGCCGAATACACAGCCAGCAAAACGGCCCCACGCATTACCGACGCGCTCTCACTGGCCAACAGCAGAATTGCTGCCAAAATTGGGCCAACACAAGGCGTCCACCCCGCGGCAAAAACCACCCCCACCAGAAAGGACGTCCAGTAATTACGCCCCCGTGTTGGATCCAACTGAACGCGAAACTCCTGCTCAAAAATTTCCGTCCGGCTCCCATAAAAAACAATAAGCGCCATAAGACCACTTTCCACAATGCGGATGGCCACAGGTGTAATGCTTGTCACCATGTTCAACGCACCCACAAGCAAGGCCAATGTCACGTGAACCCACAAACGCCACGGGCCACCGGCCAACGCGGCCAAGCCGAACATCACGGCTTCCCAGTATCGCAGGTTCGGTAATTGAGTGTCATCCAACACGTACGTCACAACACCTACCACCACACCTATGACCACCCATGTCAGGGGCTTCAAGTGCAAGGTGGCCAAACGCAAGCCAAACACCACCAGCATAATGCCCCCAACGCGCACCAACAAATCCTTCAAATCGTAGAGGGCATATCCCACCAAGCCCACAGAAGCCCCCAACACCGTGAACACCAGCGTGAAACCAATAACCAGAGCCAGCGCGTGAGAAAACGTCCGACGAGATACCGCGTTCATGCCTGTCACCTCATCATTCCATGATATGGGAGAGCATACCCCTTAGCGGTCCTCCTCCTGTAACAAATCCTCTAACAAATCCTCCAACATGCGAATTTCACTCTCCAGTTGATCCGCTCGCTTTCCAATGTACAACAAATAGCCGAAAGCCAATACCCAAATGAAAACCATTGCTCCCGCAAGGTATACCATGGTTCCCCTCCGTGTGCATGGTCAGATCACAAACCGACCAGAGTCCTTTACACCTCTGCCCCTTTGCTCATCCGAATAAGCACCTGTTCGCGCAAAGTGGCAACACGGTCCTCCAACATCGCAACACGCACCCGCAGCAACAGAAAAGCCAGGAACACAAACACAAACGTAATCATGGAAAACACAAAGGCCTGGTGTATGGTGGGACCCAGAGCAAAACTCCCCTTTGCGCCCGCGTTGCCCCCACCGAAAACCGTGGGGTGAATAGTTCTCCACAAGCGAATGCTCAAAAAAGTAATAGGCACACTGATAAACGCAAAGACACCGTACACAGCCGCGAATCGAGCGCGTCGATTCGGATCCTCCACCGCGTTGCGCAACATCAGATAAGCAATGTACAACAGCACAGTAATAGCGGCCGTAGTCAGGCGAGGATCCCAGGTCCACCACGTATTCCACGTCGGGCGGGCCCACAAAGACCCCGAAGCCAGAACACCAATACCAAAGATAGCGCCTATCTCAGCAGCCGACCGGGCCACAACATCGAGCCAGCGGCGACGCATGACCAAATACAGAAGACTCGCCAAGAAATTGACAGACATGCCCAGACCGGCCATCACATTCATGCCCATGTGATAGTAGAAAATGTGTTGGGCCTTTCGAGTGACCTCTGTTTGTAAGTTCGAGGGATCCGGGGCCCGGATGAGGCCCATGTACAAATTCACCACCATGAGCACCGCGGCCACAACTGCCACGCCCTTGAACACGGAACGCAATCGACTCATTGCATCCACCTCCCGTGGGACTACGTTTATTCTACTCCTCCACCACATAATCGAACATCATAAACGCCACAGCCAGAAAAATCACATCGAACGCCAGCAACACACGTAGCCAATCCCCCTGCTCAAGCAACGTACCGCCATCCAAAACATTGGCCGTCCCCTTGACAGCCGCGATTAACACAGGCACCATAACGGGTAGCAAAAGCACCGGCAAAAGCACCTCACGGGCACGCGTATTTACGGCCATAGCAGCAAACACCGTTCCCACAACAGCAAATCCCACAGTGCCCAGGAAGACGAACACCAACACCGAAGGCGTCAACACGTTCACATTGAAGAGCACCACCATCACCGGCAAAAGGACCACTTCAACAGCAACCATAAAGACCAAATTCCCCAGCATCTTCCCAAAATAAAGCGCGCTCCTATCCACCGGAGCCAACAGAATACCCTCTAAACTGCCCCGATCCATCTCCAGAACAAAAGAACGGTTCAGGCCCAACATGCTGGAAAACGCGATAGACACCCAAATCACTCCAGGTAATACCTGACGGACATTAGAAACCCGCAGGTCAAACGCGAAGTTAAATACCAGCAGGGAAAGGAGAGAGAAAATGAACATGCCGGTGAAAATATCCTTCGTGCGAAACTCCGCGCGGATATCCTTCCAGAAAATAGCCCACGTTGCACTGAAGAACCGTCTCACGCCCGTCCCCCCGCCACGGCTGAAGTGTACAACTCTGAAAGGGATGAGGACGTCAAATGAGACGCCGACTCATCGGCTACAATCTTCCCCCCGGCCAGGACTATCACCCTATCCGCGAAGTCCACGCCGCGGGCCAGATTATGCGTGGTCAACAAAATCGTGCGACCGGAGCCGGCCACATCCCGCAACAACGCTGCCAACATGGCTGCCGCGTGGGGATCCAACCCCGTGTCCGGTTCGTCCAGGAGGAGGATGGGGGGATCATGCAACAGTGCGCGAGCAATGGTCAGTCGCTGCACCATGCCACGACTGAAAGTGCGCACCAGATCATCCGCGCGACGAAGCAGCCCCACCCTCTCCAACAGTTCATCGATCCGATTCTCTGGGTGAAACAGACCGTACAAACGGGCAAAGAACCGCAAGTTTTCTCGTGCCGATAAATCCGGGTACAAAAGAGGCTGATGACTTACATAGCCCAAAAGATGACGTACCCGGTGTGATTCCTTTGCCAAATCAAAACCGCCGACGCGCACACGACCAGCGCTTGGCTTCAGCAACGTCGCCAAAATCCGCAAAAATGTGGTTTTCCCCGCACCGTTCGGGCCCAACAACACCACAGTTTGCCCCTCTGGAATGTGCAGGGAGACCCCTCGTAAAACTACCGTGTATCCAAAGCGCTTCACCAACCCTTGGACCTGAATCATAACTCCTCATCCAACATCATGCTCAGGTGGACCGCCTCGGCCATAAGCACATCGCGCTCAGCCTGATATGATGCTTCGTCCAATTCGCCGGCTTCAAACGCTTCGTCCAACTCAGCAATCTGGGCCAGGAGAGCATCTCGTTGGGCACGCAACGCGGCCTTCCGTTCTTCGCCTCGTGACAAACGGCGTTGCCGTTCCGTGTAGAACACCCCGCCCAGCAACAATAACGCCAACACCACGGAGAGTGCAGTGCCCACAATCCGGGATTTGGACGCGTTGAAAAGGCGTGGCTTAGTCCCATGTTCCCGTGTGAGAATGCCCGAAAGCGTGATCGTGATGGTATCCTCAGGAGCGAAATTTTGGGCCATGTACATCTTATAGGGAATGCCATTAATTTCTTGCGACCCGGTCTCGGAGAACTTATCGGGCATTTTGATGGATTCCCCCCGGTCTGCCACAAAAACGCTCAGGGACTTAATGGGCATCCCGACCGGATGTACAATTTTGACGCGGGTGTGTTCAACTCCCAATTGAAATTGGAAATACAAGCGGCGTACATCCTTGCCCGGAGGCAAAGGCAACGTATCGATAAGGACCCCATCTTGCAGCAAAAAGCGATCCCCCAATTCCCCCCCATCTATCATCAAATTCGTGACGCCTGGGGGTAAGGGCCATCGAATGACCGCCCGTTTATTCTCCTCACCAGCAATGGGTACCCCAATATATGTGCGATCACCAGGATTGCTGATGCTAAGCAATTCTCCCATGTACACAGTGTTCATGTCTGGGGCAATAAACCAGTGCACCTGTTCGGCTACAATCCCCGGATCTTCCTCGGTAGGGGCAGCAACCTCCAAGGTGACCGTGATAACCTTTTGCCCATCGGAAAACCCCAACAAATCGCTGGTGAAAACAGCTCCCTGCCACTCCGTCCCCACCGAGTACAACGCGTCCGGTTCCGTGCTCAAGCGCTCAAAACGAAACGTATTATCCGCTCCTACAGTTGTGGTCAACACGCCAATCGGCTGCATTGACCCGCGGAAAATCCACAGGCGGACCGGGAGACCGGCAAAATCCGCTGACTCTCCCTCTGTGAGCATCTTCACCGTGCCGGAAATTACCCCCTCCCCGGTGAGGGCGTGGAGAGAACTGTACGTCAACGTCCGCACGTAAACCAACGCATTGACCAGATCCTCATCCGACAAGGAGGCCAATGCCTTTGCGTGCACATCGTCCGAACGAATGGAATCCAACCAGGAAGAGAGGGACGCATCCACCCACTGGCTCCAGCGGCGGAAATTCGGTTCCTTGCCGCTAGACTGGGGGCCATCACCAGCCCCTTGCGGACCGTGACAGGAGGCACAGGATGATGTGTACACCGCCTGACCCTGAGTGTACACTCCGGACGCGCGTAAATCGTACAGGTACGTCACCACATCCCACTGGGAGAGCGGATCAAGCGTTGTGCCAAAGGGCGGCATACCCTTGTCCGCGCGCCCTTCCTTGACCACGGAAAGCACCTCATTGGGAGTGAGGGGATCCAATGTATCCGGAGAAGTGAAAGAGGCGGGCGGATTTGACAAGCCTTGCGCGGCCGGCCCATCCCCTCCTCCCCGCTCACCATGGCAGGACGCGCACTGGGTCATGTAGACTTCTAGACCCTGCCCTGCCGAAGGCCGTTCAGGAACGGCTTGGTCAATAGGTGGGTGGCCTGGGGGTAAATCCTGCAAAGGGGGAGAGGCCAAGACACTCCAAGATCCGAACAGAAAGACAACAACGACCACCAACCACGTCAACAGGTTATGAGTAAATCGTGGCATAATCGCTCTAAAAGCCCCCTTCTAACTATTTCTTTGACGGTGATTCCACGTACGTTTCCGTAACGCCTCCCTCCTCATAGCGAGACGGGCACTTCAACAACAGTGAGTGAGCAAATACCACACCATCCGGCTGAAGTTTTCCTTCGACAATGACCTCTGCAGCTTCGGTCATATTATCAGGCTGTACCCCTTCAAAGTGGATGGGGAGTCGGGCACCTGTATCATCTGTGATCTCAAAATCCAACTTCATCTCCAACGGATCCCACTGGATAGTTTCTGCCAACAATTTCCCCGAGACCCGTAGAGGTTTACCGACCAGTTGATCCTTCTGAGCCAACACTTCACTAGGAGTTCGATAGTATACACTGCTCGTCTGAAATGCGTTAAAAATAAGGTACGCAATTGCGGCAAATATGAGTAAACCGCCGACGAGGAATTTCAAACGTTTATTGGCACGCTGAGGCTCTGCCAGTGATTGCACAGATGTGTATTCGGCCATGTGACCTCCTATGTTATCTCTGCCGTGGGAATCTCTTCCTCCTCCTCTTCGTCGTTCATTTCGGACAACAGAGCATGGGCTCGCTCTACCAGAGGGGGAGGAACAAGCACTTCCACTTGAGCCAAGGGGCCCACCACCATGCCGTACACCCGTCCCAACGCTTCCCCCTTGAGGACTGCAGGAATACCCTCGCTTTCCAAACGCCCCCGGACAATCTCCCCTTCCAACTCATTGGCCGCGACGTACACGACTTCCCAATCGTCCTTGCGGGTACCGCGGAACCGGGTTATGGACAGTGTACGACTGCGGGGGAAAAAGCGGGCCCAAATGTGGGAAATCCAGCCCAAGGCTATGACACTCATATCCACCTCCCTTACCACACACCATTCCCCCAAACATCACATATCCTACCCAGGAATGGAAAGGGCGTCAAATCCCCAGGGAGCAAGCACGAACCTGGGCCCATTGCCCCAGAGGGTAAGCAAAGGAGAACAGGAAAAGGGCGGTTACGTTGCCGTAACCGCCCTCCCCGGGAGGTGGATGTAGAGGAGCTCTCTTAGATCTTGGAAATCTGCGGAATAACCCGCCGCCGACTGTGTTCCGCCACGTCCTTGATCTCTTCCAACATCGCCGGAGGGAAGGGAACCTCAATCTCCTCCGACACAAAGGGCACCCCCTTCATGCGAAGAATCCGCATGTACAGCCGGAAGGGGTCTTTCTTACTGTGACTCATAATCAAGTTATCCGCGGCGTCCTCGAGAACCGCGATCTCCTCCCGCTTGGCCGTGGTGCTGGCCGAAAACAGGTAAGTCCGCGACTTATCCTCTGCCACTGTCCGACGCATTCGTTCCAAAATAGCCTCCCCATACGTAGGGGAGAAAAGCAACAAATTCAGCGCGGAGCCAAACACCATAATCCCTGGCCCTGCATCTGGAACCATTGCACACGCACGTTCCAACGCGGCATCCCACACTTCAGGTTTGACCAGATTCGCCCGAAAACCTTCCTCATCCACATCTTCCATCGAATCAATACCCGCGTCCAACTGAATAAAGGCCACGCGGCCCTTGTACTTCGAGAGGTCAATACCGGCCACATTGCGCAGGCTGGTCAGCAAAAAATCCCGGCTTGGATATTGGAGGGACATGAAGACAACGCTGCCGCCCTCGCGCAACCACGCTGAAACCACTGTCTCCCCAATAAGGGGTTTCCCGGATCCTCCGGGGCCAGTAATCACTGTAGAGGTGCGAATAGGAAACCCTTCCGGCAACAAGCGATCCATCCAATCCACCCCGATGTGAATTGTCTCCACCTTTTCGGTACTCATCGCCGGCCTCCTTACCTTACCCACGCCAAAAGGCGCGCTCCTTCTGGAAGAACACCTGTCGTTCCTCCTCGGTCATCTCAGCCAAGTAAATCTTCAACTCAGCACCAACTTCCTTCACAGCCTGATATAACGAATACGCCAGATAATTCCGCACAGCCTCGGGAATACCAAAGAACGGCACAACCAGAGTCAAACGGGCTTCATTCGACTCCGGGTCATATGCAACATCCCGCACCATCCCTAAATCAACCAATGTCGCGGCTATTTCCGGATGCTCAACCTTTGCAATGGCTTCTTGAATGCGCTCCAGGGTAATCTCCCCACTCATATCACACCTCCGCACCTTCAAGTAGAATAGCGCGTTGCCTGCTCCATCCAATTCCCTAGCCAGGCCCAACGGAAACAGAACTTATCCCATGGGATTTCATGGAACTCACCGGAGGGGAAGAATAGCATAGAAGTGGGGAGATGTCAAATATTTTGTGATGAGATCCGGGGATAAATTCTCACAATAATTCGACATCCACCAGACGAACCGGGACACCACGGGCGTGAAGGTATTGCTTCACCTCACCAATGCTCACCTGGCGGTAGTGAAAGAGCGAAGCAGCAAGGGCAGCATCTGCCTTCCCCGCGGTCAGTACCTGGTAAAAGTGTTCCACCGCCCCCGCGCCGCCGGACGCGATGACCGGTATATTCACTGCCTCTGCCACCGCGCGAGTTAATTCAACATCATATCCCGCCTGAGTGCCGTCCGCGTCCATGCTCGTGAGCAAGATCTCCCCTGCTCCCCGATCTTCAACCTCGCGAGCCCACGCGACCACATCCAATCCTGTGGGAATGCGTCCACCACTGATGTAAACTTCCCACTTGGACCCTCCAGGAGGAGCGGGAGCACGACGGCGGCGGGCGTCAATAGCCACCACAATGCACTGGGAACCGAACCGTTCTGCCCCTTCGGTGATAATCTCCGGAGTTCGAACTGCGGATGAGTTAATGCTCACCTTATCCGCCCCTGCCTGGAGCATAGCCCACATATCGTCCACAGACCGCAACCCGCCTCCCACAGTAAAGGGGATAAACACCGTATCGGCCACCCGCCGGACGACATCCACCATGATCTCCCGCCCTTCATGGGTGGCCGTGATGTCCAGGAAAACTAACTCATCCGCGCCCTCCGCGTCGTACACGGCTGCCTGTTCCACCGGATCGCCGGCATCCCGCAAGTTGACAAAATTCACGCCCTTGACAACCCGCCCCTTATGCACGTCCAAACAAGGAATAATGCGCTTCGCCAGCATAAAACTCACCCCTCATGTGTTTTATCAGATGTTTTGGCCAGGAGAGCCTCTTTGAACAAATCCGTGGTGTACTTATCAATATTGCACAACCGAATTTCTTGCAGTGAGGAATCTGGATGCTCCCGAAGGTAATCTTCAATCGCCTGCAAGATGACACGAACCCCCAACGGTTTGGGGAACCCGAAAATACCGGTAGAAATAGCCGGCAAAGCAATGCTCCGCACGTGCTTCTCATCGGCCAGGGCCAACGCGCTCTGGACCGCTTTGTACAAAAGAGCCTCTTCATTCCCCATTCCCCAACGCGGTCCCACCGCGTGAATGACGTAGCGAGCCCGTAACTTTCCGGCCGAGGTAATGGCGGCTCCGCCTGTGGGAACAGGACCGTGTTCCCGTACCCACTGGTTACTTTCCTCCTGGATAACCCGTCCCCCGCGCCGGACAATGGCCCCTGCCACGCCTCCTCCATGGGCGAGATAACTGTTGGCCGCGTTCACAATAGCATCCACGGGCTCCTCAGTAATGTCCCCGTGAACAACTCGGATCACTCGACCATCGGGACGTTCCACAGAGAGTACAACCCGGTTCATGGTTCCCTCACCGACCACGTCGACGTTTTTTCTTTCGGGGCAATTTGTACCCCAGACGACGGAGTTCCTCCTCTTTCTTGCGCCACTTGGGCTTGACTTTCACCCACAAATCCAGGTACACCCGCTTCCCCAGCAAGCGCTCGATTTCCTCGCGAGCAGCCTGGCCAATCTTCTTAATCATCCGTCCCTTTTCCCCGAGGATGATGGCCTTTTGCGTCTTACGTTCGACCACAATAACGGCGGAGATGTACACAAGATGTTCGCTACGTTCCTTGAATTCATCAATGAGCACAGCCACCGAATAAGGGACTTCTTCCTGGAGAAAGTGAAGAGCCTTCTCGCGAATAATCTCGGCCACAATGTCCCGCTCTTGCTGGTCTGTGACCATGTCCTCGGGGAAATAGCGCGGTCCTTCCGGCAAGTTCTCCACGATTAAATCCAGCAAAGTGTCCAAATTTTCGCCCGTAACCGCGGAAATCTCCACCCAGGCTGTAGGTTCCATGGGGTGCAACAGGCGGAAGATGGCCGTTCGATATAATTGGGATTGTTCCCCGGTAACCAGATCCCGTTTGTTAAACGCGATGATCAACGGCCGATCACCCCGGTCTCGTTTAATAATTCGGGCCACATGCTCTTCTTCCGGACCAGGAGGACGGCTGAGATCCACAATCCAGAGGATAACATCTGCATCGGGCAGGGCCCCCCGGGCTTCCTCCACCATGAATTCCCCCAGTTTGTCCTTGGGGAAATGTATGCCGGGGGTGTCCACGAAAATCACCTGAGCATTCTCTAAAGTGAGTACGCCCCGAATGCGGGTTCGCGTGGTCTGAGGCTTGGGGGATACAATAGCCACCTTCTGCCCCAAATACGCGTTCATCAGGGTGGACTTTCCCACATTGGGACGCCCCACCACCGCGACAAAGCCGGCCCTGTGGCCAGGGGGAACATCCCAGAACGTATCCCCTGCGGGTTCATCAACTGTTGTGGTATCTACATGGGTGTCTTCCATATTATCCTGCCTCAACCGCCCGAGGAATGCCTGCCCCGCGAGCCCGAATCAGGTAAATCAGCGGAATACTCACCACAGTCACCGCCATCTTAATGAAATATTGGCCCCGAATCAGGGGGAGGACCGGGAAAACCCCACCAAAAGCGAGAGTGATAAACACCGCACTGTCCACAAAAGTGGAAACGGCATTACTGGCCAATACCCGCAGCCAACGATATCCTCCCACCCGTTCACGCCACCAGGCAAAAATCTCTGTATCAATGAGGGACGCCACCAGGTAAGCCGTTAAACTGGCCACCACAATGCGTGGTGTACTTCCCAATACCGCCTTGAAGGCGTCCTGGCCCTCATAAAACGGCGCCGGCGGAAGCCAGATGGCAAACTGAGCATAAAAGGCCAACAGGAGATTGGCAAGGAACGCAGTATATACCACGTAGCGCGCTCCTTGTTTGCCAAACCGTTCGTTCACCAGGTCAATTAGAGTAAAAGTCAGCGCGTAGATGAACACGGCCGCAGGAACGACTACACCAACCACAGAAACTGGCTTTGCGGCTGTTACATTAGCGATAATCTCACACGTAATGTACAACCCAATAATAAGCACATCACTCCACCGAATGGGCGTCTGCTTCTGCATCGTAGATCCTGATTCTCCCTCCCCTTATCGCAAATTTCCAGCGTCCCTTACCCCTGGCCCCCACATCCCGGCGGACATTCACCCCTACTCCTTAGACGCGGACTGCTGGCGAATGATGGAAGTCTCCAAAAACTCCGCTAAGGCCTCCACTTCATCCCAATCAAACTGCCGACACGGGAGATCATCCCACTTCCGGTCGGTAACTACCGCCAGCAACCGACTAGGATCGCACTTCAGTGTGTCACTCCGAGCCTGACGGTGGACCTCAATTTTGGGCCTATCCGAATGAGCAAATCCTTCCACTAAGACAACATCAACATCCTGGAAAAATCGCAACAGGACCACATCCAGTGGTAAAGGTCGTTTCTCCTGGAAGAAAACGGCTGTCTGTACGTCAGATACAATAGCAACGGGGGTGGCCCCCACTTTCTCAAAGCGCCATGTATCCTTCCCTTCCTGGTCCACCAATGTGGGCTGGGCGTGCTGCTTGACCACCCCCACCGCGTACCCGCGCTCCTTCAACAGAGGAATCAAACGCTCTATCAAGGATGTTTTGCCACTGCCACTCCGTCCCACAAAACACACAGCAGGCGGAATGTGCTGCGTGCTTAAAGCGGACAAAATCTGCTCGCCCAGGCGCAGCAAATCTCGCACTGTGACAATGCCGACCAAACGACCATCTTCCACTACAGGCAGGCCAGTCACGCCCCATTCCTCAATAATGCGCAATATCTCGGGCACCGGTGTATCCGGTGTAATGGGGCGACGCACGGGCTGCATCACATTCCGCACGGAAATCGCCTCCCACATCGGAGGAAGAGTGTCAACAGAAACAGGTAACCGCTCCAAACCCAAATGACGCCGAATATCACTAACGTGTAACATTCCCACCAACTTGTTCTCCTCGACAACAGGGAGGTGGTGGAAGCCGCCCTCCTCCATCATGCGAAGGGCGGTTGTCACCGAGTTCGACGGCGCAATGGTGCGAGGATGGGGCGTCATCACATCACGTGCGCGCAACATACGGGTGCCTCCTCCGTGCTTGTATTAGAAATCCGTATCCCCGCCCAGCAGGGACCCCAGCACGCCTCCTCCCACGCCGGCAACGCCCTTTCGCTCTCCACGAGGAGATCGCTTGGCGGCAAAAATGCGATCCGCAAGCCGGGAGAAGGGCAAACTTTGGAGGTACACTAGCCCCGGCCCGGTCAATCGGGCGAGGAATACACCCTCACCGCCGAACAGCGCGTTACGGAATCCCCCCACGAACTGGATGTCATACTGCACACTAGGCGCAAAGCCGACCAGGCACCCCGTATCCACACGCAACTGTTCCCCTGGTTCCAGGCGCTTCTCAATAATTGTGCCGCCCGCGTGGAGAAATGCCAGCCCATCCCCGCGCAAGCGTTCCAAAATAAATCCCTCACCGCCAAACAGCCCTGCGCCCAGGCGCTTAGTGAACGCAATGGAAATATCTATCCCGTGGGCAGCGCAGAGGAACGAATCCTTCTGGCAGAGAAATTCGCCCCCCACCTCGGTTAGATTCAAAGGTACAATCTTGCCCGGATAAGGGGCGGCAAAAGCAACGGTCGCCCGAGTACGTCCCCGGTTCGTAAAGGTTGTGATGAAAAAACTCTCGCCGGCCAGAGCCCGCTTTAACCCTTTAAGAATTCCACCGCCAGTGGTGGTGCGCATCTCCACACCATCCGTCATGTACAACATGGCTCCGGCCTCTGCTTGTACCCCCTCTCCGGGGTCCAAGTGAACTTCCACCAGTTGCAAATCATCACCGATTACAGTGTAATCCAGTACATCACTCATGGTGTACCCCCTTTGGTACAGGAATATAACCTTCTAAGGTCAGTTGCTGATACTCGCAGTATTTATTATACTCGTTTACGAGGTCAATCCTGCAAAATGAGGGAAGTGATTGCCGGAATTTCGACTGCGTCACCACATTCCTTCTCAGGGGGGCGTTATGGATAATGGATGGACATTTATGAGCAAAGACGCAGTTTTCGACCTGTTTTCCCGCTATGTCTCCCCACCGAAAGCCCTCTTCTTTCGTCAGGTTGGCATCGACTTTGTGATGGGAAAACGGGAAGGCCCGTACATCTGGGATGTCGATGGCCGCAAACGCTTGATTGACTGTCACATTAACGGAGGTGTGTTCAACCTGGGACATCGACACCCGGATATTGTGCGAACTCTGCGCGAGGCGTTAAATACCCTGGATATCGGCAACCACCACCTGGTGAGCGATCTTCGCGCGCGCCTGGGACAACGCCTGGCCGAACTCACACCCGGCGACTTAACGTACACGGTCTTTGGCGTAGGAGGCGGAGAGGCGATTGATTTGGCCATCAAAGTCGCACGCGCGTACACACAACGCACCAAGATTATCTCCGTACGGGGTGGGTATCACGGCCACACTGGATTGGCTCTCGCCGCGGGTGACGAGAAATACCGCCGTCCCTTTGGCCCACCACCCCCCGGGTTCCTCCAGGTCCCCTTCGGAGATCTCGACGCTATGCGCCGCGCGGTGGATGAGGATACGGCTGCCGTCATCCTGGAAACTGTCCCGGCCACGTACGGAATGCCCATTCCAACGCGCGCCTACTTACAGGGGGTGTGGAATCTGTGTCGGGAACGAGGGGCTCTCTACATCGCGGACGAAGTGCAGGCCGGGTTAGGGCGCACCGGTCGCGTTTGGGCTGTCGAACACTTTGACATTGTGCCGGATATTCTGGTCACAGGTAAAGGGCTCTCCGGCGGGATATATCCCATCACCGCAACGATCCTGCGGGAACCCCTCATAAAGGTGTTCGAACCCGACCCCTTTATTCACATCTCCACCTTTGGCGGTGCAGAAGTGGGAATCCCCGTAGCGCTTAAGGTGTTGGATATCACTGCCCATCCTGACTTCCTGGCCCACGTCCAAACTCTGGCCCGCTTCTTCCAGGAACGAATGCGTCCTTTTGCGGAAAAGTACGCGGGCCTGTTCGTCCAACTCCGCCAGTTGGGATTGATGATGGGCCTGGAATTGACATCCCCCCAACTTGGTCCTGTATTTACCCGGGTAGCCTACGATATGGGCCTGTTGATGATCTACGCGAATAACGACCCCCGAGTCGTCCAATTCCTGCCGCCGCTTATCATTACTGAAGACGTCGCAGAAGAAATCGTACAACGTGTGGACCGTACCTTGGAATTCATGTACAGGATGCACCCATGAGTCTCTGGCAACCCGCCCGTCGGGTCCGACATTTAAAACGATACCGGGAAATCGTCAGTATATTGGCCCGTCACGGGTATTGGGCCCTTATTGAACAACTGGGTTTACTCTCCCTGGTCACCTGGCCTGCTCGGCTGCGCCGCCAGGAACCACCGCCCCCGCAAAACCTGGCCACTCGCGTGCGCGCAGCCTTAATAGAACTGGGACCAACTTTCATTAAACTCGGCCAGGTGCTCAGCACACGTCCAGACCTCATCCCGCCAGAATTCCTATCCGAACTGAACAAACTCCAGGATCACGTTCCCCCATTGCCGTGGGAACAAATGCGACCGGTTCTCGAATCGTCCTTGAATCGACCACTCGAAGAGGTATTCGCTGAATTCGACCCTACCCCTCTGGGTTCGGCGTCCTTAGCCCAGGTGTACGCAGCAGTGCTCCAGGACGGCAGTGAAGTCGTTGTCAAAATCCAACGTCCGGGAATCCGCCACATTATCGAGGTTGACCTGGAAATCCTGCACGACATTGCCCACTTGGCCCAAGAACGCACCAGCCTGGGAAAGTTCTACGACCTGGTGGAAATTGCGGAGGATTTTGCCTTTACGCTCAGACGGGAACTCAATTACATCCAAGAAGGACGCAATGCGGACCGGCTCCGTCAGAATATGGCCCCGATAAAGGGTGTATATGTACCCCGCGTGTTCTGGGATTACACCACAGAGCACGTCATTGTCCTGGAACGCTTGCGCGGTATCAAAATCGACGATGTGCAAGCCCTCCAGGCCGCAGGCCGGGATACAAGGCAAATCATCCTGAACGCGGCCGAAATGATCGTCAAACAAGCCCTGGTGGATGGCTTCTTCCACGCAGACCCACATCCTGGAAATTTCTATGTGCTGGAGGAAAACGTCATCGGCATCATGGACTTCGGTATGGTGGGCTATTTGAGTGAGCGGGTCCGCACAGATTTGATTCGGCTCTTCATTGTCTCCGTGCTCATGGATTCCGAAGGCATTGTCGACCAACTCATTCGGATGAGCGTGACCCATGGTCCCATCAACCGCGAGCGATTGCGCCGAGACGTGGAACGGATACTCACCCATTACTACGGAATGCCCCTCAAATACATTAGCGCCCGTGAGGTCATCAACGATCTGCTGCCCATTATGTACCGCCACCACCTCAGCCTGCCCCCAGACCTGTGGCTACTGGGGAAAACACTGGCCATGTGGGAAGGGTTAGCATATGTCCTTTACCCGGACTTCGACTTCTTCGCGGTGGCAGATCCTTATGTGCGCCGTTTCCTGCGGGAACAGCGCACACTGCGCGCCCTCTCGCGGCAAGCCGGCACTGTAATTACCCAATGGACATCCCTTATTGTGGACCTCCCCCGGGTGCTCCGTCCGCTCCTACTTCAACTAGAACAGGAAACTTGGACCCTTCCCGTCAAACAGGAAGTTGATTCGCGCTACTACACGGCGCTGGACCGATTTGGCCGGAGGTTGGCCTTAAGTCTTTTGGTGGCAGCCCTCCTGGTGGGATTCGGGTTCCTTTTGCCCCACCTGGATCTTTCCTGGCCTTGGAATACCACCACCTGGCTTATCATTCCCGGCTTTGTGGGATTGCTAGTACTCAGCCTCTGGTGGTTTTGGAACGTTTTCCGGTCACCGTGAACCTGCCTCCACCACCCGAATGGGAATATCCAGCGTCGGGGCCCCTTTCTGGCTAAACCAGGCGATGTGCTCCCGCACCAGGTCGAACTGTAGTGTATAGTTCCCCATCTGCGCCGGCGTGTACACGTACGCGTGCACACACCGCTTCTGCTGAGGATACACAGTGGTCAGAAACGGTGTCCGTTCCCCATCCAACACAATCATGTGGCCAGCAGCATCCAACCAGTGGTAACTCAACATGGTGGGATGCCAGTCAATAGAACGCCACCCCTGAGAACCCACATTCTGCAAACACACCCGCACTCGATACACTTCCCCCGCCTCCATTACTGGAGGAACCTCATAGTGGAGCCAGCGCACCCGATAAAAGGCCTCATCATATGCCACCCGCAGTGCATGAATCTTGGCCTCATCATGGGGGTAACCGCGGGCCAGGAGGAGAACACCATTATCCCACATCTTCAACCCGAACTCGGGTTTTGCAATGAGCGCGTCTACGCTTTCGTAGAAAGCGTAAAAATCCAAAGGAGCGTGTTCCGCGGAAAAATCCAGGTCCAACAAAATCTCATCGGCTACAGTGTCTCCGGATGGATACAGGTAAAGATAGCGACGATGGGCCACGTGGGGCAATAAGTTGCTCTGGGCGCTCAAGGGAACGTTCTGATCCACCTGTTGAAGAACACGTCGAATCGCCGCGTGGTGAGGGCTCCAATTCCAAAACCGGTTCAGACGAAATTCTCGCCCCAGGGGGAAAGGACTGAAGTAAAAAGCCACAGTTACCGCACTCATCAACACGTACAGGGCCAGTCCCACACTCCACAACCGCCGGTCCGGAGGACGATGGTAACTGATAATCCCATAAAGCCTCCGAATACCGTACGCGGTCGCGACAAAGAGGAACGGCAATACCGGGGCAAAATAGTGAGCGCGAACAGTTCCCTGCCACGCGGAATCGGCTAACAGGTTAAGAAACACAACGGGTAATGCGGGCAAAAACCACGCAGGACCAAACAAAGGAACCCACCCCAACGGTGCCAACAAGTCAAAAGCGGTCTGCACCTTTTCCCGTTCTAACAAAAGACGTACAAGGTCTAATGGATGAGTGAGCAACCCCACCATCATCTCCAGGGGTGTCCGACCATAACGCCCGAACCGCTGGCTTAGTAAGTGCACAGGATCAGGGCCATAGTGCGCTTCGGCCCACGGAACAACCACCAGAAAGTCAAACAAGAACCAGCCCACCCCTAAAACTCCGGTCACAAGGGCCAGACGCCACCGTTTCTGCCAGACCAGTAACACGGTCCATCCCATGAGCACAAACGCGGCATCCACCCGACACATCAAAGATCCTACCAAAGCGAGGATGTATAACTTATCCTGCTTCGTATGCAGTCCGTACAAAGCCCAGGCCAGGAAGAAGGGCATCAGCGCGGAAGGGTGGAAATCCGCCATGGCTACGTAATGAAGGGGGAGATACGCCAGATAAGCACCGGTCAATAACAGAGCAGCCCGTCGTGAACGCAAAATAATGTACAGTGTGTGGAATAACGGCCAGGCACTGAGTCCCAAAGCCAGTGTTTGAAGTGCCAGCAACAGGAGCGGAGAGGCCCATATGCGATATAAAGGCGCGATGAACAGGAAAATGACCTCCAGTTTTCCGGTAACCAGCCGATTGGATAGAGGTGGGGCCGGGTGATACTCCTCAAACAAGGGGGTATACTCCCAAAAACGTCCATGGGCTGTGTTCCACGCTGTTTGAGCCATGGTGCCCAAATCCAACGCGTGGCTGTTGAAACTCAAATGTCGGGCAAAGGCTAATCCTCCAAAGGTGAGGAGAAACACTCCGATTATCGTCCACAGGGACGCGGGATGCCGACGCCGCAACACACTTCCGGGAGGAATCAGCGGCGTCAGTTGGGAGGCTAACAAAAACGCGATGGGAAGGACCAGTGTGTACGTCCACACCGCGCTACCAGGATTTGTGCCTAACGGATGCCACACATACCGCAAAGCATTCCACGGCGTTAAGAAAAGAACAGCATACGGAATAGTCTGTTGCCACGCGGCGCGAAACGGAGGATCGCCCTGAGCTATGCGCACAAGCACGCTGGCCCCCCAGAGTACAATACCCAAGGGAACGATGAGCATTAAGTAGTACAAGAGTCGGGCTCGGAAGTACTTGTACACGTACATACCGGCCCACCATCGACTCAACCAGGAAGGATAGTCCCTATCCCACAGGGCAACGGCTAATGCCGCGCTGCCCAACACCACAATCAGGAGGAAAGCAACCGTATACCACCGCTCGCGCGTTTCCATAGAATCACCCAACCCTCCCGTCCAGGCTGGTAGCCCCTATAAACTTCACTGTAACCGCACATCCCTAAGGGTTCGGTGGGTCGCGAACAAGAAAAATTGAAGTTCGACACATTTTCAACGCCGCAAAATGTGCCGAACTTCTCTATATTCCAGAATTTAACGTCCACACCCTCAACAGCGAAAAGGTGAGGATCATCCGGATATCAGGCCGGTTTCCTTGCCCACCTTGTAGAACACCTCCAGGACCCGATCCAGTTGCTCGTCCGTGTGAGTTGCCATATATGAAGTGCGCAGCAGGGATTTATTCGGCGGCACGCCCGGCGGCAGCACTGGATTCACGAACACGCCTTCATCAAACAAGTACTTCCACACGTACACCGTCAACATATCATTGCCAATGATGATGGGAATAATGGGCGTTTCGCTGTTGCCCGTGTTATATCCCATGTTGGTGAGTTCTCGCTTCATGCGCCGCGCGATTTGCATTAATCGCTCCCGCCGCTCAGGTTCTTCTTTCATTATTTGCAGGGCAGCCCGCGCCGCGGCCACATTTGCCGGAGGAATGCTGGCACTGAAAATCATGGACCGGGCAAAGTGCTGAATGTAATGGATGACGTCATAATCGCCTGCAATAAATCCCCCCAGTGAAGCGAAGGATTTGCTAAAGGTGCTCATTATCAAATCCACTTCGTCTGTTAGCCCAAAATGGGCTGCTGTGCCATTCCCCTGGGGCCCTAACACACCAATACTGTGGGCATCATCCACCATCAAACGCGCACCGTATTTTTTGCAAATTTTCACCAACTCGGGCAAGGGAGCAATATCCCCTCCCATGCTGTACACCCCATCCACCACCACTAAACGGCCATGATTGGGATCGGTCTGTTGCAAGACCCGCTCCAAATCAGCCATATCGTTATGCTTAAAGCGCTTAATGCGCCCCTGGGAGAGAACCGCGCCGTCCACAATGCTTGCGTGGTCATCTCGGTCCAAAATAACTGTGTCGTGACGCCCTACCAGGGCCTGGATGGTACCCAGGTTCGTCTGATATCCTGTACTGAAGACCAGAGCCGCTTCTTTTCCGACAAAGTCGGCCAACTCCTCTTCCAACTCGTGGTGAAGCCGAAGCGTCCCGTTCAGGAAACGAGAACCCGTGTTCGACGTTCCGTATTTACGAATAGCTTCAATGGCTGCTTCACGCACCTTTGGATGAGTGGTCAAGCCCAGATAATTGTTGGACCCACACATGATAAGTCGATGGCCCTTGTAAGTAACCTCTGTGCCCTCATTTTCGTCCAACGGCAGGAAGTAGGGGTAATACCCCTTTTCCATAGCTTCTTTTGCTTCGGTGAACTCGTGTACTTTAGCAAAAATGTCCACACCGGGCCATTGTTGCTCACTCATGGATCTACCCTCCCTTATAATGCCTGCATACACATGACGATAATGGATTAATTAACAATGAATGATGTCTCTCTTAGTGCCACATAACCTGTTCGTGACATTTAAAGCCCTTACCGCAAAGCATCCAACACTGTGGGCAAGCGGGGAATGAGATCACCCGCTACAACCCCGGCCTCACCAATATCCGTACGAGCAAACTCTCCAGCCAAACCGTGCAAGAACCCGCCACACACAGCAGCATCAAAAGGCTCCAAACCTTGCGCCAATAACCCCACAATAGTCCCTGCCAGCACATCCCCACTACCCGCGGTAGCCAGGGCCGGATTCGCAAAGGGCAGCACGGCCAGACGGCCATCCGGGGCAGCGATCACTGTGTGCGCACCTTTGAGAAGCACAATCTGGCCCCATTCCTGCGCTTTCTCGCGCGCCAATTGCCAACGCTGGGCCTGCACCTCCTTTGTCGTTAATCCGCAAAGACGGGCCATTTCTCCCGGGTGAGGGGTCAGAATGCTGTTGCGGGGTAGGTAATTATACCATCCCTCGATTTTTGCCAATGCATTTAACGCGTCCGCGTCCACAACCAGGGGAGGCAACGAGACGGAATCACCTGCTGAACTGCCCTCCTCACTGTCTGAAGGGACAAACCCCAAGGCTCCCTTACGCGCGTTCCAGGCCCCCGGAACCAGCAGTTTGGCTACAAAGGCCACCGTGGATTCCTCCTGGGTTAATCCCGGACCTACTAGAAGGGCATCGTAATTTTGGGCGTATTCAGGTACGATGTGTGCAGCATCCTCAGCGATAACGCCCATGTCGTGTGGCAGGATCACCCAGGTGGTCTCGTGGAGATGGGCAGCCAGCGCATCGTGCAGGGAGCCGGGAACGGCTAAGGTCACCAGACCAGTGCCCACGTGAGTGGCAGCAGAACCGGCTAACCAGGCAGCACCCGTGTAATTCACGGATCCAGCAACAATAAGCGCCTTGCCAAACGTGCCCTTATGAGCATCCGGCGGGCGGCGAGGGAGTCGGTCGGCCACCCAATCTGCTGTAATCAGTTCGGGTAACGTGGGATCGTCTGGCTGCTCAATACCAATATCCGCGATGATTAATTCGCCGCACGCGGCCGCCCCAGGGAACAATAACTGTCCCACTTTAGGTGACGCGAACGTGACCGTCATATCCGCGTGAAGCGCGTGAGGGTCAATGGCCCCAGTATCGTTGTTTAACCCGCTGGGACAATCCAGGGCCACAATTGCAATAGGCTCTCCGGCCGGAGCAGTGCGCACGTGGGGATCCAGCAAACGAGGCCGATCTGGACGACGACGTTCCTCAACATGGGCTTTCACCACATCCAGCAGGTCAGATAAGGGCGAACGGATGGGCCGATTAGCACCAGTGCCCAGCAATGCGTCAATAATGACATCTGTATCCGCGAGCACGGTCCGCAATACCTCGAAGTTCGGATCATCCGCCTGGTGTAACACCCGAACCTTGGCGTCTCGAATGAGGTCAGGATCTGCCTCGCGGCGTTTCCACAGGTACACGGTGACCTGGGCTCCCGCTTCAGCCAGGTACCGAGAGGCGACCAACCCATCACCGCCGTTGTTTCCCGGCCCCACCAAGGTCAAAACCCGCATCCCTTCCCCGTACCACCGTTCTAAAATTGCCATAGCCACACTACGCCCGGCCTCCTCCATCATTGCCCGGTAAGAATGGCCGCGCGCGTCTGTTTCCGCTTCCATTTGGCGCATCTTGTCAACGGTCACTATCTTGACCATGGAGACCCCCCTGTATCACTCAGGAATTGAGCGACCCACTCTCCTCTGAACGGTACAACGACCGGGACACAAGATAATCCGCGGTCCAAAGAGCCCATACCAAAAATCCTAACAATACCACCAGGTACGCCAGACGCATAGCCGTGGAGGGAGAGGAACCAATCGGGTCAATGGGATGACGAATAACCCCTGTTCGCCATACCAATAAAAGTGTCAGCACTCCCATAACTACAGAAGCCCCAGCCTTTAACCAACGTTCCCCCAACCACTGGGAAACCCCAAACACAATTATCGCCACCACGACAATCTGCACAACCATGCGGGTTCTGGGTTCATCCCAGGCAATGGGCATCCCCCACGTCACATAGGAAGGGTAAAAACTCACCACAAATCCCAAAACCCACGCGGCCAAAGCCGTCCACTGAAGGGCGTCCACCCAGGCCCATAACACAGGCCGATCCTGGAATAACACCCATATCCCTATGGCTGCCCCCAGGATGAAAAGTAAAATACCAGTCCGAATAAGGGCACCATGAATGTAAATTGGAATAAGAAGCCGTCCGAGATGACGTTCAGGCGGCATGAATCCAAACGTCACTACAAGGATAACCGCGATAACCCAGGGAATCCACCGATGTTTGCTCATTCCACATCCCTCCATTCACTTGCATTATACCACCTTCATCCCCGGCACCGGATTTCCACCACCCGATCCCGCCCTCCCCAATCCTGGTGAACACGCACCGCCGCGTTGGGAAACGCGGACCGCGCCAAATTAGCCACGGCCTCTCCCTGACGATACCCAATCTCCAACAGCAATGTGGCGTCCGAAGCCACCCGCGAAGGAGCCATATCCAGCAATCGCCGCAGGAGTTCCAACCCGTCCTCTCCGGCCCAGAGGGCAATCTCAGGCTCATAAGCCTGCACCTCCGGAGCCACTGCATCACGCTCTGACCGTCCCACGTAAGGGAGATTCGCCACGACTAAATGGAAGGGCCCCACGAGCGGGGTAAGCAAATCCCCCTGCACAAGCATAACCCGGTCAGGTGCCCACCGGTTCACATTGATTCTCGCTACCCGCAAGGCCGCAGCACTCACATCCGTCGCGACAACGGACACATGACCGTGTACAGCAAGCGCGAGAGCAATAGCCCCACTCCCCGTTCCCACATCCACAATGTGCGCATTCCCTTTCCGTGTGGACAAATCCTGTAAGGCCAATTCAACCAGAACTTCTGTTTCCGCCCGCGGGATAAGCACATCACGGGTAACCGCGATCTTCAATCCATAAAACCACGTGTAACCCAAAATGTAGGCTAAAGGCTCCCCACGAGCCCGACGAGTAATCCAGGTTCGGTAGCGTTCAACCACCGAGGGCGGAACCGCATCCTCCGCGTGCGCGAAGAGAAAGGACCGCGATTTGCCCAACGCCTCGGCAAGGAGCACCTCCGCATCGATCCGAGCCTGTTCGTCACCCGCATCCCGAAGGCGACGCGTTCCCTCCCACAAAAGGGTGCGAACTGTATGGACCATATTCCCCCTTCAGGGCCTCGACCGAACTCCTCCCCGCACGAATTCGAACGCCCTCACCGACGCCATGAAATCAGACGCTGCATCGCTTCCTCAACCCGATGCGTGGGAACCCCCAGCGAAATGCGCACGTACATGCGTCCTTCCTTACCGTACATGCTCCCTGGTGCGAAGGAGACACCGATTTCATTCAAAACCCGCTCAGCGAATTCATCTCCAGTCATGCCATTGGGTACCCGTGCCCACACGTACAAGGACCCCAAAGGCCGCCGGGCACTCAGGCCTACCTGGGCCAGAGCATCTAGAATAATGTCCCGACGCCGCGCGTACTCCCTATTACGTTCCTCAATCCACACCTGCCCGACCTCGCGCAAGGCCACGGCCCCACCGTGTTGCAGGGGCAAGAAAATGCCCGTATCCACGTTGCTTTTCATGCGGAGCAAGGCCGCTATGGCTTCAGCATTTCCCAGGGCCACACCGATCCGCCACCCGGCCATATTGTACGACTTGGATAACGAGTTGAACTCAACAGCGACCTCCTTAGAGCCTTCTACTTGCAAAATGCTGGGGGCTTGATACCCATCGAATGTCACATCCGTGTACGGGGCATCATGGCAAATGAGGATGTTCCATTGACGGGCAAACTCTACGGCCTGACGGAAGAAATCCAAAGAAGCAGTAGCGCCGGTGGGGTTGTTGGGATAATTCAGCCACAAAATCTTTGCCCGACGCCGGATGTCCTCGGGAATGGATTCCAGGTCCGGCAAGAAATCGTTCTCATCTCGCAAGGGCATGGGGTAAATCTCCCCCCCTGCTAAAAGCGTTGCCGTCCGGTATGTCGGATACCCAGGATCCGGGATAAGGACCACATCCCCGGGGTTAACGTAGGTCAGGGTAATGTGGTGAAGGCCTTCCTTGGACCCAATTAAGGGCAGAACCTCAGATTCGGGATCCAAAGAAACACCAAAACGGCGCTGATAATATTCTGCAAACGCGGCCTTCAACTCCGGACTGCCCCGATAGCCGGGATAACGGTGTACATCCGGCCGGGCCGCATACGCGCGCATTGCCTCTATTACGATATCAGGTGGAGGCATGTCGGGCGCGCCAATGTCCATGCGGATGACATCCACACCTTGTGCTTGTAATTCGCGCACTTTTTGAGCCAGGATGACGAAAGGATACGGGGGAACCCTTTGCAATCGTTCGGATATAGGGAACATGGGGAATCCTCCTCCACACCCGATTTGGCCGGATTATATACTTAGCATCCTCCAAAAAGCCAAAAATAATAACCGGATAGCACTGTCATAAACTTGCATCCCCTCGCCAGCCTCCCTATAATGGGCAGGGTTTAAAATCTGAACTTCGGAGAGGATCCGGAGTTTCTGTCAATCTCTTGGAATCCAAACACAGACAGGGAGAACGAAGTTTATGGACATCCTCAAGTACAGTATTGACCTTTTCTTACACCTGGACAAGCACCTGCACGAGATTATCAGCCAATACGGCATGTGGACGTACGGGATTCTCTTTTTCATCATTTTCATAGAAACCGGCCTTGTGGTAACACCTTTCTTGCCGGGGGATTCACTGCTCTTTGCTGCGGGGACGTTTGCAGCGCTGGGGTCGTTGAATGTGTACATTCTCTTCGTGCTTCTGGCCTCAGCAGCAATCCTCGGGGACACAGCCAATTATTGGATCGGGCATTTCATTGGTGAACGGGCATATACCGGGGAGATCCGGTGGATTAAACAAGAATACCTTCACCGAACCCACGAGTTCTTTGAAAAACACGGGGGAAAGACTATCTTCTTGGCCCGTTTTGTCCCTATTGTCAGAACATTTGCCCCCTTTGTAGCCGGCGTCGGTCGGATGTCCTATGGGTACTTCATTAGTTTTAACGTGTTTGGCGGCATCACGTGGGTGGGTCTTATGCTCCTGGCCGGCTATTTCTTCGGCAATATCCCAGTTGTCAAGCACAATTTCTCGCTGGCCATCTTGGGAATTATTGCCGTTTCCTTGATCCCGGTCGCTTGGGAAACCTGGAAGAACTACCGAGCCAAGCGAACAGTCCTCACCACTGAGTGAGAAAAGCGGAGAATAGATATGAACAAGTGCGACATCGGCCTTATCGGTTTGGCGGTGATGGGCCAAAATCTGGTCCTTAACATGGAAGATCACGGGTACTGTGTGGCCGTCTTTAATCGCACGGCTTCACGTACCCAGGAATTTATGGAGAAACGAGCACAGGGACGCCGAATTGTCGCCACCTACGATTTGAAAGATCTGGTCGCTGCTTTGGAAAAACCTCGCATTGTGATGCTGATGGTAAAGGCCGGCTGGCCGGTAGACGCGTTTATTGAGAAACTGGCCCCACTCCTGGAACCAGGCGACATCATTATCGATGGTGGAAACTCCTTCTTTAAGGATACAGAACGACGCTCCAAAGAACTAGCAGAAAAGGGCATTCACTTCCTGGGTGTGGGTATCTCCGGCGGCGAATGGGGGGCTCGTCACGGTCCCAGCATTATGCCCGGCGGGCCCAAAGAGGCCTACGAGCGAGTGCGTCCTATCTTCGAGGCTATCGCCGCGAAGGTGGATGGTGAACCCTGCGTCACCTATCTGGGCCCCCGCGGCGCGGGCCATTATGTGAAGATGGTCCATAACGGCATTGAATACGGCGATATGGAACTCATTGCCGAGGTATACGACATCTTGCACCGAGGATATGGGGTGGACAACGACCAATTACACGAAATCTTTGCCCGATGGAACCAAGGTGTCCTCTCCTCTTACCTCATCGAAATCACAGCCAATATCTTTAAGAAGAAGGACGACCTAACCGGTAAGCACTTAGTCGATGTCATCCTGGATGTGGCCGAACAAAAGGGCACAGGACGCTGGACCAGCGAACAAGCCCTGGAGTTAAACGTTCCTACCCCCACTATTAACGCAGCAGTGGAAGCCCGCATTATCTCCATGTACAAGGAAGAACGAGTGCGCGCGTCTTCCCTGCTTAATGGACCCCAAGACGCGTATTACGCGGACCAGGGCATCGTGGATAAACTCGGTGATGCACTTTACGCGGCTAAAATCGCCTCCTACGCGCAAGGATTTGCTCTGTTGCGCAAGGCAAGCCAGACATATGAATACAACCTAAACTATGGGGAAATTGCCCGCATATGGCGTGGGGGCTGCATTATTCGAGCCCGTTTTCTGGACGATATCCGCGCGGCCTTTGCAGAAAATCCGGACTTACCCAATCTGATGATCGCCCCCTTCTTCCGCCAAGCACTTAACGAACGGCATATGGCTCTCCGTTTCGCGGTAAGCATTGGTGCATCTCTGGGTATTCCTACCCCAGGGCTGAGCGCTTCCCTGGCTTATTACGACGCGTACCGAAGCGAACGGCTGCCCGCGAACCTGATTCAGGCACAACGGGATTACTTTGGCGCACATACGTACAAACGCGTGGATATGGAAGGCACTTTCCACACGGAGTGGGAAGAGGAATAGACAAGAATACCTCTCGGGTGGGGAATGCTCTCCCCGCCCGAGAGGCTTACCCCTCGGAGAGAAAGTCCCATGACTCAGAGCAAGTCCCTCTCGCTCATCGAAGCCATCTCCATGGCCGTGGGTACTATGATCGGGGCCAGTATTTTCTCCATCTTCGGTGTAGGTGCCCAAATCGCCGGGCAAAATCTGCCCCTGGCCTTTGTCCTGTCCGGTATCTTTGCCCTCCTAGTGGCGTACTCCTACGCCACACTGGGGTCGAAAATTGTGTCCAACGCAGGGCCCATAGCCTTTATCTACCGAGGCATTGGGGATAACGTGATCACAGGGGCTTTGGGCATTCTCATGTGGATGAGTTATGTGGTATCCATTGCCATGTTCGCTAAAGGGTTTGCCGGTTATTTCCTCCCCTTGATACATGTCACTTCTTCGCCGTGGACCGTGGGCGCGGTGGAGGCCGGTGTTATCGCCATATTCACTGCGCTCAACTTCTTCGGAAGTAAGGCCGTGGGCCGGGCAGAGTTTTACATTGTCGTCGGCAAGTTGACCGTGTTGGGCATTTTCATTGTGGCAGGTTTTATGACCATTCAGGTGGGACGATGTATTCCTTCCTTTGATATACCTCACCTGCGGGGAACATTGAACGCGGCTATTATCTTCTTCCTCTCTTATATGGGCTTTGGTCTGGTCACTAATGCCTCAGAAAATATGAAGGATCCGGAAAAGAACGTACCGCGAGCCATCTACGCAAGTATTGGTATTGTAATGTTTATCTACGTATCCGTAGCCCTGGTGGCAATTGGAAATCTTTCTCTGGACGAACTTATTCAGGCCAAAGATAATGCCCTGGCCATTGCAGCCAAACCGTTTCTTGGCTCCCTGGGATTTGTGCTCCTCTCGGTAGGCGCTCTGTTTTCTATCTCGTCCGCGTTGAACGCCACTCTTTACGGCGGTGCGAACATCGCCTATTCCCTGGCAAAAGAAGGCACTCTGCCCAAGATTTTCGAGCGCAAGGTGTGGTTTGGTTCCGTGGAAGGACTCTATCTTACCGCGGGGTTGAGTCTCCTTTTTGTAATCCTCTTCAATATCGGAGCCATCGCCAGCATTATCAGCACAATTTACACGGTCATCTACATCTTCGTCCTCTATTCCCACTACCGCATTGCCCCCCAATACGGCGGTAATAGGACTCTGGTCCTCTTCAACACAGGCGTTCTTCTTCTCGTTTTCCTGGCCCTGTTACTCTACCAATGGCAGACCCAACGGGGCGCGTTCTACGGATCCCTGGTAACACTGGCCGGATCTGTGGCAGTGGAATATGTGTACCGCCACGCGGCAAAACGCGTGTACCACCTACCCCACTGAATCTCTACGAAGAGGAGCCACATACACTATGGCTCACGCACCGCCGATTCCGTTGGGACGCTCCGTCTGGGACGGCTTATAATCTAAACGGTCTCTTTGGATAATTGGGGAAGTGTAAACCAAAACGTCGTGCCCTGGCCGACTTGACTCTCTACCCCCATGCGCCCACCATGCGCTTCGACTAGTGCACGCGCGATGGCAAGTCCCAAACCACTACCACCCGTTGTGCGGGCACGAGAACGATCCGCTCGCCAGAAGCGGTCAAACACGTGAGGCAGCGCCTCGGGAGGAATACCCTCCCCGGTATCGCTCACTTCTACCCGCACAACACGAGGTTGGTCCTGCGGTACATACGCGCGCAGAGTAATACGCCCACCCTGTGGCGTATGTCGAAGCGCGTTGCTGAGCAAATTCCTCAACACCTGGGCCAAACGATCCGGATCCCCGACCACAGGAGGAAGGTCTGGATCCACATCTTGAGCCAATGTCACGCCCTCGGCTGCAGCCAAGGATTCGAACACGGACGCAGTGTTCCGCAAGAGAGCAGAGAGGTCCACAGGTTCTCGGCGGAGAGGAAGCCGTCCCATGTCAACCAGAGCCAAATCCCGTAGATCCTCAACCAGACGACTTAGCAAGCGCGTCTCGTCATACAACGCGGCCACTTCTTCCTGGGAAAGGGGATACACACCATCCAACATGGCCCGCAGGTTTGCTTGTAAGACGCTCAACGGCGTACGCAGTTCATGGGCAATGTCCGCAAGCATTTGACGCTCAGTCTCCTCTGCCTGCTTTAAGCGACGCGCCATCTCGTTAAACGCACGAGCGACTTCGGCAATTTCCTCAGGCCCCTCTTCCGGCACTCGACGGTCAAAATCCCCATGACCAATGGCCCGGGCAGCGGCCACCAATCGCTGCAAAGGGGCCGTAGCCGTCCGGCTAATAACAATGGCCACCACCGTCCCAACAAGGACCGCGAGGATGCCGGTGAAAAGCAATGTACGCTGCACATTTGTGAGGAACGCCCGCGCGTGTTCGGGTAACCGATTATCCTGCATTCCCGGAGGAATAAAGATGAGGTACCCAACAACCTGGCCATCCACTTGAATTGGTACTGCCTCCCGTAGGGTACGCGCGTCAATGCGCGTACCCGATGGGACATCCGCCGACCCTACCACGACCTGCCCTTCTGCATCTGCTAAGATGACCCGAGGAGGATGCCCACGCCCCCCGTGACGCCCTACTGTGTTGGGGAGCACTGCGGCCACTCCGTCCCATGAACCGTGTTCTTGGTAGTACTCGGCCAGGGTGCGTGCCAGAGCAGGTCGCTCTTCGGCCATACTACGAGCCAAATATCCCCGAAACGCGGTGTTCGTGGAGTGCGCACTCCACACCGCAACCAACGCGATGAGCAGGATAATCGTCGCAGTGAACGATAAAGCAATACGCACCCAGAGCCGATTCATGGATTTTTCCTCATTCGGTACCCTACGCCGTACACCGTTTCAATGTATGTGGGGTTCTTTGGATCAGGCTCAATTTTTCGACGCAAGTTCTTGATATGACTGTCAATGGTCCGCTCCATGCCTTCATACGCGTACCCCAACGCTTTCTCGATAAGTTCCAATCGGGTGAACGCGTGACCAGGATTCTGCATGAACGCTTCCAGAAGGGTGAACTCGGTCGGGGTAAGATCCACAGGTTCTCCCCGTACTGTCACTTCGCGAGTATCCAAGTCCATACGAATGTCCCCCACTTCCAAAACCTTGGGGCGGGGAACCGCCTCCCCCCGAGCCCGACGAAGGACGGCCCGCACGCGCGCTACAACTTCGCGCGGGTTAAAGGGTTTGGTAACATAGTCATCTGCGCCTAACTCCAGGCCCACAATTTTATCCGTGTCCTCAACGCGCGCGGTGAGCATAATAATAGGAATGGAGGCCAGGGTGGGATCAGATCGCATAATGCGAGTGATGTCCCAACCATCCCGCTTGGGAAGCATCAAATCCAGAACCACTAAATCCGGTTTTTCACTGCGGATGATGTGCAAGGCCATTTCCCCATCGTAAGCCGTCAAAACCCGAAAGCCTTCCTGTTCTAAATAGGCTTTGAGAACGCGTACAATTTGCTTATCATCATCCACTACTAAGATTCGCTTGCTCATAACCACGCCCTCCCCCGCCCGAGTGACAACTAAAAGCCTCCGCAAAGTTCCCCATCATCCCATCTCTTCCCCTCAGTAGGCCCTCTCTTATGTCCCGAATTCTACAATAATCTCGTCAAAATCAATAGAAATCCTCCGATGCTCAGGAGAAACGGAAAGAGACAGCCCATGCACCCCCAACGTCGCCAGGGGCCCCTGCCCCAGAAGAACGGCCGAGGCCGAAACACCGGGCCGTACGGCCCACGTCCCCAACCACGTCGTCCTCGCATTAAGCACCTCCCTGCCTGAGTGTTGTTTACCTCCACTGGCAGGATAGCAAAAGAGTGTGAATAGGCTGCGCACGAATTGTGGAGAAATGATGGAGACCAGAGCCCAGCATCCAGGCTTGTTTGGTCCCGTTAGCCTCTTCCGTATATACTTACAAAAACCGATTTCAGTTTCGCGAATACCCGCTGAAATCAGGGCCTTCAACCAAATTCCCAACACAAAAGGGGCACAAGTGAGGGTTCTCATTACAGGCGTAGCCGGGTTTGCGGGCAGTCACCTGGCCGATTACCTGGTCACACACACGGATTACGAGGTCTGGGGTGTGGTGCGCCGCACCCGGTGGCGCGTGGCCCACCTTCAAGGCCGAATTCACCTGGTCACATGTGATTTAACAAATCAGGTGGCAACATCCCGTATGATCGACGATATCCGACCGGACCTGGTCTTTCATCTGGCCGCGGACGCGCGTGTGGGAGCCTCCTGGCACCATCCCTGGCAGACGTATGAAGCGAATTTGCGGGCCCAACTCTCTTTGCTGGAGGCCCTGGTTACCACCAAACAACGGGCCAAGGTTCTCATTGTGGGCTCCAACGAAGCGTATGGCAAACCTGTGCGTTTGCCCGTGGATGAAACGCATCCATTTCAACCAGTGACTCCATACGGGGTCTCCAAAGCCGCTCAGGACTTAATGGGACTGCAGTACAATCTGGCCTTTGACTTACCCGTGGTGCGAGTACGTCCTTTTAACCACATTGGCCCTCGGCAGAGTCAAGGATTCGTGTGCGCGGACTTTGCTAGTCAGGTGGCCCGCATCGAGGCGGGCTTGCAAGAGCCGGTCATCCGAGTGGGCAATCTAAGCGCACGACGAGATTTCACAGATGTGCGAGATGTAGCTCGAGCCTATTACCTGGCCGTTACTCAAGGCCACGTCGGAGAGGCTTATAACGTGGGCCGGGGAGAATCGCACGCTATTCAAGAAATTCTCGACATCCTCCTCCAGGCTAGCCGAGTGCCTATTCGGGTGGAGGTGGATCCGAAACGCCTCCGACCGAGTGACGTGCCTGAAGTACGTTGTGACGCGGGGAAGTTGCGTTCCCACACCGGTTGGGAACCCGTTATTCCCTTTGAGACGTCTGTATTAGATACACTGGAAGATTGGCGACAACGGGTGCAGGCAGGAGAGTAGATACCAACAAGGACCGCGGGGGAAAGAAGTCGATGTGTACACAAAATTCGACGTTACAACTGGAATACGTAAGCCGCATGTAAGGAGGCGTAGGCGATGCCACGAGCGTTAATTACCGGAGTGACAGGTCAAGACGGGTCGTATTTGGCCGAATTTTTACTGGAAAAAGGGTATGAGGTCATTGGCATGGTGCGCCGGACCAGCACCGTCAACTTTGACCGAATTTACCACTATCAGGATAAAATCACCATTGTGCAGGGAGACCTACTAGACCAAACCTCACTCATGGCCATCATTGAGGAATACCAACCGGATGAAGTGTACAACCTGGCCGCACAGTCCTTTGTGCCTACCTCATGGAAGCAACCTGTACTTACCGGTGAGTTCACAGCGCTAGGTGTTACACGCATCCTGGAAGCCATCCGCCTGGTAAAGCCCGACGCTAAGTTCTACCAGGCCAGTTCCTCGGAGATGTTTGGCAAGGTCCGCGAGGTGCCTCAGAACGAAAACACTCCCTTCTACCCGCGCAGTCCTTACGGTGTGGCAAAGGTCTACGGTCACTGGATCACCGTGAACTACCGGGAATCCTACGGACTTTTTGCAGTCTCGGGCATCCTCTTCAACCACGAGAGCCCACGACGAGGATTGGAATTCGTTACCCATAAGGTAACCCACGGTGCTGCCAAGATTAAGTTGGGACTGGCCAAGGAATTACGCCTGGGAAACCTGGAAGCAAGACGGGATTGGGGCTACGCACCTGACTATGTACAGGCCATGTGGCTAATGCTTCAACAAGACGAGCCTGAAGATTATGTTATCGCGACGGGAGAAACTCATTCCGTGCGTGAACTGTGCGAAATCGCGTTTGGATACTTGGGACTGGATTACCGAGACTTTGTAGTGCAGGATCCGCGGTTCTACCGCCCAGCAGAAGTAGACCTGTTGGTGGGCGATGCCAGTAAGGCCCACCGTAAATTGGGTTGGAAACCCACTGTTAGCTTTGAAGAACTCGTCAAACTTATGGTCGATGCAGATATGGAAAATCTGCAACGGGAAATTCGGGGAGAGAAACCCGTCAATTTCCCGGCTTTCAACATACCGTAAGGAATCGCTCATTTGAACCGTTAAGCTGCCATCGAATATTTTTAATCCATCGAACTTACATAATGGAGGTGCCCCTGTGATACAGATTAAATTCGGTACAGACGGTTGGCGAGGCAAGATTGGTGAGGACTACACCTACGACAACGTGCGGCGTTGTGCGCAGGGATTTGCCCAATACTTGCTGGATTTCACCCTAAATCCAAAAGACATTGCCCGAGGCGTTGTCGTGGGATATGATCGACGCTTCAGTTCTGAACACTTCGCGGAGGCAGTGGCCGAAGTACTGGTGGGCAACGGCATTCCTGTGTGGCTCACTCAGACCGCTACACCTACGCCGGTTATCTCCTACAGCGTCGTTGCCAAAAACGCGTTGGGCGCGGTGAATATTACGGCTAGCCACAACCCGCCTACAGATGATGGCTTCAAGGTGCGCGATGAACACGGCGGTGCCATTAGCCCTGAAGGCCTACGGGAGATTGAAGCCCGCATCCCGGATGACATGCGGGATGTTAAACGGGTGCCTGCCACCATTGCCGAAGCGACCGGTATGCTGCGCCGTTTTGATCCCGCACCGGCATATCTCGAACATTTGAAAGATCTCATAGATGTGGAACCCATTAAGCAGGCCGGACTTAACATCTCCGTAGACCCCATGTGGGGCAATGGGGCAGGTTGGTTCGCCCGCATCCTGGAAGGAGGGAGCACACAAATTCACGAAATCCACAGCGAGCGCAATCCTATTTTCCCGGAAATGCGCCGCCCCGAACCCATTCCACCCAACGTGGATGCAGGTTTAGCCTATGCTAAACGCATCGCCGCGGATGCCCATCTCATTACCGATGGGGACGCGGACCGGGTTGGATTTGGGGATGAAAACGGACAATTCGTTGACCAGTTGCGAGTTTACGGTCTCCTGGCTCTTTATTTCCTCAAGATCCGGGGAGAACGAGGTCCCATTGTCAAAACCCTCTCCACCACGTCCATGCTGGATATCCTGGGCAAGAAGTACGGTGTGCCCGTCTATCACACGGGCGTAGGCTTTAAGTATGTAGCCCCTAAGATGCTGGAAGTGAACGCGATGCTCGGCGGAGAGGAGTCAGGCGGATACGCGTTCCGCGGCCACGTACCCGAACGCGACGGCATTCTCGCCGGACTGTACCTCCTGGATTTCATGGTTCAAACGGGTAAGAAGCCCACGGAACTCCTGCAAATGCTCTTTGAAGAAGTAGGCGCGGAGTTCTATTATAAGCGTATTGACACGCCCTTAGAAAGCCACTGGGTGAAAGAAGAGGCTCGCAAGCGGCTAGAGGCTGCTCAACCCAAAACCTTGGCCGGTTTGAAAGTCGTGGACAAGGTAACTATCGACGGGTATAAATTCGTTTTAGAGGACGGCGGCTGGCTGCTCGTGCGTTTCTCTGGCACGGAACCCCTTATCCGGGTTTACTGCGAGACAACTCACAAGGACAAGGTGGACGAGTTGCTGGAAGAGGGACGACGCCTGGCCGGCATCGCGTAATCGCGACAACAAGGAGCGCCGGAGTACAGTCCTGCACGCTCCGGCGCTCAGCCCCCCCTCTACACAAGACCTACAATGTACCGATGATGGGCCCACACAGCTTTAAGGCGCCACGGCAGAGGTGCTCTATCTAACCACGCATAACGCATAACACGCTCATACAAATCAGGAGCGCGGCCCAAGTAATAGTCCATAGTCGACCACCGCCACCCCTCCCCACTAAAACGAGCCTCCAAACGACGAGAGCGAATTCCCAAACGCTTTAACACCTCCCGGGCCGGCATCACCGTATCTGGCCACGGAGGTACATCTAACACCCCTTCTTCGACTACACGCACACCCGCGTTTTCTAACACTTGTCGAATCCGCTTCATGTCCGCCCATGACTCGTCGACGTGCTGAAAAAAGTCCTTATCCAGGAAAAATCGTCGCAGCAAGTATCCTACTTGCCACCGATTCGGCATCGCCACAAAAACAACCTTTCGGCTCACCCGAACCAATTCCCGTAACAACCCCGCCGGATCAGGTAGAAACCATAAGCCTGCCCACTCCCAAGCCAGGTCAAAAGTACGGCCTGAGAAGGGCAAAGTTCCCCAATCCCGCACCAATACCATGTCAGCGGGCAGAGCGAGTTCCTGCCATATCCGCCGAACCCCGCGAAGACGTACGGGGTTATCGTCCACCAAAGTAACCTCACATCCCTGAGAAGCCAAAGCCACGCTGTTGATACCCGATACACCGGCCATTCCGAACAGGGGGGCTTCCAAAACAGAGGTGATACGGTACTTCTCCCGTAGGCGTAACAGAAAATCGTTCAAGACAAACCGCTCGTAAACAAGACCTAACCCCTCGTCATAATTGTGAAGGTAATGCTCCCAGGTATCAATAATGGCCACTGTCTGCTCCTGAAATATAAGTGTGCCTGAAAATCGTAAAGGAAAGCCCTGGGCTGATTGGACCAATGGCTCACCAACCCAGGGCACACTCTGCCACGTCTAATCTAAAAGTACGAACTCACGGAGAAAGAGGTCGAGCACGGACTCGCTCCCCATGAACATCCAAAATGCCCACCCCGTGCTCCGGAGCCAGTGACAACACATCCCTGTAAACACGCAAGCCAAACATGTACCCCAACCACGGAGGTTCAATACCCAACGAACGCAATTTTTGGATGTAGGATGGATCATTCAATTGGCGCACCCATCGAAGATATTCCTTACGTCGCAAACGCGCCTTTGCCTCGACCAATGCCCAGTACTCTCTGCCCTCAGGATCTCGGACTCGCATCACCACATCAACATCACCGTTGGTATCTTCAATGAATCCTTGTTCCAAAATCGTGTACCCACGCTCACGCAACACCCAAGAAAGCATCTCCTCAGCGTCAACTTCTAAATCCGCCCCAATGATGTTGGACAGGGCCCGATAATGCTTTTTCAATTCCTGCACTTCTTCGTACGTCCGCTTTTGTGCCTCTGCCAGTTCCTCAACTACACCCTCTAGCCGAGTTAGACGCTCCTCCGTGCGCTTCTGCGCTTCCGCCAGTTCCTCGACTACACCCTC
>CAYOAZ010000061.1:0-32513 GCA_964402285.1 uncultured Anaerolineae bacterium | reverse complement strand
GCGGGACGGCCTGGACAGGCCTCATTGTCAAATCTGGCATCCCGCGTCGGGATGATGGCGCGGATCCCGCAGGCGCCAGGTGGCCACAAGGCTCAAGAACATGAACAGGCCGCCCAGGGCGAAACCCCACTGGTACGGCACCCGCTGCACGAACGCACCCACGCCAATGGGCACCAGGGTGAAGGGCGCCATCACCGTATCCCGCAGCGCGATGCACGTGGGCATGACCTCCGTAGGGGCCATCTCCAGCAAGATGTTGCCGTAGCCAATGCCCATTCCGCTCATAGTCGCTCCCAGCATCAGAAAAACCAGGAAGAACAACTCCGCGGCCACGAGCGGCGTCACCAGCGCCAGGACAGCCGCGGCCATTCCGCTGATGGCCACCCCCAATAACACCACCCGATTCCCGTAACGGTCTCCCAGCCAGCCCCACAACAGGTTGGAGAGGGCCGCGCCGATCATCTGCGCAGAGAGGAACACCCCCACCATGCCCGCGGGCACGTGCAGTTCCTGCCGCGCGTACACCACATAAAAGGGCGCCAGGGCCGCACCGATAACAAACAAAGCCTGGGCCACCAGCAAATATTGAAAATCTCGGCTGGAGCGGAACAGCGTCCGAAAACGGGCAACCATCTCCCGCAGGGATGAAACCGGCCGCTGGATGGGATACACGGGCTCCTGGATGAGCGCGAAGCCAGTAAACGCGATCCCCAAAGTAACCCCGCTCAGCGCGAAGAGAAACGCGTAATTCTTGGGAAAGGGAAACCGCACCTGGTCTTGCAGCACGGCCTTCACCAACATCCCCGAGGCAATGGCCAGCGCGAAGCCAATCAAGTTCTTCCACGCGGCAAAGCGCCCCCGTCGTTCCGCGGGAATGGCGCGGGCGAAAATGTCACCGTACACCACAGACCCCACGCCGCCCGCCAGGGAGAAAGTGAGGACCAACGTCGCGAACGCGGTCAGCACCAGGTAAGGGTGGCTCAGCCCATAGGCATATGTCAACCAGGCCAGCACCACCCAGGAAATCCAGCGGATAGTGATGACCCCCAGCAGGATGGGCTTTTTGCGCGGCTTCCCCTCCACCCAGTAGGCCGCGAACAACTCAGGCAGGACACTTCCCAGCCCAATGAAGGACGCGATAACGCCCACGGCCACTTCTGAACCCGTGAGCGCGCTGATAAACGCGGGGAGCACCGTGTTCGTGTCCACCAGCGCGGCAGACACTCGGAAGAACACCCCGTGCACCAACCCCGCGATGAAATTCCGCTGATAATAGCGTTCGACAGTCTCCTGAAACGCGGATAGAGTCATAGGTAATGGGTGACAGGTGACGAGCCACACATAGCAATGAACGGATACCAGGGAAAGGGTGGCGAAGAAGGCGGGTGGACAGGTCACCCACCCAGCCTTTCCGCCCCCTTTACGTATTCCTCACAGCCCGACCATTGCTCCTACTCGCCACCTGCTACTCTTCCCACTCCTCCAGAGTTTTCTTCACCGTTGCTAAGAACTTATCCGCCGCCGCGCCGTCCAGCACACGATGGTCGAACACGAAGGATAAGTATATCATAGGTCGAATGGCAATGGCATCTTCAATGACGACCACGCGCTTCTGGATGGCGCCAAAGCCCAGGATGCCCACGTTGGGCTGGTTGATAATGGGCAAGCCAAAGAGACTGCCGAACACACCGTGGTTGGTAATGCTGAAGGTGCTCCCCGAGAGTTCATCGGGCAGGAGTTTGCCCGCTCGAGCCCGCTCGGCCACATCATTGACCTTGCGCGCCAGCCCCAGCAGACTGTACTCATCCGCGTGGCGGATGACTGGCACGACCAGTCCATCAGGCACGGCCACGGCCATACCGATGTGGTAGTACTTCTTGAGGACAATGGCATCATCCCGGAAAATGGCGTTGGCCTCGGGCACAGCCTTGAGCCCCGCGATCGTTGCCATGATGAAGTAAGGGGTCAAGGTGAGACGCACGCCCCGTTCCGCGAACGCGGCCTTGTGCTTCTCCCGATGCGCGAGCACTCGGGAGAGGTCGGCCTCCATAAAGGTAGCCGCGCGCGGGGATGTGAGAACACTGCGGCTCATGTGCTCCGCAATGGCTCGACGCATCCGGGTGAGAGGAACAACCACCTCCTCCTCACCAGCCGCGGGACGCGGCGCGGCAGGAGGTGGCGGAGGTGCTGCAGGTTTGGGCTTCTCCACTGCGGGCGGCCGTTCCTCCTCTTCCTCCCACTTCGAAGGCTGGAAGAGTTGCCCGGATCCGGGCTGCTCCCACGGGGGGAGTTCCTCCGCAGGCGGTGGGGGAGGCGGAGCCGCGGCTTTGGCCGCTTCCATCTGTTTGATGTAGGCCTCCAAGTCCTTTTTAGTCACCCGGCCGCCCTTGCCCGTACCTTTAACCTTGGAAAGGTCAATGCCGTACTCCGCGGCCATGCGCGCGACCACCGGCGTGACCTTGGGGCCTCGGCGGCGACGCTTTCCATCGGGCTTCTCCGCCTCGGCCTTGGGAGCCTCAGCCGCGGGAGCGGGCTCCGCGGGGGCTTCCGCGGTGATCTCGTGCGCGCCCACCGCGTGCAAGTCCACCTTCTTCGGGATATTGGTGGGGATGGGCTCGCCAGGCTGGCCAATGATCGCGATGACCGTCCCCGCCTCCACCGTTTCCCCTTCGGGGACCAGAATCTTAAGTAACACGCCCGACGCGGGCGCGGGGATTTCTGTATCCACCTTCTCCGATGCCACCTCTAGCAGGGGTTCCAGTTTTTCGACAGGATCCCCCTCCTTCTTCAACCAGCGATTTATCGTTCCCTCGACCACCGATTCCCCTAACTGGGGCATAGGTACCAGTATTGCCACGAGCAACCTCCTTCGCCAGGGATGATCATGCGTGAGTAATCACCTCAATATTCCGCTAATTCGCGCATCTTAACCTCGATCTTGTCGGCCGTGGGCAGGAACCACTTCTCCAAGGGTGGACTATACGGTGTGGCTGGCACATCCGGCCCAGCCAAACGCATCACAGGCGCGTCTAACCAATCAAACATCTCCTCCGCGATGCGAGCCGCGATCTCCGCGCCCCAGCCGCCTGTCTGGTTGTCCTCGTGCACAATGAGGACCTTACCCGTCTTGCGCAGGGACTCGTAAATGGTGTCCAGGTCCAGGGGGACCAGGGAGCGCAAGTCGATGATCTCCGCCTCGATCCCTTCCTGTTCTGACAGTTTGTCCGCGGCTTTGATGGCCTCGTGCAGGGCCAGGCCGTATGCGACCACGGTAATGTCGTCCCCTTGCCGCTTAACATCCGCTTCACCCAGGCGGATTTCGTAGTACTCGTCAGGAACCTCCCCCTTGACCAGGCCGTACAGCCGCTTGTGCTCAAAGAAGAGCACAGGGTCTGGAACCTGGATCGCGGCACGCAGCAGGCCCACGATGTCCCTAGGTGTGGAAGGAGCCAGAACGTAGAGGCCAGGCACGTGAGCGAAAAAAGCCTCCACGGACTGGGAATGGTACAACCCACCGCTTACCCCGCCGCCATACGGCGCGCGAATGATCAGGGGGACGGGCCACTCCCCATTGGAACGGTACCGATAGCGCGCGGCCTCGTTCACAATCTGGTTGAACGCGGGAAAGATAAAATCCGCGAACTGAATCTCCGCGATGGGGTGATAGCCGTTCAAGGCCATGCCAATGGCCACAGCCACAATGGACAACTCGGCCAAAGGCGTATCGATCACTCGCTCAGGACCGAACTTCTCGTACAACCCACGCGTCGCCTGGAACACCCCACCGCGCGGTCCCACATCCTCGCCCATTACGACCACATTGTCGTAACGTTCCATGATCTCCATCAAAGTATCCCGTACTGCCTGCAAGTTGGTCTTAATCGCCATAATGACCTCCGTGAGTAAGGAATCAGCGTTGACTCGTTGCTGAAGTGTCACGCATGAGTGGCCTTATGGTTTCCCCGGCCACTTAACCAGAGGAGAATCCGCGAACACGCCCTCGGCCGCGGATTCAATGGGCGGATAAGGCTGGTTCAACGCGTATTCCACCGCGTCATCCACCTCGGCCATAACCCGATCCAGCACCTCTTGCTTCTTAGCATCATCCAAAAGGCCCCGATCCATAAGCACCTTCTCAAAGAGGAGAATGGGATCCCGCTTCTTCCACGCTTCCACCTCCTCCCGAGAGCGGTAGGAGCGGTCATCGTCCGCGGTGGAATGGGGCACAGGGCGGTAGGTCTTGGCCTCCACCAGGGTGGGACCTTCCCCGCGGCGTGCACGTTCGATGGCCTCTTTCATCACATCGTAGGACGCGAGCACGTCGTTACCGTCCACGACCACCCCGCGGATGCCGTAAGCCACCGCGCGGTCCGCAACGTTCTCCACAGCCATCTGCTTGCTCACGTGGACAGAGATCGCGTACTGGTTGTTCTGACAAACAAAGACGATGGGCAGTTTGTGGATGCCGGCCCAGTTCAGGCCCTCGTGGAAGTCTCCCTCACTGGTTGCCCCCTCGCCAAACCCAACAATAGTCACCTCGTCCTTACCCTGAAGTTTAGAGGCCAGCGCGGTGCCCGCGGCTTGAGGGATGGCTGTCGCCACGGGACTGGACACAGAAACGATCTTCGCGGGCTTATAACTGAAATGTTCGGGCATCTGGCGCCCCCGGCTGAAGATATCACCCTCCTTGCCCATGAGCGCCAGCATCATGTGGCGGGGCGTCACGCCCAGAATGAGACACGTCGCGATGTCTCGATAGTGGGGGAAGTACCAATCGTGGCCCTTGCGCATGGCAAAGCCCTGAGCCACCTGGATGGCCTCGTGGCCGATACCGGAGATGTGGAAAGGCGCCTTCCCCTGACGGTTAAGTACCCACATGCGCTCATCCAGTTTACGGCTGAGGACCATGTAATAGTACATCTCAAAAAGTTGCTCATCACTCAACTCATCCGAAGGACGCTTCTGCTTCTTAGGCATGGGTCAGACCTCCTTGTCTGAGATGCAATGCAAATAAAAAGGGCACTCACATCTGTGAGTGCCCTGGAATATGCGCCGCCACAAGGACGCGCAAGCAACGAACAACCAAAAGGTGAATATCCGCTATCTCGACAAACTCACGCCGCCATTGGCATGACACATTCGAAAACACTTCCGGGCCCCCTTGGCCGTGTTGGGATACTACGCAGGTCCTGGGAGGAGAATGAACTGCCTCCGTTACATTATAGCATCACCTGACGGTGAGGACAAAACCATCAGAGCCCAAGAGGATGGGAATGCCGCGTTCAGAACGCGAACATGGGCAGCAAAATGCCAGCATTTCGCCTCGTGTGTACATCGACGACCTGCCCTAGCGCTCGACACCCAGGCCGTGCCCCCTGCGGCGTTCAGGCGTCCCCCGATTGCGTGTCTCCCACCATTTACTGAAACACCCACAGTTCCCCAGGCGTACTACCGTGTAAGGGGCGAGGAGGCGAAAATGCCCGCGCGTTGCTGGTGAACACTGTCCAACCCATCCTGTTGGTCAGGTAATGTGACCCTCGCGGGCTTATGGGGTATTGGCGCTCCTGTACGCACCCGGTCTGATGATTCGCATGGCTGGAACCTGCACATCCTCACAGAAGAGGAGGATTCACACGATGTCTCGACGAACATTGCTCGCTATACTCATTATTCTGGTGCTGGCGGTAATGGCTTACGTTGGATACCGTCAATGGGGATATCGGCTCCCCCTATCCGGAGCAAAAACTTCAACGGTCTCGCCTGAGGCCGTGCGCACCGTACCAGTACGTCGCGGACGGCTGAACATGATGGTCGAGGCGACCGGTAACCTCTCCGCGGCGCGACAACAAACCCTCACATTTGACACCAGTGGTACGGTCGCGGCCATCCACGTGGAGGAAGGGGAAAACGTCACCGCGGGGACCCTGCTGGCAGAGTTGGACACCAGAGACCTGGAGTTACAGGTCCGCAACGCGGAACAATCTTTGCGCAGCCAGGAAGCCGCACTGGCAGCCTTAAAGGCCACCCCCACAGCCGAGGATGTGGCCGCGGCCCAAGCCTCCTTAAAACAGGCCCAAGCAAGTCTGGAACAAGTGAAAGCGGGAACGCGCGAGGAAGACCTGGCAGCCGCTGAAGCCTCCCTACAATCCGCGCTCGAAGCGTATCAACGCTTGCTCTCCCGTCCTGACCCGGAAGAGATAGAGCAAGCGAAACTCAAAGTGGAACAGGCCAAGAACAGCCTTTGGAGTGCCCAGGTTAACCGGGACAGTGTTTGCGGAAAAGCCGAACACAACCCCGCGTTCTGGGATCAGTGCGAAAGCGCCAAAGCCCAGGTAGGAAACGCGGAGATCGCGGTCAAATTGGCAGAACTGGCCTACGAGCAGGCCCAGGAACCCCCAACAGAGGAACAGATCGCGGCCGCACTGGCAAAGGTGCGCAACGCGGAAGCCACCCTGGCTCGCTTAAAGGAGAGCCCTACAGACGCGGACATTGCAGCAGCGGAGGCCAAAGTTGCCCAGGCTGAGGCCAACCTGGCCAAACTCCTCCGGGGCCCCACCGAAGAATCCCTGGCCCAGGCCGAAGCCCGAGTGGAACAGGCACGCATTGCCCTCGAACAAGCCAAGCGTCACCTCGAGAAAGCCCGCCTCACCGCCCCATTTGACGGCATTGTAGGGAGTATCGGGTTTGACATAGGGGACAGCGTGAGCCCCAACGGGCCAGGCATCGTCCTCCTGGACACCAGCCGCTTCTACGTGGACATCCAAGTGAACGAAGTGGAGATTGGCAAAATCCACGTTGGACAACCCGTGTTTCTCACCCTGGACGCGTATCCCGAACAGGTTCTGCACGGGGAAGTGACGTACATCAGTCCAGTGGGCCAATCGATCCAGGGCGTGGTCACCTACCGGGTACGGGTCGACCTGGAACCCACCGACATCCCCTTAAAGGCCAAGATGACCGTCACCGCGCGCATTAGCGTAGGCCGGGATGAGGAAGCCCTTCTGGTTCCCTTGTTGGCCCTGCGCAGTGACACCCAGGGCGATTACGTGGAAGTGTTACAAAGCGATGGTTCCATCAAAAAAGTCTACGTCAAGGTAGGAGACACGAACAACATGCTGGTCGAAGTCGAAGGGGACTTAAAGGAGGGCGACCGTATTATCGTACCAAGCACCAGCCCAACCCGGACAGGCCGAGGAGAAGGGAAAAAGGAGGGCCTTCCCCCAGCCCTGTTGAGACCCCCCACCGGTGGACAGCGAGGCATCCGGCCTGGAGGAAGACAATGATCGACCTGGAAAACGTGACCAAAATATACCGCATCGGAGAAATAGAAGTCCACGCGCTGCGCGGGATAACAATGCACGTGGAGCAAGGCGAATTTGTAGCCATTATGGGCCCGTCAGGTTCCGGCAAATCCACATTGATGAACATCATCGGTTGTCTGGACACACCGACTACAGGCCGTTACATCCTGGCGGGTGAAGATGTAAGTCGCCTAAGCGAAACCGAGTTGGCCCGAGTGCGCAATCAGCGGGTAGGATTTGTGTTCCAGACCTTCAACCTCTTGCCGCGGACGCCTGCGCTCGAGCAAGTAGAACTCCCCCTCATCTATGCGGGTATCTCTGGCCGTGAACGACGGCAGCGCGCGGCAACCCTGTTGGAACAAGTGGGGTTAGGGGAACGAATGCACCATCTCCCCACAGAACTTTCTGGAGGGCAACAACAACGCGTCGCCATCGCTCGCGCGTTAGCCACTCACCCAGCAATTCTGCTGGCGGATGAGCCCACGGGCAACCTGGACACAGCCACCGGCGAGGAAATTATGCGCCTGTTCCACCACCTGCACGAGGAACAAGGACTGACCATCATCATGGTTACCCACGAACCGAGCATTGCAGCCCATGCTCAACGCGTTATCCACATTCGTGATGGGTTAATAGAAGAAATGCACGATAACCAAAAAACCGTACAGATGTCCTGACCTCAAGGGGACATCTGACACCCGACAGCCCTGTGCTGCTACGGAATATCCGGGGAGGTAAAGATGAAACTCCTGGAAAGTGTGCGCATTGCCTTACGAGTGTTAGTGGCCAACAAACTGCGCTCCACGCTCACCATGTTGGGCATCATCATTGGCGTAATGGCCGTCGTCGCGTTAATTAGCATTGGGCAAGGAGCCCAGGCAACCATCTTAGGAAGCATTCAAAGCCTGGGGTCCAACGTTATTTTCATCCTGCCCCAACAAGTGCGACAAAGTGGCGTGGTCACCAGCACATCGGCTGCCTCCCTCACCCTGGAGGACGCGGAAGCATTGCGCCAGGTCCCTGGTGTGGTCGGGGTCGCCCCCGAAATTTCCCGAGTGGCCCAGGTAACGTATCAAAACCAGAACACGAACACCCGCGTTGTTGGCACAACGCCGGACTACCGCCACGTGCGCAACGTCATCCCTGCCATGGGCATTTTCTTCCGGGAATCGGACAATACCCAAGCATTGCGGGTTGCCGTGCTTGGGGCAAACGTAGCTGAGGACCTCTTTGGCGATACCCCAGCCGTGGGAAAAACCATAAAAATTCACAATGTGCCCTTCACAGTCATCGGTGTCCTAAAACCCAAAGGGGGATTTGGCCCCGCAGGAACACAGGATGACATGATCTACATTCCCATTCACACGGGTTTCCGCTACCTGGGAGGACGCACCATCCTCGGCTCGGGCTACACAGTGAACGTTATTAGTGTATCCGTCGCATCCGAGGACTTGGTGGACCAGGTAACAACCGACATAACAGCACTCCTGCGACAGCGCCACAACATACTGAGCGGGGAAGAGGACGACTTCCGAGTGTTAACCCAACAGGATTTCCTGGAAACCACCCAGGAAGTAACGGATATTCTAACCGTGTTCCTGGGCGCGATAGCCGGCATCAGCCTGATCGTTGGCGGAATCGGCATTATGAACATCATGCTGGTCTCCGTCACCGAACGCACCCGGGAAATCGGCATCCGTAAGGCTGTGGGAGCCCGCAACCGGGACATCTTACTGCAATTTTTGGTGGAGGCGGTGTTGCTCAGCACCCTGGGAGGCCTTTTAGGCGTTGTCCTGGGGATTGCGGTCTCCCACCTGGTGAGCATGAGTGGTATGTTTACTACCCGAATCACCCCGGGTTCAATTTTCCTGGCCGTGGGCTTTGCCCTCGCTGTGGGACTCTTCTTTGGCATTTATCCGGCTCGTCGCGCCGCCGGCCTGAATCCCATTGAAGCGTTACGATATGAGTAACAAGCCGCCGTTTCACCGCGATCGCCATCCCGCAATGCGCCATCACGTGTAGAGACCCCACGCGTTCGCCCCCTCCGCGCTGTCCGGCGCTCCACCCGGAAGGGGCGAACGCGCGCTGTTTAGCCCACCATTCTCATGGAAGTTGCCTCGGAATTTTGAATATAGTAACCTGTATTTGTTAACGTGGGAACAGGGACAACAATGTACCCGTGTCACGTACTGTCGGAAACAGACGAAGCGGCAAAGCGAATTACAAGACAACGATGTTAAGGATGTATCCCAATGGCACACGTAGTCTCCCGAAAACTCTCGAACTCCTTTGAAGGCGCGCTTGCAGGTGGAGGCGATCCCGCAACATCGCCCCTCTACGTGTTCGGCCCCTTTCTCAAACTGATTGTCGTGGCCGGAGTTGCCCAGATCACCTTTGGGGCCAGTGTCTGGCTGGTAGTGCTCACCATTGCCATGGTCTCTGCCATGTACCGACTGGTCATGCGCTGGGTGACCGACGGCAGCGGTGGCAGCGGCCTCACAGAAGAGGAATTCGGCGGTTGGGCCGTGAAGATCAACGCGGGCATCACCTTCATCGAATACACCCTGACATTCCTGGTCAGCATGGCCGCACTGGTCACCTTCATTGCAGACCGACTTCCCATCCTCAACGAACCCATTCTCCTGGGCCTCAACGGACGGGTTATTGTCGCGATCCTGCTCAGCGTGATGACCGGTTGGCTCGTCAACCTGGGGCCCAAGGTGGCGGCTCGAGCCTTTGGACCGGCAACAGGTGCGGTGCTGGCCCTTCTCTGGCTAATGAACATAGCCACCATCTGGAAAATAGGACTCCACCTGCCCTCAATCCACTTAAAAGCGTTTATAGAACCCTATCTCCACTTCACCCTGGCCGGGTACTCCCGAATTCTCGCCGTGATGACAGGCATCGAGGTGTTCGCTAACCTGGTGGCCGCGTACGAAGGTACCCCGGAAGAACGAAGTCGTAAAGCCTTTGGTAGTTTGCTCATCATCATGGGCACCACATCCGCCACCATGCTCATCACAGGGCCGGCCATTTTCAAACTATCTGACCCCACCAACGAACACGTCTCCGTGTTCACCCAGACCATGGACAAACTCCTGCCCGACCCTCTCCCTTACCTGGGGACCCTTGTGGGCATCGCGGTGCTCCTCTCCGCGTCCGCGGCCAGCGCGCAGGGCCTGCAAAACCTGGCGCTGGGGTTAAAGGATCGGCACTACATCCCGCCCATCCTGGGACGACGCAACAAGTACGATGTCGCGGACATGCCCGTTTGGATTGAAGTCGCCATAGCCTCCTTCTGCTTCCTGTTCCTGGGAACCAGTGAGGAAACCTACCTATCCATCTACGCGGCCGGCGTGTTCATTCTCCTCAGCATGACCGGTTGGGCAGCCACCAAACGTCTACGACGGGAACTCCGCCAATCCCACACGTGGGATCACTGGCTGACGCTTATGGGCACCATTGTCGCGGCCTTTCTGACCTCCCTCGCTACGGTCATTATCTTTGCTGAGCGGTTCACCGAAGGCGCGTGGACGTATTTCCTGTTTGTGCCCCTGCTTTATGTGATATTCACCTACTTCCGTAACCGGCTAGGACCTCCTAGCCCCTTGCAGGAACGGTTGGGCGAACTGGAAGAAGCCCTGTGGGGTGTGGGCACTCCCTTAGTGCCCGACCTGGGAGTGGGTACCATTCTCACCCAACTGCCCAAACCCACGTGGCCGCCCCTACCTAAACCCGGGGAAGGCTGGCGCGGGGAACCCATGCGGCCCCAACACCTCCTTGTCCCCCTGGACGGCACCGAGTACTCCGAACGCGTGCTGCCCGTGGTGAACTTAATGGCCGAACGGACCCACGCCAAAGTCACCCTTGTCTCCGTGCTGGTTCCCCACCACATTCCCGTCATTGGTGGGCTGGAAAAGGAACGTCGGGCCCCCAGCAAGGAAGAGCGCCTGGCCTACCTGCGCCAGATCGCGCAACGCATCCAGCACGCGCGCGACGTGGACACCCTCGTGGAGAGCGGCCCGGTAGCCGAAACCCTGGACACTGTCGCGCGACGGATTCACGCGGACCAGATGATCATCAGCACCCACGGCAGGCGGGGATGGCGTCGACTCCTGTCCTCCAGCACGGCCAGTCACATCCTGCACATCACCCACATTCCGGTTCTCATCATGCCGCCGGGAGCAGAACGACATGTGCAAAACCCCTCGTTCCTTCGGGTCCTTGTCCCCCTGGACGGTTCCGAAAACGCGGAACACGTGCTCCCGTACGTCCGCGGACTTAAAGGCCTCTTCGACGTGGATATCATTCTCCTCTACGTTCCCGAGGTACCACGGCCAGAAGGATACGGCGCCATCGCGGACGTGGTAGAGCACCTGCGCCGCATTGCCGTGACCGAAGGACAACAGTACCTGGAACGCATCGCGGAGGTCCTCCGTGAAGAGGGGCTCAACGCTCGGCCCCTGGTATTGGGTTACGACCCCGCGCGGACCATCCTGCGGGTAAGCCAGGAAGAGGACATCGATGTGGTGATGAGCACCACACGAGGTCGAGGCGCGTTAGAACGCGTGCTCCTGGGCAGCGTGGCCGAACAACTGGCCGCGGAAGCGCGCAGCCTCCTCTTCCTCCTCCCAGTACGCGGCAAACGACAGAAGGAAGGAAACCCGCATGAACACTGAGACCATGAAACAACGGGCCGCGGCCCACGCGCTGACATACGTTCGCGATCACATGCGCATTGGTTTGGGGACAGGATCCACCGCGGCCCACTTCATCACCCTCCTCGGGCGTGCCCTGCGAGAGGGCACACTACACGACATCGTCGGGGTGCCCACCTCCGAACGCACCGCGGCCCACGCCCGATCAGAGGGCATCCCATTGGCCACCCTGGATGACGTATATCACCTGGATTTGGCCGTGGACGGCGCGGACGAAGTAGACCCCCGGCTCAACCTCATCAAAGGCCGCGGCCATGCCCTCGTGCGGGAAAAGATCGTGGCCATCCACGCAGAGCAGTTCATCGTCATAGTGGACCAGCGTAAGCGCGTCCAGAAATTGGGCGAACGGGGGCCCCTTCCTGTGGAAATCCTGCCCTTTGGAGCCGGAGCCCACGCGCGTTGGTTGGAAAGTCTGGGATGTAGAGTAAAATGGGTCAGGGATGATCACGGTCGCCTATTGCGATCCGACAACGGAAACTTCCTCGTCTGGTGCTACTTTGAGGACGGCATCCCACATCCGGACGAATTGGACCATACACTAAACGAACGACCGGGCATTGTCGGACACGGTCTTTTCCTCAACATGGCAGATATTGTTATCATAGGAACACCTGAAGGTGTGGAGGTAAAAACCCGATGAACACACACGTGAAAATCTCACCCTCCTTTCTCTCAGCAGATCTCACCCGCCTGGGAGAGCAGATCCAGGAAGCGGAACAAGGAGGCGCCGACTGGATCCACGTGGACGTCATGGACGGCCAATTCGTCCCCAACCTCACGTTTGGGCCCCTTATTGTGCGGGCCCTTCGGTCCGTAACCCGACTTCCCTTAGACGTCCACCTGATGATAGAGACGCCCGAGCGACTTATCCCCGCGTTTGCCGACGCGGGGGCCGACATCCTCACCGTGCACGTGGAAGCGTGCGTGCACCTGCACAGCGTAGTCCAGCAAATCAAAAACCTGGGGAAAAAGGCCGGCGTCGCCCTGAACCCGGCCACACCCATCAGCGCTATTGAGGAAATCCTGCCCTTCGTGGACCTTGTACTGGTCATGTCTGTCAATCCCGGCTTCAGCGGCCAAGCCTACATCCCCACCACCACGAACAAAATCGCCCGTGTACGACATCTTCTGGACGAACGTGGGCTCTCTCACGTGGAACTGGAGGTGGACGGGGGGGTTAAACCCACCAACATCGCAGAAGTCGTACGAGCCGGTGCAACCGCAGTCGTCGCAGGATCCGCGGTGTACAACAAACGAGCCCCGGTGGCCGAAAACATCCGGGCCCTGCGTGACGCGCTCACCGCTCAATAACCCATTTGACATATAACGAGGAAACCATGCGTGAAGTCATTGTAGCCGTAGCCCAGCAATCCTTACACCTGTACGAAACCCTGGACGCGTACACTCGCGATATTGAGCGCTTCTTTCGCCTGGCCGAGGAAAAACACGCCCGGCTGCTCGTCTTCCCCGAGCGCACCGCGCTCATGGTCATACCACCGCTGGTGGAGAACTTCCGATCCAACCTGCTCAAAAAGGCGGATCCCACCCGCCGTCGATCATCCTGGTGGGACCGCACACGCAGCAACGTGCTCCGACACACCGCGCGGCTTCTCCGGGCAGACATGGCCGAAACACTGCGCAAAGCGCTCACGGACATGCCCGACTTCATCTGGGAACAGTACGTTCGCGTGTTTTCCGACCTCGCGTACGAGTACAAGATGACAGTCGTCGCGGGCAGTGGCTACTTCCGTCACGTGGAAACGCGCGAAATGCAACACATAACCACCGTGTTCGGGCCGGACGGGGACATCCTGGGCCAACACGCGAAAGTCCTCCTGGACGCGGGAGAAGAAGCGTGGATTGTGCCTGGTCGGGGCTGGCAGACGGTTGAGACCCCGGTAGGCCGGCTGGGCATAGTAATGGGCGAAGAGGTCATGTACCCCGAAGTCGGCCGTCTCCTCGCATACCAGGGAATGGACGCGCTCATCGCGCTCGCGGCCACCACCGAGCCCACCGTGGTTGACCTCCTGTGGGAAGGGCTCAAAGCACGTGTGACGGACAACCAAATATTTGCCGCGTTGGCCTTTGTCGTAGGACCCGACCCCTTTGCCAAGGAGGATACTCCACCGTACCGAGGGCGTTCCGTACTCATGGCGCCCCACGGCCTCACGGCCAAAGGCAACGGAATCATCGTCGAAGCAGGCACCAGCACAGCCGAAGTCCTGGTGACTGCCCGTTGGGACTTCCAACGCCTGCGCGCGTACTGGGAAAATGCCCCCATCCCTGTACGACAACGGTTCCCAGCCCAGGCCCTCGCGCCTATCCTCTCCTCCCTGTACAACCAGGCACTCACCCTGGAGGAAGCCCGCGAAGCCCTGCAAGGCCCACCCAAAGCATTACCCGAAACCTCACCCTCGACTGAGGAATCGGACGAAACAGAACAAGCCCTCCCCCCGGCCGAGCACGTGGAAGAACCCCACGTGATTACGCCACCCGCGCCCCCCGCGGAGGGAGAACCGTCAGAACCCGTAGAACACACCCAAGAGGAACACATTCCTTCACCATCAGCATCAGGGCAGCAAGCAGGAGAACATAACCATGGACGAGAAAACACGTGAAGGAAACAGAGAGCACACGTTAGAGTCCGATGAGGAAAAACAACTGCCCGAAGAACTGTGGGAGATGGTCCGATCCGAACTCCAACAGGCGGCCCAAGTACTTCGTACCCTAACCGACCCCTTGTTCGCGGACGAGCGTGAAGCCTCTGAACAACCCGCACAGGCCACCGCCGAAACACAGGGATGGTTCGCTCGCCTGGTCGAACAAGGCCGTCACATAACCCACCCGCGCGGATAAGGCCGCGCGGCCGAGGGAGAACAAAAAACAAGCGCGCGAGTAACCGCGCGCCTCACAACCGGGAATTGGCCATTCACATGCCCCCTACCCGGTAATCATACCGGCCAAACGTCGCGCCAGCCCCAAAAACGCCATCCCCAGTTTCAACCATTCCATCAAATTAGCCTGCACCCGGGGCGAACGGCCACGGCGCTCGAGATCCTCCAACCGATCCGCAACAATGTACCCCGTAATCAAACCCAAAATCGCGCCGACAACCGCCCCCATCACAAGCACACGCCCCCGACTGTTCATCACTCTCCCCCCAGAATCTCACGAACAGCCCGCCAGATATTATCCACCTCCCGGAACGGGGACTCCACAACGCGCGTGAACCCGGCAACCCGCTGATGGACCCGTTGCCATTGATGACGGGCCTCCTTACCGTACACCCGAGTTTGCCGGTCCAAATAACGGATCCCCTTGATGCCAAAGAAGAAAAGAACCAGGGGCACCAACGTGGCCACAAACACCTCTATAGCCAATACCACGACTGCAACATCCCGCCAAAATTCCAAGTCCATAAGGTCACCTCTCTCCGCAGACTCCACCACCCCCATTCTACCCATCCCTGCTCGTTTCGTCTACTTCACGGTCACAGAAGCCAACACCCAGGCCCTATCTGCTGGGGAATAGGGGGCTGACAAAGGTAATCGCTCACCAGTCCGGGGGTCGTACAGCCCCACGCGCACCTCATATGTTCCCGGAGGAACATCCGCGGGCAAGGAAATCACGTGTTCATCCACAATATCCTCCCCGGGAACCCACAAATCTGTGGGCAACGTCCCGTTCACCGGCACACCATCGTGTTGGGCCACAAGATGTCCCTCCTTGTCCACCAGATGGACAAACACCTTGTAAGAGAGGTCCATCTCGGCCAGGGCCTGCCAGTACAACGTCACGGTCACCTGTTCACCAGGGGAAACGGACTCAGGCACTACCCGATAGCCGCGCAATCGGACGAGGTCCGCCCACACCGCCTCGCTCGCGTGCACATCGGACGGCAGGGTCTTCAAATACTGATGAGGCCGGTCGTGCACGTGCACCCGTCCGACCCACCAACGGAAGGTGGGGAACCAGGACAAACGTTGCCCATCCGCCAAAACTCGAATCTCCACCGCGTACGAGTGATCTCCCACCCCGCGCGGGGCACGCACATCGTGTACTGTGCGCACAAACGTGCCGGGCCGCCACTGATCCCCACGCGCGGGATCAACCAAAGCGTACGGGCCCGCGAGCATCCCCCGTCCCCCGTGTCCCCAGAAACGCACCGCCAGGGAAAGGTCGCGCGTCGGTGTTTCCCTCACCTCCCACACCAACTCCAACCGTAAGGGATCTCCCGGACGCACCGGGAGATCCGAGAGATACCAGGCGCGCAACGTCAGAGGGCCCACCCGGGGAGGGATCAGGGGGACAGTCTCCCGGGGAAGCCAGTGCCTCACAAACGTGCGCGTAGGCTCTACCATCACCTCACCCAACGGTACTGTAGGCAGCCCAGCAATGGGTGTGCCCCCCCCTGAAGCCACCTGCAAGAAGGATAACGTTGCCTTGTACTTTCCTCCAGGCGTCCCCAACGGCACTCGCGCAGGCACCACAGACAACCCCTCGGTTCCCGCGGGGATATCATGTTGAGGATACCAGGGTGCTACAAGGGACGTGGAAAGGTCCAGCGGCATACCTGATCCCTGAGGTTCCAGGTGCACATCCACAAAAGTGTTGCGCGGCAGGGATCGTTCTGTGCGCCAGCAAAAATGCCACACCGCGCCCTGGTCCGACGTCAAACGCTGGGGGGCACGTAAGATGGCGATGGCTACTGGACCCACCCGCAGGTCGGGCTCACGACCAGCCATACAGGAAACGTTGGTGTCCCGGGGCACCACACGCACCAAATATCCCCACGGCACCAGAGTGTAATCCCGGTCCAGGTGGGGAGCCCAACCGTGCGTAGGCGCGGCCAGGTAAAGGGGAGTTCCCGTGCTCAACCAGGGCCGAATGACCGCATCTTCATCGGGGGGAAACAATCCCCACAGGTCAGGACGCACGTGTTCGGTCTGCTGGAGGTACCACAGGGGCGTAAAATCACTCCAATGGCCCAATAGCCCCGCGCCCTGCTCAACAGGCTCGGTCAAAAGCGTTTCCCACCAGCGACGGATATCCACCCGTCGGCTTAAATCCCGATCCGGGTAGCGGGAGAAGAGCAGCACAAGAACGTACACAATCAAGAGGAGATCTGCCAGAACACGCACGCGTAAGCGAACTAAAGAGGGCGGTACATCCAGAGCGAATCCAGCAGCAAAAAACACCACCCAAAACGCGGGCATCAAATACGCGTCGTTCTTCCCCTGCTGAATGTAGGCCACCATCAGCGTCAGAAACACAACAAACGCGGCCAGCACCCCTGTCAAAGCCCGATCCCGTCGCCAGAGGCGAATTCCCCCTATCAGGGACAAAAGGAAGAGCAGCGGATGAATCTCCGCGGTCCAGTAAGGCCACACATCCTTGAGGAGGACAAACGCCTGCCGCCATCCCCCCGCTAAGAGGCCTGTGGCGTAGCCCCCCAACCCAGTGATGTAATACCACACCAGATCCCAGCGCAGAGGGGGTTCGTACCACACGTGGACCAGGCCCTTGTACACCGCGGCCGACCGTCCGATCCCGGCCAACACCGGCCACGACGCAAACGCGGCCCAACGCCAGGGCACGTAGAGGTACAGGAGATTAGGGAGGACCCCGGCCAAAAGCATCTTGCCCCACACCTGCCAGGAACGACGCATTTCAGGCACTCGCCAAATCAGGTACGCCAACCAGAAGGGCAACAGCAACGCATCACTGGGATGAACGGCCAGGCCCATCCCCAGGAACAACGCGGAGAGTACCAGATTCCGCTGTACTCGCTCCCCCTGAGCAGCCAACCACGCCCACAGTAAAGCCCCTACCAGCAAACCCAGGTTCAACGTGTAACGTTCGGCCAGGAGGCTATATCCCCAAAAGGTGGGAGAAACTGCGAGCAATCCCGCGGCCAGTCCCCCCACTGCAACACGGCCACTCATCCGCCGGGCAAAGTACGCGGTGAGGGCGACGGCCATTCCTCCACCCACCGCGGAGAGCAAGTTCATACGCCAGGCCAAGTTCCCCCAGGGAATGTGAGACCAGGCCCAACCTAGAAGCATGTAGAGGGGAAACCCATTGGGGTGGGGAAGGCCCAACACCGCGGGCAGGTACTGGAACTCAGCAAAATCCGAAACAAAGACATCAGGGGCCAACGTTCGCAGGTAGAGTAAAAAGGCCAACAGTCCCAAGAGAACAGGGACCATGTCGCGTGCCAGGGAGCAAAAAGAAGGGAGGCGACGCGCTTCGTCGCCTCCCTTCCGAGAAAGTAAGTGCACCATGCCTTACTCCAGCCGCTTTTCCGTCTTCGGATCGAAGAGGTGCATGTGATCCATGTTAACGACCAGTTCCACAATGTCGCCGCTGCGGGCCCGTGTGCGCGGGTCCACGCGGGCGACAAAGGACTTCTTATCCGCGGTGAGACAGTAGAGGAAAATCTCACTGCCCATCAACTCGGTCACTTCCACTTCGGCGCGCATTTCGCCGGGGAAGATCTCGGGCGGAACATAGGGCTTCGCGTGGATATCCTCAGGACGAATCCCGAAGATAACTTCCTTGCCCCTGTACTTGCGATAGACCTCCGCCTTATCCGGTGGGACTTCCAGGCGGAACGAGCCCCCGTCCACAAATAACTTCCCATCCGCCTCCACCAGCGTAGCATCAAAGAAGTTCATGCTGGGACTCCCGATGAACCCCGCGACAAAGACATTCCCCGGTCGTTCGTACAGGTTCTGGGGTGTGTCCACCTGCTGTAAGATGCCATCCCGCATGACCGCGATGCGCGTGGCCATGGTCATGGCCTCGACCTGGTCATGGGTCACGTAGATAAACGTGGTTCCCAGGCGCTGATGAAGTTTGCTCAATTCCGCCCGCGTTTGCACGCGCAATTTCGCGTCCAGGTTGGAAAGGGGCTCATCGAACAAGAAGACCTTAGGCTGCCGGACAATGGCACGTCCCACAGCAACACGCTGGCGCTGCCCACCTGACAGTTGCTTGGGTTTGCGGTCCAGCAACTGCTCGATGCCCAAAATACGGGCCGCTTCGTGAACGCGGCGGTCTATCTCGTCCTTGGGGACTTTGCGCAACTTCAAGCCAAAGGCCATGTTGTCGTACACGCTCATGTGGGGATACAGCGCGTACGACTGAAACACCATCGCGATGTCCCGGTCCTTGGGAGGCACGTCATTGACCAAGCGGTCACCAATGTAAATGTTGCCGGAAGTCAACTCCTCCAGACCGGCCAGAAGACGCAGGGTGGTCGTCTTCCCACACCCCGACGGTCCTACAAAGACGAGGAACTCCTTGTCCTCAATGTGAAGGCTCAAATCATTGACGGCTATAACATCACCAAACCGTTTTGTGACGTGTTCAAAGGTTACACTGGCCATATTTCCCTCGGGCTCCCATAGGATGAGGTCGGGATGGCACCGGAGACAGAACTCTTCGGTCATTGATCGGGCCTAACCGCGTTCGCGGGGGCGGAGCCAAACCCCTCACGCACGTCAGCAGGGAATCCGACCAATGGGCATTAGCGCCTATACCGCTCCCCGACGCCTCCCCATGGTTCGGATAAAAATCACGTGAACACATGACGACAGAGGAGAAAAACACCACATTTGCACGTTCCTGTATCGGCTTTCACCCCCTTTCCACGTGTCTACTACCCCACTCGGGGATCTCCTGTGTAATACCGACGGACAGTTCATCAACGAGGACATCTCTGGAAACTATAGCACAAAAATCAGCGAGAAGTAAAATCTTCACATTTTCCAGCACGCAACTCGCCCGGCAACGGGAAGGATATTGTTGGCAAAACCGGCCTGGGGATGTAGGTTAGCGGTGCCAAGGCCCTCCCCCCTCACCCCGCGGCATCAGCGCCGGAATGAGGGGCGTGGGCTGAGGGCCCCAACCGCCCCCGCGGTTTCGCCCCACCGAAGGCCACAGTTTCCAACTGCCGGCCGTGTCGGGGCCTCTCGCATCCCAGTGCACGATGTTCAATTTATTCCCCACGCATGTGAACGTCCAACTGGGGGAAGGGTATCTCAATGCCGGCCCGGTCAAAGGCCTCCTTAATACGGCGCCGCATGATGCGCTGCGCTGTCCACTGTTGCCCCCCCTTCACTCGTGCCACCAACCAGAAGTTAATGGAAGAATCGGCCAAAGCCTCAGGACCTAACGGGGTAGGCGGTTCCAGGAAAATACCTTCCGGATTTTCCTCGTACAACGCATGCCCAACCTCTGTGAGCACGTCCATCACCTGACCCAAATCACTGTCGTAGGCAACCCCCACCTCAGCGATCGCACGGGCCCAGTCCCGGGTCTTGTTGGAAACCGTGGCAATCTCACTGTTGGGGATAATGTGCAAAACACCGTTGAAGTCCCGGACTTTGGTCACCCGTAACGTCATCTCCTCAACCCACCCGCTAATCCCGGCAATTTCTACCCCATCTCCCACGTGGAACTGATCCTCCAGCAGGATGAAAATGCCCGCGATGAAGTCCTGCACCAACTTCTGCGCGCCCAGGCCAACAGCCAGCCCAACCACACCAGCGCCCGTGAGCAACGGAGCAATGTTCACGTCGAAAACATCCAGGACCATCGCGGCCGCGCTGAACAACACCACAACCCGACCCGTCCAGCGAATCACATTGCCGATGGTTAACACCCGTCGCTCATCCACTGCCTCATAGCGAGGCCACCGAGAGCGCAAAACACTCACACCCAATTCAACGGCTTCCCAGGCAATGTACGAAAACAACACGATGAGCATAAGGCGCACAAACACATTTAGCACCCTATTCACATCAAAAGTAAACATATCCCCCAACATCCGAATCAACACATAACCGATCAGGCTGGCCAAGACCAGAGAGCCCCCACGCCGACTCACACGGGTAACCCAGGTCTCGCCCCGCACCCAACGGCGCAACATCAACAGCAAGATGATCAACCCCACCAGAACCGCCAGGTTCATCTCGTTCAGGACACTCAAAACACGGTTCATTAACAGATTCATAAGCCCTCCTCTGCGTGTGTTCACGAAGTTGCAAATGAATGCATAATTAAGAATGCATCCACAGAATTATAACACACCTCTCACGTAACCCCATCCCCTCTTCCATCATCCATCTAGATGAAAAAGTTTTTCGATAAAGGCCCATTGGAGTATGCTGGCACCATGAAAGACATGCATCTCATCGTTCAAAAACTGCGAGATCGGGGATATCGCATGACAGCAGCACGGCAGGCCATCCTGAACGTGCTCCTGAGCAGCACGCGCCCCCTATCGCCCGCGGAATTGCACCAGCGCGCGCGGGAGAAATACCAGGGGGTAGGGCTGGTCACTGTGTACCGGACCATCGAAGCATTAATCGATTTGGGCGTGCTTCGACGTGTCCACCGGGAAGACGGATGTCACGGCTACGTGTACGTGGGCTACGGACACCGCCACATCGCGGTGTGTCGTATATGCGGCAAGGTCATTGTCTTTCCGGGGTCTGAGGATGTATTGGCCCTGGAAGAAAAATTATGGCAGGAAACCGGATTTCGCGTGGACGATCACCTATTGCAATTTGTTGGCGTGTGTGCCGAATGCCAGGCCAGGGAAAAGGAGGGGATACAACAATGAAAGGACAGACGACGCGCCTGATCTCATGGCTTCTTGTCCTCACACTTATCATTTCCGCGGGAGTGGTCACCGCCTGTCAGGGCGGGCAAAAACAAGAACCCACACCTGCCGCTCACCAGGGTCCTTTACTGGTTGTCGTGAGCATTGCCCCGCTGGGTGACTTTGTGCGCCATATAGGGGGCGATAAAGTGCAAGTAGAGGTACTGGTCCCCCCTGGGGCGAGTCCTCACACGTACGAACCCACCCCCGGGCAAATGACCTTGTTGCACAAAGCCGATATGCTGGTACTCAACGGCATCGGACTGGAGTTCTGGCAGGACAAAGTGCTGAAAAGCGTGGACACCTCCCGCTTGCGGGTGGTCATTGCCGCGGAAGGAATTCACGTACTCCAGACGGGTGAACACGGCGAAGGGGGAAACCCCCACGTGTGGCTGGATCCTATTAATGCCGCGCTGGAAGTGGCGCGCATCCGAGACGCGCTGGTGGCCGTGGACCCGGCAAACAAGGATGTGTACCTGCGCAACGGGGCCGACTACATTGAGGACTTAAAGGCTCTTGACCGTGACATCATGCTCACAACCGCGGCATTTCCCAACAAGAAATTCGTCGCTTTCCACCCGGCATGGGAGTACTTCGCCCGACGGTACGGACTGGTCCAGGCCGCGGTTATCGAACACACGCCAGGATCAGAACCTTCGCCAGGGGAAATCGCCCAAATTGTGAAGACCGTGCGGGAGACAGGCGCGCGCGCGATCATTGCTGAACCGCAGTTCTCCACCAAAGCCGCAGAAGCCATTGCCGCGGAAAGTGGGGCCAAAGTGGTTCTACTTAATCCGTTGGGCGACCCACCGGACTTCGATTACATCCAAACCATGCGACACAACCTGGACCAGTTGAAGAGCGCAATGGCTGGTGACTAACATAAATAGTTGAACCGCCCTTCAAGGTTAGGCAGGGCAAGCAGAGGACATCCGAGAGGTGAGAGAATGAACTTACAACAGGTGAAGACTGCAGCCACCACGCCCGCGAAAAACAGCCAACCGGTCGTAGAACTGCACGACGTCTCTGTGGCATTCGACAGCCTGGTCGTGCTCGAGCACGTCAACCTGGAAGTCCAACCCGGCCAGTTCGTCGCCATTATCGGCCCGAACGGCGCGGGCAAGACCACCCTCCTGCGGGTGATCTTGGGGCTTCTCCGCCCCCAAACCGGAACTGTACGGGTCTTCGGCAAAGAGCCTTGGGACTTAGGGGAGGATCGCCAGCGCATTGGATACGTGCCTCAGGTATTAACCGTCGACCTGAAATTCCCGGTCACCGCGGGAGAGGTGGTGCTTATGGGCCGCTACGGGCGCATTGGTCTATTCCGACGTCCATCCAAGCAAGATGTGGCCAAGGCCAAAGAAGCAATGGCTCGGGTAGGGGTAGATCACCTATGGGACAAACACTTCGGACATCTTTCCGGCGGACAACGCCAACGCGTTCTGTTAGCCCGGGCCCTGGTCAACGACCCGGACCTGCTGATCCTGGATGAGCCCACGACGGGCGTGGATGTTACAGCAACAGAGACCGTCTACAGTCTCTTACGACACTTCCACGAGCAGGGCATGACCATTATTGTGGTTTCCCATGACGTGGGTGTCGTGGCTACTTTCGTGGACACGGTTGCCTGCGTGAACCGCAAACTGGTTGCGCACGGCCGACCGGAAGAAGTGCTCGGTTCAGAGGAACTGGCCCAGATGTACGGATGTGATGTGGCCTTCTTCCACCACGGCCGTGTGCCACACATGGTCGTGAAACCCGCACCCGAAGAAATGGAAGAAGAGGAGGTGGACTTCTGATGGAAATACTCACCTACGCGTTTATGCAGCGAGCGTTGCTCTCGGGCACGTTAATCGGGATACTCTGTGCCACCGTGGGTGTGTACGTTGTGCTGCGGGGCATGTCCTTTATTGGAGCCGGCATCGCTCACGCGTCCTTTGGAGGGGTAGCCATTGGCTTCTTTCTGGGCATCAACCCCTTGCTCAGTGCAGTAGTGTTCTGTCTGCTTGTCGCTTGGGGCATTGCCGGAGTCGCCCGGACCGGACAGGTGAAAGAGGATACCGCGGTGGGCGTATTTTTCGCCTCCACCATGGCCCTGGGCATTCTCATCATCGGCCTGATGAAAGGCTATAACGTCGAACTGTTCAGTTACCTGTTCGGTAGCATCCTTGCCGTCACACCAACAGACGTGTGGCTCACAGTCGCCATCAGCGCGGGCATTCTGGGCACTGTGGCCCTGCTTTACAAGGAACTGGAGTTCATCACCTTTGACGCGGAAATGGCCCAGGTAGTGGGGTTGCCGGTGACGCCTTTGTACTTTCTCCTGCTAACGCTTATCGCGCTGACCGTAGTAGTGTCCATCAAAGTGGTGGGCATTGTGTTGGTCTCCGCGCTCATTGTCACCCCAGCCGCGGCTGCATGGCAACTCACCTACCGCTTTCACGTGATGATGATCCTCTCCATGGTGTTCGGCGCGGTGTCCACCATCGGGGGGCTGCTGATTTCTTACTGGCTCAACACCGCGTCCGGGGCAACCATTGTCATCCTGGCTACGCTCATCTTCTTCCTGGCCTTCCTCTTTTCGCCCAAGCGCGAACGCCCCTGGTGGCGATTTGCAGAGTGATGCCCGGATTCGGGGAGAAGCAAAGGCACGGCTCTCGCATCCGACGCGTGTCCGAGGATAAGCCCTCCGGACACGCGTCGGATGGAACACCCTACCACGGGGAGGACCACACCTCTCTCAGGAGGCCTGCCGAATATCCACCTCAACGCGCAGAAGTGTGTCTTCCAAACGGGTGTGCGTGGGCAGATTAGCCTTGTTCAAGATATCCAGGATGCGAAGGTTATCCGGCTGAATGTACGCGTACAGGTGCGTAATGCCCACGCGTCGGGCGCGGTTCACCAATTCCAACAGCAACTGAGTTCCAATCCCCCGTTGTTGATAATCGTCCCGCACAACCACAGCAGCCTCAGCCAGGGGCGTCTCATCCTCCCGCATACAGCGAGCACTCCCCACAATTTCGTCGTTCACCAAAGCCACCAGCGCGATCCCGCGCTCCGGCAACACACTCACAGTCTCACCCGCCCGTTCCAGGAGGGACTCATCGTTCAGGTTAGGAAGATAGGTGTGAAAACGGCGGTACCGGGTTTCAGGGGAGAGGTGCAGGAGGAAGTCCACCATGCGCGAGGCATCCTCAGGACGCACCGGACGGATAATCACCTCACGGCCATCACGCGTCCAAAAGCGTTTGACCTCCTCCTGCGTGTTCATAGCCTACCGTCCCTTCCACTGAGGTTGGCGTTTTTCCACAAACGCGGCCATCCCTTCCTTCTGGTCCTCCGTGCTAAACAGCGCGTAGAAGAGCAACCGCTCGTGTTGGAGGCCGGCCTGTAAGGTACTCTCCAGAGCGTAGAGCACCGCTTCCTTGCCAAAGCGCACAGCCATAGGAGCACGAGACGCAATCTTCGCGGCCAGTTTAATCGCTTCCTCCAGGTACGTATCCACAGGGTACACGTGATTCACCAGGCCGAAGCGCGCGGCCTCCTCCGCGGTCAACCGTCGGTCGTTAAGGACCATCTCCATGGTTAAATACTTGCCAATGGTACGGGTTAACCGCTGGGTTCCACCGGCTCCGGGGATGATGCCCAGATTAATCTCCGGTTGCCCGAACACCGCGGTCTCGCTGGCGATGATCATGTCGCACGCCCACGCGAGTTCCGCGCCCCCGCCCAGCGCGTACCCGGAAACCGCCGCGATCACCGGCTTCTTTGCCAGCGCCACCGCGTCCCAACCATCCACAAAAGGCTCGGTCTTCATCTGGACCGGTGTTTTGTTCATCATCTCCTTAATATCCGCGCCAGCAGCAAACGCCTTATCATTTCCGGTCAGGACAATAGCCCGCACGCTATCGTCCTCGTCCAGAGATTTGAACGCTTGGGCCAGTTCCTTGAGAACCCCCAGGTTCAAGGCATTGTACTGCTTGGGCCGATTCAGTCGCACCAGCGCGACCCCTTCTACCGGCTTTTCCACAATTAAGTACTCGTACGTCATCGGATCACCTCCGCAAGGGTTATAGGATGAGCATTGCGTCACCGAATGAGTAAAACCGATACCGCAACCGAATGGCTTCCTCGTACGCTCGCATCATCAGGTCTTTCCCCATAAACGCAGCCACCAGGACCAGCAGGGTGGAACGCGGCAAGTGAAAGTTGGTGATCAGCGCGTCCACAGCCCGGAAGTCGAAGCCAGGCATAATGTACAAATCCGTCCACCCTCGGAAGGGAACCAGGGGACCGCGTCGTGCATCCTCGGGCACATCTGCAGGCCATCCCACACGGGCATCTTCCCCGTGCACGTGCTCCGGATGTGTGGCCGTCTCCAAAACCCGGACACTGGTTGTGCCCACCGCGACAACGCGGCGACCTTCCTCTTTGGCCCGGTTCAAGGCGATGGCGGTTTCCACATCCAACTCAGCCCACTCCGTGTGTATGCGGTGTTCCTCCACGTGCGCCTCTGTAATGGGACGAAACGTGTCCAGACCCACGTGAAGGGTGACAAAGTAGAACTCAATCCCCCGCTGCTTCAGGTCTGCCAGCAGGCGAGGCGTGAAGTGCAACCCCGCGGTGGGCGCAGCCGCGGATCCCTCCTCGCGCGCGTACACCGTCTGATAGCGCTCGGGGTCGTGAAGTGGTTTGCGAATGTAGGGTGGCAAAGGCACGTGGCCAATCTGCTGTAGCACCCCGTTCAAGGCACGGTTGAAGCGCAGCAATCGTCCGCCCGAAGGCGTGATGGCCACCACTTCGGCCACAATGTCCGGATCCTGTTCCAGGTGCAGGAGTGTGCCCGGTCGGATGCGGTGCCCCCGTACCAGGGCCTCCCAGGTAGTGGCATCCTTGCGCACCAGGAGCAGGATTTCCACGCGTCCCCCTGTGGGTTTGCGGGCGAAGATTCGGGCCGGAATTACCCGCGTATCGTTGCCGACCAACACATCACCGGGCTGCAAAAGGGAGGGAAGGTCATAAAAGTGATAGTGTGCAATCTCCCCGGTATCCCGCCGCACCACCATAAGGCGGGCGTGGTCCCGGGGTTCAACCGGTTCCTGGGCAATCAACTCCTGTGGCAATGTGTAATCGAACTCGTCTGTGCGCATGATAGGGCTGATCTTCAATTTTTCAATCTTCAAAGTGCGCAACCGGTTGCCGCCTACCTGAACAACCGTATGAGCACATTTAGTATAATGGTCAGCAGAATGCTGATTAAAATCATGCTGGTCAGCGGGAAAAAGCAGGAAAAGTTATCCTTCTGAATCACAATATCTCCGGGAAGCCGTCCCCAAGGCCCTAAACGGCCCACCATCAGGAGGAATCCCCCAACAAAGATCAGAAGGATCCCCAAGAACACCAGCATTCGTCCCATCTCTGCCAACCCGTTCATCTCCCCCACCTCCCTTGAAAAGGTTCCCTATCTGAGTCACTACCTCCAGCGTACCGGGAAGCCCCCAACGAACTCCATTAGCCGCCACAGTCCGTTGATATGGTGACCGTCGGCGTGATGCCCGTACGAGCCACGATTTTCACACGCCACGTGCACGCGCAATCGCCTTCGGAACCGGAAATCCGCGCCCGGTACACCCCTTCCAAGCGCACTCCATCCCCCTCCAGCGCGGAGGGTGGAAGTCCTCGGTCCAGGGCACGCCATCCCCAACCAGGACCCAACACCCAGCGAATGGATTGTCCTTGGATCTCCAACAGGGAAGAAGGCCGGGTGTATCCCATCATGCCCCACGCGCTCTCATCTGTCAGGGGGAACGCCTGGCCGTTCCAGTGCCAGGATCGGGTTTGTTGTCCCTGGGCAGTGTGCCAGGACCATGTGACGCGACCTTCCTGCACTATCTTACAGGCTTCCCCATTGCTGCCTTCGGTCAAATCGGCAACGACCGCCACATTGGCCCGCACAAACGTGTCCTCTGTGAGCACAGCACTGGAGGGTCCTAGCCCGGGAGACTCACTTGCCTCCCAAGGCAGGGGCAAAGGAGAAGGACCATCGGTGAGGACGCGCAAAGCACTGCACCCGCACGCGGTTTGGCTACGCCACTGGTGATGGGTACTGTCAAGCACGTACACAGCTTCGTCAGAAAGTCCGGTAGCATCGGTGACGGTCAAACGCACTGTGTATGTGCCCGGCGCGTACGTGTGCTGTACAATCTTGCCCTCGCCGCTTTCGCCATCCCCGAAATCCCAGTGGTAGGACACGATGTTCTCGTCGAAGTCCATACAACCGGACGCGTCAAAACGCACTTGCCCATTTCCCAAGAAGGAAGCGGTCGCGTACGCGTAGGGAGGATGTTCAAAGGGAATCTGGCGGATCACTTGATACACCCGCCCTTCGCGGTCCCACATGCGGGCCCGCATGTGGATCTTCTTCAGGGCACTTACAGGGGTCTGGAGGAAGGCCCAAACTCCGTCCTCTGTGAGGTTCTCCATGTCCGATAACGTGGCAAATGGCTGCCACCGACGCCCGTCCCAATAGGAGAGGTCCGCGGCCACCACGTCGGTCAACGTAGTCACCACCAGCAACGGGCTCGCACCGAGCACCGGTTGACCTCGCTCTTCCCCGGCCCAGGTCAGGGTGAGCACTGGGGTTTCCCCTTCACCCTGGGTCGCGAGGGGGGATGATTCCCAGGCCGCGCGGTATCCTAGCCAGGGGAAGTGGAAGTCCGGGGCGTACACACGAACCGGAAGGCGCAGCACCGCTTCAGAGCCTTCACCTTGCGAGCGAGCACTTAGAAGCACCTCGTCCTGAGCAGAGAAGGTCGCGGTCAAGGGACTTTGAAGGTTCAACGTCAACGTGACGGCCTGTCCCACATCGAGGTTATCCACGTGAGTGGGGGACACGTTCACAGAGAGTCCATCCGGAGCGGAAATTTGCACATCCATTGACGCGGGCCCAGTTCCCCAATTGGTCAGGGTCACGGTCCAACGGACCGGTTCCCCACGACGCAGGGGTTCCCAATGGGCCAGCGTCAACTGGGGAACAGCCATTGGGCGCGGTGTACCCACATCCAGGGGCGCGTCCACCACATCGGACAATGTTACTCCTTCTGCTAATTCCACCCGGTCAGGTTCGATCCACACGTGAGCGTGCCCGTCAAAGACGACCAGGGGTGGGAACTGAAAGCGAATGCCCTGCAGGCTCAGTGTGGACAGTTCAGAACCAGCAATCCACAACCCGTGAGTCCGGGCCACCACCGCGGAGGTGTCCAGGCCGCTCAAATCCACCACTGAATGGCCATCCACGATGAAGAACACACCCTGACCGCCCGCGCGAGTTCGCTTCCCCGTGGATAGCAACCCCGATGAGGCGCGCACGATGGCATCCCCGTACGCCACTCCTTCGCCGCCGAGCACGCGGGAATCGGACATGATAACGCTAAGCCCCCACAAAACCACATCGCCCCCGCGGCCCTGTGTGGATGGCCCGCCCCGGGCCTCACCCACCTGCCACACCGCGGCTTTTGCCACCAGGAAGACGGAGCCACCGGGGAACCCCTGTGTACCCGCGCCCCCGCGCACAGTTCCCCAATTTTCCACCATACCCTGGAGGGATTCCAGACGCACACGGCCCCCTGGCGATCCGGTGCGTCCGCCGCTGCCCCCCAGAATGAGGCCGCGATTCACCACATCAGCGGTCAACGAACGAAGTGTCACCTTTCCACCCGCGTGGGTGTCATCGCCCTGCCCTCCCAGGACACTCCCCTCGATGATAATTCCCTGCCGTGCTACCACTTCCACATCATAACCGGTGGCCGATTGCAGGATGCCGCGAGCGGAGACGATCAACGACGCAACGCGGGGAGATGTCCCTTCCAGGGTCACAACCACATCGTCCGGGATGAGCACAGCACTGTCCGGTCCGGGGATGGTCTCCCCGGGGACCGGGTCACCAGTTTTCCCCCACGTTGCCGGGTCATTCCAGTGTCCGGAGCGTTGAGCCTGAAACGTAGATGCCGCGGTGACAGAGGGCGGGGGAAGCAGCAACCCCACCCAGATGAGGACCACAAGAAGCAGCACTCCACGTTTCATGTATATGCCTCCAGTCCGCGCGCTTTCAGTTCTGCGACAATGTTCCGCACATCCTGAGCCCTGTCGCGCGGGCAGACAAGAATGGCGTCAGGAGTCTCCACGATGACCACGTCGGAAAGGCCAACCACCGCGATCAACCGGCCGCCGCTCAACACTAAACTGTCACGCGTGTCCAGGAGGATGACTTGACCTTCTACTGCGTTTCCCCGCTCATCTTTGGGGTATTCCTTGTACACAGCCTCCCAACTGCCCACATCATTCCAGCCAATGTCCACAGGGATAACCGCGCCGTCGGTAACGTGTTCCATAATGCCGAAGTCCACTGACTGGGAGGGCAGCGTGGGCCACACTTCATTGAGGACGCGCGTTTCTTCGGAAGTGTCCATGGCCTCGGCAATGCGCAGCAGGCCTGCGTAGAGATCCGGCATGTGCTGCTGAATCTCCTCTAAAATGCGATCCACCCGCCAGATGAACATCCCGCTGTTCCAGGAGTAGCGTCCGGTTTGCAGGAAGCGTTCTGCCGTGGCCCGATCAGGCTTTTCAGTGAACCGGACCAGCCGGTACACGTCAAAACCTTCCCATTGCCCCAGGAGATCTCCCCGCTCAATGTAGCCGTAGCCGGTGGCTGGTTCAGTGGGCTCAATACCCAAGGTCACAATGCGTCCTTCCCGGGCTACAGCGGCTGCCGCGCGCAGGACGCGCCGGAAGGTCTCCACTTGTGTGATAATGTGGTCCGCGGTGAGAACGGCCATCACTGCCTCGGGATCCCGACGTTGCAGGACTATCGCGGCCCAACCAATGGCGGGTGCTGTGTTCCGCCCTTCTGGTTCACCCAGTACATTCTTGGGGGGTAACGCGGGTAACTGTTCCAACACTCGGGAAACAAACCGACGATTGGTCACCACGTACACGTGATCCGGTGAGGTGAGGGCTACAGCCCGGTTGTACGATTCCTGCAAGAGCGTGTAGGGGCTGTTGAACCGCAGAAATTGCTTTGGGTTATCGCCGCGACTTTGCGGCCAAAGTCGAGTACCACTTCCTCCGGCCAGGATAACCGGATAAAAATGTTCGATGGACGTCATGGGCAAGCCTCCTTCAGGACGAGAGTTTCTCGGATCCACACACATATGCCATGCCACATCGCGCACAGCGCCGTGGATCGTGATGGGAACGAGGCATCGTATCCGCGTACAGGGCCAACTGCATCTCCGTTAGCGTGTCCAAAAGCGCGGTGCGTAATTCATCGGTGTAAGGAACCCGCACGGTCATGTCCCGGTATCGAATGTAACCGTACGGAGGACGTTGCCCGTGCACTTCCTCAACCAGCAGGCAATACGCGGCCAATTGGAGAATATGCCCCCAATAAGGTCGGCCATCCTTGGGCAGGTTGGCTGATTTAATCTCCACGGGGATCAGCCCATCCTCGTTCTCCACCAGATAATCGGGTTTTCCCACCAGGCGCCACCGCGTGCTGACCAGCGCCTTTTCTGGGGGGCGTCCCTCATCCACGTCCTCGTAGACGACGTCCCCCTTGGGCATGCCCGTGGTCCGTCGAACGCGTTTGCTTTTACTCCAAAGCGTGTACGCGACCCCAATGAGCAAAAGACCCAAGAGGAAGGTGATAATGAGAGCAACACGTACGGGCATGATGGTTTATCCCTCACATGAAAATCCAGAAGATGGCCACAGCGATGAACAGTAAAGCCAGGCCGGCCACCGCGATCCACAGTGCCAGTTGATGGTACACATCCGCTTTGTGGACCTGCCGGCCGTGTCCAGCGTGAAACTTCTTTCCCCGTTCTAACTGAATGGGGTTGGCGGGCTCGTGGCCACGCACGTATTGAAGCCACCAGGCCCGGTGACAGAAATCCCAGCGTGCTAATTCGCTGGCCCGAATGAGACGCCGATACTGATCACGCTCGCTCATTATGTCCCGCCTGTATCCACTTTGCTCAGAGCACGAGTCAGACGGTCATGTTGCAGTGTTAATGTTAAGTCCCCGCGCGTCCGTTCCAACACCCCGCGCAAAATGTCCACCTGCCGCCGTAAACCGCCTGTAATCGCGTCGGGATAATCCACCAGTATGAGGGTGTCGTATATGTCCTCCATGTAGGAAAGGAGCAACTCTGCACGTTGCAATTCCTGCTTGCGCATCAGGTCCAGGATGTGACGCCGCAATTCCGTGGCGGCCTCGGCCAACCCACCCAGGTACACGTGATCGGGCACATTCATACTCTCCGGCGTGGGCAGTGGGCGTCCCATCACGAACGCGAGCAACGTTTCCGCCTCTACCCACTCCTTCAGCGCGTCGCTCGTGTACCCTGTAAAGTAGAGATCCGCGTGTTCGGCAAGGGGTTGGACCAAGGCCTGAGCCTGCTTGCGTGCCTCGTCTAAAAGACGTTGGGCTTCGTCGAACTGATGACGGTGTACTGCCCGCGTGATCAGGCCACACGTGCGGATCAGTGTCCTGGAGCGCTGCAGCGTTTCATCCCGGACCCGATTTTTCGTTTCCAACCGAGATAGGATGCGTTCGATAGTTTCCTGTAATCCGTCCACTGGTGTACCGCTCCTCATTGAGGTGGGGAAGTCGTGGGCAACCGCTGGCCACGACGTTCCCGCGATATCCTTGTCGCTTGAGTATATTCACGTTGGGAAGTTTTTCCAAGCCGGAGCAGCCGAATAAATTCACCTGCTGAACAGGAGGGACGCCTAGCAACGAAAGGATACTGTTGACAAATTCTG
>CAYOAZ010000060.1:0-9307 GCA_964402285.1 uncultured Anaerolineae bacterium | reverse complement strand
TGGGGTAAAGCAGGATGGGCTGGTTCACATCAGTGAACTTGCGGACCATTATGTGAGTGATCCCTTTGAGGTGGTAAATGTAGGGGATGTGGTGACTGTGCGGGTGCTCAGCGTGGACGTGGCCCGGGGCCGTGTGGCCCTTAGTATGCGTGTATAACGTAGCGCCTGCCATTTGTGGGTGAAAATCGCACAAAACGCCCGACAACTGGACGTTGCGGGCTTCATCTGCCAAGCCCCCTGCGAGGGCTGCGCCGAACCGCCCTGGCGGTTTCGCAGGCGAAGGCCGCAGTTTTCAACTGCTGGCCGTGTCGGGGCCCCACCGCCCCTCGGCCGCGGCCATCGTCCGTGGGTGGGAACCGCACAAAACGCCCGGCAACTGGAAGTTGCGGGCTTCATCTGCCAAGCCCCCTGGCGGGGGCTGCACCCAACCGCCCCCGGCGGTTTCGCAACCGAAGGCCGCAGTTTCCAACTGCCGGCCGCCTCCGAGCCACCCTGCCCCACGGCCGCGCCGGCCATCGCCCGTGGGTGGAAGCCGCGCAAAACGCCCGGCAACTGGAAGTTGCGGGCTTCATCTGCCAAGCCCCCTGCGGGGGCTGCACTGAACCGCCCCTGGCGGTTTCGCCTCTCGAAGGCCGCAGTTTCCAACTGCCGGCCGCCTCCGAGCCACACTGCTCCCCGCGCCCCATCCCTCGCCCCCGTCCAACTTCGCGGGCTTCGCTTGCAAAGCCCCCTGACGGGGGCTGCACTGAACCGCGCCTGGCGGTTTCGCCTCCCGAAGGCCGCAGTTTCCAACTGCAGGCCGCCTCAATCTGTGCTCTCTCTCCCAGTTCGTTCTACCATAAGTTATCGACTCCACGCGCCCTCAACCACTACCGCAATGCCCACTCCATAGCCCAGATTGCGCCCGGGCGCATGTACATGCTGGCTCGGAAGTTCCCTTCCTGATCCCACGCCTCCGGTGTGCGGAACCACAAACCCCGTTCATAAGTTACTCGGTATACGCCCTCTGCAGTTCGCCAACCGTGTTCCATTTGCCCATGGTGAAACATAAACGCCGCTAACGCGTATGTCACCCCTACCCAGACCTCCTCCGCTTGATGAGAGCCCGTGTACAACATACCGTTCGGTTGAATACCGTTGACCGCTCCCATTGTCCCCTGTTGGAAGCCCAGCACATTGTGGGTGTACACTGTGTCCAGCACAGAGCGGATGTGTTCTTCAGGCACGATGGGTGGCAGCCCACACACATCCGCGTACCACTGGCCTGCTAACTGGTCAGCCATAATGCTCTCCGCGTAGGATGAGCCCGTGTCGTAGCGGTAGTACTGTCCATTCCACAATTGGGCCTCGTACGCGCTCTGCGCCTGTTGGAACCAGGACGCGTACTTCTCCCGCGCGGCTGTGTCCCCCACCAGGTCGGCCATGCGCTGAGCCGCCTCCAGCGCGGCCAGCCACAACCCGCCGCAGTATGCGCTTGCGCCTTTCATGGGCCATGTGTCAAACGTCTGGTCTGGAATGCCGTCGTTCTCTGGCAGGCCATCCCCGTCCCGGTCGAAGGCCTTTAAATAGGCCAGCGCGGCTTTCACCGCATTCCACCCCTCCTGCACCAACGAGGCGTCCCCTGTGGCCACGTAATCTCTGTAGAGCAAAAGCACAAATTTGCTGTTCAGGTCCTTCCACACATTCGCGTCTTGCCAGTCATACGCGTTGGTGAGACGGAAGGGTGCCTCTGAGGGCATGCCCAGGTCATGGGGAACGGCCCCCCGTACCTTGCGCGGCGCGGATTCCCCACTGCTGATAATGCGCCGTTTCCGCAAGTCCTCGTCCAGGACCGTGGGGATGAAGTCGCGCATCACCTGTTTTTCCAGTTCGGGCCAGAGCATGAGCAGGGGGAAAGACCCGTAGAAGCGCACATCCAGGGTCTCGTAGAAGGGGTAGTCATAGCACTCGATCTGGGCAAAGTGCCCTATTTTGTTCGGGTCGGGTGGGGTGCCCACGGGGCCCGTCACCCACGCGGTCGCCCCATCGGGGACGAAGTAGAGTTCGTTGAAGAGCGCAGTCTTGTACCAGGCAGGACGGGTGGAGTCCTCCAGGATGGGACGCTGCCAGTCCTCGATGGCTTGGCGCCATTCGGCATAGTGTTGAAGCCCTTCTCGGGCGATGGCCCACGCGTTGCGGCCTGATGTGCCAAAGAACGCGGTGTAGCGTCGGTACCACTGGTCACCGCTGCCAAACTGAGCGATGGGCAGATCCCACGCCAGGACAATAGGCACTTCCTTGCGCTCCCCCGGTTGCAGGTTTATGGTGACCGCAATCCCCGCAGCAATGATTTCCCCCATGCCCGAGGGACGCGAATCGTCCACATTGTCCAACGCGCCGTCTGCCGCGAAATCCTCCCAAATGTCCCGGCCATCGCTATTGGCCCGGAAGCGCGCCCGGTACGTGACTCGCACGCCCTCCTCCTCCCGCGCGGCGATGGCAAAACTTCCCTGCCACCCCTCGCTTACCTGCTCCCTCCCGTCATGGAGCACCACGCCGACCATACGGCCTCTATCCAGGGGCTCAACCCGAGCCTGATTCACGTGTCCTCCCAGGAAATCTTGATCCCACCCTCGGCCCAGCATATTTTGCCAGGTGAAAAGGATGCCCAGTGTAACAGGTTCATCGGAAGGATTTTCCGCGCGCCAGAGGAACACAGCCAGAGGGTAACTGCTCTCCTTGTAATTGTGGGGCAGGACTGGGGAGAACTGCTCAACACCCAGCCGCGCGGGGAACTCCTCCCAGTCGTATAGGAACCAGGAGCGGGGGTAGAGCGCGGCGTAGGTGCCCGCGGCCACAGGATAATGCCACTGCCACGCGGAGAGAAAGGTCTTGGGCGCTTCTGTCCACAGGGCCTGGATGACGCGTTTGTTTCCTTTTTGCATGAAGACAGAGAACATGTTGGCAGGGAGGGGCTCGTACCGGTGGCGGCCGATGTCCAGGTGCCAGCGCGCGAAGTCCCCGCGGAAGGTGCGACCGATGGTGCCCGCACCAATGCCCCCTAACGGTGCGCCCTGGTAGGGGCCGTCGTCGACTATCTGATATGAGGTACGGGGCCTGGGCGGATTCTTCACAGGTTGCCCAATGGGGCGCGACCAGGCCACTTCAGGGATAGTGAAAAGTGGTGCGCGTGTACTATCTGTTGGCTTCATAGCGTCCCCCTCAATTTTGGGTGAGATAAGGAACAGCATCGCGGCTCGAGCAGGGACCATTACTTGTCGTGGAGTCATTCCCTGAACTAGAGGAATTTCCTCGGCCGCGTGGTGTGCGTCTAAGAGCCATACCCGTTGCACAGAACCAGGACGAAATCCATGGTAGGTGACTGGCACACGTTGATTCTGGTCCGTGCGATTGATGACAAGCAAGGTGAGGGAGCGGTCATCCCGCAAGGCTCCATAAGCAGATATTCCTGCTAAGGGGACATGAACGTCCACCCGACGGGTGCCAAGGTGCTGGTACAGGCGAAACACATGGTACACTGGGCGCGGCCCACGGAAAGTCAACATGCCCAGGCCGCCCGCGTCCGCGAGGGCGAAGTGGGCCACCATGAACACGTCATGGTTGATGAGATGGCCCAGCACGTCCGCGTACCAGAGCGCGTTAAGGAACGAATCGGGCGTCGCGTCCCCACCCTGGATGTTGGTCCAATCGGAATTGACTTCGGTGACTGCGAGGGGCAGGGAGTAACGCGTTGCGAGCAACGCGCAACGATTGAGAAGGTTATCCCATTGGCCAGGCTGGCTCAGGAGCGTCTCGGGTGTGGCGTGGGGCTTGCCAAATGGGTAGTAGTGAAAGGAGGCAATGTCCACCAGGTCATGGTTGGCTTCGAGAAAGGACTCAAACCAGGCGCGGCCCTGCCTGTCTTGCGCGTAGGGGTTAGAGATTTCGGGCCCCACCAGTTGAATATGGGGGTCTACCCCTTTCATGGCCTGGGCAAACGCGCGCCATTCCTGGTTGAACCGGTCCACGTCATAATCTGTCTCCCCCCGGTTGGTCGCGTAGAGATCTGGTTCATTACCAATGTTCCAGTAGCGGATGCCGTAGCCTCTCTCGAGGTTGGCGTAGCGCACCCAATAAGCCGCGTCCTCTGGGGTGCCATGGAAGAGTTTGACCTGGACCAGAGGTTCTGCGTTTAGATCGCGAGCAAAAGCCACGAAGTCATCCAATTGTTGTTCGGTTAAGAGGTATTCATCCCCCCAGTTGCCGCCGGGAAAGCGCAGGAGCCTCAGGCCTGCGTCCTGGGCCCATGCTCGCATGCGACGGGTCAGGTTCTGCCAGGGCCCCACGTTCGTACCGTAAACCAGGGGAGAGATGGGGACCGGGTTGGACACGTCAACGACGATGGTTGGTGAGGACGCGGTGCGAGATGGGGAAGGGGTGGGACGTGGGGGGGAATGTGTAACGCTGGGCATGGGGGTGGGGTGAGAACAGGCGGTAAAGAACAGAAGGAACAGAGAGCAGACGGCAATGAGCAAAGGGTTGGCGGCCAAAGATCGCAAATGGGATATCCCCTGGCGTTCTTGGCGTTTTTGCGCGAGGGAGAGGGAGTTGGCTCTCCCAGGTTGGGGATGCTTTGACCCATGGGTGTAAACAATGCGTTGTAGGCTGCAGGTTACAGGGTGCAAGGCGGACGACAGGATGCACTTAAAGCGCGAGACCTGAAGCCTGAAACTGAGCATCGTTCACTCCTTGACCGCGCCCGCGGTAAGGCCGCTGATCATTTGCTTCTGCATGAGGAAGAACATGAGGAGCACAGGGATGGTCACTACCACGGAGGCGGCCATCATCAGGTCAAAGCGATTGACGAACTGACCTACATAGAGACGAATCCCCACAGGGATGGTTTTCACGTTAAGTACCCAGGCGAAGAGGAGTTCATCCCACGCGGTGAGAAAGACATAAATCGCGGTGGCCACAATGCCCGGCGCGGCCAGGGGAAGGGCAATGCGCCAAAACGCGCAGAACTGAGAACACCCGTCCACCAGCGCGGCCTCCTCCAGATCACGAGGGATGTTGGCGAAGAATCCCCGTAAAATCCACAAACTCAAAGGGAGATAGAACCCAATGTAGAGGAGAATGGCTCCTAAGTTGTTACCGATTAAGGGAACACCTATGTGGCGTTTAATCTGGACGAAAATCTGATACAAGGGGAGGAGAAAGAGTATGCCCGGGATTAACTGGGTGGCCAGCACGGCCAGTCCAAAGGTGTCCGCGCCTGGGAAGCGAAAACGAGCCAGCGCGTACCCCGCGAACGTAGCAAACAACGTAACGACAAGCGTGGTGATGCTGCACACGATCAGGCTGTTGCGGAAGTACAGGCCGAAATTCACTTGAGCCCACAGGTCTACATAATTCTGCGGCCGCCACTCTTTGGGCAGAATGGTCACACTGGACACGATCTCGTCGTTCGTCTTGAACGATGTCACCACCATCCAGAAGATGGGGAACAGAATCAAGCCCAGGAGGAAAATGAGCAACGCATCCTCCAGGCGGGTATAGATGAAGCGCCGTGTTCTGTGTGAGGTGAGACGTAATGTGTGTTGCATAGGCATTATGTGCTCTCTCCGTTTAATGCGTAGTCAATCGTGCGCATTAAGATTGGGTGACTTTTGCTCAGGATAGGCTGTAACGGGCCCATATAGCCCTGTCCCAACATGTTGTGTCCGTTACTCCTCCTGCGCGCTCTCCTGCAACAGTGATGTCCGAAACACCATGTACCATAGCCAGACAAAGAACATCATTGCCAGCATCATCAAGACCGAGACAGCCGCGCCAAGGCCAAAAAGCCAGTAACGGAAGGACTGGCGCTCGATCGCGGGCATAAGCAGGTCGCCCCACTCGCCGGGGAAGCCTCCCCCGTTGCCGAACATCATAATGACGATGTTGTACCCGAAGAAGGTGAAGATCATGCCCCAGAGGAGAATAATGGCGATGATGGGTTTAAGGTACGGGATAGTCACGTAGCGGAAGCGCTGGAACGCGGAGGCCCCGTCGATGGCTGCCGCATCCATCAGATCCTGGGGCACTTGCTGCAGTCCGGATAGAAGCATGATGGTGTTGAAAGGCAGTTGCCGCCAGATAGTGGGGATGATGATGGCCAGCAAGGTGTTCTTGCCAATAAGCCAGAAGGGCTTCTCGTGGAGCAAGTGGAGCCAGTCCACCAGAATGATGTTGATGATGCCCCGGTCCCGCAGCCACATCATTCCCCACAGCATACCCACCACGTAGGTGGGAACTACCCAGGGCAGGAGCATGAGCGTACGCGCGAGTCCTCGCCAGCGAAACTGACGGTTAAGAAGGAGCGCTAACACTAAACCCACGCCGATGGTGCCGATGTTCACCGCGATCGCGTAGAGGAACGTGTTGCGGGCCGCGTACTGAAGCCCCGCTGTGAGCACATTGTTCGCTCCGAAGATCATGCGGTAATTCTTCAAACCCACGAAGGGCGCGTGCAAGAACTTCCCCAAGGTGTACTGATTCAGGTCCAGGAAGGACATGTAGATGGCCAGGACCGTGGGAATGAAGTGCACGCTCATCATGGCCACCACCGTGGGCAGGATGAGGAGATACGCGAGCCGGTATCTCTTCACATTGCCCCAAAAACTTCTCTCTTTGCGCTGTGCGATCATGTGTAACTCCTTGTTGCCCCGCCCTTCAGCGCTGGTGGACTGCTCCTGGTATCTGGCTCTCTCGTGCAGACCTACGGGTGAAGGGCATCATACAGTGTTTTCAATAGCGATCCTTCTGGGGCGGGGATGCCGTGAATGTCGCCGCTTAGTTCCCAAAACATGGCTCCCCGCAATCCGTGGGATTGAATGTATTCGGCTTTGCGCGCGACCGTTGCCGGGTCGTCGTAAGTGATGAAGACATTGCCGTTATACAGCCAGGGCACCTGGGCTTCCGCGTGGAAGAATTGGCTGTACGTGGGCGCATAATGGGCCGCGATGTCCCAGTAATCCAGAATGCCGTCCTCCCAGGTGCCGGGCCCCACACCGCTAGATGGCTGATAGAGTCCGTTGTTCGTGGACGGCACTCCTTGCCAACTTCTGCCATAGAAAGGAATACCTAGAACTAACTTATTCCTGGGAACACCCGCTGAAATGTAGTTTTGGATAGCTCCGTGCACATTAGAATTCGCGGGGTCGGCAGATGGATCGGTTGATGAGGCGTACAAAGGAGCATTGAAATTGGTGATGTTGTCCCATGAGCCATGGAAATCATATGTCATCACGTTGATAAAGTCCACGTATTGGGCGAGGTCGGCCAACTCCGTGTTCTGAAAGATGTACTCGGGTCCAGCTCCGCCGGCCACGGTCAAAAGGTAGGGCCGTCCGGTTTCCGCGGAGAGGGCGTCCAACTGGGTCCGAAATTCCTGCAGTAACAGGGTAAAGTTGTGTTTGTCCTCAGGACGTCCTGGACTCATCCCCCCTGAAACCGGGTATTCCCAATCAATGTCAATGCCGTCGAAAATGCCGGGATGCGTGCCGTAGGTTCCACCAAATTCCCCTTTGATGAAGAGGTCAATGCAGGACTGGACAAAAGTCTGGCGAGCAGCCTCGGTCAAGGCCACATCGGAGAATTTACTAGACCAGGTCCAACCACCTACGGAGATGAGCACCTTCAGGTGCGGATACTGCTCCTTCAACAACTCCAGTTGGTGGAAGTTGCCTCGCAGCGCGCCCGTATCCCATGAATCACCCGGGTAGGCCTTGTCCACATCCGCGTAAGGGTCTCCCAGAATGCATCGGCCATCGTCGGAAATGTTAGCGAACGCGTAGTTAATGTGCGTGAGTTTGGAAGCATCAATGTCCGCGATGTGATAATCGCGTGCGTACACGGCCCAGGAGGGATAATACCCGATGATGACATGGTCCCCTGACGAAGGGGGCGGCGTGGGCGTCGGTGGCACGGGTGTTGGCGTCGGTGTTGGGGTTGGGGTGGGGGTGGGCGCCCCTCCTCCAGCCCACAGACGATGGAGCAGGCTCACCTTATCCTCCCACACATTTACCCAGTCATCTTGCAGAATGCCCCCTGTATCCCCGCTGTTCGGGTTCCAGGACCAGTAAAAGGTGCTGCGCATGTTCTTGCTGATGAGGTAATCCACCAGCGCATCCTGCCACGTTTTGTCCTTGGGGTCGCCTCCGTGCCCATAGCGTCCTCCCCATTCCCCAATGACTACAGGGTGGTCCGTGGAAAAACGGCCAAAATGTTGTTCCCAAATGGCCGGCATGTTGTTAGGAAAGTCCGGGTCGTCGAAATAGGGCTGGGAGTACACATCTGGGCCGTACACGTGAGGGCTCAGTACCAATTTGTCCGCGGGGATATTCAAAGGTGTGCATTCCTGCGGTTCAATGTTGCCTCCCCACCAATGGTTCGTGTTGCTGGAGCAGGTGGGGTTTTCCTGGATACCTTCCACGAAGATGAGGATGTGCGGGTTGGCCGCGAGCACGGCGCTTGCCGCGCGCTCCGCGGCGAGGTTCCAGTCTGTGGCCGTGTTTCCCGTCCCCCAGGTGGCCGCGCCGTGGGGCTCATTCTTCAGGTCAATGCCCAGGAAGTGGGAAAGATGCGCGTATCGCTGGGCCAGGAAGACCAAATCATTGATCCAATCTGCCTCACTGTACGTGTTGGTGTACCACAGTTCAGAGATCGCGTTGCAATCGGGGCGATGGTGGTCAAGAAGAATGTAGAATCCCGCTTGGTCAAGGCCCTCCAGAATTCGATCCAGGATTTGCAGACTGTTGAGTCCTTGCAGGTCGGGATTCTTGCTGTAATCAATGGCGGAAACCGCGCTGCCGTGCAATGTGTCTGGACAAACAGGAATGCGCACCGCGTTGAAGCCCAAGGAGGCCATTTGTGACACCATATCCTGCCAATTGCGAGCCCATAAGCCGTGCACCACGTGGTTAGGTGTCTCAAACCCAAACCAGTTCACCCCCTTGAGCAGAAGAGGCGTGTTGTTTCCGTCCACGATCTGATTTCCCACCACATGGTACCCGCTCAGCGGCGGTGTAGGTGTCAGCGGCCCAGGCGTGGGTGTGGCTGTGGGGGGGAGAGGTGTAGGTGTGGATGTAAGTGTGGGCGTGGCTGTGGGTGTGGCTGTGGGTGTGGGTGGCGGGGGTGTTGGCGTGGGGGCAGTGCTGTTGCACGGGATACCGTTGAGTGCGAAGGCGGTGGGCTGGTCGTTGCTGCCGGAGTAGGCGATGTTGAAGCCGATGGTCACGGAGCCGCCGTTGGCTGGGATGTGGGCGTTCCAGGCGGCGTTGGTGGC
>CAYOAZ010000059.1:0-13223 GCA_964402285.1 uncultured Anaerolineae bacterium | reverse complement strand
ATCCTCCGGCAACTTCCAGAGAAACTCCAGCCTCTCCCGTGTCGGGCTGGGCGTGGGGGTAGGCGTGGGCGTGGGGGTGGATGTGGGCGCTTCCGTAGGCGTTGCGGTGGGGGTGGGTGTGGGAGTAGGAGTTTTTGTGGGGGTGGGTGGAGGGGATGTGGGCGCCTCGGTGGGGGCGGGGGTGGGTGGAGGGGATGTGGGGAGGGAGGTAGGCGTCGGGGGAAGGGGCGTGGGTGTAGGCGCAGGCGCAGCGCAGGCGGTGAGGAGGAGCAGGGCGCCCAGGAGAACAAGTCGGTGGAACCATCCAGGTGAGTGCATGGGTCACCTCCGTGAGCGTTGCCAGGAGAACGGGGTAGGTTGAGGGTATTGTAGCATGTGTTGAGGAGAATTGAAAATCGGGGATGGTTGTTTATTGGTGGGCCCCGCGACGGCCGGCAGTTGGAAACTGCGGCCCTCGGTGAAGCGAAACCGCCGGGGGCGGTTCGGTGCAGCCCCCGCCAGGGGGCTTGGCAAACGAAGCCCGCAACGTCCAGTTGCCGGGCGTTTTGTGCGGCTTCCACCCACGGACGCTGGCCGCGGCCGGGGACGTTGGGCCCTGGAGGCGGCCTGCAGTTGAAAACTGCGGCCTTCAGTTGCAAAACCGCCGGGGCGGTTCAACGCAGCCCCCGTGAGGGGGCTTGGCAGATGAAGCCCGCAACGTCCAGTTGCCGGGCGTTCTGTGCGGCTTCCACCCACGAACGCTGAGCGCGGCCGAAGGGCGTTGGGTCCCGCCACGGCCGGCCGTTGAAAACTGCGGCCTTCAGTTGCGAAACCGCCGGGGGCGGTTAATTGCAGTCCCCGCCAGGGGGCTTGGCAAACGAAGCCCGCAACTTCCAGTTGCCGGACGTTTTGCGCGGCTTCCACCCACGGGCGCTGGCCGCGGCCAAGGGGCAGTGTGGCCCCGGGACGGCCGGCAGTTGAAAACTGCGGCCTCCACTTGCGAAACCGCCGGGGCGGTTCGGTGTAGCCCCCGTCAGGGGGCTTGGCAAACGAAGCCCGCAACGTGGGGTGGGGGATGAGGGGGGAAGGGCGCGGGGTTATTCCCACCGCCAGCCGATTTCCTCCGCGTGTGCCAGCAATGCCCGCGCCGTGCGGTACAGGCGCACGGTCTCCTCCACCCACGTGTCCTCATCTGCCCCCGCGGCCAGCATCTCTACCACCTGCACGAAGAACATCCAACCAACCCAGACCTCAAAAGGTTCCTTACGGAACCACCACACTCCTTCGTACTCGTGCACGTTCAGCCAGCGCCGTAACAACGGTGTGTCTGTTACAGGCCACTTGCTGGCCGCTTCCTGGTCCCCCTTATCGGCCACTGGCCACTGTTCACTGGTTACCAACGCAACGACCAAATCCCCATTCTCGCCCAGAACCTGAGCCAGAGCCTCGCGTAGCCCCCACTTCTCCCACCATTCCTCCACGCTTGGCTCCCCTGCAGCACGTGCCCAGCGGTCGAACGCGGCGAGAACCGCCCAGGCCAGCGCGATGGCTGTACTCCGCGGCTGTTGCAGCACCGCGGTCAGGGATCGGGCCGCGGCCAGTGCGTCCTCCTCCTCCTGTTCCTGAAGGAGGGCGATGAGGTCGGAGATCCGGGGCAGCGCGGCCAGACGTTTGCGCAGGAACTCCCCGTCCGTGTAGGGGATAGTTGCGTCCTGGGGGATGCGGCCATTGGCCAGGGAAGCATCGGCAATGAGCGCTTGCAGAGCGTCGCACAGCGCGGCCACCACAGGCTCACGGCGCACCCGTTCCCGCTCCTCTTCCAGATTAGGCACCCAGCGGCCGGCCAGGCGTTCGTACACCGCGCGCCACGTTCCGTCCGTGTCGTACACAACCCGGAAGTCCAGGAACACCTGCGTCTTGTACGCGCCCAACTCCACATACCACCCCCGCTCGTGTAGATCCCGCGCGTTGTGAATGACCTCCAGGCCGCTCACGTGTTCTCGGGCCAGAACGAACGCGTCCGGATCATTGGGAAGGGCCAGAGCCTCGGCCAGTGTACGCTGCACCAAGCGCTTCTCCCCGTTCTCCTTCACCGCGAAGGCCACCGACGTCTTGATCCATCCGCGGGCTTCCGCAAAGCGATTATGGTACACCACCAACGCGCGTTCCTCCCCCGCGCGGTTAGAGTACGCAAACACGTCCTCATTCACGTGGCCTTCGGGAGTGAACACATCGTACAGGGTGAAGTGATCCACCTCCGCGAAGAGATAGCGCCGTCGCATGAGAGGGAAAATCTCCCGTTCGTGACGGGCGATGAGATCAGGGTCCGGATGCTCGTCCCAGTACGCGCGACGGAACTCCATGCCATACTTCTCCGCGAATCCCTCTATCTGGCCGTGGCCAAACATGGGCAGCCCGGGCAGGGTCACCATCATCGTACAAACACCGAAATACTTGTCCCCCTTGCCGAATTGGACCACCGCGGGCTCCTCGTCGGGGTTATTCATAAAGTTGACAAAGCGCTTGAGAATCTGCGGGTCGAATTCCAGGGTGTTCTTCATCACCTGGCGGTACTTTGCGTTCTCCTCATCCCGCAGCATGTTCATAAACGCACTGTTGTACACCCGGTGCATTCCCAGAACGCGCACAAAATAGCCTTCCAGGAGCCAGAAGGCCTCGGCCAGGAGGAGGGTATCGGGCGCTTCTTGAGCCACCCGGTCCACCACTTCCCGCCAGAATTCGTTGGGCATGTGGCGGTCGAACTCCTCTTTTGTCATCCCGTGCTCCGCGCGAGAGGGGATCGCGCCCCCCGTGCCCGGCTCAGGATACCACAGCCGTTGAAAGTGCATCTTGGTCAGCACCATGGCTGCGTCGAAGCGGATGATGGGGAAGCGCTTCGCAACCCGGATAATGGTCTGGATAACGGCCTCCCGTACCTCCGGGTTCAAGAAATTCAACTGGGCAGTATCATTCCAGGGCATGGAGGTACCGTCATTGCCGTGGTAGATGTAACGCACGTCGCCAGACTCCCGGTCCACCCGCTTAAAGACCACCGCCGCGTCAGTGCGGTCGTAGTAGTGGTCCTCGAGATAAATGCCCACCCGTGGGTTCCAGGAAAGGTCCGGGCCGTTGAAGGTGTAGGATGGGAAGGGAGGCTCGGGCACGGAGATGAACCAGTCCGGATGGTCCATGACCCAGGTGGAATCAATGCCCATGTGGTTGGGCACCATGTCCGACGCGATGCGGATGCCCCGTTGCCACGCGCGAGCCTGGAGGTTGTTCATCGCCTCCTCGCCGCCTAAATCCTGGGCGATGAAATAGTCAAAGATGGAATACGCGGACGCGACCGCGTCGGGATTGCCTGTCAAGTGCTTAATTTTGGCGGACGCGGGGCTGCGTTCCCACACGCCGATGAGCCACAAGCCAGTGAACCCCCAACGCGCAAGGATATCCAGTTCCTCGTCGGGGATCTGGTCCAGGCGAGTGATGGCCCGGCCATACTTCTTGGAGAGTTGGTCCAGCCAGACATGGGTGTTCTTGGCCAGGAGCACCAGGTTGGGCATCCAATCCCGGTCCGGGCTGTAGCGTTCGGGCAAGTCGCTCGGTCCGTAGACGGGTACCTCCGCAGGCCCGCGACCGCCGGGGGGCGCGCCTTTGCGCTCCTCCTTCATCACGTCCAGGACGGTGAGGAGCCGTTGCAATAGGTCGCCCAGGAGATATCCCCAGTGGCTGCGAATGTAGGCCAGTTGCCCTTCCAGAGAGTCAGGGGCCGCGGCAATGGGCGCGCGTAGCATGTCCAGCAAGTTCTGGTTCTCAGGCCCAAAGGGAGGCTGTGTGTCGAAGAACGCGTGCAATTCCCCCAACGCGCGCAGGTATTCGCTCTCCTGGCGGAGGGGGGTATCATCGAACAAGTCCCGGTAGGCTGCGCGGGCAGGGTTCTCGTTGGCCAGCCAGAGGAGGATCAGCGTCTCCAGCGCGGTTTCCGGGGAGAAAGGTGCTTCAGCCGGGGCAAATTCCCGGTTCAGGATGTGGTACAAGCGCTGCACCCTATCCCGGCCCAGGTGCTCTTCCAACCACGTGTGAGCGTGGGTGAGCACCTGCGGCGCGTGTTGGCGCTGGTACAGGTGAATGACATGGTCGAGAATGGTGTCCAGCAAGGCCTGGGCCGCAATGTCTCCCGCGTGCGCGGGGTTATCCGGCGGGCGGACCGTGTTTAGGCGTTGAGCCATCTTTCGCGCCGCGCGGATGTCCAGGGGCAGTCGCGCGGTCGCAAGGTTGTAACGTTGACGGGCAGATATAGTGATGGGTAGCGTCATGGCGCTCAATCCCTTTTTCTCAGGATTTACCGTTGTGGGTAGCATAGCAAAGGTGTAAAGGCAGGGCAAATGAGGAATCCGAACGGACACCAGGAAGGGGCATCGGACAGGTTACCCTCTCCGATGCCCTCTTGTTTGTTATTTAGCCAGGTAAAAAGGTACGGAGGTGAGGATGCGGAAACGTCCTTGCCAATTTCGCCGATAGAGAAGTGTTACCCGCAAGGCCCACGCGGTTTGGTTGTGAAGTAGATTGTGCCACCACTTTGCAGGCACGAATTCGGGAATCACCACGGTCACGTAATGGCCTTCTTCCTGAATGTGGGAGTCAATGAAATCCACCAGGGGGCCGATGACCGAACGGTAAGGCGAAGGGAGAATCACCAATTCCACATCCGGGAAATACCGTTGCCATTTCTGTTTGACCCGTTCTGTTCGTTCGGGGTTGATGTCGATAAAGACGGGTTTTAGGGTGCCACCTAGGGATTGGGCGTAGAACATGGCTTTCAGAACCCCACGGTGCACATCTCCCACGGGGACAATGACCGTGTGCTGTTTTACCGGCATTGGTGGCCGTTTCTCCACAGTAAGTTGTTCGGCCACATGGTCGTAGTGTTCACGGATGGCCAGGAACATGCGCACTAGAACCGGGATCAAGGCTAAGACAATCCAGGCACCGTGGATGAACTTAGTACCGGCAATGACTACTAAGACGATACCGGTGGCCAACGCGCCGATTCCGTTGAAGAAAGCTCGTATCTGCCACCCCGGAGTGCGCAGGGTAAACCAGCGGCGTACCATGCTCGTTTGCGAGAGGGTAAAGGAAATGAACACCCCTACTGCATACAGGGGAATCAATGCGTGGGTGCTGGCCCCAAACAGGATAATGAGCAAAGAGGCCAGAAATCCCAGGGCGATGATCCCGTTGGAATAAACCAGGCGGTCCCCCAAATTGGCGAACTGACGGGGGAGGAACCCGTCCCGAGCCATCCACATGGACAGTCGGGGGAAGTCCGAGTAACTCGTGTTCGCTGCCAGCAGCAGGATAAGTGCGGTGGCAAACTGAACCAGGTAATAAACAGGCGAACCATCAAACACAATACGTGCAATCTGAGAGACTACAGTTTCACCTTCCCGCGGTAGCACCATGAAATGGTGAGCCAAAAACGTGATGCCCAGGAAAATACTGGATAGGATGGTCACCATAATGAGCAACGTCTTCCCCGCGTTGTCCGCCTCGGGTGGTTTAAAGATGGGGACGCCGTCCGCGATGGCCTCAATGCCTGTCAGCGCGGTACACCCGGATGCGAACGCTCGCAGAATAAGGAACAAAGTAAGTCCCTGGGTGATGCTTTCTGTCGCTGCTTGCTGGACTTGTGGTTCAGGCAGGTTGCCTGTTACTACTCGATAGATGCCCACGATAATGAGCGTGTACATGATGCCGATGAAGAAATAGGTAGGCAAAGCAAAAACCTTGCCTGTCTCCCGCACCCCCCGGAGGTTTACGATGGTGATGAACGCGACCATGAACAGGGCGATTTCCACCCGTTCTGGGTACAGGAATGGGAAAGCAGAAGTGATGGCCGCGACACCGGCCGAAATACTTACAGCAACCGTGAGTACGTAGTCAATGAGCAGCGCGGCTCCGGCAATAAGACTGGGAAACTTACCTAAATTGTCCTTTGTCACCAGGTACGCACCACCCCCACCGGGATAGGCGTGCACTGTTTGGTAATATGAACTGGCGACAATGAAGAGAAGCGATGAGATAGCAATGGCAATAGGGATGGAGAAGCGAGTTGCCCCTGTGCCTGCCAGGACAAGCACTAACAGGATTTCTTCCGTCGCGTATGCCGTGGAAGATAAGGCATCAGAGGAGAGAACCGCCAACGCCTGAGCTTTACCCAGGCGTTCATGTCGCATGCGTTCTGTGGGCAACGGTGGCCCAATAAGCCAACGTCGCAAGCCGTTAAACATACAGAATTGCCTCCCTTAAGTAAAAAGATGGCAAAGTGTAATGGTACAGTACTTTGCTATTCCACGCCATCCATGGCACACTCATGGTGCGTGGAGTGCTTCACTCAGGAGCACGACTCACCAGTTGGTCAATTTTAAGTGTTTAGTTGGGGACCTTAATATGACGCCTGTCACTTAGAGTCAGGCCATTAGTTCACCGGTTGACCTGGAATCAGGCCATCCTGAACCCATCTTAGGCAAGTAGGAGGTTTCCATGAAAACGCATCGCGACACAGCCATTCAGTACGCTCGGGATCATCGCTCTCGGTTTTTAGAGGATGTAAAGGACTTTCTATCAATTCCTTCTATTTCCACGGATCCTCGCCACAAAGCAGACATTCAACGAGCAGCCGAATGGGTTGCCCAACGCTTGCGCGAATTGGGAGCCCAGGATGTCGCCATTATGCCCACCGAGGGACACCCTGTAGTTTACGGTGTTATCCCTGCAACTCGCTCGGATGCCCCGACCGTGCTCATGTACGGCCATTATGATGTACAGCCTCCTGACCCCCTGGACTTATGGGAAAGTCCACCTTTTGAGCCGGAAGTGCGGGGGGAGAATTTATACGCTCGCGGGGCTGCCGATATGAAGGGACAAATTATGGCTGTTCTCGCGGCGATAGAGTCCCTCCTGCAGAGTGGCGAAATGCCTGTAACCATGAAATTCCTCATTGAAGGGGAAGAAGAGATTGGTTCGCGGCATTTGCCCTCCTTTCTAAAAGCGCACAAGGATCTCTTTGCCTGTGATTTTTCTCTGAACGCGGATTCTGGCATTTTAGGGCCGGATTTGCCCGCGATTACGTACGCTCTGCGAGGGTTGGCGGCGTTTGAGTTGCGAGTGTACGGGCCGGACCACGACTTGCATTCGGGCATCTACGGGGGTGTTGTCCACAATCCGGCCAACGCGTTGGCTGCCCTTATTGCCGGAATGCAGGATGCCCACGGGCGCATCACGTTGCCCGGTTTTTACGACCGAGTACGTTCGCTGGATGAGGCAGAACGGCAAGAACTGGCCCGGTTGCCCATAGATGAAACTTTCTGGCTAAAGCAAACCGGAGTTCCAGCCCTCTACGGTGAACCTGAATTCTCCCCGGTGGAACGGGCATCCCTGCGTCCAACGTTGGATGTAAACGGGTTGCACGCGGGATTTAGCGGGGAGGGGATAAAAACCATCATTCCCAGTATGGCGACGGCGAAGATTTCCAGTCGGCTGGTGCCCGATCAGGACCCGGAGGAAGTGTATGAGCAGATGAAACAATACCTGGAGGAACACGCGCCGCCAACTATCCGCTGGGAATTGGACTATCTGGCAGGAGCCTATCCGGTTATTATGGACCTTAACACTCCTTGGATGCAGGCGTTGGTTGATGCAATGACACGGGTGTGGGGCAAGCGGCCTTATTTCAAGCCGGAAGGTGCGACTGTTCCCATTGTAGGGTTCATGCAGAGGCTACTCGAGGTGGATTCTCTGATGGTGGGATTCATTCTGCCCGACGCGAATTTGCACGCGCCCAACGAAAAATTGCACCTGCCCACCTGGTATCGGGGTATTGAGACGTACATTCACTTTCTGTGTAACTTGGGAACTTCCTGACGCGGGGGAACCTCGGTGTTCGTCACATGTTCAGGGCCCTTAGCCCTGAACATGTGACGAGTTCCTTTAACGTTGCCATAATCGGGGATCGAGCGCGTCACGCAACCCATCTCCAACCAGGTTAAAGCCCAGGACGGCCAGGAAAATGGCCAGGCCTGGGAATGTGGACATGTACGGGGCGCTGAAAATGTACTGTCGGCCCTCGCCCAGCATAGATCCCCACTCTGGTGTGGGGGGCTGTACACCCAAGCCCAAGAACCCTAATCCCGCGGCGACCAGGATAGTTGTTCCCATGGAGAGCGTGGCCTGGACGATGATAGGTGCCATGGCGTTGCGCATAATGTGACGCCAAATAATACCCCAGTCGGAAACACCAATACAGCGTGCAGCCTCCACGTACGTTTCCTCTCGCAAAGTGAGCACGGTGCTACGCACAAGACGGATGAATGAAGGAATAGTACCTACGCCCACGGAGATAATGACGTTTTGAAGTCCTACCCCCAAAACTGCAACTAGCGAGAGCGCCAAGAGGATGCTGGGAAAGGAAAAGAGTGTGTCAGCAATTCTTTGCACAACCATGTCCATCCAGCCCCCGTAGTAGCCAGAAATCGCTCCCAAAGGAACGCCTACAATAAGCCCGATAGACACAGCAAAGATCCCAATGAGCATGGACAAACGGGTCCCGTACAGGATACGTGCCAAGATATCTCGCCCCAGGTGATCGGTTCCCAGGGGATGGGCTGCACACGGCCGAATGAGCGCTTGCGTGAGTTTCTGGGCTGTAGGGTCATAAGGTGTGATGATGGGAGCGGCAATAGCCAGGATGGCAAACGCGAGCAGGATGAACATCCCCACCAACGCCGGACGGTGGCGTCGAAAACGTCGCCATGTCAGACGCAGGAGTGAATCTTCCCGAATGTCCAGGTGACCAATCTCTGTCAATGTGATATCAGCCATAGCGAATCCTCGGGTCAATGTACGCGTATAGGATGTCCACAATTAGGTTTACGAGGATGAACATGGCAGAGAAGATGAGCACGATGCCCTGCACAACAGGGTAGTCTCGCGCGAAGATGGAATCCACGAGAAGGAGACCAATGCCGGGCCACCCGAACACAGATTCGGTAAGGACTGCGCCGCCAAGGAGCGCGCCGAATTGTAGGCCAATGACTGTCAGTACAGGAATGAACGCGTTTTGCAACGCGTGGCGGAAGATGACGGTTCGCTCCTTTAGGCCTTTCGCGCGTGCGGTGCGGATGTAATCTTGATTCAGTACTTCCAGCATGCTGGCGCGGGTCATACGCGCCACCAGGGCAACAGAGAAAAGGGCTAGAGTGAGGGAGGGGAGGATGATGCTCGTTGGTTTTTCTGCCCCTGCGGCCGGTAGCCAGTGTAACTTCACTGCAAAGAGGATAATGAGCAATAAGCCCAGCCAATACACGGGCATGGAAATGCCAATAAGGGAACCAAAAGAAGCAATGTAATCAAATAAGGAATAGCGTCGTGTGGCTGCAATTACCCCCGCGGATACGCCAACCACTGTTGCTAAAATTGTGCTCACGACTGCCAATTTTAGGGTGTTAGGCAACCGGGCTGCCACTTCCACTAATACAGGTTGACTTGTGCGGGCGGAGAGGCCTAAGTCGCCCCCGATGAGACGCCCCATAAATATGATGTATTGCATCCACAGGGGTTTGTCCAATCCTAATTGGACACGAATCCGCTGGATTTCCTCCTCGCTGGCCAGGAGTCCGGCAATGATACGTGCGGGATCTCCTGGCAACAGGCGCAAGAGGAAGAAGACAATGGTCGCTACACCAATGAGTGTGAGGAGAGCAGCGACCAGTCGTTGGATGAGATAGCGTGTGAATCCGCTCATAGGTTCCAGTAGATTAACGTCGCGGGCAGTGCTCTGAACACTGCCCGCGACGGGATGGATTTACCCTTTACTTGGGTCGTGCGTAAATGGCATCGAACATTTCGGTGGGTATGTAGGATACGCCTGTGATCTTGGATGAGTAGACGATGGGGAAGCGCTGCACCCACAGGAAGATCCACGGGGCGTCATCCCAGACGATCTTGGACGCTTCGCAGTAGAGTTGTTTTCGCACTTCTGGGTTGGTCTCTTTTTTGGCTTTTAGGATGAGTTCGTCAACCTTTTCGTTTTTGTAGAAGGAGGTCTCCAACCCGTGAGGAGGTGCATATGTGCTTAAGAATTGAATCATTTGCTGCGCGGCGTCCAGGTAAGAAGGCGCCCACCCCAGGTAGTGAAGCTGGGTGGTGTTTTTCTCTGGTGGGGCGGTGATGGTGGCCACGTAGGAAGGCCAATCCATGGTTTTAACCGGCGCGTGGACCCCCACTTCCTCTAGGTAGCCGGAGATGGCTTGCGCGGCTTGGAAGTCCTGCACATAACGCCCAGTAGGCGCGATGAAGTTCAGTTCCAAGGTTTCGTGTCCAGATTCCTTGAGAAGCGCTTTGGCTTTCTCTGGATCGTAGGGATATTCGCCCACTTTGCAGTATCCAAAAAGGCTGGGGGCCATGGGGGCATCCATAATATCCCCGGCGCCAAAGAGGACTTTTTCGATGATGGCCTTTTTGTCCACCGCGTAATTTAAGGCTTGGCGAACGCGTTTGTCCTTGAGAACAGGATCTCGATTGTTGATGGCAATGAATATGGTGCGGTCGCTGGGTGCTAGAAGGACTTCGACGTCTGGGTTCTGTTTCAGGGCCGGAAGGTCAGATGCAGGTGGCAGGATGATGAGGTCTACCTGGCCAGCCAGGAGGAGACTTTCGCGAGTGGCTGCTTCCGGTACAATTTGGAATTTGACCACGTCGTAGTAGGGTTTTTCGCCCCAGTAGTCCGCGAATTTCTCCACGGTGATGTGGTCTCCTTTTACTCGTTCCTTAAACACGTAGGGACCTGTGCCGACAGGGTGGACGATGTTCTTGTAGGAGTTGCCATACTTTTCCACAGAGTCGGGCGAAATCATGCCTGCAGTGGTTAAGGCGAACGCGCTGACCAGGGGCGGGAAAGGTTCTTTCATGTGCAGGCGGATGGTGTACTCGTCTACGGCTTCAACGCTTTCAATAGAGGTGAAGGGGGCGCGAATGGGAACGCGAAGGTCTGGGTCTAGCATGCGTTCGATGTTGAATTTGGCAGATTCTGCGTTAAAGGGTGTGCCGTCGTGAAACTTCACACCTTTGCGCAGGTGGAAGGTCACGGTTAGGCCGTCTTCGGAAACTTCCCAGGATTCAGCCAGTTGAGGTTGGACGTTGCCTTCTTTATCAATGCGCACAAGGGTCTGGACCACGTATTCCACCATGTTCATAACGGTGGAAGTGGTAGAGGCAACGGGATCTAGTGTATCAGGATCGATGCCTACCGCGATGCGGAAGGTGGTTTTCTCCGCGGGTTTCGGTGGAACAGTAGGTGGGGCTTGGGTTTCCGTGGGTTTTTCTGCGGGTTGCGGGGCGGATGTTGGCGTCGGTGTTGTTGAGGGGGCACAAGATGCTGCCACCAACGTTATAAGCAGGAACAGGATAAGAAAATGAAAACCTGGGTGTGAAGCCCACAGACGGTGCGTGTAAGCCTTCATCATTCTCCTCCTATCTTTGCCCTGAATCAGGAGCATATACCCATGCTCTGACGCAGGGGAATGGACTAGGATCTGAGCACCGTTGGCTAAAAGGGGCCTCATCATTGAGGGGTAGTTGTAGGATGCGTCCCATTCTACTGGGACAGGTAGGGGAAGTCAAATTGGCCTGAGATGTACTTTTTCATGGTGAAAATAAAAGCCGGTCCTGGGGTGGGGCCAGGACCGGCCACATGGGGTGGGGTGGGATAGATCAGAGGCGACGGCCGGATTCGAACCGGCGATCGGGGTTTTGCAGACCCCTGCCTTAACCACTTGGCCACGTCGCCTTTCAGGAGCGGGCGAGGGGATTCGAACCCCCGACCTTCTCCTTGGCAAGGAGACGTTCTACCACTGAACTACACCCGCCCGTTCCGCTTGTCTATTATAGCGCGCTTGAGAAAGATGTCAACTTGGGTGCTTGTCCGCGGTCATTTAAAATGGAACTTCGAAAGAGGAATGCTTTTAAGGCTTGTTTGGGGAGGGATTGAGTGGGCGGGGTATTCATGCGGAAGGCTCGAGGGGTAGCCACAGTGCAAGGTTCGGTGGTTGTGTGGGGCCTTTCTGTTCTTGCCTGGGCTGTGGCTGTGTGGGGTGTTTGGGTGCCTGGGCACGCGGTGGGCACCCAGGTCCTGGGTGTGGACATGGCGGAGGCGGTCAAGTTCTTGCCGGCGGTGCGCGGTGGCCAGATCCCTATTTGGCGGGAGGGGTTCTTATTACCCCAGTGTACGCTCTCTTTCCTCCTAAGTGTGCACGCGTGGCGACGTCGGTGGCCTTTCTCTACGTGGGTCCGCTTCCTATTGATGGTGCTCGCTATGGCGGTGGCTTTAAGCATGCTTCCCCCCGCGTGGTCGCCGGCTACTCTGCGATCCCCTGAATGGCGGTTGCAGGTGGCCTTCATTTTGGTCGCTCTGGGGGGGGCAATATTGAGCCCACTTTGGCGTTACTTCCCGGTATGGGTGGGAAATACGGTAGTGCTGGTCTGTGGGTTGGGCACGGGGGTGGTGCTTCTCCGCCAATTGCCTCGAGTGTGGCCTGAATTTGAACACGTGTACCACACCCATCTTCCGTATGGTCCGGGTGTGGGTGCTGTTGTGGTTGGTATTCTCGGTCTCATTGTTCTAACGTGGGCAACGTGGGCAAGTAGTTCTGCAAGCGCAGCCCGCGAGATGAAGTGAGGGGTGAGAGATGAGGGGTGGGGAATGCGGCGGCCGAGGGGCAGTGTGGCCCGCGACGGCCGGCAGTTGGAAACTGCGGCCTTCACCTGCGAAACCGCCTACGGCGGTTGGTCGCAGCCCCCGTCAGGGGGCTTGGCAAGCGAAGCCCGCGAGGTCGAGGTGCCGGGCGTTCTGTGCGGCTTCCACCCACGAATGATGGACGCGGCCAAGGGCGTTGGGCTCGGGGCGGCCGGCAGTTGGAAACTGCGGCCTTCGTGGGGCGAAACCGCCGGGGCGGTTCGGTGTAGCCCCGCTAGGGGGCTTGGCAAATGAAGCCCGCAACGTCCAGTTGCCGGGTGTTCTGTGCGGCTTCCACCCACGGACGGCGGACGCGGCCGGGGGCGTTGGGTCCAGGGACGGCCAGCCGTTGGAAACTGCGGCCTTCGGTGGGGCGAAACCGCGGGGGCGGTTCATCGCAGCCCCCGTGAGGGGGCTTGGTAAGCGAAGCCCGCAACGTCCAGTTGCCGGGCGT
>CAYOAZ010000058.1:0-34540 GCA_964402285.1 uncultured Anaerolineae bacterium | reverse complement strand
TCGGCCATGGTTCGCTCTCCTTGTGGGCTACGATGAAGGGCTTGGTTTAGGTACCTTCGTGTAGAATTTTACGCGAAGTTGTGGACTATGTCAAGGGGATGGGATGAATTTCGGAACCGCATTTATTCTGCTGGTCTTTTGAAAACTGCGGCCTTCAATGGGGCGAAACCGCCGGGGCGGTTTGGTGCAGCCCCCGTGAGGGGGCTTGGCAAACGAAGCCCGCAACTTCTAGTTGCCGGGCGTTCTGTGCGGCTCCACCCACGGACGATGGCCGCGGCCGAGGGGCGTTGGGCCCCGGGACGGCCTGCAGTTCAAAACTGCGGCCTTCGGTGGGGCGAAACCGCCGGGGGCGGTTGGGGCCATCACCCCACTCCCCTTGCCCTCTCCCCTCTCCCAACCTTGGGAGAGGGGAGAGGGGGAACACGCCTCCTCTCATTCTGGCGCCGATGCCGAGGGGTGAGGGGTGAGGGATGAGGCGGCCGGCAGTTCAAAACTGCGGCCTTCGGTGGCGAAACCGCGGTGCCGAGGGATGATGGGGGCGGGAGGTCGCTTGCAAGGTCTTGGTTTCCCGCCGCCCAGAGGCGTTCGGCCTTGGGCGGCGGGAGGAAGCCAGGGGACAATGATTCCGGCAGCGCGTTTCGCTACGACGAACACGTTGCGCTCCGCGTCCCCGTGCTCTGTTTTCGATGTTTAACCACACGCGATGTTCAACTGCTGCTATCGCTCCTATACCACATTGTACTCGGGGTGCAACTCACCCACCAGGAACCGGTCGTAACGGAAGGGTTCAATGTCAATCGTGTGCGCCCGGCCATCCACAATTTCCTCCGCGATGAGCAACCCCGCGATGGGACCGTGCATGAACCCGTGCCCAGAAAATCCCGCCATCACGTAGAAGCCCTCCACCGTGGGAATACGACCCAGGATGGGGTGGGCGTCCGGCGTGACCTCGTACAGCCCTGCCCAGTGGGTGAGGAGGCCGGCCTTCTCCAGCACGGGCAGACGGTACATCGCCTCTTCCATGTGGATCAGTTCCCATTCGGGGTCCACATCCAACTTATAGCCCGGCGTCTCGTTGGGATTTGACTTGCCCGTCAGGATGCCTTCCCCTTCCCGGTGGAAGTACAGCGCCTCGCGGAAGAAGATCACAAAAGGAAAATCAGGGGGAATCTCGGGGATGGGCGTGGTCACCACAATTTGGCGCCGGATGGGGTCAATGGGAATGTCAACGCCCACCATGCGGCCGATTTGTGGCGCCCACGCGCCGCACGCGTTGACCACTGTGCGCGTCTCAATGACGCCCCGGTTTGTTTCCACCGCGACAATCTGATTCCCTTTCATGCGGATGCCTGTGGCAGCGGTTTCCGTGAACAACTTCGCGCCTAGACGCCGCGCGTTCTTCACATATCCCTGCACCACACTGGACGGATCGCACAGGCCGTCGCGCTCATAGAACGTGCCGGCCAACACCCCCTCGATGTTCACCAGCGGGACCATGCGAGCGATCTCGTCCGGCTCCAGCCAGTGCGTCATAATCCCCAGGGAATGTTGCAACTCCACATTCTTGCGGAACGCGGCCACATCCTCCTCGTTCGTCAGCAGGAAGAGATAGCCAGTGAACCGCAGGTCAATGTCCTGATCCATCTCCTCGGGGAAACGTTCCAGCATTTTGATGCTTTCGATGGAGAAGCGGATGTTGATCTCACTGGAGAACTGATGCCGAATGCCGCCAGCACACTGTCCGGTGGACATCATGCCGAAGAAAGGCTCCTTCTCAATGAGGACCACATTCTTCACACCCTTTTTGGCCAGGTGATAGGCCGTACTGGTGCCCATCACCCCTCCACCAATAATGACCACATCGGCTGTCTTAGGTAGTTCGTGACCCATAGCGACGCTCCTTCGGCCATCTCGGATTCAGAACATCCCGTCCCAGATTATCTTCCATCCGCGCTCTCCCCGCAACTCCTTGAAAATCGCAAATCAAAGCAAACGGGGGAGATTTCCCTTCCACTTTGTGCCTGGATTCTTGCCTCCCCACCCTTCCCTTCTTATCATCGTCCCAGGACAATTGGCCACTCTACAGCAAGATTGGCACAGGAAAGGGGTAAATGCCATGACCCAGCCGTCCCGGTCCCACGATGTTGTTGCGGTAGTGGATTTTGGCTCCCAGTACAGTATGCTCATCGCGCGCCGCGTGCGCGAACTCCACGTGTACAGTGAACTCATCCCCTGGCAGCGCGCCGCGGAGGTGTTACCCCGCTTGCAGCCTAAAGCCCTCATCCTCTCCGGCGGGCCGGCCAGCGTGTACGAACCCAACGCGCCCACCCTGCCCCGGGAATGGCTCGACGGTCGCGTTCCCGTCTTGGGCATCTGCTACGGCATGCAACTTATGGCCCACTTGCTTGGGGGTGAAGTCGCGCCCGCGCAGGAGCGAGAATACGGTCCAGCGTACCTTCACGTTGCGGATCCCACCCACCCTCTCTTGCGCGGACTCCCCGATGAGATGCTCGTGTGGATGAGTCACGGCGACCGGGTGGACACCCTTCCTCCGGGGTGGCGCGCGATTGCCCGCACGGAAAACGCGCCCCACGCGGCCATCTCCGATCCCTCTAATCGGCTTATAGGCGTCCAGTTTCACCCTGAAGTCGCGCACACACCGCGCGGCAAGGACATCCTGGCCCGCTTCCTGTTCGAGATATGTGGCTGCACCGGGGATTGGACACCCAGCCGGTTCATTGAGGAGACGGTGGCCAGCATTCGGGAACAGGTGGGGGATATGGGCGTCATCGCGGGACTCAGCGGCGGCGTGGATTCCGCGGTCGCGGCTACACTCGTCCACCGGGCTGTGGGGGACCAACTGACCGCGATCTTCGTTGATCACGGTCTCCTCCGCCTGGGCGAGGCCGCGCAAGTGGTGGAAACGTTTCAGCGTTCCATGCACATGCGCCTGGTGACTGTGGATGCTGCCGCCCAGTTTCTGTCCGATTTGGAAGGGGTGATTGACCCGGAGGAGAAGCGTCGACGGATCGGCCACCGCTTCATTCGCGTGTTCGAGGCAGAGGCCGCACGCCTGGCCCAGGAACGGGATATCCGCTTCCTTGTCCAGGGCACCCTGTATCCAGATGTCATCGAGAGCGCAAGCAGCGCGGATGTGGCCACTGCCCGGACCATCAAGACCCATCACAACGTGGGCGGCTTGCCCGAGGACATGGAATTTCAACTCATTGAGCCCCTGCGCTACCTGTTCAAGGACGAAGTGCGGGCTGTGGGCACCGCGTTGGGCCTCCCGGATGAAATTGTCTGGCGGCACCCCTTCCCCGGCCCCGGGCTGGCCATTCGCTGTCTGGGAGAAGTGACAGAGGAGCGGCTAGAGCGCTTGCGCCGGGCCGACGCCATCTTCCTGGAAGAACTGCGCGCCGCGGGATTATACCGGGCGGTTGCCCAGGCCTTCGCGGTGCTTCTCCCTGTCCGTTCTGTGGGCGTGATGGGGGATTACCGAACGTACGGGGAAGTCGTTGTCCTGCGCGCGGTCACCACCGAGGACTTTATGACCGCGGATTGGGCTCGGCTGCCCGATGACTTCCTGGCGCGGGTGAGCACGCGCATCGTCAACGAGGTCAAAGGGGTCAACCGGGTTGCGTACGACATCACCAGCAAGCCGCCTGGCACCATCGAGTGGGAGTAAGCGGAAGTAGGGTGACAGATCACGAACGTACTTATGCGGTGTGTTGCGCGCTTACCGGCGTGTGGGCAAAAGAGTAGGTGGGAGAGAAAGGGAAGCGTGAGGGAGAAAACGTGGTGCAGGGCCAGAGTGATCCCCGGACCCTGCACCACCTTTTGTTTCGTCGTTAGTTCTGCTCGATCCGAACCACGTCGGCCGCCTGAAGCCCCTTCGGCCCCTTCACCGTCGTGAATTCGACCAGTTCGCCCTCGTCCAGTGACTTGTAGCCGGATCCCACGATTGCGGAATAGTGCACGAACACATCCGGCTCACCCTCACGAGCAATAAAGCCATAGCCCTTGCTCGCATTAAACCACTTTACATACCCAGTAACACGTTCAGACATTGTACTTCTCCTTCTAAATTTGAAATATGCGTTAGGGAGAGGGAGGATAGATCATTCCGCACTGGCGAGGACAGCACTTCGAGTGGCGAACTCTCACAGCGTAGGATGAACGTATACCACACCTCTCATGTTAACGGGGGGACTGTAACACACCCTCCCCGGGGTGGCAAATTCCTCCCCGTGCGTGGCGACCATGATTGAGCCACAATAGGTCGAGGAATCCTCTGCGGGTTGAGATAGGACTATTGGGGCATGTACACACGCACTTTCGTGTGGTACCTTGAGTTAAGCAACAGAGGGCGTTGGAAAATAGGGTAAGGCGGTCATGGGGGTGGCTGTGTGGGGGTTCATGGTCGATAATTGTGGGGGGAAAGGCGATGGCTCTTTCGGTTGAAGATATCCGAGTGCTTCTTGTCGCGCGGGATGATAAGGTCGCTGAGGAGGTGTACCAGGCGTGTAAGCGTTCTCCTGCCTTGAACTTGGTGGGCACTATTTACCGTGTGGACGAAGCAGCATCTGCCGCGCGACAACGGCGGGCCCACGTGGTCCTGCTGGACTTGGCCATGTTGGGGGATGACATTGAGCAGCCCATTATGGATCTCATCCTGGGGGTTCCCGACATCCTGGTGTTTGTGCTGCTTCCCCAGGAGGATCTGGACCGGGCTCAGCGGGCACTCGCCGCAGGCGCTCGTGGGTTCATTCTCCGACCTGTTGACCCGGACGCGTGTCATCGCACCATTTCTCGCGTGTACACATTGGAAGTTCTCAAGCACCAGGGGGAAAAACGGTCGGATGCTCATGGTGAGATCATTGCTCTGGTCGGGGCAAAGGGAGGGGTAGGACGAACCGTCATCGCGGCGAACCTGGCCATCGCGTTACAGGAGACAACGAATCGTGCGGTGCTGGTCATGGAATCCATGAACGTGCCCGGTGATCTGGCCGCGGTGTTCGCGATGACGCTCACAACCTCATTACAGGACATTTTAAAGGAAGCCCAGACCATTGACCTGCCCACACTCCTGCAGCGCATTCCCCAGCACCCATCCGGCGTGCACGTGTTGCCGGGAACGTTGGAATACGGGGCCGGCGAAGGGCGAACTCGGGACCTGTTCACGTTACTCCACATGTTGCGTACGCTGTTCGCGTTCATTGTTTTGGACGTGGGTGAATTACAGGATCCATTTACTGCTGTGGCTGTTCAGGAAGCCGATCACTTGCTGGTCGTCACCACCCCTGAACTGCTGGCCCTGCACCGTACAGGCAAGTTCATCACCGCACTGCTGGAGAACGCGGACGTGGAACCGGAGCGTATTGCCCTGGTACTGAACAAGTACGGCATCAAAGGTGGGCTGCGCAAGGATGCCGTGGCCAATCTCATGGATCGCCCTGTTGCTTACACGATCACATATGACAGTGAGACCGTTGACCAATCCATTTACCGGGGCTTTCCCTTTGTCCTGGAGAAGAAACGCAGTGCCGTGGCCGAGGACATTTGGCAATTGGCCGCCAACATAGCCCACAAGTCCTCAGGTGGACATCGGGCATCCCGGTCACCCCTAAAAGTGTGGAGCCGAATGCGTCACATGTTTGCGTTTGCCTCCCTTTTGCCGAGACCGGGGTAGTCGTTCCCAAGGGGTGGGGGAAAACAGGGGAATCTTGGCAAAAGGGAGCATCTGTTCGCCCTTTTCGGCGTCTTAATAAGTGGTCGGGTTTGTAGTCGCCAATTTTGTAATCCGAAGGAGACCTGGTCGTGATAAGTGTGCTGCTGGTTGTGGGGGGCTTACTACTCGGTGAGGGAGCATGGCAATGGGCCATGTGGTTTACCCGTCGGTACGAGCGTGAGGGTGCAGCGCGTACACCGTGGACACGCTCCCGGGGACTGCACGGGCTCACCGTGTTCGTTGTGGGGGCTGTGGCCGCGTACGGTGCCCGAGCCGGGTGGTCATGGGCGGATGTGGTGATCCTTTTGGGGAGTTCCGTTCTGTTGGTGACTATCTCTTTGGTGGACCTGTGCGTGCGACGCATTCCGAACGTGATGGTTATCGCGTTAATTGGTTGGGGGCTTATCCGATCCCTGGTGACCGGTCACCCCTCCATCGTAGGGTGGGGAGTAGGACTCCTTGCTGGAGGGGGCGTCTTTCTGCTCATTGCCCTTGTCGGCCGGGGCGCGATGGGACCAGGCGATGTGAAATTGGCCGCGGCCCTGGGGGCATTGGTGGGGTATCCGGCTGTTTGGGGCATGTTACTGGTGGGTATTCTGGCCGGGGGAATAGTCACTCTGGTATTGCTCCTCCTCCGGCGGGTTGGACGCAAGGATTACATGGCGTATGGTCCGTATTTGGCCTTTGGGGGATGGGCCATCCTGCTTCTGCAATGTGGGTGGAATTTGTAGTGTCGAGGGGGAGGATGTTCGATGATTGAACTGGAATTGTACGCGGTGGTGATCCTGGTCGTGGCTGCGGTGCTGAGCATCTTTCGGGGGTTGTACTACATTATCACATCCGAGATCGCGGTTCAGATTGATCCGCGACTTTTGCCCCCCGCGCTGATTCCTTCGCGTCCCAGGCGGAAAAAGGCCTCGTTGGTTGAGCGGGTGATTCAGAAATTCGCCTTTGCCAGGGCGCTGGATTCCCAGTTGGAACGGGCGAACGTGCGGGTGTCCGTGCGGGAGTGGGTGCTCATTTGGGGAGGGATCGTCGTGGTCGCGGCCCTGTTGGGGTGGCTGATTTCCGGGTCCGTGCTGGGTATGATCATGTTAGGGGCGACCGGGTTCCTGGCACCGCGCTTCTGGATTAGCCACCGCATTGAACAGCGGCGCCAGAAGTTCAACGACCAGTTGACCGATGTCCTGCGCATGTTGGTCAGTTCCTTGCAGGCGGGGCACGGCATTTTGCAGGCCATCCAGACCGTCGCCCAGGAGTTGCCTCCTCCGGCCGGGGAGGAGTTTGACCGGGTCGTGCGGGAGGTGTCCCTGGGGTATTCTATGGATGAGGCGCTGCGGCGGTTGTCCGAGCGGATGCATAGCGACGACCTGGATCTCATTGTCACCGCCATCAATATCCAGTCCGAAGTGGGAGGCAAACTCTCCGATATTCTGCAAAACATCAGCGACACCATTACGGAGCGAGTGCGGCTCAAGGGCGAGATCGCGGTGATGACCTCTCAGCAGCGCATGAGCGGGTATGTGATCTCGGGTATGCCGTTTATCCTCGCGGTGATCATTTCTGTCATCAATCCGGGGTACTTAATGGAATTGTTCCAGCCAGGATGGCGTTGGTTGCCGGCCCTGGCTGTGGGCATGATGGTTCTCGGTCAAATAGTGATGCAGAAGATGATGCGCGTTGAGGTGTGAACATGGTGGGGATGGGCATGGACGTTCAGACGCAAATTCTTGTGGTGAGCATTCTGGCCGGGCTCGCAGTGTTCATGTTCGTGGCGGCCTGGCATTTTAGCCGTCGGGAAGAGGAGGCCCGCATTCGTCAACTTTTCAACTCGTACGAAACGGTGTTACGGATGCGGGACCTGGAATTGCAGAAACCCTTCTTCGAGCGCACAATCCAACCGTTGGCGGAGAAGGTGGGCACTATTGTTGGGCGGTTAGCGCCTTCCTCGAACATGTTGAAGTTGCAGCAGCAACTCATCATGGCTGGCGAACCGGCTGGCATGAGTCCAGTGGATTTCCTGGGGTTGCGCTTGTTGAGCACCGTTGGCCTGGCCGCTCTTATGACGCTCCTTTTCCTGAATTCGAACCTCACGCCGATGAACAAGTTCCTGTTCGCCCTGGCGGGCGGGATGTTCGGATACCTGTATCCGAACATCTGGTTGAAAGGGCGCATTCGCCGACGACAGTCCGCCATTCTCAAGGCACTGCCGGATGTCCTCGACATGCTGACCATTGCCGTCAGCGCTGGGTTGGGCTTTGATGCTGCTCTGATGCGGGTGGTGGACAAGTGGCAGAATCCCCTGACAGAGGAATTGCAAAAGGTTCTCTACGAAATGCGGATGGGGGTTCCCCGAGCCGACGCATTACGTCACCTGGCGGAACGCACAGGTGTGCCTGAGGTTTCCAGTTTTGTGGCCATTATCATCCAGGCTGAAAAGTTGGGATCCAGCATTGCCGATGTGTTGCAGGCCCAGGCGGATACCGTGCGTGAGCGGCGGCGACAGTGGGCTGAAGAGCAAGTGCGGAAAGCACCGGTGAAAATGCTCATCCCCCTGATCTTGTTCATCTTCCCGTCCTTGTTTGTTGTTATTCTGGGCCCCGCGGTACCTCGATTTCTCCGCTCCTTTGGACATTAGAATCGAAAAGGGGCCAGGAAACACGTTCACGTCAAACCAAGGTCAATCATTGAAGCACATCGGGACACACTCATGGACGAACAAAAGGACCTGCTTCAGGACGAACGCTGGCAAGAGGCACAGGAACACATTCGCAACCGTCGCTGGCGGGAAGCGGCCCAGATTCTGCGCACCCTGTTAGACGAGTACCCGGACAACGTCCAGTTGCGCAACACATTGATGGATGTGGAACTGCGGTCCACCCTGGTGGAGGACCTGGAACACCTGGAGGCGGCTCCCAAGCGTCGACGCTTCCCGCGCGTTCCGCGCGTTTTCTCCCGCCGTTTACTCATCATTCTCGTTCTCTTGCTTGTATTCGCGGGATTATTGGTGGCCGCGTATAGCACTTATACCAACTACATCGTGCCCATGCGGGCAACAGCCCAGGCCTATCAAGCCCTTCAACAGATGTACAATGACGCGCAGACCGCCCTCTCCCAGGGGGACTATGAACGGGCCATTCAGTTATTCCAGGCACTCTTGGAGCAAAAACCGGACTTCCCGGGCGCGGCTGAGGGATTGGCTGAAGCCCGCGAGAAGGCAGAACTTTCCCGACTTTACGAGGAAGCCGTTCGCCTGGAGGAAGAGGGCCAGTTGGACCAGGCATTGGTCATCTACCGTCGCCTGTATGAGCGAGCCCCTGACTACAGGGACGTGCGCCGGCGAATCGCGCGGTTAGAACAGCGTATGACCGTTTCCTCCCTGTTCCGACAGGCCGAGGACGCGTACGCGAGCGGCGACTGGGAAATGGCCATTGCCCTTTACGAAGAACTCCGCAACCGCGACGGATCCTATCAGCGGGATACTGTCCAGGCCCACCTTTTCGAATCTTACATGGCGTATGTGCAGGAACTGCTGGATACTGGCGATGAGAACGCGATCCCGCGGGCTCTGGAATACGTGCGCAAAGCCTTGAGCCTGAACTCCCAGGACGAAAACGCCCGCTCCCTGCGCAAAGCGCTGTTAGCCTACCTCCGCGGGGAACGGGCTTTCAAGCGCCAGGATTACATTACCGCGCTTCAGCAATGGGTTCCCCTGTACGAACAATACCCGCGCTTTGCGGGCGGGCTTCTGGCGCGGCGGTTGTACGAAGCCTATGTAGCCCTGGCCAAGGAGCGCGATATTGCTGGTGATATCAGTGGAGCCATTCACTACTACGCGCTGGCCGTAGAACTTCCCGTCAAGGACAAACAGGAAGCCGAAGAACGATTGCGCCTTCTCTTCACCCTCATCACCCCTACTCCTACCCCCACGCCCACGCCCACCCCCACGCCCACGCCCACCGCGACCTCCACCCCTACTGCAACCCCCACGCCTACCGTAACCCCCACCCCCACGGTAACGCCCACCCCCACACCTCGGCCCTTGCCGCTGAGTGCGTATCCGGGCTGGATCGCGTTTAAGACGGATCGGCGGGGGGTAACCGAAGTGTGGGTTATGCGGCCGAACGGGTGTTGTGCCCGGCCCGTCTCCGACCCTGAGAACTACGACAAAATCAAGGAAAAGCAAGCCTTCTCCCCGGATGGCAAAACGCGCGTCTACGTGGAGGCGCCGCCCAACGCGGACAACCAGACGAACCTTTACATTTGGCGGTACGACGTGCCTGACAACTGGGAGCACCGCTACCTGATCCTGGACAACGGATCCATCAACTATGACCCGGTCTACTCACCCGATGGCGCCTGGATAGCGTTCGTGTCCCAGGTGACTGGTGGGGATGAGATTTGGAAGATCAGCAGTGATTACGTCCATCCCAAACCTCCCATTCGGCTCACCTACAACACCTGGGAGTGGGACAAGTGCCCAACCTGGTCTCCGGACGGCAAGTATATCGCGTTCTGGTCTAACCGGGTTACTGGTCGGCGGCAGATCTGGATAATGAACGCGGATGGGAGCAATCAACACAACATCAGCAACAACCCGTATAACGACTGGGATCCTGTGTGGCTCTGGCCTTCCTACTTCCAAAAGTGAGACAACACGGCCTGGAGGTGAACGATGGGGCTCTTTCGCAAAACTCAACCCAACGGCTCTGAGAAGGAAGAAGCACGCCCGGAATCCGTGACCACAACACCGAGCGCGTCTTCCACCGCCCTGGACATGGAGCCCGTGGAATTACCGCCCTTCTACAACGAACTGCGGGAGATCATCCAGCAGCGATTGTTGGAGCGGAAGATTCGCCTCAAGCCGGGCCAGTTGGAAGAGGGGCGCAAACTGATTCGTCCCCTGTTTGACGAAGTGACATCTGAGCGGGGATATCTCATCAGCCGCCGTGAGCGGGATGTGCTCGTCAACCTGATCGTCGCGGACATCCTGGGATACGGCCCCATTCAGCCCTTGCTTGACGACCCGGACATTACCGAGGTCATGGTCAACGGACCTTACGACATTTACGTGGAAAAGAAGGGGAAGTTGATGCGGGCTCCGGTTCGTTTCATAGATGACGCCCACGTCATGCGCATTATAGAGCGCATCGTCGCCCCGCTTGGCCGTCGTGTGGACGAAAGTTCTCCCATGGTGGATGCCCGTTTGCCTGACGGATCGCGCGTGAACATCATCATCCCGCCGTTGGCCCTGAATGGCCCCTGTATCACCATCCGCAAGTTCTTCCGCCGCCGGTTGAGCATGGAGGACCTGATCCGCTTTGGGTCCGTCACCCGAGAGTTCGCCATTTTTGCCGAAGCAGTGGTCAAGGCCCGCGTTAACATCATCGTATCGGGCGGGACTGGATCTGGTAAGACCACCCTTCTTAACATCCTTTCCGGTTTCATTCCCAACGACGAGCGCATCGTCACCATCGAGGACGCGGCCGAGTTGCAACTCCAGCAGGAACACGTCGTGCGCTTGGAGGCTCGTCCGCCTAATGTGGAGGGTAAAGGCGCGGTGCGCATTCGCGACCTGGTCATCAACGCGTTGCGCATGCGCCCCGACCGGATTGTCGTTGGTGAGGTCCGTGGCGGCGAAGCCCTGGACATGTTGCAGGCTATGAACACAGGGCATGATGGTTCGTTGACCACACTGCACTCCAACGGCCCTCGAGACACCCTGGCCCGTTTGGAGACCATGGTTCTCATGGCGGGGATGGACCTGCCTCTACGTGCCATTCGACAGCAGATCGCTTCCGCGGTCGACCTCATCATTCACGTTTCCCGCATGCGCGATGGATCCCGCAAGGTAGTCGCGGTGACAGAGGTGTTGGGCATGGAAGGGGATACCATCCTCCTGCAGGATATTTTCAAGTTCGAGATAGAAGGTTTTCGCGACGGCAAACTCCTGGGCGAGTTGCGCCCGACGGGCATTCGTCCTCGTTTAGTGGAACGGCTTGCTGAACACAACATCCACTTAGGCCCGGAGATCTTTGGTTTGCCGAAGTTATCCATCTAGGGAGAAGCCAGCCCACGGCTCTCCCGCGTTGGACGCCCAGAGGGGAGGGCATATGAGAGTCGTTCGGGTACACAATAGCACGCGAGGTGTGGATTTGGCCACTCGGGCGAGAGTGGCTGAGACGTTCTGGACCCGGTTGCGAGGTTTGATCGGCCGCGCGTCCCTGGAACCGGGTGAAGGACTGGTCATTTTACCTTGCAAGGGCGTGCACATGTGGTTTATGCGTTTCCCCATTGATGTGCTCTACGTGGGTGCGGACGACACTGTGGTGGACGTGGATGAGGAGTTGGCCCCCTGGCGTCTGGGACGACCGCGCGCTCGTTCCCGGTACGTCGTGGAACTCCCCGCGGGCACGGTGCGTGCCACCGGCACTCGCGTGGGGGATATCCTGATCCTGGATTGAACCTCTGAGATTTTTCCCCTCGTTGATCCAACGTAGTGATAACGTAGACGTTTGTCGGCTTCAACCCAGCGGTGGAACTTAACTTGTCGGATGTGGACACCTTCCCTATAATTGAAAGCACCTACATGCGGGTTGGTCGAAACGGCCGACAGGCATTGCAGGATGTTCCCATTCGGGTACACACTGGCATGCGGTTTGGGCCGCTGCCCCCGAAACTCCTAAGTCCGTCATCCATACCTAAGGCAAGGAAGGAGGAGATTTCCATGTACGGACGCAAGAAACCCCTTTACACATTGTTGCTCGTCGTAGTCTTGCTGAGCCTGATCGTCAGCGCGTGCGCCAAGGCTACGCCGACGCCGACGCCCAAGCCTGCGGCGAAACCCACAGAAGCGCCGGCGAAGCCGACTGAGGCACCGAAGCCTACACCTGTTCCAACCAAGGCTCCTGAGAAGCCCAAGAAGGAAGGGTTGACACCTGACGATCCCCTTGAGATGGTCTTTGTCCCCTCGGGTGAGGCGGAAGCCATTCTCGCGGGTGGTCAGAAACTGGATAAGTTACTTGCCGAGCATGGTGTATACACCGAATCGTCGGTGGCGACCTCCTATGCCGCGGCCATTGAGGCTTTGTGCTCCGGCAAGGCGGACATTGTCTGGCTGGCGCCGTTGTCCTACGTGCTGGCCCATGACAAGTGCAACGCGCAGGTCGTCTTCAACGCTATCCGCTACGGCAAGGCCACATACAACGGCCAGATGATCGTCAACGTCAACAGCGGCATCGAGAAGGTGGAGGACGTGAAGGGACACAAGGTCGCGTTCACCGACCCCGCGTCCACATCCGGTTACCTCTACCCTGTGGCCTTGCTCCTGAAGCACGGCGTGACGCTGGACGACATTGACTACACCTTCGCGGGTGGTCACACCGCTGCCGCGTTGGCCGTGTACAAGGGCTCCGTGGATGCCGGCTTCACCTACGTGGATGCACGCGATCGACTGGAGAAGGACTTCCCCGACATCAAGGAGAAGACCAAGGTCATCGCCATTACCGACCCCATTCCCAACGATACTATCAGCGTCCGCCCGGACCTGGATCCTGAAGTTCTGGCCGCGTTCAAGAAGGCTATGATGGAAATTGCCCAGACCGACGAGGGCAAGCAGGTCCTGAACGAGATCTACGAGTGGGATGGTTTGGCCGAGAGCGATGACAAACTGTTCGACCCCATCCGCCAGGTGGCGGTGAAACTGGGCATCGAACTGCAGAACTGGAAGGGCGTGACCGTGCCCTGGAAGGCTTGCCAGGTCACCGACATTGGTGGTATCGACGACCGCTCCTTCAACGCGACGGCCTGGAAGGGTATGGAACTGGCCAAGAAGAAGTTGAAGGTTGAGGTCAAGTACCTGGAGAGCCAGCAACAGGCCGACTACGCCACCAACATCCAGGAGTTCATCAACGAAGGGTGCGACATCATCATCACCGTCGGCTTCATGCTGGGCGATGCCACCAAGGAATATGCCCAGAAGTACCCGGATCAGAAGTTCGCGATCGTGGACTTTGCCTATGATCCGCCGTTGCCCAATGTGCTGGGTCTGGTCTTCTCCGTGGATGAGGCGTCCTTCCTGGCCGGCTACCTGGCCGCGGGCATGACCCAGACGGGCAAGGTGGCGACCTTTGGTGGTATTAAGATTCCGCCCGTGACCCAGTTCATGGTCGGTTTCGAGCAGGGCGTGAAGTACTACAACGAGAAGCACGGCACCAACGTGGAGGTACTCGGTTGGGAGACCGACCTGAACAAGGAAGGCTTTGGCGACGGTGTGTTCGTGGGTAACTTCGAATCCACGGATGACGGTCGCCGCGTGGCGGAATCCTTCATGGACGAGGGTGCGGACATCATCCTGCCCGTGGCTGGTCCTGTGGGCCTGGGCACCGCGGCTGCCGTGAAGGAGCGCGGCGCGATGATGATCGGTGTGGACACCGACTGGTACATCTCCGCACCTGAGTACAAGGACGTTTACCTGACCAGCGTGCTGAAGAACATGGACATCGCAGTGTTCGAGGCCATCAAGATGGTGGTCGAGGGCAAGTTCCACGGTGGCGTGTACGTGGGCACCCTGGCCAACAATGGCGTCGGCATTGCTCCGTTCCACGAATTCGAGGACAAGGTGCCTGCTGACCTGAAGGCCGAACTGGAAGAGGTCAAGCAGGGCATCATCAACGGCGAGATCAGCACAGGCTGGCCGAAGTAATTCAGAACACACGAACTCCCGCGGAGGGTTTACCCTCCGCGGGAGTTTTTTGCTATGGAGTGATGGTGACTTTGTGACAACAGATGCGTAACGGTTTAAGACGGGTTGACAGTTGGTGGGGTAGGTTCTACCCACCATGGTGGTTGCACGTCAACGTATCTCCTAACACACGAATCGTCTCACTCAAAGGAGCAACGTGTTCGCCATGACACCGGTTTTGGAATTGCGCAACATCACGAAACGCTTCCCCGGCGTTTTGGCCAATGACCACATCAATCTCACCCTGGAACAAGGGGAGATCCACGCCCTGTTGGGGGAGAACGGCGCGGGGAAAACCACGTTGATGAATATCCTGTACGGCCTGTACAAGGCCGATGAGGGCGAGATCCTGATCCGCGGGAAGCCTGTGGAGATCCGGACGCCCAGCGACGCGATCGCACAGGGGATAGGCATGGTCCACCAGCACTTCATGCTTGTTCCCGTTATGACTGTCACGGAGAACATCATGCTGGGCGCGGAATCCACGAAATTCGGCCCCTTCCTGGATCGCAAGGCCGCGATGCAGCGCATTCGAGATCTCTCGCGACGTTATGGCCTGGAGGTCGACCCGGAGGCGTACATTAAGGACCTGCCCGTGGGCATCCAACAGCGCGTGGAAATTCTCAAACTCCTCTACCGGAAAGCGGATATCCTGATTTTGGACGAGCCCACCGCGGTGCTGACTCCCCAGGAGGTGGAAGAACTCTTCGAGGTCATTCGCTCCCTGGTCGCTCAGGGAAATTCCGTCATTTTCATCACCCATAAGTTGAAGGAAGTGATGGCCATCGCGGACCGGGTAACCGTCTTGCGTCGCGGACGGGTCGTGGGCACCACCAGACCTCAGGAAACCACCGAGGAGGAGTTGGCCGCAATGATGGTGGGCCGCGAGGTGAGTCTGGTGGTGGAGAAATCCCCCGCGAAGCCCGGCGACGTGGTCCTCTCAGTGGAGAACCTTCACGTTCGGGATGAGCGCGGGGAGATGGTGGTCCGCGGGGTCGACCTGGAAGTCCGCGCGGGGGAGATCCTGGGCATTGCGGGTGTCCAGGGGAACGGGCAGACGGAACTGGTCGAAGCAATCACGGGATTGCGGGACCCCGAGGAGGGGCGCATTATTATCAAAGGTGTGGATGTCACGTGGGGCTCGTCGCGCATGTTCTTTGAGCAGGGCGCTGCCCACGTCCCAGAGGACCGACAGCGCGACGGGTTGGTGCTCTCCTATCCGGTGCGGGACAATTTGATATTGAACATGTATTACAAACCCCCGTTTGCCATCGGCTTTCGGGTTCAGGAGAAGCCTATCGACGAGAACGCCCGGCGTTTAGTCCAGGAATTCGACATCCGCACGCCGAGCATTTATACCCCCGTGGCGAATCTCTCGGGCGGTAATCAGCAGAAGGTGATTGTGGCGCGGGAATTTTCACGGCCCATAGATCTGTTAGTGGCCTCTCAGCCTACCCGCGGGTTGGATGTGGGCTCCATTGAGTACATTCACAAACGCCTGGTTGCCAAGCGGGATGAAGGGTGCGCTGTGCTGCTGGTCTCATCGGAGTTGGATGAGATTATGGCCCTCTCCGACCGCATTGCCGTGATGTACGAGGGCAAGATTATGGCCGTGCTCCCCGCGGAGGAAGCCACCCGAGAGCAGTTAGGGTTACTGATGGCAGGTGTTCAACCGCAAGAATCCACAGAGAAATCAGCGGAGGTAGCGTGAGCACGCAGGAGAAACGTCCTCAGTCCCAACAAGAAAAACAGGAAAAACCCCTTTCCCCACCGCCAGAGCAGGCCGGACAGCAGGCTGGATGGCGGGCTGTGTTGAATGCTCTGCTCTTGCCTTTTTTGGCCATTATCACCGCTCTGGCCCTGAGCAGCGTTTTCATCATTATCTCCGACACCGAGTTGCTGAACCTGTGGCGGGATTTCTTCAACGCGCCGAGCATTGCTTTGGCTGCCAGTGGGGAAAAGTTGAAGATGGCGTACGGCGCGTTGATCAGTGGTGGTCTGGGGGATCCCGCACGCATCTGGGAAGGGCTCCGGTTGTGGATTGAGACCGGCAACAAGGAGGCGTTTATCGCTTCCCTGGAAGGTATCGACCGCACACTCGTGTACAGCACGCCGTATATTTTCGCGGGCTTGGCCGTGGCCCTGGGATTCCGTTGCGGGTTGTTCAACATTGGCGTGGAGGGGCAGTTGTTTGTGGGCGCGATGGCGGCTACATACGTGGGCTATTCCATTACTGGACTGCCCATGCTCATCCACTTGCCCCTGGCCTTGACCGCGGGCGCGCTGGCCGGTGCGTTGTGGTCCGCGATCGCGGGCTTTCTCAAGGCGTACACCGGCGCCCACGAGGTGGTTACCACCATCATGCTGAACTACGTGGCCTTCCGCCTGTCCGATTACATGCTGACCGGTCCCATGAAGCGTTCGGGGTTCAACCCTGTCTCCCCGCCCATTGAGAAGTCAGCCTGGCTTCCCAAGTTAGCGCCTGATCCCTTACGGTTTCACGCGGGATTTTTCCTGGCCCTGATTGTGGCCTATTTTGTGTATTGGTTCCTTTGGAAGAGCACGTGGGGATTTGAGATCCGCACTGTAGGTGCCAACCCCGACGCTGCTCGCTACGCGGGCATCTCCATCACCAAGAACTTTGTGCTCGCTATGGCCATAAGCGGCGCGCTGGCCGGACTTTCGGGCACCAGTGAGATTTTGGGGGTGAACCACTTCATGGCCCAGGCTTTTTCCTCGGGGTACGGTTTTGACTCCATCGCGCTTGCCCTGTTGGGGAAGAGTCATCCCCTGGGCGTGGTGCTCGCGTCGTTGCTCTGGGGATTCCTCCGTGCTGGTGCGACCCGTATGCAGTCTGCGGCGGGGATTCCTATTGACATTGTGCAGATCATTCAGGGGTTGGTCATTGTGTTTGTTGCTGCTCCTGCGCTGGTGCGCATGATTTGGCGGTTCCGGGCCATTGCCGAAGAGGGCGAGACCATATTCACTCGCGGTTGGGGGACCTAATCACGCGGTGCGGCATGGGAACTTCCGGTCCGTCATGTTGATGTCCGACGCGCTCGTGGAGGTGCACGGGACAAACTGACAAATCCAGGAACGGATACTGTAAGGAGGCATTGTGGTACCACGGACCATGGATTGGACAACATTTCGCCACCGGTATTTGCGGCAAAACCAAATTTGGGGCGTTGTGTTCCTTCTCTTCGCGGTTGCCATTTGGGCGCTTTTCTTCCCGAATGTGGAACCGGGGGAGAAGGCGAAGTTTGGGTTGAACATTGTTACGGCAGCGAAGCCGATCAAAGTGCCGGATCTGGTAGTCCCCGCGCGGTTGACCATTTTGTTCCTGGGGTTCATCGCGGCCTTTATGGGAGGCTGGCAGTTATCCCGTGGGTTCCGTGAACCTCAGGCGTTGTTGGCCGTTTTGCTGGTCATTTTTGTCATGGCCTTCCTGGTTTGGGCCACCGCGGGGAAGTCGTTCAACCTGACAGGGATGCTGGCGAGCACGGTGTTGCGGGCCACACCTATTGCCTTTGGCGCGCTTAGTGGTGTATGGTGTGAGCGCACCGCGGTCATCAACATCGCCATTGAAGGTATGATGTTGAGTTCCGCGTTTACCAGCGTGGTGGTGGCCAGCGCGACGGGCAGTCCCTATTGGGGGCTGTTGGCAGCGGTGGTCACGGGCGCGATCCTGGGGTTGGTGCTGGCTGTCCTCGCCATTCGTTTTCGTGTGGACCAGATCATCGCGGGCACGGCTATCAACATCTTCGCCATTGGGTTGACCAGTTTCCTGAGCCATTCCTGGCTTTCTGTACGTCAGGATCTGAACGCGGCGCCCAATTTCAAGCCCATTCCCATCCCCTTGCTGGCGAAGATCCCCGTTATCGGGCCCATGTTCTTCAACGTGAACCTTATCGTGTACATCATGTTCGCGCTGGTCATCCTCACCCACATCATCCTCTTCTACACACGATGGGGGTTGCGGATGCGGGCTGTGGGGGAACACCCTAAAGCCGCGGATACCCTGGGTATTAACGTGTACCTGACCCGGTACATCAGTGTGACCATTGGTGGGATCATCGCTGGCTTAGGAGGCGCGTACTTCACCCTCGGGTCGGTGGGGCGCTTTGACGAGGAGATGACCGCGGGGAAGGGGTTTATCGGCCTGGCCGCGATGATCTTCGGTAAGTGGACGCCCATTGGTGGCTTTATCGCCTCCTTCATTTTTGGTTTGGCCGACGCGCTTCAGGTGAAGATGGCCATCCTGCGGGTGCCCATCCCGTCGGAGTTCCTGCTCATGGCCCCGTACGTGGTAACCATTGTTGTGCTCTCCGGCGTGGTGGGGCGCGCGATTCCGCCGGCCGCGGACGGCCAGCCGTATGTCAAGGAATAACGAGCGCTCTCCGCACGGTGTCCAGGGCGCCGTGCGGAGACGCTTTTCCCCTCGCGACGCATGTCCTCGAACTTCTCGGCCGCACACCTGTTTGCTCCCCACCGTGCCTGGGATTATAATGATACGCGGAGCGTGACAGGAGACTGATCCCATAGGGGTTAAATGGTGAGGAGCACCCTCACGGGATTACCATGAAGAAAGCGAGAAAAGACTATTACCGCGTGCTCCAGGTTTCTAAGGACGCATCGCAGGAGGATATTAAGCGGGCCTACCGTCGTCTGGCGCGTGAATATCACCCGGACATGCGGCCGGGCGATAAGGAAGCCGAGGAGAAACTGAAGGAAATTAACGAGGCTTACGAGGTTTTAGGCAATCCGGAAACGCGTCGGGAATACGACCAGGCCCGGACGCGCGTGCACATTCGGCGCGGCACATCTCGCCCTTCTCGGCAGCGGTGGGAATCCACCTGGGATTTGTTCGATTTCCTGTTCGGGGAACCTGAGCCACCTCCCAAGCGTTCTCCTTCCCGTGAGGATGTACCCAAAGGCCGCACGTACGAAGCCCAGGTCACCTTGGATTTCGAGGAAGCGTATCGGGGTAAGGAAATCACCTTGACTGTGGAAGGACGTCGCGTGCGCGTCTCCATTCCGCCGGGTGTGCGGGATGGTATGACATTGCGCATTCCCGGCGCGGGGGGACGAAGCGTGTTCGGCGGATCGCCCGGGGACTTGCTGGTACGCGTCCACGTGCGCACACACCCCCAGTTTCGCGTGGAGGGGGAGAACATTGTTGTCGACGCGGATGTGGATGTGTTTACCGCGTTGCTGGGGGGAACCATTCGTGTTGTGGCTCCGGACGGTCTGGCCGAACTGAACATCCCGCCAGGGACGCAGCCGAACAGCGTGTTGCGCGTTCCCGGTCGTGGGATGCCTTCTCCCCACGATCCGCGCGTGCGCGGGGACTTGTTGGTGCACGTACACGTTCATTTACCGCAACGGTTGACTTCCGAGGAACAGGAACTCGTGCGGAAGTGGAAGGCGTTGCGCACTAAGGGGGCGTCACGATGATGCGTTTTGATAAGTTCACCGAGCGCGCCCAGGATGTTGCCATGCGCGCTTACGAAATATTGCAGCGCTATCAACACGCGCAGGTGGATACTGAACACCTTTTCCTGGCTATCCTGGAACAGCCGGATGGCGTCGTGCCGCACATGCTGCAGGAATTAGGCGCATCCATCGAAGCGATGCGTCAGCAGTTGGAGGATGTGCTGCGACGCATCCCTCGCGGTCCGATGCCTATTATGCCCGGGGGCGCGATGGGACAGGTGTACATAACCCCGCGCCTGAAGCGGGTCATCGATACCGCGCATGAAGAAGCCAACAAACTTCAGGATGAGTACATCAGCACAGAACACCTCATGCTGGCTATTGCCAGCGAGCGGAACTCTCCGGCCGCGGAGATCCTCCACCGTCAGGGCATTACCAAGGAGCGCCTCTACCAGATGATCGAGAAAATCCGCGGGGGACGACGGGTCACCACCCCGACCGCGGAATCGCAGTTTGGCGCGTTGGAAAAATTCGGCCATGATTTGACCCGTCTGGCCGCGGAAGGGAAGTTGGACCCTGTTATCGGCCGCGAGGTGGAAATCAACCGCCTTATCCAGGTCCTCTGTCGGCGCACAAAGAACAATCCGGTCCTCATCGGCGAGGCGGGTGTGGGCAAGACCGCGATTGTGGAAGGGTTGGCCCAGCGCATTGTGAATCGGGATGTCCCGGACCTGTTGCGGGATAAGCGCATCATCTCCCTGGACCTGGGAGCCATGATCGCGGGGACCCGGTTTCGGGGGGAGTTTGAGGAACGGCTCAAAGCGTTTTTGGAAGAAGTTAAGCAATCTGAGGGCAATGTCATTGTCTTCATCGATGAGGTGCACACGGTGGTGGGGGCTGGAGCAGCCTCCGGCGCTATTGACGCGGCCAACCTCCTCAAGCCCGCGCTGGCTCGCGGGGAAGTGCGGTGTATCGGGGCGACCACGCCTGATGAATATCGCCAATACATTGAGAAGGACAGCGCCCTCGAACGTCGGTTTGCCCCCATTTGGGTGGATGAACCCAGCATCGAAGAGACTGTGGAGATCCTGCGGGGGATACGGGATCGGTATGAGAGTTACCACAAGGTGCGGTTCACCGATGATGCGTTGGAGACTGCGGTGCGCCTGGCCCACCGCTACATCACGGAACGTCGGTTGCCGGACAAGGCCATTGATTTGATTGACGAGGCCGCGGCGCGTCGCCGTGTCGCCATTCACTCCCTGCCTCCCCGGTTGCGCGCGATGGAACGGAAGTTGGAGCAGATCAAGGCCAAGGAAGAGGAGGCCTGGCAATCACGGGATTGGGAGCGCACTGCTCAGTACAAGGTGGAACGCTTGCGCCTGGAAAAACAGTTCGAAATCGAGCGCGCGGCCTGGAGTAAGGAGGCGGGTTTGAACGACGTGATCACCGCCGAAGACATTGCTCACATCGTGGCCAGTTGGACGGGAATCCCCGTGACCACCATGCTGGAATCCGAGAGCGAACGCTTGCTGCGCATGGAGGAGGAACTGGCCAAGCGCGTGGTCGGTCAGGAGGAAGCCATTGCCGCGGTCAGCGATGCCATTCGACGGGCCCGGTCAGGCCTGAAGGATCCCCGTCGTCCCATAGGTTCCTTCCTCTTCCTGGGCACATCGGGCGTGGGAAAGACGGAGTTGGCCCGCGCGCTGGCCGAGTTCTTGTTTGATGATGAGGACGCGTTGTTGCGCATTGACATGAGCGAATACCGGGAGCAACACACCGTCAGCCGCCTGTTCGGTGCTCCACCGGGATATGTGGGGTATGAAGAGGGGGGCCAGTTGACCGAAGCCGTACGGCGTCGCCCCTTCCGTGTGATCCTGTTCGACGAGATCGAGAAAGCGCACCCGGATGTGTGGAACGCGCTCCTGCAGATTCTGGAGGATGGTCGCCTCACCGACGGGCAGGGACGGGTTGTGGACTTCCGCAACACCATCATTATTATGACTTCCAACGTGGGAACGGAGTTCGTGCGTCGGGCTGGCACCTTGGGCTTTACGGCCACATCCGATCAAGTGGAAGATGCTTCCCTGAAGGACGTGATCAGCCGGGAACTGAAACGTACCTTCCGCCCGGAATTCATCAACCGTATTGATGAGATCATCATCTTCCGTTCTCTGAAGCCCGAACACGTGCGCCAGATCGTGGACATCCAGGTAAAACGCCTGGCTGATCGGGTGCGCGAACAGGGATACGCGTTGCGCCTGAGTGACGACGCACGCGAGTGGTTAGCCAAGCGCGGCTACGATCCTGTGTTCGGTGCTCGGCCCATGCGGCGGGCTATCCAGCGGTACTTGGAGAGCCCCCTGTCCAAAGCGATCCTGCGTGGTGAATTTCAGGTAGGTGACACGATTGTGGTAAAGGTGGACCCGGAGGAACAAGGTCTTTGCTTTGAGCGGGAACCGGCTCCCCCTATTGCCGTGGAATTACCCCGTCAAGTGGGGGCCAAGGAGCATCCTGAACCTTAACGTGAGGAGGCTATCTGGGAGCAATGACGCGTGAATACATAGACGGTGCCACTGCGATCGCGCGTGGCGCGATTGATGCGGGGTGTACATTTTTTGCCGGCTACCCTATCACGCCCGCGACGCCCATTCTCCTGCACATGGTGCGGGAATTGCCCAAAGTCGGGGGCATTGCCATTGAGGCAGAGGATGAAATCGCGGCGATCAGCATGTGCATCTCGGCCACGTTCGGGGGGGCACGGGCCATGACCGCGACCTCTGGGCCGGGCATCTCCCTTTACTCGGAAAACATCGGCCTGGCCATAATGACCGAATCTCCGCTGGTAATCGTCGATGTTCAGCGAATGGGACCGGCCACGGGCGGCGCGACAACCGGCTCTCAGGGGGATATCCAATTCCTCCGCTGGGGAACATCGGGTGGATATCCCCTCATTGTGTTGGCGCCCTCTTCTGTGGCGGAGAGTTACACCCTGACCATGCGCGCGTTTGATCTGGCTGAACGGTTCCGTGTGCCGGTTATCTTAGCCACGGATAAGGAGATGGTGGCCAGCATGGCCACAGTGGACATCCGCGAGTACGAACGTGTGCCCGTGCGCGACCGGGTGCTGGCTCCCCCTGCTCCGCCGGGCTACCGGGACCCGCGGTGGCGCCCCGAGGAGACCTTTCTCCCCTGGGACTTTGACCCGGTGGACGCGGTTCCGCCCATGGCTCATTATGGTGGCCCGCACATTTTGCGCGTGACCACCTCCAGCCACGATGAACACGGTTTCCTCACCAAGGATCCTGTGAAGGTGGGGCGGTTAAACGAACACCTGTGGCGCAAGGTGATGGATCATCGGGAGGAGACCGAATTCGGCCGGGTGAACGGTGGAGAGGACGCGGAAACGTTGCTTATCGCGTACGGCACCCCCGCGCGTGCCATGCGCGAGGCCGCGTCGCGCGCGCGGGAACAGGGCGCGAAAGTGCGGGATCTCACCCTGCACACCCTGTGGCCCATCCCGGAATCCCTGATTTTGCGATCTGCGCGAGGGGTACGACGCATTGTGGTGGGCGAATTGAACATTGGTCAATATACCCGAGAAATCGAGCGCCTGGTGTACCGGGAATCTGCTTTACAGGGAACACCTCCCCCGGAGATTTTGGGCATCCATCGCGTGGACGGGGAGCAGATAACTCCGGAGCAATTCATAGACCTCATCCTCTAGGAGGCGACGATGACCACGGCAACTGTAACCGCGGCCCCACAGCAGGCGCCGCGTACCACATATCGCAACGAGCGCAAATACCCCTTCTGCCCAGGATGCGGGCACGGGGTTATCCTCAACAACGTGGACAAGGCCCTGACCAAATTGCAACTGGACCCGCACCAGATTGTTCTGGTCAGTGACATTGGATGTGTGGGATTAAGTGACCAGTACTTTGCCACCAACGCCTTTCACGGACTTCACGGTCGCAGTGTGGCCTACGCCACAGGCATCAAGTTAGCGAACCCCGACCTGAAAGTCATCGTGTTCATCGGCGACGGGGGTACAGGCATTGGTGGTCATCACTTGTTGAACGCGGCGCGTCGCAATGTGGATGTGACCGTGCTGGTGTTCAACAACATGAACTTCGGCATGACGGGCGGAGAGCACTCCGTGACAACCCCTACGGGCGCGCGGACCGCCACCACTCGGAATGGGAACCCGGAACGGCCGCTGGACATCGTGCGCACGGTGGTGGATAACGGCGCCACCTACGCGTGGCGCGGGTCCATTTTTGACAAGGACCTCGCGGACCGCATCGCGGAGGCTATTGAACATCCTGGGTTCGCTTTGCTGGACATTTGGGAATTGTGCACTGCTTACTTTGTGCCGAATAATAACTTCAACAAGAAACTGCTGCTGGAAACCCAAAAGAGGCTGGGTCTGGAAACCGGATTAGTCCACAAGGAAATTCGCCCAGAGTTTGCTGCGACCTTGCATCAACTGGCCCAGGAACAACAAGGTCAGCCCACATTGCCTGTTCGGCCCCTGGATCCTATCTTCACGTCGAACCTGAAGGAACCGTATCGGTTGGTGGTGGCCGGTCGTGCAGGAGGAAAAGTACGTTCCAGCGCGCGCACGGTGGCTGCTGCTGGCGTGTTGAGCGGTCTTTGGGCAACTCAGCGGGATGATTACCCGGTGACAGTGATGACCGGTCACAGTGTGAGTCAGGTCATCCTGAGTCCGGAAGAGATCATGTACACCGGTATCTACAAGCCCGACGCCCTGGTCATTGTCGCACAGGAGGGGTTGAGCAAGGTGGGTCACTACCTGGAGCGCATGGGTGAGGAGGATGTGGTGTTCACTGTTCCCGCGTTTGCCCACGTGGAAACGCGGGCGCGCAAGGTGGTCATTGATCCCAAGGGGTTTGGAGTTCGGGTGACGCGGGCGGATGAGACGGCTTTAATGTTGTTCGCGGTGATGCGGGCCCTTCAACTGTATCCCGTGGACGCGCTGGCCGAGGCCATTCGGCGTACTCAGCGGCCGTCCATTGCTGAACACAACCTGAAGTTACTGGACGCGGTTCTGTCGAAAGAAGTGATCTGATGAGCACCTGGCCAATTATCGGTCATCAATGGGCGGTGACGTTGTTATCTCAGGCCGTGACCAACGGTCAGTTGAGCCATGCCTACCTGTTCACCGGCCCTGATGGCGTTGGGAAAACCACGTTGGCCAGGACGTTTGCTCAAGCGTTGTTGTGTGGAGGGTATCCGGCATCGTGTGATGAGTGCGACGCGTGTCGGCGCATTGCCGCGGGGGTCCACCCGGATGTGTGGTTGATCGAGCCTCGAGATGGTCTGTTGCGCGTGGACCAGGTGCGGGATGTCACCCGTGAGGCCAGCCGCCGGCCCATGGAGGCCAGGTATCGGGTGTTTATTCTAACTCACATGGAGCAATCGCATCCTGCGGCGGCCAACGCGTTGCTCAAAACCCTGGAAGAACCTCCATCTCACGTCATCTTAATCCTCACCGCGCCCAGCGAGGACGCGGTGCTGCCCACCCTGGTCTCGCGTTGTCAGGTGTTGCACTTGCGTCCGGTGGCCGAATCGGAGTTGGTAACCGCGTTGCGGGATCGGTGGAGCCTGGAGGAAAGTCGCGCTTTGCTTTTGGCCCGTTTGTCGGGCGGACGGCCCGGATGGGCGTTGCGCGCACATGAGGATGAGCATTTTTGGACATTGCGAGAACGCGCATTAGACTTGGTAACCACATTCGCCCAAGATACGGGGCGGTGGATGCGTTTGCAGGAATCGGAACGGTGGAGTAAGCGGAGCGCGGAAGAGCGCTTGGATCTCCTGTACATCCTGCAAGTTCTGTACCGGGATATGCTGCTGCTGCTGGAGGGACGTTCTGACGCGGTCCGCAATGTGGATTACCGGGACCAATTGTCCGATCTGGCTGAGCGTCTGGGGCGAGAGCGTGTGATGCGCGCGCTACAAGGTTTGATGCAAACGCAGCGTTATCTTCAGACGAACGTCAACGTGCGGTTGGCGCTGGATGTACTGTTCCTCCGGCTGTGAACGTGAATACAGGAGAACCGTTGCGAGTGATGCAGATCGACACTTCAAGGTGAGGGGATAAGGACAACAATGGCACGGGTGGTTGGTGTGAGTTTTCAGCGTGCTGGGAAGATATACTATTTCGACCCCGCCGGATTTGAGTTGGCAGCGGGGGATTACGTGATTGTGGAGACGGCCCGAGGGCGGGAGTTGGGTGAGGTTGTCAAACCGGAATTTGAAGTGCCCGATGAGGAATTGCCCGACGAACTTAAGCCCATCTTACGCCGGGCCACCGCGTGGGATTTGGTCTCTCAAGATCAGTGGGCTCACAAAGAGCAGGAGGCCATGCAGATTTGTCAGGAGAAGGTGAAGGAGCATGGCCTGAAGATGAAACTGGTGAAGTGCGAGTACAACTTTGATGGTGGGCGCCTGGTCGTTTATTTCACCGCGGAAAAACGGGTGGACTTCCGGGCCCTGGTCAAAGATCTGGCCCGCACGTTCCACACGCGCATTGAAATGCGGCAAATCGGCGACCGCGATGAAGCGAAAATGCTTTCCGGCTATGGTCGCTGTGGCCGAGAACTGTGTTGCGCGAGTTGGTTGCGTGAGTTCTCTCCCATTTCCATAAAGATGGCCAAGACCCAGAATCTACCCCTGAACCCCTCAGAGATCACCGGGGTGTGTGGGAAACTGTTGTGTTGCCTTTCGTATGAGTTGATGACGTATGAGGAGGCAAATCGCACATTACCTCGAGTGGGGAGTACAGTGGTCACTATCTACGGGCGGGCGCGGGTGTTGCGCGTGAACGCGTTGCGCGAGACGGTCCAGGTGCGGTTGATTCGTGAGGACGGCGAGGAGGGGGATATTGTCGAACTGGGCAAGGACGCGTTGTACACACGCCGCGACGGAGGGACCCTGGATGTGTCCTCCCTTTCCTGTCCAGGGTGCCCGTTGAGCAGGATGAACGTGAACGAATGAAACGGATTACGGAGACTTCTGCTCTAGCGGTTCAGCCACAATGTGGAAGCGGACCGCTGTTCGTTCTTGGCCGTTTATCTCCACCTCCGTGAACGTGGGTTTACAAGTGATGTCGAGGCCGTCTTCTTCCAGGTAGCCGCGAGCAATGGCAATGGCTTTGACGGCCTGGTTGACTGCGCTGGCCCCGATGGCCTGGACAACTGCTTGACCTACATCACGGATCACACCGGCAATCGCACCTGCGACCGCGGTTGAGCGGGATTTGGAAGAGACCTTAATGACGTTAACGCCATTGGATGAGTGCGCGGTGTACGTAATTTTGGTAAGATTATCCGTGGACGTATTTTCGCTCATAGCCGACGAGCCTCCCGCATGGAAATGTGAATCAAGTACTTACACCACAACCCCGCCCAAAGAATTTCCCCCACTGCGTAACTTATCTGCATATAATGACGTCCTCACGTATGAGGAGTTACGCTCAAATGGCGGAATACTGTAAAAGTTAACATTTTCGAGTCCAAACTGTACCGGCAACTATGGCCACTCCTTTCTCGGCAGCGCGTAGAAGTGGCGATCTTTGTGTCAAGGAGTAAACCATGAATCGAACATCCCAATATCGCCGATGGCTTCGCGGTCTTGTCCCATTGCCACTGATTCTCGCGTTGGCCCTTACAGCCGTTTGGACATCTCACCTGCTGGCCGGGCCGTTTCGCGACCTTCCCGCGTCCACATCCCAGGATAACATCCCCCCATCCCCACTCTGTTATCAACTCTTGGCTGACCCTTCCTTTGAGGAACAAAACGACCAGGTGTGGGAACGTCCGCGTACCCCGTATCGTGCCCGTTATGTCCAGGCCCCCGTCTACGATGGGGACTGGGCACTACAGACAGGAATCCCCACGGACGGACCCAACGTGTACTCCCACTCCACTGCTCAGCAGCGTTTCACAATTCCCACGAACGCGGTGAGTGCTCAACTGAAATTTTACTTATATATGACATCTGGGGAACTCTCGAACCCGCGCTTGCCTAATAATTTGCCTGACGAATTAGATCCCCGGACCGATGCCCTGGCCAGCGATGCACAATATGTCCTCCTGCTCAACCAATACCAGCAAATCCTGCGACGATTAATGTTCGTGTACGGCAAGAACGATCCTGAGTGGCGGGAATACACGTATGACCTGAGCACGTATCAAGGACGAACCCTTTACATTCACTTTGGCACGTTCAACGATGGCTCTGACGGGACGACCGCCATGTACGTGGATCTGGTGACGTTAACCGTGTGCGTGCCGACAGCCTCCCAAATCCACGTGCCTTTTACCGCGTACCGCTACAACCCGAGCGAGCATCCCGTCACGCCAACACCTACCCCTACGCCCACCGACACACCGACGCCGACACCTTCCCCCACGCCGACACCGACGCCCACCCCCACGCCGACGCCAACACCAACACCCACCCCAACGCCCACCCCCACACCGACGCCAACACCTACCCCTACGCCCACCGACACGCCAACACCGACACCTACATCCCCTTCGTCGCCCTTACCGACACCGACACCAACGCCCACATCTCCTTCATCGCCCTTACCGACACCAACGCCGACACCTACATCCCCTTCATCGCCCTTACCGACACCGACACCAACGCCTTCGGGCTAAGGCGCACCCGTGCCTTGCAGAGAGAAGAGCGCAAGCCCACGCTCATAAGACAAGAAGCAAACCATCCCCGACAGGACACCGAAGTCCGGTCGGGGATGGATTTTGCCCTCCCTGTTAGTTAAAATCATCTGACAACTTATAACCTGAGAAAACCTTGACCCCGGTTCCCGGCAATTTGACGCTCATAGGGGGCCGGGGTATCGTATGTCGGATATCGGAATAAAGGAGTGATGAGAATTTGACCATGAATCGCAAATACACCACAGTCATTTTTGACCTGGATGGCACATTAAGGGTAAGCAATCCCCGGTTTATGGATGCCCTGACTCGGCATTTGGCCGATATAGGATATCCCTTTGCTGAGGACCAGCGACAGGTGTTAGAACGATGGGTGCATTACTACTGGGCTCGTAGCGCGGAATTGCGCAATGACCTGAGAGTGCACGGGGAGAGCCAACTGTGGTTGCGCTTCATGTACCGGCTTCTGCATTTGGCCGGACACCCGGTTACCATGGAGGAAGCGCAACAGGTCGTGATGTCCTTTTTTGAAGTGTATCACCCGGAATCTGTCCTGATGCCCGATGTGCTGGATGTACTGGATACGCTACACGCTTCCGGAGTGCGTATGGGGGTGTTGTCCAATCGCCACCACCCGTTTAACGAGGAGTTGGAACAGTTGGGAATCGCCCACTACTTTCAATTCGCGGTGGCCGCGGGGGAGACCGGATACTGGAAGCCCGACCCACGGATTTTTCAGGTGGCCCTGCAACGGGTAGGCATTGATCCTCAGCAGTCCGTGTACATTGGGGACAACTATTATGCTGATGTTCTAGGGGCTCAATCGGCCGGACTCGATGCTATCCTGGTAAACGATAGGCGTTTGTTCCACAATGTGGATTGCCCTAAGGTGAGAAGTTTGCGGGAGATCATCCCTTTGGTGTTGTCATCACCAGGTGACAGGAGTGTGCCATGAAGGAGAAGCCGGAGATCACATGGGATGATTTTGCTCGGGTGTCCATGCGGGTAGGGAAAATCATCCGGGTGGAACCTTTTCCAGAGGCCCGCAAACCCGCGTATAAGTTGTGGATTGATTTTGGTCCGTATGGAGTGCGGAAGAGTTCAGCCCAGTTGCCCCGCTGGTACCCAGATCCAAACGCGCTGGTAGGACGGCTGGTGGTGGCGGTGACGAACTTTCCGCCCAAACAGATTGGTCCTTTCATGTCCGAGGTGTTGGTGTTAGGGGCCATTCAATCCGATGGCCGGGTGGTGCTCCTCCAACCGGACGGACCGTCCGAATTGGGCGCCCCCATTGCCTGAATTCCAGGGAAGCACATTACGCGATTCATCCGGCAATTTCAGCGGAAAGGAGGTCGCACCGATAATGTCCATTGAGCGTGTGGAAATTCCGGCAGACTGGCCGGTTGAAGAGATCAGCCGTTTGATACGCGAGTTACTGGTTCTCATCGGCGAGGATCCAGACCGAGAGGGTATGGAACGAACGCCCGTGCGGGTAGCACAGATGTTTGCTGAACTGACGGCTGGTTATCGGGTTAACCCCGATGCGCTGGTCAATGATGCTCTGTTCGACGTTTCTTACGATGAGATGGTTGTTGTCCGGGATATTGAACTCTATAGTCTGTGTGAACACCATATGCTCCCCTTTTACGGGTATGCTCATGTCGCTTATATTCCCAACGGTCGTATATTGGGGCTATCCAAGATCCCTCGAGTGGTGGAGATGTTCGCCCGCCGCCTTCAAGTCCAGGAGCGCTTAACCGAACAAATTGCCCAGTTCCTGGACGACTTGTTGCACCCGCAGGGGGTCGCTGTGGTCATTGAGGCGGTCCACATGTGCGCGGTGATGCGAGGGGTCAAGAAGGCTAACGCCCGCATGGTGACCAGCGCGATGCGAGGGTTGTTCAAGACCAATACGAGAACGCGCAGCGAATTCCTCAGCCTCATTGGACACGACCGACGTCCCTGAGTAGGGGAACGCGTTGAGCACGCCTCCTTGTAGCCATTTTGTAGCCACTTCTCCTGTATAACGTTCCTGAAGGGGAAGTGGCTCAATATGGTTCCCCCTGTTGGCTCATGGGCTGGGCCTCACCGGAAGCCCTGTGAGCGCGGTGACATTCAGCATTCGCACAGGGGCTTTGCCGGTGATTTGGTCCGTTGTGAACACAAGGAGGCTGTTATGTCTTTCAACCGTTCTTCCCTTTTGCTGGTTATCATCACTGTGCTGTGTGGAATGGTGGTATGGGGGATGCCTGCCCACGCGGTGGTCCCCCTTCATCAAGGTGCTGCAGAGAGCATTGCTGCCCCAGAACAGCAGTACACGCTTTCTGGTCGGGTGTACGATGGCGAAACCGGGCTTGAACCGCCAAACAGTACGCCCTTGCAAGGGGTGACGGTCAGTCTTTACTGTTCCAATGATCAGTGGAATAAGGGGATATTTTTGCGCAGTACCACCACAGACGCGAATGGTTGGTATGGCCTGGATGTGTACGATGGGGATGTTTGCGAGTATTTCAACATCGTGGAGACCGATCCCGCGGGGTACGTCTCCCAGGGAGCCACAACCGTTGGGGGCAGTGTGGTGGACGCGAATTGGATTCAGTACTCGGTGCCCCTGGCCGGAAAGACGCTGACAGGCAACAAGTTCTGGGACCGTTCAACTGCCACAGATACTCCCACACCAACCCCCACTCCCACGTGGACACCGACGCCAGTCCCGTCGCCCACGGCAACGGCCACTCCGACTCCCACGCCAGGGACGCAACCGACCAGCACACCTACTCCTACTTCTCTTCCTCCCACGCCAACCCCTACCATGACCCCGGGGGGCGGGCACCGGTTTCTTTATCACCCAACGGTGATGAAATCGGGCATGTCCGCATCCTCGCCTTCTCTGGTAGAGGAGTCTCCCGCGTGGCGCACGCCGGATTGGGCTGTGCTGGAGTTGGTAGCAGAACCGGAACGCGTGGGTGTTCATGGGGAGGTGGCCTTCCACGCACTTGTGGCCAATGTGGGTACAGGGCCCGCGAGTTTGGCACAGGTGTGCTTCTGGGTGGATCAGGAACGGCTGGCTTGCGCGACAGTGGAAGGTCTGGCTCCCCTCGAGGAGGTGGATGTGCCCTGGGTGTGGCGTCCAGATATGTCCGGTCGTTTCACTGTAGTGGCTGAAGTGGTTCCCGAGGGGACGGATTTCCAGTCGGGTAACAATGCTCAGTCGGTGCGGGTTCGTGTTGCTGGCGATGACCCCCTGCCACCTGAGGTGGAATTCGAGGATGTGATGTTTGAGGAAGGGCCACCCAATGCCGGAGACACCCGAACAGTGGTTGTCCGGGTGCGCAATCCAGGCTTTGTGGATGTGGAGGGCATTCCCGTGTTCCTCTATGTGGACCGCGAGGAGATAGCCCGGGTTCAGATTGAGCATCTCGCTCCCGGGGAAAGTCAGGATGTGTCTTTCCTGTGGTCGGATATTACGCCGGGTGTACACGTGATTGAGGCGCGCATGGCGTTGCCAGAACCGTTTGTGTACGCGGATGAGGAACATGTGCGCGCGTGGGATGTGGTGGTGGCCGATTTCACCCAGTTGTTCTCCTCCCCGTCCAGGGACCGTTGGGTTTCCATCGGACCCAGTTATTTGAACCCGGGTTATCCGACCGGTTCAGTGGGGCGCATGGATTTTATCGCCTTTCACCCTACGAATCCGAACGTTCTCTACGCGTCCGCGCCCACCGGCGGGATCTGGAAGAGTACGAACGGGGGGGATAGTTGGACTCCCCTGGGAGACCGGTTATCCTCGCTTCGGGCCGCGGCCATTGCCGTGGATCCTCAGCATCCTAATGTGGTGTACGCAGGCACAGGTTCCGCGCGTTGGGGCGGGGGCGTGGGGATTTATAAATCCATCGATGGGGGACAGCATTGGTCCCTCTTCGCGGATTCGCGCGTAGCACGAGGGGTGGGTAAGATGGTCATCCGGTATCGGCCGGGAGGTGGATTTGTGATTTACGCGGCCACGGACCGAGGGGTGTTGCGTTATACGGGCTCTAATCCCCAGGCCACCCACAGTCTACCCAAAGAATGGACCTGCATTAAAGAGGGACACGCGGTGGATATGGCGGTAAGTCCCACAGATGATAATCTTGTCTTCGTCAGCATTGACGGGGAGGGGATCTACCGCACCCGGAAGGGGTTGACAGCGACCGGGAACAGCGATTGGACGCGTTTGTCAGGCCAGCATGGTTTGCCCGCTTTGACGGTTCAAGGTCGGCACGCGGTGTTGGATTTCTATGTCACCCCCTCGGGGAGTTATCTGTACGTGGCTGTAACGAACCCTTCGGCAGGGGCCAAGTTGGGCATTTATCGGAGTACGAACCAGGGAGATAATTGGACCGCGGTGGGGATGTTCAAGATGGATGGGTTGTACAATCCCTTCATCCGTATTTGGCCCTACGATCCGGACGTAGTGTACTTCGGCGGGGTTCACTTGTATCGAACTCGCGCGGGGACGAACACCGCGGAGAGGGTGTGGAATGTCCACGATGATATGAAATACCTTGAATTCGATCCCCATAACGCGTGGCATTATTATGTGCTCAGCGATGGCGGGATTTGGAGTTGCTCTATTCTGCCCCTTGGCGGTCCTTACAGTCCTGCCCCTACCTGGGATATGTGTGTACCCCGCAATAACGATCTGCGGGTGACTCAGTTTTACGACATTGATGTCTCCCATCAGGCGCCTACGTTGGTTATCGGGGGCACTCAGGATAACGGCACGGTGCTTTATAAGGGGAATGCTGTATGGAGTGGCATCCACGATGGCGATGGACTCTTCTCCCTTATCGCACCCACGAATAACAATGTCATGTACTCTCAACAGCAGTTCCTGCGCCAGACGGTGCGTTCTACCAATGGGGGAAAGACGTGGCGCCTGGCCAACAATGGTCTCCCCACTGAGGATAGGTGGGGTTGGGAAGATGCGTATATCACGGTTCACCCGCGCTTTCCGGATTTCCTACTGAGTCAGGGTCTTGTGGTGTACAAGACTGTGGATGGGGGAAAGTTCTGGGCGCCTAGTGGTCCCTCTGGGACTAATGTGCGGGGATATGTGCGTCGGGTGCTCATTCACCCCCAGACGTTTGATTGGATTGCAGGTACTTCTCGTGGTCAGTTGTGGATTACCGGGGATCAGGGGATGACTTGGTCTTTGCTCGATCAGCACCCCGATGCCCGAGCCTCGGTGGTGGCCATGGCGTTCGCGGCCACGAATCCCAATGTGCTTTATGTGGTCTATGATGGATGTGATCCGTACCGACGTATTCAGCGTTTGGAGAAGCATGGCAGCGTTTGGGATCGGACCTGGATCGCTGGAGCAACCTGGGTTAGCGGAAGTCTGCCGGTCAAGCACGCGGATACAGGCACAAAGGTGAAGATTCAGGCCATTGCCGGGGATCCTTACAGGGACACGGTGGTCTACGTGGGTACGGATCGAGGGGTGTATCGTGGCGAAGCCCCTTGTGGTGCGTGTACGTGGACTTGGCAACCTTACAATGAGGGGCTACCTTTGGTCGATGTGCGGGATCTGGTGGTTGACCCGGTGAATAAGTTTCTGTACGCGGGAACGTGGGGACGAGGTGTCTGGCGTGTTCAAATTGGGCCTTAAAAGGAATGGGTGATGGTGTTTTGCCCCAGGGAGGTGTTGCAGTGCCCGTGGATTGGATAGGGGCTTTGCCCCGTCCAATCCACGAGTTGTTTTTCTGATGTCTGTTAGGGTTTCAATGCGCTAAGGCCAAGTTTGTGCTTTTAGCGTTGGATAAGGGGGAGGAAGGTCTTTTTGTTGCTGATGGTGCTTCCTCCATCATCGACGTCGGGGACGTTTACGCTCCAGGGGCCAAAGAGTTGGCCGTCTTCACTTTCGAGGCGGTAGTAATAGGT
>CAYOAZ010000057.1:0-53878 GCA_964402285.1 uncultured Anaerolineae bacterium | reverse complement strand
TTGGTCCGTTAGCCCAGCGCACCTTAAGCCGAGCGGACCTTCCGTTCCACATGTACATCACACTCATCCACCGCTAAACTAACCCAAGGCGAAGGGTACAAGGGAGTGGCGCACAGGGGCCCCGGGATTCCCGGGGCCCCGAGTTTTATGGCTTGACGCGCTTCCCCTTCCGCACAGATTCCCCTCCTACCGGGGTGGACGGGGCCAGTTCGGTAACAGGTAGTTGATTTTGTCCTTGGGGGGCGGCGGCGTCAGCACGTACACGTCTACCCACTGTTTCCACAGGACGAGGTTATCGTCGTCGTAGCCCAGGTCGATGCGTCGTCCTAAAATGCGGCTCCCCGTGTCCGCAGCGAATCCTTTGCCATATCCCGGCACGTACACGTGAGATCCAAGCGGGATAACCCGTGGATCCACGGCCACAATGCCGTGGCGCATCTTGTACCCCAACCGCGTGAACCCATACCAGGGCGCGTCCGGTCGCACCCCGGCCGTGGACGCGCTGTAGGACGTGGCGAGCATGCGGATGCGACGCCAATAGGTGATGACGCCGTCCGGGGTCTCCAACGTGCGGGTAATGATTTTCCGCCCATACGCGATGACGTTCGTGATGGGCTCTTGAGCCACCCAGGCATCCTCCAATGTGCGGGCGACTTCCTCCCCGTCCACCACCCGCACACGGTAGCGGCGTCGGTAAATGCCGGGCCGTCCCGGTGTAACCACCCGACGGTGGTCTATTTCCAGGGCGTCATCGGGCACGTATACGGTTTCGTAGGGGATCCGTTCATCCTCAATGTGCACAAATTCTTGCACCCGTGTGACCCGAATGCGTAAGTTATCGTGCAATGGAGTGCTTAAGGGCGGGTGCACTTCATCCATGCCGTTCAGGAAAATACCTTGTTCGGCCAACGCGTCGGCCACCGTGTGGGCCCGGGTGCGGGTCTGTATCCGCTGCCCGTCGGCTTCTATGATGATAGGGGTGGAACGCAGGATAACTACCCGCATGTACGCGCTGAGGAGGTCCCCCAGGCCGGGGTGCACTTCATCTCCCAGGTATACGGTAATTCCGGCTTCGTGCAAGGCTTCGCCTACTGTAGGGGCCGTTGTGCGCAGGGTGTACGTAGCGCCGTCATCGTCCACAAAGATGGGTACCGGCCGTTTGATCTCCACGGTAAGAGGGGGTGTTTGCCATAGCCACGGTGGATCACCGGGTTCCTGGGGGAACCACTGCGGCGGGGGCAGTGGGTCATCTCCTTCGAACCGGCGTCCGTTGACCCGAATGACGCTGTCCGGTTCCAGCAACACACCCGCTTCTGCCAGCACATCGCGAATTCGGGTGGAGCGGGTGTACACAAGCCAGCGCCTTCCGCTGACATCGAGGATGAGCGGCCGACTGCGTTCAATGTAAATGTGTGTGGTGCGGGTCAGCCAGGTATCCGGGTTTGGCCACACCTGGTCCTCTTCCCGCAGGGGAATGCGTTGTTGGGTGAGGACATCCCGCACGCGCATACCTCGCGTGTGAAGGGTGACCGTGGTCCCGTTGATGTGGACTACCACGGTGTGGGATTTCGGCCAAACAAGGATGGCCCCTGCAGCGAGCACGGCAAGGGCGAGGATTACAGGCAGGATCAGTTGGCCGATGCGGCGAGGTGAGTTCACTGTCGTCATTACACCCGTTGCGCAACAATGCTGCTAATGGCTTTTCGTCCTCCCCCGGGCTGACCGTCATTCCCGATTTCCCGGTAGGCCCACACGCGCCACCCTTGAAGCCATTCCAGGAGTTCTCCAGGGCGCAGGAGGAAGCGTTCGTCCACATCAGGACGGGTACGTTTCCAGGAGATGTTCAGCGTTTCGTACACGATGAACCCGCCGGGTTTCACCGTTTCCCGAAGTTGGGGCAGGATATCGCGTTCCCAATAGGAGAAGCCGATGACCACGTCATAATACCGCGGGGGAAAGTAGAAGCGGGTCAGGTCTGCTTGCACGAAATTTACGCGCTCCAATACCCCACTACGTTCTGCCCGCCGCCGAGCCTCGGCCAGGGCTGTGGCCGCGAAGTCCACACCGTGGACGTGGAGTCCCCACCGTGCAAGCCAGAGGGTATCACGTCCCATTCCACAGGCGATGTCCAGGGCGCGACCCTGGCGGGGCAGGCGCCATGTGGTTTGCACGAGCCATTCGTGAGGGGTCTCCCCCACAGGGCCTTGCCCCTGACGGTAACGGATTTCCCAGTAGGGACGCGTGTTGGGTTCAATGTCGGGTGGTGTACCGATGATGTGCACCCGTGCAGCCATGTGTTACATCCAGTCTGGGTAAATTTTGGTGCCATCCAGTTCGTATAACCGAATGGCCTGGGTGGGACATTCGTGCGCGGCCCGCAGGATCTGTTCACGGGTGGCCGCGCTGGCATCCACAACGATGCATTTGCCCTCTTCGTCCAATTCGAAGACGCCCGGCGCGAGACGGATGCATTCGGCCATGCCTGTACAGGATGCTCGGTCGATTTCAATGCGGAGGACAGGTTGTCGGCCCGGTGGAGCAGGGGCTTCTCCGGGCAGGTCATCCTCCTCGAATTCGGCCAGCACGTCTTCCAAATCCTCCTCGGGGGCAGGCGGTTCTGTTTTCTTGCCAAACAGTCGGTCGAACAACCCCATCGTAGCCTCCTTAGTGGGACGGGTGGGTGTACACCTCAGGGTTGACACAGTATGGTAACTGCCGACCTTCTAATCCGGCCAGCAGGTTCTCCGCGGCCATGATGGCCATGCGCCGTCGTGTGGCATGGGATGCACTGCCGATGTGGGGGACGACAATGCAGTTGGGCAGGGACAGGAGGGGATGATCCGCGGGAATGGGCTCGGGTTCTGTCACGTCCAGGGCCGCATAAGCGATGGTTCCATTCTTGAGCGCCTGGTACAAGGCCATTGGGTCTACCACACCACCGCGCGCGGTGTTTACCAGGATGGCAGTGGATTTCATGCGACTCAGTTCGGCCGCTCCGATGAGGTGGTAAGTTTCCTCTGTAAGGGGGGTGTGAATGCTGAGTATGTCGCTTTCCCCCAGGAGTGTGTCAAAGTCCACATACGTGATGCCCAACGCGGCTTCCACCTCTTCGTGGCGTGTGCGGCTGTGGTACAGGACCCGCATTCCAAAGCCGGTGGCTCGTCGTGCCACGGCTGTTCCGATGCGTCCCAACCCCAGGATCCCTAATGTTGAGCCGTACACATCATATCCCAAGAAGAGGTCTGGGCTCCATGTGGTCCATTTCCCCGCCCGTACGTAGTCCACGGCTTCCACCAGGCGACGGGCCGCAGCAAGGATCAGCGCGAAGGCCAAATCCGCGGTGGTGTCTGTGAGCACACCAGGAGTGTGTCCCACAGGAATGCCACGACGAGTGCACGCGGCCACATCGATGTTGTCGTATCCCACAGCCATATTGCTTACCACGCGGAGGCGAGGTGCTTGTTCCAACAGTTCCTCGTCCACCCTGTCCGTGAGCATGGTGTACAGACCATCTGCGCGGGCGACACGCCGCAAGAGTTCGTCGCGCGGTATAGGCCGATCCTCAGTCCACAGGTCCACCTCGGCCACGGATTGCAGCATGTGCAAGGCATCCGGGTGGATGCGTCGGGTCACCAGTACGTTGGGTCGAGCCATAACCTTCTCCTCGGTTCTTGTCCCCGTGTTTCCCAATACACAGCCCGTGTCGGTTGTTTTTCCAGGCTTGCTGCGCAGGAATAGCACCTTCCTAAGGGCACGCCGGGAGATTATACACTGACCCAGGGTAAGGGGTACAATATGCACCTTAGGGATTGCTGAATCTGTTGTCCGCGTTGGGGGAATCTCCGGTCCGCCTGGCGTGGGATTACATCGGTTGATGAAAAGGGGGGCAGGATGACTGTTAAGCACAGCCAAGAGGGTTCTTCTTATCGCGTTTTAATTTGCGATCCTATCCACGAAGATGGCGTGGCCTACCTGCGGAAGTACGTGGAGGTTGATGTCGCGGAGAAGAAACTTTCGCCCCAGGAGTTGGCGGAGATTGTTGACGCGTATGATGGGATTATTGTGCGCAGCGCTACTAAGGTGCCTCGTGAGGTGATTGAACGGGGGACTCGCTTGAAGGTTATTGGCCGCGCGGGGGCGGGGTTGGACAATATCGATGTGGACTTTGCTCGCGAGCGAGGTATTGAGGTGCGGAACACTCCGGGGGCGAATACGGTGGCTGTGGCTGAACACACGATAGGGCTGATGATTGCTCTTGCGCGCGGGTTGGTGGATGCGGTTAACAGTGTGAAGGCAGGGCGTTGGGAAAAGAAGAAGTTTATGGGTATGGGGTTAGAAGGTAAGACGTTGGGTATTGTGGGGTACGGCCGTATTGGCCGTGAAGTGGCTAAGCGGGCCCGTGCGTTTGGGATGAATATCCTGGTCAACCAGCGGCGTATTACCCCTCAACTGGCCGTGGATACGGATATAAAGGCTGTGGACTTGAACGATTTGTTGGCCGAGAGCGATTTTGTCACATTGCACGTGCCGTTGCGCCCGGAGAATGTGGGCATGATGGGGAGAGAGCAGTTCGCGCGCATGAAACCGGGGGCCTTTCTCATCAACACCTCTCGAGGGGCGATTGTGGACGAGGAGGCGCTGCTGGACGCATTGGACAGCGGACACCTGGGCGGCGCGGCGCTGGATGTGTTTTCCCAGGAACCTCCACCTCCGGATTCTCCCCTGGTGAACCATCCCAAGGTAATTTGCACGCCTCACATTGCGGCGCAAACCCGTGAGGCCCAGCGGGCTGCCGCGCTCCAGGTGGCAGAACAGGTGATTGAGGTGTTGATGACGTATGAAGCGCGGCGGGCTCCTTTGCCGCTGGTCATCCTTTCGTTAGATGATGTGCTTCCCCATGAGCACGTGGACCCGCGGCGGGTGCAAAGCCTGGCGAACCGTCTTAAAGAAGATGGACGCATCCTTAATCCTCCTTTGGTGACTCCCTGGCAGGGTAAGTACGTGGTGCTGGACGGTGCGACCCGAACAGAGGCTGTGCGGTGGCTTCGGTGCCCTCACATTGTGGCTCAGGTTGTTGATTTGGACGCGGTGGAGTTGTACACGTGGAATCACGTGGTATTAGAAACCGCGGGTCACGCCCTGCTAACCCGGTTGCGGGAACTGCCGGGCCTGGTGTTGGAACGGATGTCGTATGAGGCGATGCGGGCAGGGCTTCGGGAACGGCGCCTGGTCGCGGGCATTCTCTTGTCTTCAGATGAGGTATATGGGGTGCGTAATACGGAATTGGTGAGTGGCGGCGATGTACGGGCATTGAATCGGTTGGTGGATGTGTACCTTTCTCAGGCCCAGGTGGAACGCACGTTGGCAGAAACCTGGGAGGATTTGCAAAAGGAGTATCCGGATGCGGCTATGTTGATCCTGTTCCCGGCTTACACGCCGCAAGAGGTAATGCAGTTTGTGATGACCGGGCAACGTTTGCCCGCGGGCATTACTCGGTTTGTGGTGCCAGGGCGCATTCTACGCTTGAATTTGCCCCTGGATATGTTATGTGATGCGCGCTCCCTGGGGGAGAAGAATCAGTCCTTGCAGTCGTTCATTCAGGAGCGGTTGAGCCGTCGACGGGTTCGTTATTATCAGGAGCCGGTTGTGTTGCTGGATGAGTAAGAGCCTGGGTGTGGAGCCACTCACGCACGACCTGGGCTGCTCGGTCTGGCTCTTCGACGGGGAACATGTGCCCCGCGCGGGGGAGGGCCACAAAGTGAGCATGTGGCCACGCGCGGCGCAGGCATTTGCGGGCTGCCGGCCGAAAGGTGTTCGAACGTTCGCCGTACAGGACAAGAACCGGGCACTGCACCCGGCCGATCCACTTCCAAATGTCGGTGGGGATGGAGGCAAAGATGGCCGCTTCCCATTCCGGTGGATAAGCAAGGCCCACGCGGCCGTTTTCTAACTCACGCAGGCCATGGGTGATGTAGGCTTCGAAGGCGTCGGGATGCCAGCGCGCGAAGAAGGTGCGTTGGGCGAAGTAGGTTCGGGCTTCCTCCCGGGAGGCGAATTCTCGGCGGCGGCGACGGGCTTTTTTGACCAGGGGAAGTCGGTGTTCTTGGCCGAACAGACGGAGTATGCGTAAACCGTGCAGGAAAGGTCGGGGGAGAATGACCGGGTCCATGAGCACTAAAGCCCGGATGAGGACCGGATGACGGGCTGCGGTGAGCAGGGCCAGCACTGCTCCCAGGGAGTGGCCGATGCCTATGACATGGGTGAGCCGGTGCTCGTAGAGGTGTTGCGCCAGGTCTCCGGCCAGCCAGTGCCAGGAGCAGGAGCGGGTTGGCTGGGTTTGGGTGACCATGGGCCAGGGGGTAAGGGCCATCACGTGAAGGGTATCCAACAAGGGCGCGATGAACGGGGTGTAGGCCTGGGGTGGAATGCCATTGGCCGGTGCCAGGAAGGCCAGTGGGCCCTGTCCGTCGAAATCGATCCAGCGTGAGCGCATAGGACGCCTTTCCCTTCGCACCCCCGGCACGCGGGGAGAGCGTGAGTGTTTGATAACGTGTGAAATTTCCTGGGTACGTTACACACGTTCGGGCACAACAAAAAGTAACTGGATAAAGGGTTTGTACTCTCCCTGTATAAGTATACATAACCTCTTCTAAATCGTCAAGGTGGCTTTGACAATATATACGAATCCGCGATACTTCTGCCTGGGAGCACAGGTGCCTTTCGCGGCCGGGAAAGTGGGTAAGGGGCCGTGGTTTTCTGTGTTTGATAATTCGTTTGGCTAATTTGCCAAATTTGCCCGTTTGCTGTACAATAGGTATTGCACACGTGTGCGTAATGGGTGCACAATGAACATCACTCGCCCAATCGGCCAGATGCAATCCACAGAGAACTCACCGGAAGGAGGTGAGAAGGTGCATTAACCGGTCTTGGCTGTCAACATCCCCCAAATGGTACTCGGTTATCTCCGTATTAACCACGAAGTCGGCCTTTTTGTACTGAAAAAACCACACATCATGTAAGAGGTAAGTAAAGGAGGGGCACCATGAAGCGGTGGATGTTGTTAGTTACGGTCCTGATTATCGCATCGTTGCTGTTGGTGGCGTGCCCGAAGCCAACGCCGGAGAAGATCGTTGAGACCGTCGTCGTCACCAAGGAGGTGGAGAAGGTTGTTACCAAAGAGGTCGAGAAGGTGGTGACCAAGGAAGTGGAGAAGGTGGTCACCAAGGTCGTTGAGGTGGAGAAGAAACCCGAACTCCAGGTGGTGAAGCTCACCGCGTGGACCATTGGTCCGGATGAGCCTTCGTTCTACCGCCGCGATAACCTCATCGACGCGGCCAAGCGCCTTAACAAGGACCTGGAGGCGCTGGGATCCAATGTGCGGGTGGAGTTGGAAGCGACGTTCGACACGGGATCCTGGGGCGACTACAAGCAGAAGTTCATTCTCGCAGCCCAGGCCGGCAAGGCGCCTGATATTATCCTGAGCGGTCACGAGGATGTGGCGCCGTGGGGCGACGCAGGCTACATCATCCCGCTGGATGATTACATCCAGGAGTACTGGGAGTCCACCTACCAGGACATTATCCCCGCGCTCTGGCGGTCCGTGGAGTACAAGGGCCATAAGTGGGGCATCCCGCAGGACACGGAAGCCCGACCCATGTACTTCAGCAAGTTGCTCCTGCGCAAGTGGGGCTGGAGCGAGGACGAAATCAACGCACTGCCCGAGAAGGTCAAGGCCGGCGATTTCACCCTCTACGATATGCTGGAGACGGCTAAGAAAGCCCAGGATGACGGCATTGTTGAGCAGGGCCACGGTTACTGGACCCGCCCCAAGAAGGGTGGTGACTTCTATGAGTTCTACTTCGCGTTCGGTGGCCAGATGCAGGACCCGGAGACGGGCAAACTGGTTGTGGTGAAGGACGCACTGCGCAAGTGGCTCCAATTCCACTACGACACGGTCTTCACCTATAAGACCACGCCCGAAGGGTTCATCGGCACCGACTGGAAGATCTGGCATGAGACCGTCAGCCATGCGGACAAGGTCCTCTTCTGGAACGGTGGTACATGGCATTGGGCTGAGTGGACCCAGAAGTACCTGGACGGCAACGAGGATTACCTGTGGGAGAATGTGGGCTTCATGCTCATCCCCGCGGGTGAGAAAGGCCTGAAGCCGACCACGCTGTCCCATCCGCTGGTGTACATGGTGACCAAGAACTCCAAGCATCCGGACCTGGCCTTCCGCATCATCACCCTGGCCACGACACCGGACCTGAACGCTCGCCATGCCACCAACTCCGGGCACCTGGCCATTCTCCAGTCCGAGTTCAACCACCCCGCGTACAAGGCCAACAAGTTCCTCCAGCAGGCCGCGTACATGGTGGAATACACCAACTTCCAGCCCAACAGCCCGGACTACGGCGAGTATGACCGCATCATGTGGCAGGCCCTGTCCGCGGTCATGGCGGGCGATATGAGCGTGGACGACGCGGTGGCCTTCGTCGAGGATGAGATGCAGAACTCCCTCGGCGATAAGGTCATCTTCAAGTAATATGCTGGTAGGCCGTGGGCGGGAACATTTCCCGCCCACGGTTTTTTATCCACTGTAGTATGTGCTAGGAGATCTGCTCCTGGGATGAACATTATGTAGGTTCTGCGCTGGTTATTGGGCATTCTCGATGAGAAAGGAGGGCGTAATGGCCCAACAGACGTCCGTCGTTGGCGCTTCCTCTCCCATGGGCTATCGTGCCCGCATACGCCGTATCCTCACCCCTGCTGTGTTTACTGGCCCCGCTGCCATTCTTGTGTTCCTGTTCTTCTTCTTGCCCGTCATCCTCACACTCGTAATTAGCATGACGGACATGAGCGTGGCTACCATTTCGAACATTAAGTTCGTGGGGATGAAGAATTACGTGCGCATCTGGCACAGTCGCACGACCATGAAAATCCTCAAGAACACGCTTATCTACGTGGGCTTCACGCTGACGTTCTTTAACGTGGGCATGGCCCTTGTTCTCTCCTTGTTGACCACACATATGCCGGACCGGGCCGGAACCGCGTTTCGCACGTTTTGGCTGCTCCCACGTATTACCCCCTCGGTGATTTACGCCATTATGTGGACGTGGTTCACTGCTGACGCTCCTTATGGGATACTGAACCAGTTCTTGAGTCCCTTGGGGGTTACTCCTAAGAATTGGCTCACGGCCCAACCCTGGTTGGTGGTCATCGCGGCGAACGGATTCGTGGGGACATCCTTTGGCATGATTATTTTCACTTCGGCCATTCGTTCCATTCCCGTGGACTTCTTGCGTGCGGCCCTGGTAGACGGCGCATCCACGTGGCAGCGCATTCGCTACGTTATCTTGCCCATGATTCGTTGGCCGATCCTTTTCGTGGTCTCATACCAAACCCTGTCATTGTTGGCATCGTTTGAGTACATCTTGCTGTTGACCGATGGAGGGCCTGGGTTCTACACCACCGAGGTGTGGAGTTTGCACGCGTATCACCGGGCCCTGTCCAACTACTTTGGGAACGTTCAATTCGGGTTTGGTGCCGCGTTGGCCGCCATTCTGGTGGTCATCGGGGTAATCGCTTCGGTGATTTACCTGCGGGTCTTCCAGTTCAATGAAATGGTGTCAGAACCGAAGATCGAGGTGCTCTAATGACTGAACATGCGGGTGCTCGTTGGGTACGAATTCTCGTCATTTTGATTGTCGCCTTGCTCTCTCTGCCCCTGGTCACTATGTATGTGTGGCTGGTGGAATCCGCGTTTTCCCAAATTACATACGGTATTGTGCCCCATGGGTTTACATTGAATAACTGGCGCTTTTTGTGGGAAGGGTTCCCCAACATGCCATCTATCTGGCGGATTACGCTGAACACTCTGGTGTTCGCGGTGGTGGTCACAGTGCTGGAGGTGTTCTTCGCGTCCCTTACAGGATACGCGCTCTCCCGCATGAAATTCCCCGGGCGACGGCTTTTCCTGTCCTTAACGCTGGTGCTGCACGCCTTCCCCGCGGTGACCTTGCTTATCGCTATCTTCTACGTGTTGCTGGTGTTGGGCTTGTACGATACGCTGGTCGGGGTCATCATGGTGAAGGCGGCTTTGGAATTGCCCCTGGGCGTGTGGATTATGAAGGGCTTTTTCGATAACATTTCCTGGGATCTGGAAATGTCCGCGCTGGTGGATGGGTGCTCGCGCTTCCGGGTGTGGTGGGAGATTCTCTTGCCCAATATCAAGCCCGGGTTGGCCGCGCTGTCCATTTTCGCTTTCCTTTCCGGTTGGAGCGAGTTCTTGTTGCCCTATGTGCTCACCAGCAGTTTCAACAATTTCACTCTTTCCGTGCTTTTGAAGCGGCTTATTGGTGATTTCCGGTTTGTGGATTATGGACTCCTGACCGCAACCGGGTTGTACTATATGATCCCCGTGCTCCTCTTCTTCATTTTCACCCAGGAGTACCTGTTGAACATTTACGCGGGGGGCACGAAGGGAACACAAATCTAAGAAGATGGGCCTGTGTTGCAAGGAGAAGTGCAGGTGGGAGTTCTCCCTAACGTGAAATCAGGCATTTGAAACTGCAACTACTCTTGATAAGGGGTGCCATTATGGAGGTCCGACTGGTCCATTTAAGCAAACATTTCGGCGATGTGGTGGCCGTTGAGGATTTGAACCTCACCATCAACAGTGGAGAGTTCGTGGCTCTGTTGGGACCTAGTGGCTGCGGTAAGACAACGACGTTGTTGATGATTGCCGGCATCTACATACCTACTCGGGGGGAGATCTGGTTTGGGGACCGGCTGGTGAATGATCTGTTGCCCAAAGATCGCAATATTGGCATGGTCTTCCAATCTTACGCGCTGTACCCCCACATGACGGTGTTCGAGAACATTTCTTTCCCCTTGAAGTTGCGGGGTGTTCCCCTGGAAGAACGGCGCCAACGGGCCCAGCGCGTGGCGGATATGATGCAGATTGGCCACCTTATGGAGCGTAAGCCCGGCCAGTTATCCGGTGGCCAGCAGCAGCGCGTGGCCCTGGCCCGAGCCCTGGTCAAGGAGCCAGATATTCTGCTGTTCGATGAGCCGCTGAGCAACCTGGACGCGAAGTTGCGCCTGACCATGCGAAGTGAGTTGAAGCGCTTGCAACACGAGTTGGGTATCACGTCCATTTACGTGACCCACGACCAGGTGGAAGCCATGACCATGGCCGACCGCATCGCTGTTATGCGGGATGGGCATCTGCAGGCTTTTGCTCCCCCCGAGGAGTTGTACAATCGACCGAAGACGCTCTTTGTGGCCGGCTTTATCGGCAGCCCACCGATGAACTTCCTGAAGGCGACTCTGGTCCAGGAGAACGGCAAGGCGGTAGTGCGCGGGGCAAGTTTTGAGGTTACCCTGCCCGATGACCTGGGGAAGGTGGCACTGGAACGCGCTGCCGGCAAGGAAGTCATTTACGGTCTCCGTCCGGAACATATGGCCATTGACCCCGAAGGGAGTATCCTGGCGGAGGTGTATGTGGTGGAACCTCTGGGCCGGGAGGATCTTGTGGATTGCCGGCTTTCCGACGGGACTATTATTGGCGTTTTGGCTCCTGCCGGCATCGATGTACGTCCTGGGGAGAAAGTGCGTATTCGCTTTGACGTGTCTCACAGCCAGTTGTTCGACCCAGAAACTGAACAGACACTTCTCTGGTAGGGGATTATGGCGACGACATTACGACTTTCTCCCCATTTAGCGGAGCAGCGGGCCCGCGCGGCCCGTTATGCTCCGATTGTTTTTGTAGATGAGAATGAACCCTTCCGGCCAGAGATGGTGGGGTACACGGTGTTCCATCGGAACGGCCCTTCCCTCTCCTTTCCCCGCACCATTTACGTGGATCCACCCACTAAGTTCGTGATTGAGTATGCCCTCTGGTGGGATTGGGATATTGGCCACTTGTACGAGTTGGAACACGTTTGGGTGTACGTCAACGGGAAGGGGGAGATTATTAAGGTGGAGGCCTCTTGGCACGGTGGTTATCACGAGATGTCCTGGGAGGGCGCTATTCCTTTACAGGATGGACATCCCGTTGTGTACGCAGAGCCGGGCAAACACGCGATGGCCCCTTCGCCGGAATGGTTCTTGCGTCGCGCTACAGAGACAATTCTCTCCTGTACGCGACTGGCCGGGGCCGGTGGGGTGTGGGAGAATGTACTTTATGGGAAACCCGCGGTGAAATCCCCCCGGGCCGACCGTTTGGTGCGCACGTATCTGCGTCGTAAGGCTTTTATGCCGACGTTTCGCTTTACCCGCGCGATTCCGGTGACCGAATCCATGTTGATGCCCTGGCCCCACCTGGAACGGCTTATCCCCGCGCGGTTGAAGATGTGGTTACGCCACCTGGAACATTCTTTGAGTGAGGAGGAGTTGACGCTGCTGGCCATCGCCCACCGGGGGGCCTCCGCGTACGAGACGGAGAACACTTTGGCCGCGATCCGTTTGGCCGCAAACATGGGAGCAGATATGGTGGAGATGGATGTGCGCCTGACGGCCGACGGGGTCCCGGTTGTCATTCACGATAGCAATCTGCAACGCCTGACAGGCCGAGGTATCTCCATCGCGGATTTGACGGCCGAGGAGTTGGAGAAGATTGACATTGGCGGCGGACAGCGGGTGCCTACCCTGGATGAGGCGTTAACGCTGTGCCGCGACCTGGCCATTGGGGCTTACTTGGAGTTGAAGGAGCCAGGCACGGCGGTGCCTGCTGCCCTCTTTGTGCGGCAGACCGATATGACGTTTTACACTATCTTCAGTTCTTTTTACCCCGATTTGTTGGTGGAGGTGAAGCGCGTGTTGGCCCACGCGTACACATCCATTCTCTTCCACGAGGTGGATGTGGATCCTCTGGATCTGGCCCGCCAGGCGGATGCGAATTACGTCCACCCAGCCTGGGAACGGGCTGCCCCCCGCCCGGATTTTCTCTTAAGTCGAGCCTGGGTGGAACGGGTGCATGCCCGGGATATGGGGGTTATTACCTGGCATGAGGAGCGCCCTAATGTGGTGCGCGCGTTGCGTCATTTAGGTGTGGATGGCATATGCAGTAATCGCCCCGATGTGTTGATGTTGGCCAAGAGCGGTTTGCCGTTGCCTTCCCCACGCCGTAATCATGGGTATCGTTGGGTGTAGGGGAGGTGGTGTTCCGCCCAGGCAGTGGTGGGGCGTTTTCATATCTAAATTCTTGCTTGGGAAGAGGTGAACATGAACAGTGTAGATGTTTTGTTGCTCGGGCATATTGCTAAGGATCGGATTGTGGTGGACGGGCACGCGGAGGTCGTGCCTGGTGGCGCTGTGTATTACGGTGGGGTGGCGCTGGCACGTTTGGGGTTGCGCGTAGCAGTGGTCACGCGGTTGCATCCGGATGATTTTCCCATGCTGGAAGCGCTGAATTCTGTTGGGGTGGATGTGTACGCTACCCCCGCGCCTGAGACGTCGGGCATTGAGAATATTTACCGGTCCGAGGACATGGAGCGGCGAATTACTCATCCTATTGGCTTTGCCGGGCCATTTCGGGTTGAGGATATACCGAATATTAAAGCACGGGTGTACGCGATTGTACCTATTATGGCGGGGGAGGTGGACTTGCCCCTGTTGCAGATGATTTCTCAACGCGGCCCCACGGCGTTGGACATTCAGGGGTTTATCCGGGTTCGCGAGGGGAATAATTTGGTCTACAAGCCCTGGGACGAAATGGAGGAGGGTCTGGCCCATGTGACGTATCTGAAGGTGGATTTGGCCGAGGCCGAGGCTATTACCGGCGAGACCGATCCGCTGAAGGCTGTCCAGGTCCTGGCTACGTATGGTCCCCAGGAGGTGGTCTTAACCCGATCGCAAGGGGTGCTGGTGTACGCCGAAGGGCACGCGTATTTCTCTCCCTTCCAACCACGTTCTTTGGCCGGCCGTACAGGGCGTGGGGATACGTGTTTTGCTACGTATTTGGGTAAACGGTTGACTGAACCGCCAGCCGAGGCCTGTCGTTGGGCCGCGGCGGTGACGACTCTGAAGCAGGAGAAACCCGGTCCCTGGGATGGGAATATGATGGCACTGCAGGATCTTTTAGCCCGTACTCCGGTGGAGCAGGTGCTCTGACTTTGACTTGGATGACGTCCCCCCAGGGGAGAAGGAAGGCCGCCCGCGATGAGGCGGATAGGCAAGTTTTCATCGCGGGCGGTTTATTCTTCTTTGTCGTGTGTGCTTGGGAGCAGGTGGGACTCCGGTTTGCCCGGAACTTCGTGGCAGGCACGACAACGGGCTTCGTACACTTCGGTCGCCCCCACTAAGATGATGGGATCATTGTAATGGGCTGGCTTGCCGTTGATGAGGCGCTGGGTGCGGCTGGCTTCGTTGCCGCACACTACACAAATCGCGTGGAGTTTGTCCACTCGTTCGGCTTTGGCCATAAGCAGGGGCATGGGGCCAAATGGTTCTCCACGAAAGTCCAGGTCCAGGCCGGCGCAGATCACGCGAATTCCTCTGTCCGCGAGGATTTCTACCACGTCCGCGATGTCCCAGTCGAAGAATTGCACTTCGTCGATGGCGACAACTTGGGTGTCCGGTTCCACTTGCTGGAGGATGTCCGCGGCCTTCTCCACGACCTGGGCTCTGAAGGCCATGCCGTTGTGTGAGGCAACGGAATCTGTGGCGTAGCGGTTGTCCAGGGATGGCTTGAAGACTTGCACTTTCTGGTGGGCAATTTGGGCTCTTCGAACTCGGCGGATGAGTTCTTCGGTTTTTCCGGAGAACATGCTACCACAGATGACTTCTACCCAACCGCTATTTGTGTGATGGTACATGGCTGGCCCTCCACCTGGAGTGTTCTGCTCTGCGTGTCCTGCCCATTGTGGTGGCGGTATTTCGACGGCTATGGGGGGGCAACTCGGGATGTGTGTTAATTACGTTGCCCCCGAACGCGCCCTGAGCGCTGGGCAGGCCTTAATACGGATTTGTGTCATGTGCTGTTCAACCGGAGTGTGTACGGTTTTCCATGTCGCCCGGTGCTCTGTAGGTGTCGGGGGGACGAGTGCGCCCACTGTGTCTGTTCCGATAGGTCGCTTTTACGGACGGACTGGATGCCCCAGGGTTACGGCGTTTTTGGAATTCGCGGGGGTGCTGTTAAAGGGTAGGGGACACAAAAAAGGGACAGGCATACCAATGCCTGTCCCTTTTGGCCTGTTTGTCCCGCACGGTTAGTCTTCGATTTCCCCACGGCGTCGCTTTTTGCGTTCTTCTTCCTTGCGTCGGCGGTATTCTTCTTGCTGGGCTCGCACTTCGGCAATGCGCTTTTCCTTGGCTTCCAGGCGCTTCATAAAACGTTCGACCTGCCCCGCAGTGTCCACAATGCGTTGTTCGCCCGTGAAGAAGGGATGGCAGGCAGAGCACACGTCCGTGCGGATTACTTCCACAGTAGCGCCTGTTGTCCACGTGTTCCCGCACGCGCAAATGACTGTAGCGTTTTCGTAATATGTTGGATGAATTCCCTTGCGCATGATTTACCCTCTCGTTTTACTGTACTGGGTACACACTAACCCGCTTCTTATCCCGCGTGACATGTTCAAAGCGTACTACTCCGTCCACTTTGGCGTACAGGGTATAGTCTCCACCTACGCCCACGTTGTGGCCGGGCTTGAAGCGGGTGCCACGCTGGCGGACAAGAATGGTGCCCGCGCGGACGAATTGTCCGTCGAAGCGCTTGACACCAAGACGCTTGCTTCGAGAATCACGACCGTTTCGAGTTGAACCGCCACCTTTCTTGTGAGCCATAACAGCCTCCTACGCTTCGCTTCCTGCACTCGCCGGCTTGACAATGCGGTCCACCAGCACTTCTGTGTAGTATTGGCGATGTCCCTGCTTCCGGCGATATCGCTTTTTGGGTCGGTATTTGAAGACGATGATTTTTCGTCCCCGGGTTTGTCGCACGATGGTGCCTTCTACTTGGGCTCCTTCTACCACCGGATGTCCAATAAGGACATCATCATTGTCTACCACGAGCAGCACGCGATCAAATGTGACTTTTTCGCCCGCGTCTCCGGGGAGTTTTTCCACCAGGACCCGGTCTCCCGGACTTACCCGGTATTGTTTTCCTCCGGTTTCAATCACTGCGTACATAGAACCTCCTCGCACCGCGCCCCGTTGTTTCGGGGACTTAAACCGGCGGCGCTTCTTTGACGGATGGATAAATTCGTTGGACGAAAAGAATGGGCGCGCTCAGGCGCCCATTAAGCGAGGGCATTATACGGTGGTTTGGCCACTCTGTCAAAACCGACATGCTGTCAGGCATCAGTGGGTAGGTTGGGCCACAAGGTGTAGATAATCAGCCCAATGCCGGAAATCGCCGCGGCGACTAAAAAGGTCCACATTGCCCGCTGGTGCCACAGGAGTCCTCCTACCAGGGGCGCGGGAATGGTGACCAGTCCCCGGATGAGGTAGTAGAGTCCCACTGCTCTGCCCCGATGAGGCGCTCCGGCCAGGTCCACGATGCGGGCTTTGCGCGCGGGTTCTCCTATTTCGCGCAGACCAGCAATGACGAAGGCTAAACCTACCCACTGTGAGGGGAGTATCACCAGGGCCAGGGGAAAGAGGGTGAAGAAGGTGAATGTGGCCAGGATAAAGGGTTGGCGACCAATGCGATCAGCAAGGTAGGCTGCAGGAAGGTATCCGGCAATGGCGGTGAGCATTTGTACGGAGGTAAAGGCTCCAAATTCTAAAGGGGTTTTGCCGTGGACGTTGATGACCCACAAGATGATGTAGATGGCGGCCAGGTTGGATCCGAAGCGTACCAGGCAGTCGGCCAGGAGTAAGCGACGTAAGGAGGGGACCATGATGTGCCACACGGAGGTGATGGAGATTTCTTCTTTGCTGGCGGGTTGGGAGGGTTCCCGATATAAACGGGATTGGAGGTATACTGCAGCCAGGGCTAATACTAGGGAGACGGCAAATCCTACTTTCATGCCCCGGATAAGCCCCAGTCGGTGGATGAGGTACCCTCCAATTACAGGGGCAATGACGATGGGAACCCGTTTCCATATGGATTGGACGCTGAATCCCATGGCTCGGCGGGAGCGACTTAAGGTGTCCCCGATAAGGGCGAAGATCGCAGGCTGGGACATGCTACTCCACGCGAGGACGAACAATGTGCCCGCGATGACCAGGACCCAGTGGGATGCTAGGAGGTAGATGAGGTACCCGAGGGCAGCCATGAGGTTGAAGAGGGTGAGGGCTCGTTTACGTCCCAGTTTGTCGGCTAGCCACCCGCCCGGATATTGGTAAACGGTGTCCACAATTCGTTTGAAGGATCCGTATGCTCCCAAGGCTACCGCGCTGGCCCCTAGGGCTTCCAGGTATTTGGGCATGAAGCGCACCCACAATTCCTCTCCCATGCCAATGATGAGTAATGCGGCCAGCAATACGACGATGTTGTGCTCCAGGGCCAGTGTGTCCCGGATGGCTGCTACACGGGAGCGTGTGTTCATGGGTGCCATCCTTTCCCCGAAGGGCCGGTGTCCTTAAGGGTTGTGATGTGTTTCTGTTTCCGCCATGATGATGCGCAGCCGTTCAATGCGTCTTGGAACGTCTTCCCATCCCAGCGCGGCTAGGATCTCGTCGGGGCGCCCGGTCGCGCCTTCTTCGCTGCGGACGCGCACGTATAGGTAGACCCATTCTTCGCTTTCCCCGGTTATCTTTAATTCCAGGATAAGGGGACGCAGGTTGTAGCGTACTATTTTCTTCTTGCGGCGTTTTTCCCGCCAGACTTCTGTGGCGTTCCAGAATTCTTGCAGTTGCGCTTGCCAGTCCGAGGGGAGAAAGGTTTTTTCCAGGGCGACTTCGTATTCGGCTTCCCGAACACGGGATTGTAAGGAGGGGGCACGCAGGGGAACTTCCTGGACGTGAAGGACTTCAAACCCTGGAGGACATTGGGCTTGTAGGCGTTTTTGAACGTCTTCTGGCGGGAGGGGTGGGGAAATCCAGATGTCCATGATTTCTTCGCGTCCGGTGAAGCCAACAGGCAGGGCGGACGCGAATTGGATACGCGGTTGGGGATGGTAGCCGTGTGTGTAGAGGAGGGGGAGGTCGGCTCGGCGGATGGCGCGTTCCCAAAAGCGCGCTACGTCCAGGTGCCCTATCCAGCGGACTTCTGGACCTTTGCGAAAGGTGATGCGTAAACGCTGCGGTGTTTCCTCAGGAGCGTTGGCGGTAGGCTTCGATGACATTGGGCAATCTCTCGATTTTGTCCAGTACGCGGCTTAACTGGCTCGCGTCGGTGATTTCTAAGGTGACCAGTATCTCGGCTGTTTGGTTTTTCGGATCTGTGTGTGTATAGGCATCGGCGATGTTGATGCCTTCATCTGAGACTACGGTGGATATGTCACGTAGAAGGCCCGGCCTGTCGTAGGCCAGGACGCGAATGCGTACCGGGTATACGCCTTGACGTTTGGGATGCCATGCTACTTCGATGAGGCGGTCGGGGTCAAGGTTGTTGAGGACGTTGGGACAGTCCCGCCTGTGTACGGTGATGCCTCGTCCCCGTGTGACGTAGCCTACGACGTCGTCGCCGGGCACTGGGTTGCAACACTTGGCCGGCACAATAAGGAGGCCTTCGATTCCGTCTACGCTGACGCCTACTAGTGTGGGGCGTTCGTGGTGGGATGGAGGGGGCGCGAGGAGGTCGCTCTTTTCTTCACGGCGCTTGGCTTGTTCTTCCTGCATGAGGCGATTGGTGATCTGCTGGGCGTTGATGTCGCCGTAGCCAATCGCGGCTAGCAGATCGTCCACTTTTTCATATCCCATCAGGTGGGCCAGGCGTTCGTAGGGTTCATTTTCCAGGCCCAGCCGTTTTAGTTCTCGCTCTAGCAGGGTTCGCCCATCTTGAATGGCTTGTTCCCGGTTTTGTTTGCGGAACCACTGGCGGATCTTGCTCCGCGCTCGGGCGGTTTTGACGTATCCCAGGTGTGTGTTCAGCCAGTCGCGGCTGGGGCCCCCTTGTTTGGCGGTGATGATTTCTACCTGGTCTCCGCTTTTCAGTTGGTAGTTGAGGGGAACGATACGCCCGTTGACGCGAGCCCCACGACAACGGTGGCCTACTTCGGTGTGAACGTAGTAGGCAAAGTCAATGGGGGTCGCTCCTGCAGGTAAGTCGATGATGTCTCCCTTTGGGGTGAATACGTACACGCGATCTTGGAAGACGTCGGTTTTTAGGGAGTCCACGAATTCGGTGGCGTCAGTTAGTTCTTGTCGCCACTCGATTAACTGACGTAGCCAGGCAATTTTGTTTTCGAATTCTTCGTCCCGTTTGACGCCCGGTTCCTTGTACCGCCAATGGGCTGCGATGCCGTATTCTGCGTTGCGGTGCATTTCCCAGGTGCGAATCTGGACTTCCAAGGGAATGCCTTTGGGCCCAACAACCGCGGTGTGGAGGGATTGGTACATGTTGTCCTTGGGACGGGCAATGTAGTCGTCAAATTCGTGGGGGATGGGGGTCCACAGTTGGTGGACGATGCCCAGGACTTGGTAGCATTGGGGAACTGTATCCACGATGACACGCACGGCCAGGACGTCGTAGATTTGGTTGATGTTCACTCCCTTACGCTGCATTTTTCGCCAGATGCTGTAGATGTGTTTGGGGCGGCCGTATACTTCGGCTTTGATGCCGGCTTTTTTCAGTTCGTTTTGGAGGATGTCTACGACCTGGCGGATGTAGGCTTCGCGCTCGGCCCGTTTTTGGCGTAGTGCGGTGGCAATTTCGTGGTACTTTTCGGGGTTTAGGTAACGGAAGGAGAGGTCTTCCAGTTCCCATTTTAGTTGCCAGATGCCTAAGCGGTTGGCAAGGGGGGCGAAGATTTCCAGGGTTTCCTGGGCGATTTCTCTCTGGCGTTGTGGTGGAATGGCGTCCAGGGTGCGCATGTTGTGCAGGCGATCCGCGAGTTTGATGATCACGACCCGCACGTCGTTAATCATGGCCAGGAACATTTTGCGAAGGGATTCTGCGTTGGCCTTGTCCAGGCGTTCTCGGGTCCGCGGCAAGGATCCGACTAAGTGCAGTTTGGTGACTCCATCCACGAGTGTGGCAATTTCGTCCCCAAACGCTTGTCGAATGTCGTCAAGGGTGACGTCGGTATCCTCGACAACGTCGTGAAGTAGGGCTGCGGCCAGGGTCTGGGCGTCCATTCCCAGGTCTGCCAGGATGGCTGCCACCGCGACGGGATGTACGATGTAGGGTTCCCCGGATTTCCGTCGCTGGTCGCGATGTGCCTCGGCAGCAAGTTTGTAGGCCCGACGGAGGAGGATGATGTCGCCCGGGGTGTAACGGTGGGGATCCAGGTGCGAACGCAGTTCCTCCGGGAGAGGGGGCAGTTCCGTTTCGACAATAGAGCCCTCCTCTGCCTTTTGATCCACCGCGGTTGTGAGAGATTGTGTGGTTAGCACATCGCCCATTCTTGACTCCTGTTTACTTGCACATTCTTGACCGATATGCGCCTATACGTGCCCTGGCCGGGAGGCAGAATCTGTCCCCGAAGATGCCGGGGTTCATAGTTCTTATCGCTTTCTTATAATGTGTTGCTTCTCTCTATTCACTAAAGGAGAAGGTGGTTACTTTATTTAAGGTTTTGATTTTTAGGTGTGCTTTCAATTAAGGATACGTAGGAATATGTGGCTTTGATTGATGAGTTAAAATAAAAGCGTCGGCCCCTAGAGGCCGACGCTTTTGGGCTACAGTTCGTCCAGGGGGACGGTGAGGCCCAAAATGTTATATCCTGCGTCCACGTAGACGACCTCCCCGGTGACCCCGGCCGCCCAGTCGGACAGTAACCACGCTGCGGTCTTGCCGATGTCTTCCTGGGTTACGTGGCGGCGCAGGGGGGCTACTTTGGGGAAGTATTTGTACATTTTACGGAAGCCCATAACGCCCGAAGCAGATAGGGTTTTAATAGGGCCGGCTGAGATGGCGTTAACGCGGATGTTTTTAGGTCCCAGGTCGTAGGCGAGGTAACGGACGCTGGCTTCTAGCGCGGCTTTGGCGACACCCATTACGTTGTAATGAGGCGCTACTTTTTCTGCCCCGTAGTAGGTCATGGCTACAATGCTTCCTCCCTCTGGCATGAGGGGGACAGCAGCCCGCGTGAGTGCAACCAGGCTGTAGACGCTTACGTCCATGGCAATGTGAAAACCGTCGCGGCTGGTATCCACATACAAACCGTCTAGATCTTCTCGTTGCGCGTAGGCAATGGCGTGGACAAGGAAGTCAATGGTCCCGAATACTTCTTTGGCTTTGGCAAAGGTACGTTCGATGTCTTCGTCTTTGGTTACGTCGCACTGTTCAATAAATGGGGAATTGAGGCTTTCTGCCAGTGGCCGAACTCGTTTTTCCAGTACTGGTCCAGCGTAGGAGAAGCCTAGTGTCGCGCCTTCTCGGGCGAGAACTTGGGCGATTCCCCAGGCGATGCTGTACTTGTTGGCTACTCCAAAAATGAGTCCTTTCTTACCATCGAAAAGTCCCATGAAGCGCCTCCTCCATGTGTGGGATATGACGAGGGGGTATAATCGGCGTCGTTGCCTAACGCCATTATACACAATGGGAGAAATATGCCAAGTCTCGATGAAGGATCCCAAGGGCCACAACGGTAGGTGGGGGGCGAGGGGTGAGGGCCCCGATACGGCCGGCAGTTGGAAACTGCGGCCTTCGTGGGGCGAAACCGCGGGGGCGGTTGGTTAGAGGTCTTCTCTCTTTCGTCGTGAGTGGGTGAGGAATTTTTCTACCACGTGGAAAATGCGTTCCTTGGCTTCAGGATGGCTGAGGTCGAACCAGTGAATGCGCGGGTCATTTAGGCGAAACCAATTGTATTGATGGCGAACATAGCGCCGGGTGGCTTTTCGCATGGCCCGGATCGCTTCTTCCAAACTAACACGCCCCTGGAGATAGTCCACAATTTGTCGATAACCTATGCCCGTCAAGGCGGGTAATGAAGGATCATATCCGGCCTCCAGGAGCGCTTTCACTTCCTCTATAAGCCCTCGTTTCAACATGCGATCTATACGTTGATCAATGCGTTGGTACAGTTCTTCTCGGGGGCGGGTGAGACCAATGATGAGCGTAGCATAGGGTGGGGGCACTTTGCGGCGTTGCTGGCTAAACGGACGTCCTGTGTGTTCGATAACCTCCAGCGCGCGGATTATGCGACGGACGTTCCTAGGGTCCATAAGCGCAGCCGCTTCGGGATCCAGACCTTGAAGCCGGCGATAGAGGGCTTCTGCACCTTTCTCGCGCGCCTCTGCTTCCAAACGGCGACGCAGTTCTTCGTCCGGTGGTACTTTGGGCACATGCCACCCTTCCACCACTGCCCACACGTATTGACCCGTGCCCCCGACCAGGAAAGGAACGTGTCCTCGACGCAATACCTCCTCTATAGCTGCATATGCCATCTCCATGTACTCAGCCAAGGAAAGGGGTTTGTCGGGTGGGGTCACGTCAATAAGGTGATGGGGTACTCGTGCTTGTTCTTCCGGGGATGGCTTGTCCGTGCCAATATCCAAGCCCTTGTAAATAAGCCGCGAGTCCGCAGAGATAATCTCACCCTGGAAGTGCTCGGCTAGTTCCAGGGAAATCTCCGTTTTCCCCACCGCTGTGGGACCGACAATCGCAATAAGAGGTTTCTCCTCTCGCACCTGGCTCATCCTGCAATGACGTCCTTCATTATCTCCAAGCGGCGCACGTGTCCGCTTCGATCCAATTCCACTGCGACGAAATCCACACGCAGCGGCCCCTCCCATTGTCGTTGATAGGCAATGGCCTCAGCCAGCGCGGCCAACCGTGCCCGTTTATGGGGACCTACCGAGTCCTCAGGAGCAAAGGGCGGCGCGTTGCGCCGAGTACGTACCTCCACAATGACCAGCGTGTCCCCATCTTGGGCCAGGATATCCACTTCACCCAGGGGTGCCACCCGCACATTGCGTTCCAGAATCGTGTAACCTTCCCTCTCCAATACCTGGGCTGCAAGATTTTCTCCCAACTGTCCAATGCGTTGTTTCTGGGTGCCCATAAATTCACAGATCCCGCACAGGTTTCCAACTCTTCCGGTGGATAGGAGAAGGGCCCAACCGGCGAAGCGCATCCCGATGGGCAGCAGTTCCATACCCTTTATGCTGGGCGAAGCCGTAGCCAGGATACCGAGCGTCCATTTCAACCATAATGCGGTCTCGCGTTACTTTGGCGATAATGGACGCGGCCGCAATGGAAAGCACCCTCGCATCCCCGCGCACGAACGCTTCTTGGGGAACAGCGATATCCGGAATGTGTTCGTAGTCCACCAAAATATAGTCCGGTTGGCGCGGGAGTGCGTAAATTGCGCGCTGCATTGCTAAGCGTGTGGCACGGGCAATTCCCAGCGTATCTATTTCCTCAGATTCAGCCTGACCAACGCCGATGGCCAGGGCGACCTCTCGAACACGTGTGAAAAGATCCTCTCGCGCCCGTGGGGAGAGACGCTTGGAATCATCCACACCCATCAGCAAATCCATCAGATCCGAGCGATGGGGCGGAAGCACCACCGCCGCGGCTACCACCGGTCCGGCCCACGGGCCTCTTCCTGCTTCGTCCACACCAGCGACAAAAGAATAGCCGAGCGCCCATAAACGACGCTCGGCTTCCAGGGTGGGTGCCATGATTGCTACTTCCTCGTGATTCAGAAACGCCACGCACGTATATGGTTTCTATGCGTGTGCGTAGATGATAATGCTGCCCCTTATTCGTAACGCTGCTTCAAACGGGCTTTCTTGCCCGTGCGTCCGCGCAGATAGTATAAGCGTGCCCGCCGCACCTTGGAATGGCGTAGAATCTCAATTTTTTCCAACCGGGGCGAGTTCAACGGAAACACACGCTCAACGCCCACACCGTGGGAAGCAATGCGCCGCACCCTCATCATGCGGTTAACGCCCCCACCGGTTACAGCGATAACAGTGCCTTGAAACGGCTGCACGCGCTCCCGGTTGCCCTCCACGATGCGGAAGTACACGCGCACAATATCCCCTACCTGCACTTCAGGAAGATCATCACGCAAGGATGATTGCTCGACCAAGCGTAGCAATGCGTCCGACATTTTAGTGCTCCCCTTGTTCTCGTCTTCTACATTCAACGTGTATTCGCTGAATTGGTTTCCTCTGACACGAACTCAAATCTTATCACACGGCACAAGAGCCCTGCAAATTCACATACATTTGCGGCGTCGTACGAGGCAAATAATCCATTGCGTCCAGAAACCTATTCCCCACCCCCAGTGAAGGACCCAAAACGTCAACCAGATTTTCGCCCACCGCTGCCAACCCAAACGTCGCGCCAAGCGCGCGGCAACCACCCCCATGACCAAACTGTACACGCCCAACACAAGCGCGAATCCCCACCTCGCCTGAGGGTAGAATACCCCTATCCCGCCCAACAGCATTCCCAGGGCTACCAGCGTTGGAGCTGGTAACTGTCGAAATTGGAGCGCGCGAGGGTGTAAGTGGAGCATTTGAGCCTTCCCGCGACCATAACGCACATACTGATGCCAGAGCGCTCTCAGCGTTGGTCGGGTCACCGTTTGGGACCGGATACGGGGATGACACAGAATACGCCCTCCTGCCTGGCGGAGTCGGTAAAAAAGTTCATAATCCTCATTAGCCTCCAATGAAGCATTGAAGCCACCGAGCGCGACCAGTGTTCTCCGGCGCCATGCTCCCAAGTACACCGTGTCCACCCACATGGCCCGCCGCGCGTGGCGGAAACGGGCGGGCCCACCGCCCAGGGGGTGAGCGAGGACGGCGGCAATCACCTCACCGGTGTGTGTATCTCCCACAGGATTTAGTACCCCACCTACTGCATCCGCGGACTCAGTGGTCAGATAGTGAACACACTGCCGCACATAATCCGGTGCAACAAAGGTGTGGGCATCTACTCGTACAACAATCTCCCCTGTTGCATGGGCAAGGCCGATGTTGAGTGCTGCACCCACCCGTTGGGATGGATTAGTCAACAAGCGTATCCGGGAAGTGCGAGTCGTGTACGCTTGTACAATCTCTCGTGTTCCATCACTTGACCCCCCATCAATGACCAAAATTTCCATGTGCTGGGCCGGGTAATCCTGAGCCAGGAGGTGCTCCAGACATCGGGCTATGTAGGGGGCCTCGTTGAGAGCAGGCACAATAACTGTGACCCGTCTTACCGTATTATCCTGTCCGTGCAAGGGCATCGTCCCTTCTTAAGTTCTAAACCTCTGGCGACACACTCGGTTGCGTTACGAATGCCGCTCAAAAGTTCTGGTGAATCAAGGCATCATTGACATAATCGGTTAGTAGAGGATCTCCCTAACGCATTATGAAAATCTCTCTGCTCAAGGGCAAAATCGACGCGTTTTCGGGTGAAGAGACAGGTAATTTGGTGTCCCTACTAACGTGAGATATAATGTGAGTGCTTTGGCCAGAAGGCGAAATTTGGCACATGTGGACACATCAAGCAAGGTGGCACCTTAAAAATTGAAGATGGAGGAAGGAGTTTACATACGTGGCACGAAAGAGAGGAAAGCGAACCGCCCGACGTCGGTGGTATCGCATGGATTTACACTTACACACGCCAGCCTCTGAGGACTGGCGGGATCCGGATGTGACGTTTTTAGACTGGTTGCGTGCGGCCGAAGCAAAAGAATTGGACATTGTGGCTATGACGGATCACAACACCGTAGCCGGATATAAGCGTTTTCAAGAGGAATTGGAACGGCTTGCCTGGCTAGAATCTTTAGGTCGCATTCTGCCTGAAGAACAGGAACGCCTGAACGCGTATCGGGAGTTGTTGGAGAAAATATTGGTCCTTCCTGGTTTTGAGTTCACGGCAGCGTTGGGTTTCCACATTTTGGGCATTTTCCCTCCGGATACCCCTATTCGTGAGTTGGAATTTCTACTGTTGCGCCTGGGCATCCCCGCGGCCATGCTGGACAAAGGAGTAACCGCTATAGGCGGCACTGAAGATGTGTTGACCGCGTACCGCCTTATTCGTGAAGCAGGTGGGTTGGTGATTGCTGCACATGCAAACAGCAGCCATGGGGTGATGATGCGGGGCTTGAACATTGGCGGGCAAACGCGTATTGCGTACACCCAGGATCCGAACCTGCACGCGTTGGAAGTCACCGATTTAGGCAGTCGAAGCCGCAACTCTACGGCTCGCTTTTTCGACGGGTCCAAGCCCGAATATCCCCGTCGTATGCACCTTATCCAGGGTTCAGATGCGCATAGCCTTCTGGCCGACCCCAAGGACAAGCATCGTTTAGGTATTGGCGACCGCCCAACAGAGATTTCCCTGGAAGAGAAGTCTTTTGCTGCCATTAAGGCTGTGTTTGAAAGCGACGCGTTCAATTTCATTCGGAAACCCCGTGCTCGTTCGACCAGTGACATCTTGCAAAAGGCCCGCCGTCTTGGTGAAGGAGAAACTGTAGTGTTCCACCGGCGTATCACCGCTAAAGGAGGAGAGCGGGAGCGCATTTTGCGGGATGTGGTCGCTCTGGCCAACACTTCCGGTGGAATGATTATTGTGGGGGCAAGTTCTAAGGAAACCGAACCCCCCGTGGGGGTTGAACACCCGCGTTTAACGCTTCGTGAGATTGAGAATGACATCCAGCGTCGTATTGTGCCCCCAGTACATGCGCGGGTCTCTTTAAACGCGGTGCGCGGTAAGTACATCATTGTAGTGGACGTACCAGAAGGAAAAGAAAAACCGTACGCGTTGGACAACTACGAAGTGTACATTCGTCGTGGGAAGGAAACCCGACGCGCGACTCGAGAGGAACTCATTGCCCTGATTCGAGGTACAGAATTGCCCGCGCCTGCATTGCCTGTTCCGGTCTCTTCGACACCTGCACCATCCCCTTCGCAGGAGGAACCCCCTGCTCCATCGGCTGAGGAAGCCCCTCCTGCGCCGGGAGGACGGGTTTTGCCAGGAGATGGTGTGGAAATCGTGGGGGTAGAGGAGCGCCGAGGGCAGAAGCGATACATCATTCGCGATTTGCGCAACGGCTCCATTATCTCAGATGTGACGAAATCCTCAGCGAAACGCCTGTGGGAGTACGCGATCTGGCGCCACGAAACCGAGAAAGTGGACCCGGATCGTGTCACATGGCTGGGTGATTTAGGTATTTGGCATTTTGAGAAACGGGCAGGAAAAATCCGTTACGATCTGGTACAGCGTCTGCCGGATGGGACATTTGCCGTGTACTACGGTGTGACAGAAGAAGGGTTTATCGGCCCCTGGGCCGAATTGTTGCCCATTGCTAAAGAAATGGCCACCTTGCAATTGGAAGATGTGTCCACGTAAGCGAATCGTGTACATGGACAAGCGGTGGGATCACCCGTGATCCCACCGCTTTGTTTTTTTAGATAGGATGGAGCCCAGGGAATTCTAACCCTAAGGTCTCTTCCCACCCAAGCATCAAATTCATGCTTTGTACGGCACTGCCGGCCGCGCCCTTCATCAGATTGTCGATCGCGCAGAGGGCAACCACCCGTCCTGTTTCCTCGTCCACGGCAAACCCCACATCCGCGTGGTTGCTCCCGGCCAGGATTTTCGGTTCCGGATATCGGTAAATGCCCGTTCGCTCCTTGACAATGCGGACAAAGGGCTCATTTTTGTACGCTTCCCGGTAGATGCGCCAGACATCCTTCTCCGACAACGGCTCCTGGAGGAATACGTGGGCTGTTGCCAGAGCTCCCCGCACCAGTTCGACCGCTGTGACAGACATGTGCACAGGGGGAAGTGGCCCTGTTCTTCCCAGAACCTGCACAATTTCCGCGGTGTGGCGGTGTCCGACCGGCGCGTAAGAACGGATCACACCACTGCGTTCAGGGTGGTGCGAAGCATCGGAAGCCCGGTGCCCCCCCTCGCTGGAACCTACCTTCACCTCCACGATGATGTCCCGGTGTCGGTCTATTACATCAGCGCGAAACAGAGGCCACAAGGCGAGATTCGTCGCGGTCGCGTTACATCCTACTCCGCTGACGTATTTGGCTCCTCGGATGTCTTCTCGATAGATTTCGGGAAGTCCGTAGACGAATTTTTCCAGCCACTGAGGGGCTATATGCTCACGACCATACCAGCGGCGATATGTCTCTGGATCTTGAAGGCGAAAATCCGCGCTTAAGTCCACAATCCGGTCCGCGATTTGGGCAAAGTGTTCAATGTGCTTTTGGGCCTCGCCGTGAGGTAAAGCTAAGAAGAGCACATTCACCGGGCGAAGATGTTGCACGGAGGAAAACTTCAGGCGAGTGTGCCCTCGCAGGTTAGGATGGACCTGGTAGATAAATCGCCCCACGTGGCGTTCAGAGGTGGCCTGCACAAGTTCAACGCGCGGGTGTCCCAATAGCAACCGCAGCAGTTCTCCGCCCACGTATCCAGAAGCACCAACAATGGAGACTGTAATAGTCGATGGTGTTACGGGCATAGATGTCTCCTGTATTCTATGAGGTATGATGTCTGCGCTGAAGAAGGTAACCACGGATTTTCCCGGGGCTCAATTCTTCCAATAGGCCGCCCAGGGCGCCTTTAAGAATACGCACATTATCAAAGCCTTTGCCGCGCAGGTAGATGTAGCCCACAGCGGCCCGGGACCCCCCTGGGCAAAGGGTGGCAACCAGTTTATCCCGGGGAATCTCATCCAATCGGTCTGGAAGTTCGTGGAGGGGGATGTGAAGGGCGAAGGGAAGGGAGATAAACTCCGCTTCTTCTGGTGAGCGGAGGTCCAACAGGATGGCTTCACCTTGCACCCATTGGGTGAAGAAATCCGTGGGGGTGATTTGGTGTTTGCCACGACTCCAGAAGGAGAAGTCGCTATTGCGCAGGATGTCATCCAACATAAATGGCCTCCTTTGTTATTTATCTACATGCTTCACGTTTGCTGCAGGGGATGTGTCCGCTATGGATGTACTCGTTTGAACACGTACATGCGAGGGTGGTCAAAGTACCGCCAGGACATTTCGGCTTTTTCATCGCACAGATGCCATGGCCCTAACTGGGGACATTCCTGGAATTGTGCGACACGTTGGTATCCCAATGTGCCGTCAAACAACTCACGATAAAATCTCGCTTCTGCGGGGAAACGGTGGGCCAGTCGGGGGAATACGTCAGCCCACGCTTCGCTGATGACCACGTAGTCCGCGCGGTCTAGGATGCGCGTCATGTATGCCCACTTTTCCTCTGGGGAGACGGGGGGTGCTTGCCAGAAGGATCCGACTTTTCCGTTGACCTCATAGTGGTTCAGGATTCGCAGGTGGTACTTTTCGAGCCCAAACCATTCAGGATGAATCGCGAATTTATTAGAAGCGTCGAATTCCAGCATGATAGTCGCGCCTGGAGGGATGTGCGCGTTTATCCAGGCCAGGGTTTGAAGTCGGGTGTCCGGTCGAGAGTAAATGTGAAGGTAGGCGACGGAGTAGAGGAAGGCAGAAAGGAAGGCCGTGGTTGCAAGCCCCCGCGCTAAGAGGGGGGGACGAAGCGTAATGCGGGTGATACGGAGGGAGGATGTGCTCAATACCGCGATGAGTCGTGCCGCGTAGAGGGCCATAAAAGGAAGTAAGGGGATAATGTAACGGAAGAATTTGACGTACCAGCCGCCGACAGTGATGAAATAAGGCAATGTCCAGGCCGCCAAGAGCCAATCTCGTCTATCGCCCCGGGCCATGTTCCAGAGGCTGTATAACCAACCTGCGTACGCCAGCAGGGCTAAAGGCCATGTCATGGCCCAGGGGAAGAGATGGGTGAGGTGGTAGATGTAGGGACGGGTGAGTTCAAACTGGATGGTGTACAGAGGTCTCAGGTCTCCTTTGGCCACTAGACTTTGTACGTTCAAGTCGCTATTCGTGTCTCCGGCCAAGTGTGCAGGTAGGTCGTCCAACACGGGCACGCTAAGAAGGGCCCAAAGGACCAGCGCTGCTAAGGGCACTGTGTAAAGTGCGGGAGTGCGAATCAGGCGGGAGATGCGATAGGAAAGGGTGAGGATGTAATAAAGAATGCGAAGGGCGCGAGGGAAAAGCCGAGAGACACGGTGTGTAATGTGCGAGATGCGATGTTCGAGGCGTGAGGTGTACTCTATGAGATGAGGGTAAGGGGGAGATTGTGGAGTAGGGAGGTGGGGAGCAAGTCGGATGAAGAGGGCGACGGCATATGCAGCGAAGATCGGTAATGCGCTGAGCCGAGTGGCTAAGGCGAGTCCCATCATTATTGCCGCGAGAATGTAATCTCTCCTCCGGCCTCGGGTCGCAACGTTCCAGAGGACAATGTAGGTAAACACCAACCACACCGCGAATTGGATGTCCACTGTTGCGAAATGGCTATCCCGCACGCTTAAGGGCATAACAGCCCAGAAAGCCGCGGCCCACAGCCCTGTTCGTTGGTTGAATAGACGTTTGCCCAGCACATAGAGCCCTGGGACCCCCAATGCACCGTACAGGGCTGAGATGATCCGTCCAATGAACATGTAAGGGATGTTGTGATGGATGCCTAGCCATGGTCCCATGAGTCCCACTACCCATCTTACCAATCCGCCTATAAGTCCTAACTGGTAGAAAGGCCAGACGCCGTAAATCATAGTGTGGGTGTCGGGCAATTCACCGGCCTTGACGTGGGCGATCATCTTCAGGGTGTGAACAATCACAAAGGCTTCGTCGTTGTGAAAGTCGTAAGGTTTACCCCACCAAAAGCCATACACACGCAAGGCCAGGGCCAGGAAGGTGAGGAGCAGGACAAGAAAGTGTTCTCGTGCTCCAGCGATGGCAATGCGGATAAAGTGTGTGATATAGTGCATCAGGCGGGATGTTGAGTGTGTGGTTGTGCTCCTGGTATGCATGCTCTCACGTCTCCACATATGAGAAACCGCCGGATCCTGTGTCGGATACCGGCGGCGGGTGTTTTGCATCAGTCCAGGTGTGCAGCAACGGCACCCGACTCAAAGGGATGTTTCTTCCTTGCTGCACTTGGACATTTTGGCTTGTACCGATGTATATTGTGTCATGGAAAGTGTGCTTGTTAATGTTTGGGCCAAGTATAATAGAAGCAGCCCGCGTGTCAAATTCGGCCCGTTGGGAAACCGTATCAGAGGACCTCTGGCGGATCTCTACTCCTCCCCGCCTAAGACTGGAAGCCGCACAGAACGCCCGGCACCTCGACGTTGCGGGCTTCGCTTGCAAAGCCCCCTGACGGGGGCTGCGTCCAACCGCCCCCGGCGGTTTCGCAAGTGAAGGCCGCAGTTTTCAACTGCCGGCCGTCCCGAACCCAACGGGCTGTTCGTCTAATTCCTCAGCCGCACTCTATATCTGTTGCCTCCCGTAAACCTTGCCCTCCTACGTAAAGCGTGTTATAGTATAGGACTGTTAGCATACCCAAAGCATCCAATATCGCATTTGCATTGAATCAAAACGTGCGGTATGGGGGGGAATAATGGCAAAGAAATCGCGTTCTAAGACCTCTAAAAAGCAAGATTGGCGCAACATCGTCCTCTACATCGTTACCCTACTTATTGCTCTATCCATGGCTCTAACATACGTACTCATTGCCCTCCAACACTAGATCCATGAACATCGTGGCAACTATCTGCTTCATCTTAGCCCTTACCGGCGGGACAGCAGTAATTGCCGGAGTATTGTGGGCCCTTTTTGCGCACAGTTTATGGGGACACCCTGCAGGCCCCCCACCGGGATTGTCCCCAGAGGAAGTCCGCGCCTGGTACGCGGAACACGAACATAATCCACAACACCCCCCTATGAGTTGGGAGGATATACGCCAGGCATTACGTGAACATCGCTGGACCGAAGTGTGGCCTGTGCTCCTTATCCTGGCCGGAATGACCTTAGTATTAATCTTCCTCCCACTAGGCGTTCTCATTGGCACCGATGCCTGGATGAGCGGGTTGCTGGGATTAATCGTTGGGGGAGTTTTCCTGTGGCGCGTACAACACGTTCTGAGGAAATAAGGGGGAACTGTGGGCAAAAACTTCACACGTCCTGATTGTCCGTACTATTACGAAGATTACTACCGTGGACGAGAAACCCGTACCTGCCGCCTTATCGAACGAAACCCTCATTCCCGTCCTTGGCACCCCGACCTGTGCAAAACCTGTCCTGTACCTTACATCCTCACCCATACCCGCGTAGAACACCTGGCCCTAGAAGCCACAGTCGTGAAAAAGTTCTTTCGCGAACGCGTCGAAGTCTTTGCCGTCTGTACAAAACACCTGCGCGAACTAGACAACCCCCTTGTATGCCCCGACTGTGAAGCGGAACGCGCGGGAAAAAACCAAACATAAAAGGGCGTGGCCACACATCGACCACGCCCCTTAACTATCGTACAGAATAGAACACATTCACCTCTAGTTTACTGACCGCCTGCTCCTCCCTGTTGCTGAAGCGCATCTTCCACCTGTTGCAACAACTCCGTCCACTGCTCAAGAGTTAGAGCCCCCGCAGTACGACCCAGCACCTGGTCCTGAGCAATCACGTAAAACGCGGGAAGCGATTGCAAATTCGCCCGAGACATCATCTGCTGATCCTTCATCACCTTATCCCGCATCTGCCGATAATCCAGACACTCGCCAAAACGTTGCGTATCCAGATTCACCTTCTTAGCATAATCCTTCAGAACCTTCGCCAAATCCTTCCCCTTCTTATCTACCCAATCCTCCTGATGGTCAAACAGAACATCCAGGTAATCGAAGAACTTCTGCTGTTCACCTGCACATTCTACTGCCTCCGCGGCCAACTCCGAATTCTCCTTCGTTAGCACATGCTTAAAAGCCACACGCACCCGTCCAGAATCCACAAACTGCTTCTTGAACTCGGGCCACACCGTCTGATGATACGTGCGGCACTCTGAATCTGCCACATCCCCTACTTCCAGAATAAGAATAGCCGCATCCGCCTTCCCAATAAACGCATCCCCCATGTACGTACGACCCGGATGATCGGGATCCGCTTCAAAGGGGTGCAAATCACCGTAAGAAGGTGTAGGCGTAGGCGTGGGCACCTCACCTTTCAGCGCCTTCTCAATCACATCACGAAACGTACCTATATCCTGCGCCCCACTGACAAACCACCCGTTGATAACAAACGCTGGAGTACCGCGCACACCGTGGGCCACCCCCTCCTGAATATCCAACTGAATACGTTCCTCAAAGGGGTGTGCCTCCAGACATTCCTTGAACTTCTCAACATCCAAATCCAACTCCTGAGCCAGTTTCACAAATACCTCTTGAGCATCTGCCTTGCCAGACCACTCATGTTGACGCTCAAAGAGCAAATCATGCATAGGCCAAAACTTCCCCTGGACCCCAGCGCACAGAGCCGCCTCTGCCGCGGGCTTTGCCTGGGGATGAATACTCGTTAGCGGGAAATTCTTAAAGATCTGCCTGACCTTACCAGCCTTCACGTATTCATCCCGGATCTGAGGGGCAGTGTTCTGAACGTACCGTCCGCAATAGGGACACTGATAATCGGAAAACTCCTTAAACGTCACAGGAGCATCCGGACTACCTCGGTACAAATCACCATTCTCAGTTAACCCCGCGGGCACCCCGGGAATGCCCGACTCCTGTTCCTCGGCCAGAGCATAAGGCCCTTCATTTGGAATTGTGATTGGCGTTGGAGTGGGAGCCGGAGTCGTCTCCTCCGCCTGTGAAGGTGAAGGAGTGGGAGCCACTGTGGCCGGAGGCGTATTCCCTTCCCGAGATGGAATAGGATAAGGTGTTGGTTGTGTTGGTGTTGGCGTCTTAGATGAACAACCTGTCATCAATACAACCAGCACAAGGAGAAATACCGTTACGTATAATACTTTGCGTACCATTATGAACTCCTCTCCTCTGAGATCGGGCAACATTCAATGCTGCAATTGTAAGGCGAATGGCCCATTCGGCCAATTTTGAGAAAGGTCTAACTGCAATGAAAAGATACGCACGCCTGGGACATTTGGCTTTGATAATTGCCCTTATCGGAGGAATATCCACATATAACGCCCATTCAACAACCGCACTCCCCACGCACCCTACAACCGGACCTTATACCCTTCCCACCCCCTGGCACGCCCGTTTACCTGCTGGAGCCTACCCGGGCATTTGGCACTTTCAGGACCTGGACATCGCGGCCGTTCGATTCCCCTACCTGCGTGGGACACATCGCGTATGGGGATGGTATGAACTCAACCCCGCACCGGGCATATACCGATGGGACCTGGTAGAAGCCTGGATAAACCAAGCAGTGGACGGTGGCAAACCTGTCGCCTTAGGAGTCAACACATATGATGGCGTATTAGACGGTGGAGACAGAACACCTCGTTGGGTATACCAACAAGCGCCCCACACCCAATTAACCTGCCCGGACGGGTGGACATTTCCTAAATTCTGGGACAAAACATGGCAACACTACTTTGAATCATTCATCACAGCCTTCGCCGAACGTTACGACCGCGATCCTCGAATTGCCTGGGTGGAAATTAGCGTAGGTGTATATGGAGAAACCTCCCCTATCTCCTTCACCCAAACCTGGTATCGGACAAACTGCCTGGAACCTGCCGGATTGGATAGCGTCCAGTGGGAACAGACCGTCAAAGACATCACCGACATCTACACCCGTCACTTTCACCATACCCCCCTTTTCCTACAAATGTTCCCCAAGTACATTAGTTGGCGAGAACGGCGAGAATTCACCAACTACGCCGCGTCCCAACGCGTAGGACTAAAAAGCAACGGCCTGCGGGCAGAAGAAGGCACCGCGGACTTCGGCCCCTGTCCGCCTGATAGCAACAACTACTGGTCCACTTGTGAAGCGGGACTCGTCCAACTCATGCGCAAATGGGGAGAGCGCGTCCCTATTGCCTGGGAAGGAGACCCCCGCTACTTTCGCCCTCCCAACATAGCCGTGGATCCGAACCATCCAGAATGGGCCATATATTGGCAAATCCTCAACGCCCTGGACAAACACTCCGACTACATCCTGTACAAGGATACCTTAGCCCAAAACCCCGCCTTGCGTCCCCTATTCGAGTGGGCCAACCAGTACCTAGGGCGCACAATTCACGATACACCTTCCATATGGGTGGCCCTGCGGGAAACATCTCTCCCCAATGCCTATCACCCCCAACGCGGAAACTACACCTTCTGGCTCTACCAAAACGACCACACCCCAGGAGGCCGATCAACTCCCGTATGGGATGTGGGACCTTATCCTCAAGGATATTACGCGCGACGGACAGATGAAAGCGCGGGGAACCCCTATCTTTACTTCGACGTAGACGATACGTGGTGGGCCATTCATCCCATGGGCCCCGTGGTTGTCCAAGTAACCTACCTGGATCAGGGGGACGACACATGGGCTCTGGACTATGACGCGACCTCCGGGCCATACACCCGGGCAGGCATCATCCACAAAACAAATACCGGTCAATGGAAAACCGCGGAATTTCTCCTCACCGACCCCTACTTTAAAAACCGCCAGCCCGGCGGAGGCGGACATCCAGGTTCGGATTTCCGCATCAACAGCCTAGGCGACGGTGACGAAATTGTACACATGGTCGACGTACGTCGTCTTCACGCCCCCATTCCCACCCCTACCCCCACCCCCATCCGTCCCCCATATACCCCTCCCACCCCAACTCCAGGTCCGGTACTCCACATTGTAAAACTTCAAGAAGGAAAAGACGGCTATCAAGGAACAGAAGACACCTTCATATCGCGAGACCACCCTTACACCAACTTCGGTCGTGAGAAAACCCTGGACCTATGCCTGGAATGCCCTGGCACCGGAGATGAACGGCACATCCTCATCCGGTTCGACCTAAAAAACACCCTTCCGGAAGACGCGAACATCCAATTTGCCTGGCTCGCGTTGAACGCACAACATGTAGGGGCCAAAGGATTGTACGCGCGGGCCTATGCCCTCCTTCGTCCCTGGTCCGAAATGGCCGCGACATGGGTAGAATCTGCACCCGGGGATCCGTGGTTTGCGGCAGGGGCCAGTGAGCCTGCTGCGGATCGCGCGCAAACATGGAGCGGACAAGGAGCAGTGGTTCAGGTAGACCGTTGGTTACGCCTGGATATCAGCGATGTCATTCGCGCGGCCTGGAATCAACCCGCCCGGAACTTCGGCGTTGTCCTCCTTCCCTTCCACACTCGAGGTGCTTCCTACACCTTTGCCAGTGCTGAACATAAGGACATCACCAAGCGCCCCCTGCTCATCATCGGCTACACGCGTCCAGAATCTCCCACCCCATCCCCCACAGCCACGCCGACCTCCACCCCCACCCCAACACCAATCCCCCCCATAGTTCAATGGTTGATTCAGGGAAACGTGTTCAATGCTACTTCCGGTCCAAACACCCCCATCGCGAACAGCACCATCACCCTTACCCTGGGCACAGCAGGCCCGGTCATAACCACATTCAGCAACGAGAGCGGAACCTTCAGCGCGGTATCCTATGCGCCGGACACAGGTGCACTTCGTTACGAAGTTAGCGCTCCCGGATATGCCAAAATAATCGGAGAAGAACCCCCGCGACATCCGCGCCACTACCAACTGGCCATCGGGCTACGCCCGCTCGGGAGCCCATCGCGCCTATACCTCCCCAGCGTGTACGCACCCTAAACGCTACACGTGAAAAAAATACCTCCTCTATTACGGCACAGAAGTCGGCACAGGCAAAGGCTGAGGAACTGTGGACTGATTGGGAAGTCCCCCTGTGTTCTCTGGTATAGTTAACTCCACACCGAACACATCCTGAATGTACTCGAAGTCCACAGGTTCCAAGAACGGCGTACTTTCATCATCCGGCGCGCGCAGGGCAAAATCGAGAATCGCTCCCACATCTCGCAAGTACTTTAAGACCAGCGCATCCTGGGGGGAGACAGCAACCAAAATCGCCTTGAGTTCACCACCTGTATAATCAAACGAAGGCTCCTCCACCTCCTTGCCATCCTCCTTATTGTCTAATCCTGGAACCGGGGGAACCACCACCGCCTGAATAACCACATTCTGCAACACATCGACGCTCACCGTGCCCGCAGGACCATCCCCATAAGGCAGAGAGACCATAATATCCACCCGGTCCCCAGGTTTCAACATAGCAACCTTGTTCAACAAATCATCTGCTGGCAGAGCAATAATCACATGTCGTTTGGGAATAGCCAACGCAATATTGCGCGTCACATTAGTGGGCTCTATAAGGCGGGATGCAATAAGAATCTCGCCGGTGATCAAATCCGCAATTGGCATCTTCCCCACCGCATCTTGCACATCAGTAATCGCGCCCTCGGGAATTAAGTCCACAGGCATATCGCGCACCTGGACCATATCCTCAGTAATAACCGTGCGCATTGGAATATCTTGGACAGCGACGACCACGGGCTTTGTTTCCGTCTTCTTGGGCGTGGCCGCCGATTGAACCGCGCTCGTCAGCAAACGGTAAACCAACAGCCCGGCCAGAAACGCCAGGATAACACCGGCCAACATCCACATCCAGCCCTTTTTCCGTTCCATGTTGCCTCCCTCACCAAATGCCGGGAACGAGTCGCCAGCGCACGCGACTCGCATAAGTCTCATACCCTTCGATAATTTGTTCTTCCCAATGAATGCGTATGACCAGAAGAGCAATGACTAGAACAAGTCCGAACACATTCCGCAGAGACACATTTGCAACCACATATCCCACATAGAACAGTATCTCACTGGCATACAAGGGATGTCGTATCCAACGGTACATTCCCTGCGTCCGCAACCCCCGATCAGCCGGAGCAATGCCAAAACTGGCTCCCAACGACAGGAGAGAGACAATCATCGCGATGAGCGCCACAGCCTGGATGAAATTACCCACCTCCCAGCCCTGAGAAGCCGGATGAACCACGAACACCGGAATGTACACATCCGCCAAGGATACGGCCACCTGCCACCAGGGCGCTGTTTTGGCTGCAGGCCGACGACGTAAAAAGAGCACAGCCACAATCGTGTAGAAAACAAACAGCCCCACATTTGTAAAATCCCGACTCACCCACACCGCGGCCAGGTAAAACCCCGCGTAAATGGCCCATGAAATGGCCACCACCACATCCATCCACTTCTCCCACCGTCGCCTTGGCACTCCAGACACCATCTCCCTCGTTGCTTCCATCGTCCCTCCCCATCATAGTTACTCGTTACTTCCCAAAGTAACAGTGAGGAGACCGTAATTGGGGCCGCCTCCTTCACCTGCTACGCCCACATAACGCTCAAAACGACCTCGAATATACCTTCCACCGCAACCACAAAGTCGGTAGTCAGTGATCACAAAGCGAGCAAATCCTACAATGTGGTAGCGTGTACGATGGCCAACCCCTGTCACCCGGTCATACACCACAATAGTTACCGGCCGGTTAAGCCAGCGATTCAGACACTGACGCACCTGCGTACTGGCGTGAATACCCGTAGCACCCGGCACCCACTGTCCTACCCGCCACACCCCGCTGTTCTCGGGATGGCAGATATTGAAAGCAAGTTCAGGCGTACTCGAACACCAATCATTCCAGTCAAGCCAGCCAAAATTCCCCGGCGTATGGTGATGGTGTTCCCACAAGATATATTCTCGACCGAACTGGAAGGGGAACTCCCGCACAGCAATGGGCAACAAATCGCCGATTGCCCGCACGCCTGAGGCAGATGCCTCTGACACCGCTCTGGCCGTCATGTGATCAATACCCACCACCGCGGCAAAAAATGTGGGAAACCGGTGACTGACCTGGACTCGAATAGTGGTATTGTTCACGCGTGTCCAGGAATACGTGTCGGCCCCGTTTTCCCGAGCAAAGCGGGCGACCTCCCGGTCAATGGCAACATCCGACGCGTGCATGGCCTGTAAACGAATTCCAGCCAGGGCCGCCGCGTCCGCAGCGTATTGCATCCGACGGCGTTGTGCGTATGCATATCCCCCATCGACCACCAGAGCCACCATGCCCATCAACACGAACAGAAAAAGGACAAACACCACTAAAGCCTGTCCTTCTTCACCCCGTCTTTGCCATCCCATACGCCCACCCCTTTACAAGTCCCCTCATCTATGTAGACGCGCCTGAGCCTGCAATGTTATTGGTGTCGACGACAATACAGGCACCACAGGTGTATAAGGATACTGGGCGACCACCAAAACCACTTGGCGCCCCCAATAAACGCGAAGCGTGAGTGCTGTAGGGTCTAGAACAGTAACACGTCTCTCAACGCGGCGTTCCAATTCATCGTGAGAAATGTGGGGTTCAGCGATGAGAATGCGAACAGCCTCCTGTGCAGCCGCGGAGAGGGCCTGTTCCATGTACATAACGCGTCCGACCTCGATAATGGCAAAGATGAGTGTAAACAGGATGACGGACACCAGCGCGAATTCCACCGTGCTGGTGCCCCATTCACCCCATCCCCCATGTGACCGGCCCTTCTGCCTGCCCCCCAGAAGCATGGACACATCCATCATAGCAACGCCCTCACCTGCGCAACCGCATAGTATGGGAGGCAACCAGGGAAATGCGTGTAACGGGCAACGGCAACACCGGGTCATACACGTACCGCACAGTAACTCGGACCCGGTAGCCTGGTTCCCGCCTCACCTCTACACTCCCCCGCGCGGGGTCCATACCCGAATCCAAAAGCACATTAACAACTGCGCGCTGCACACCTCCCGTATCCCAGGGGCGTTCACTGGCTATCCACGCCCCTTCACGGGCCGCGTGAAACACATCCGCGTAATACAACAGTGCCCGTCCAAAGTCGAAGGTAATGGCCAGGAGCACAATAATGATGGGCAAAATCAGAGCCAGTTCAACAACGCTTTGCCCCTTCTCTTTTTGACGTTCCCACTCCATGACCACACCCTTTCCAGCGTAAAGAAAAGCGTATCGCCGGACTTGCGACAATGTGTGGCGCCTCCTGCCCGACGATACGCCCCCCTGGACTTCAAGATGTTTGCGTGACCCGAACGATGAATGCCTTTATGAAAGTCCCCTCGCTCCACTCCTTAGATAGTGCGGGCCAAACGAGTCAGCGTGTTAACGATGCTGCGGCCCAATCCCGTGAGGGCAGCAATGGCGACCACCGCAATCAGGGCCAAAATCAACCCGTACTCCGCCAAATCCTGGCCCGTCTCCTTGTAGATCCACACCCGAAGAGCGTCCAACATCATCATACGTCACCTCCTTGAATTAAGAATGCGTTGGGTTAAATGGTGTTTGCAAGACGATTGAGTGTATTAGTAATGCTGCCGCCAAGAGCGGTTAACGCAGCAATGGCGACCACCGCAATCAGGGCCAAAATCAACCCGTACTCCGCCAAATCCTGGCCCGTCTCCTTGTAGACCCACGCCCGGAAAACATCCCACATCATAACGCACCTCCCCTTCGTCATAGCGATAAACTTTTACCTTCTCCGCATCCAGATTGGCCTGGAATTGAGGGGCTGGATGCTCTTCAACTTCGCCTTCAGCATACAAAGAAGACAACCTTCTCTCAATGGGGCAAGGGTACCATAAACCTATTACCCAACCCTTGATGTTTATCCCCTTTTAGTACTAACCGGAAGAGAGATGCACCGGTGCTTTCCGGTCGTGGTTGGGCTTTATCCTTCAGGATACCGCCCGCTTCAATCACCTATGATGACGAGGAATTCCTCCTGAAGTTACGCCCCTCTGGAACTCAAATTCACCTCCTGAAATCATTAGAACCCAAAACAAAAAGATAACAACGTCCTCCCTGAACAAGTTCGGTGGCGGGAATTTGTCGCCCATCGACAACTTGTGGTAACCTCTTCGTTAGAATCACGCGGACCACAAAGTCCGACACCACGGCAACAGCACAGGAGAGGCCATCTTCCTCTGGCACCTGAGTGCCTGCACGAGGTGGTTCCTTTCACAGCAATCTACCGTGTCGCCTCTCGGGCTGTAAAACAATCTTCCTCCCAAGGAGTAGAACGATGTCCAACGAAATGGGGATCGCCAGCCATTACGGTTTGGAACATCACGGGCTCATCAACCTGAACTTCGTGTACTGGACACTTCCCTCCCCGGCCTTGGTAGAACGCATCGTCCAGCGGCGGGAAGGGATGTTGGCTCACCTGGGGCCAGTCGTCGTCCGGACCGGTCACCATACCGGCCGAGCCCCCAACGACAAATTTATTGTCAAGGAGCCTAGTAGTGAAGGAGACATCTGGTGGGGCGACGTGAACCGTCCCATCTCTGAAGAACAGTTTGACCGACTTTACGCACGAATGACCGCCTACTTCCAGGGCCGCGATGTGTTCGTTCAGGACGCGGCCGCAGGTGCCCACCCTAAATACCGCCTACCCATTCGTGTGGTCACCGAATACGCCTGGCACAGCCTCTTTGCCCGCAACCTATTTATCCGGTTGGATCCCAAGGAGTTACCGGATCACGTCCCCCAATTCACCATCCTGCACGCGCCTCGCTTTCACGCCATCCCCGAGGTGGACGGCACCCGTAGTGAGGTGTTCATCGTCATTCACTTTGGCCGACGGCTCATCCTCATTGGCGGCACCAGTTACGCCGGTGAAATCAAAAAATCCATCTTCACCGTGATGAACTACCTGCTCCCCATGCAGGGCGTCCTTTCCATGCACTGCTCCGCCAATGTGGGAGAACAAGGCGATGTGGCCCTGTTCTTTGGACTATCCGGCACAGGCAAAACCACCCTGTCCTCGGACCCAGAACGACGGTTGATTGGAGATGACGAACACGGCTGGGGGAACGACGGCATTTTCAACTTCGAAGGAGGATGCTACGCCAAAGTGATCCGCCTCCGGGCAGACCAGGAGCCCATCATTTGGGAAGCCACCCGGCGCTTTGGGACAGTCCTGGAAAACGTAGCCATTGACCCCTTAACCCGACGGGTGGACTTTGACGACGCCTCCCTCACCGAAAACACGCGGGCCGCGTATCCCATTGGCTACGTAGCCAACCACGTACCCGAAGGCCGAGCCGGGCATCCCCAGAACATCTTCTTCCTCACCGCGGACGCGTTCGGAGTATTGCCACCCATCGCGCGGCTCACCCCGCATCAGGCCATGTACTACTTCCTATCCGGGTACACATCTAAACTGGCCGGGACAGAGACCGGCGTCACCGAACCCCAGGCCACCTTCTCCGCCTGCTTTGGTGCGCCCTTCTTGCCCTTGCCCCCCACACGCTACGCGGAACTCCTGCGGGAGAAAATCGAAAAACACAACGTGCGAGTGTGGCTGGTGAACACGGGCTGGACGGGCGGTCCTTACGGAGAAGGCTCCCGCATTAAACTCGCGTACACCCGCGCCATGGTGCGGGCAGCATTGCGGGGTGACCTGGATGACGTCCCCATGCGTGAGGACCCCATCTTTGGCTTGTACGTGCCCACCCATTGTCCGGGAGTGCCGGACAGCGTTCTTGATCCCCGTTCCACCTGGGCAGACCCTGAAGCGTATGACCGGCAGGCTCGCATGTTAGTCAAACGCTTCCACGAAAACTTCAAGCAATTCGAAGGCCAGATCTCGCCGGAGGTGGTTGCTGCCGGGCCACGAGGATAAAATCATCCTCGCCCAGCCTGACCGTACCCCTTGCTGACCCCATGCTCTCCCCGGTGTTTTCGACACTGGGGAGAGCATGTTCTTTCCGCGCACACCTCTCACATTTTCGCGTTTTTTTTATGCTCCGCACCGTTGGATTTACAGGATTTTTCGCGCGGAGGTGTATCCTAATAAACGGGGCTTACCCGAACCATTTCCCATGCACATTGTCCAAAGGGCACCTCAACAACCTGCATCCGGGCAAGTCACCACCATCCTTCACACAGAAACGAAAGGAGGGAGAGGTATGAAGCACTTGCGGATCATCCTCAGCGTGCTGTTCATTTTGGCGCTGCTGGTCACGGCGTGCAGCAAGGCCACGCCCACCCCGATGCCCACCAAAGCAGCAGCGCAGCCAACGAAGGCGCCAGAAGCCAAGACAAAGACGTTGGTCCTGGGCTTCACCGCATCCAACACAGGGAAGTATGCCAAGGAATCCAAGGAACAAACCCAAGGCTTGAAACTGTGGGCCGAAGCCGTCAAGAAGAAGGGCGGCATCAAACTCTCCGACGGCACCATCGTCACCTTTGAGTTGAAATCCTACGATGATGAGAGCACCAAGGAGCGTGTGCAGCAACTGTACACCAAGTTGATCACCGAGGACAAAGCCGACCTCCTGGTGAGCCCCTACTCCAGTGGCTTAACCGCCGCGGCCGCGGTCATCGCGGAGCAGTACGGTAAAATCATGGTCACCACAGGTGCCGCGTCCGATTCCATCTACAAGCAGGGATACCAGCGTGTGTACCAGATCTACACTCCGGCCAGCCGCTACCTGACAGGAGCAGTGGACGCGTTGAAGGCGTGGGACCCCAACGCGAAGAAATTGGCTGTGGTGTACGAGAAGACCAAGTTCGCGACCGGTGTAGCAACGGCCGCCAAGGAGTACGCGGAGAAGAACGGCTTTGAAATCGTGCTCTTTGAAGGGTACGAGAAGGGCACCACGGACTTTGGCCCCTTCATCAACAAGATTGAAGCGGCGAAGCCCGATGCCATCATCGGCGGCGGTCACTTCCAGGACGGCTCCACGTTTGCGAAGCAGTTGTACGAGAAGAAGACGCCTGTGAAGATGATTGCCATCCTGGTGGCGCCGGCAGTGCCCGAGTTCGCAGAACTGGGCGACGCGGCTGTGGGCGTCATTGGTCCTAGCCAGTGGGAGAGCCTGGCGAAGTACTCGCCCGAATCCGCGAAGGCTGCTGGTCTGGCCTGGTGTGGCCCCACGATTGACGAGTTTGTGAGCGCGTACAAAGCGGCTTACGGCTACGAGCCCGGCTACCACGCTGCAGGTGGATACGCGGCCGGCCTCGTCCTTGAACGGGCCATCAAGATGGCGGACAGTGTGGATCCCGATGCCATCAAAGCGGCCCTGGACAAAATGGACGTGATGATCTTCTTCGGCCACATCAAGTTTGACACGGGCGAAGCCCACGGTCTCCAGATTGGCCACGACATGGTGTACCTCCAGTGGCAAAAGGACAAGAGCGGCAACCTGGTCCGCGAAATTGTGTGGCCGGAAGCCGCGAAGACCGCGGAGCCCTTGTACCCGTTGCAGCGGTAAGCGATTTGTGCCGGTAATGCAGTGAACAAGTCACATGCGGTGGGGGGGACGCTCCCCCCACCGCATCGGCAAGGAGGCTCTTATGGACGTATTGATTGCCTCGGTCGTAGATGGTCTGCTCATTGGATTCGTCTATGGCCTGGCCGCGATGGGGTTGACGCTAATTTTCGGGGTCATGGATGTTGTAAACTTGTCCCATGGTGCGCTGATTGCCTTAGGGATGTTCGGCGCTTACCTACTCTACACCGGCCTGGGTATTAACCCTTACATTGGTTTGTTCTTCGTCTTGATTGGCGGGATTCTCTTGGGCATGGCCCTGTACGGGATTGCCATCCACCCGCTATTGCACGGACCACACCTGTCCACGTTGCTTTCCACCTTTGCCATTAGCATGATTATCGTTGGGGTGGGGACTGCACTGTTCACCAGCACCCCGCGCAACATCGACATCAGCATGGGCGCCCTCACACTGGGCCCAGTTCGCATTCTCGGCACGCGTGTGATTGCGGCGCTCATGGCCATTCTCATGGCTGTTGGGCTGTACATTTTCATGTACCGAACTCACACGGGGAAATCCGTCCGCGCGGTAGCAAACAACCGCGACGCGGCAGAACTGGTAGGCATTCCCTCCACACGCATTCTGGCCCTCTCCTTTGGATTGGGCACCATGCTGGCTATGGTATCGGGAGGGTTAATCGCTACCCTCTTCCCCTTCAGCATTCTCTCCGGGGGCACATATGAGTTGAAGTCGTTCGTCATTTGTGTGCTCGGTGGCTTAGGAAACCCCACCGGCGCCCTGTTGGGGGGCCTCATTCTGGGGCTGATTGAAGGGTTCATTCCCGTGTTTATGCCCGTAGGGTGGACGCCGGTGATTGAATTTACCCTGTTCGTGATTATCCTACTCGTTCGACCATCCGGTATATTGGGGGCGCGATGATGATGCGATACGTGCGCGAACCGGCTTTATGGTTGTCCTTGTTGCTCGTCATCGGACTGGGCATCTGGCCCTTGGTGACGAAGTCCGCAACGTTGCGCGAGGACATGTTCCTGATTCTCATGTTCGTTACTCTAGCATCCAGTTTGAACATTGTGCTGGGGTACACCGGATATGTAAACTTTGGTCACATCGTTTTCTTCGGTATGGGGGGATACATCGGGTTTTACCTTATCGCCATCAAAGGATGGCGGTTGATCCCCGCGGCCCTGGTCGCAGCATTGGGCGTAGCGATTTTTGCCATTGTGCTGGGAAGTATCATCTTGCGCTTGCGAGGCGCTTATTTCGCCCTGGCCACCATTGGTGTGAACGAAGCCGTACGTTCCCTGGTGGTGAACTGGGATGCCATTGGGGGCGCCGTGGGTTTAGAGATGAACTTCGGCCGGTATAAGGATTACGGCGGCCCCATGAACGCCCTGTGGTACACGTACACACTACTGGTCATTGTGGCTGCGGCCAGTGTTATGCTGAGTTACTTTGTGCGAACTTCCAAATTCGGCTTGGGATTGCTGGCTATTCGGGAAGACGAGGATGCATCGCTCGTGTTGGGCATTAACGCCCCGCGGGCGAAGACCATTGCTTATGCCCTCTCCTCCATTTTCCCGGCAATGGTCGGCGTTCTTTTCTTCTTCAAAAACGGGAATATCGAACCTGGGGACGCGTTCCGCCTCCACATGTCTGTGGAAGGCATTGTGATGATTATGCTGGGCGGCTACGGCACAGTGCTGGGACCGGTAGTGGGCGCAGGAGCCTATGAGCGGTTGCGAGGGTTCTTGTTGACCAGCCCACTTTTCAAGAACTTGCAACTGGCCTTCGCGGGTATCCTTTTGCTGCTCATCATCATCTTTGTGCCGAGCGGCCTGGTAGGATGGTTGCGTAATCGCTTCCCCAAAGTGCGGAGGATACTGGCATGAGCGTAATTCTCCAGGTTGAACACGTAACAAAACGATTTGGCGGCTTAATTGCCGTTAATGACGTCTCCTTTGAACTCCATGAGGGCGAAATTCTCGGGCTCATTGGCCCCAATGGAGCAGGCAAGACCACGTTATTTAACTGCGTTAACGGCGTGTACAAACCCGAAGAGGGCCGCATCCTCTTCCGCGGCACAGACATCACCGGCATGCCACCGTACAAAGTCGTACGTTTAGGTCTTGCCCGCACCCACCAAGTCGTACGACCACTTAACGAACTTTCTGTTTTGGAGAACGTTATAGTCGGCGCCTGTTACGGCAGGGAAAACCTCTCGCTGGAAGCCGGACGACGGGTGGCCGAGGAAGTGCTGGAATTTGTCGGCTTAGCCCCTAAGAAGCACCTGCTGGCCGGCAAACTGAATGTGGCGGAGAAAAAGCGCTTGGAGATGGCTCGGGCGTTGGCTGCGCGTCCCTATCTGCTCCTGCTGGATGAAGTGCTGGCAGGGCTAAATCCCACAGAAGTCGCTAACATGCTTCACGTCATCCGCACCATTCGTGAGCAAGGGGTGACCATCCTGATGATTGAGCACCTGATGCACGCGGTAATGAACGTCTCCGACCGCATTATTGTGCTGGATTACGGACAGAAAATCGCCGAGGGCACACCAAAAGAAGTGGCCAACGACCCGAAAGTTATCGAAGCATACCTGGGTGATCCCGACCTGGCCCTCAGCCTGGTGGAGGGAGAGAAATGATGATCTTAGAAGCACAGAACTTGTCTTCGGGTTATGGCGAGGTTCAGATCCTGTGGGATATTTCCCTGGCCCTCCAACAAGGCCGTCTCACCACAGTGGTAGGCTCCAACGGTGCGGGAAAGACCACCTTGCTGCGCACCCTGATGGGCCTTGTAAAACCCTGGCAGGGAAAAGTCATCTTTGATGGCAAAGATGTAACTCACTTGCCCCCGCACAAAAAGGCAGAAGCCGGGCTCGTCCTCATCCCGGAAGGACGCCAGTTATTCACAGATATGACCGTGCTGGAAAACCTGGAAATGGGGGCCACTCCTGCCCGGGCTCGTCCCAAGATGAAAGAAAACCTCGAAAAAGTCTTTGAACTCTTCCCGCGCTTAAAGGAACGCATGAACCAAAAAGCGGGCACCCTCAGCGGTGGGGAACAACAAATGTTGGCCATCGGACGGGGCCTCATGGCCGATCCCATCGTGCTCATGCTGGATGAGCCCTCCTTAGGCCTGGCCCCCCTATTGGTCATCGAGTTGTTCGACATTATCCGGCGCCTGAAGGAAGCCGGCCTGACCATGCTCCTGGTGGAACAAAATGTGCACCTGGCCCTGGCAGTAAGCGACTACGCATATGTGTTGAGCGAGGGGCGGGTGAACATTGAGGGAGAGGCTGAAGTTGTGCGCCAGATGGACGAAGTGCGCGAGGCGTACTTAGGAATTTAGCCCCATGCACACGGGAGTGCAAAGAACGGCGCGAATCGTTGTTCGCGCCGTTCTCTTTTTCTCCCTCAATTTATTCCCTCCGTGTGGACCATGTTATACTTCTGACACTGATGCAGGGTGGGCGTAACACTACTCTGAGGCCGCGTCTAAAGCCACATAGATAAAAGGTGAACTCAGGGCCCACGAAAACAACCGAACAGGGGAGTGACAGAACTGCATGAGGTCACCGGGGTATGTGATCGGCGTTGATCTGGGAGGAACACAAATCCGTGCCGGGTTAGTAACTCCCCAAGGGGAGTTAGTTCGCCGTACCGCCACCCTAACCCGATCTCACGAAGGTGTCGATGCCGTCATCCAGCGCATTGTGGACCAGATCCGTCAGGTCATGGAAGGTGTGGAGTCCCAGGTCATCGCCGTCGGTGTAGCCTCCCCTGGCGCTGTCGACGTGAAAAACGAAATTGTCCGCTTCTCCCCGAACCTCGCATACTGGCGAGACATCCCCCTGGGCCGCCGCCTGCGAGAAATCCTGAATCTGCCCGTGTGCGTGGGCAATGACGCGAACCTCGCGGCCCTGGGAGAATACCTGTTCGGTGCCGGACGAGGTGTGGACCACCTGGTGTACATTACCGTGAGCACAGGCATTGGTGGCGGCATCATTATCAACGGTCAGTTGCTTGTGGGCGCCCATGGGTATGCCGCGGAAATCGGTCACCACACCGTGGCGGAAGATGGACCTGTGTGCAAGTGCGGCAACGTGGGATGCTTGGAAGCCATGGCATCGGGGACCGCTATTGCCCGGGAAGCCCGCAAGGCCGTAGCCGAAGAGCGGGCCACGCTCTTGCGGGACTTGTGCGAAGGAGACATCTGGCGTATTGATGCTCGCATGGTGGCTCAAGCCGCGCAACAAGGCGACCCCGTAGCCCAGGACATTCTCCATCAGGCAGGACACTTCCTGGGTGTGGGCATCCTCAACCTATTACACATCTTCAACCCCCAACGGGTCATTTTGGGCGGCAGCGTGATGAAAGCCGGGGACTTCATCACCCGTCCCATGTGGGACGTGATCCGAGCGCGCTCGGGGGCCATGTACCTGGAAGACTTTGACATCGTGGATGCGGCGTTGGGAGATGATGTGGGGATTCTCGGGGCAGCAGCATATGCCCTCACGCGTCGAGAGAAAGCATGGAAATCGGCATTGTAGGACTACCTAACAGTGGCAAAACAACCATCTTCAACGCATTAACCCGAGGTCAGGCAGAAACCACCGCGTACGCGTCTGGCCGTGTTGAAGTGCACACCGCGGTGGTCAATGTTCCGGATCCTCGGGTGGACATGCTGGCCAACCTGTTCAAACCCCAGAAAGTCACGTACGCGCAGGTCACCTACAACGACATCGCGGGCGTCCGGGCGGAAAAGGGCGAATTCTCGCCTCAACTATTGAACCTCATCTCCACCAACGACGCACTGTTGCACGTGGTGCGCTGTTTCCACAATCCCACTGTGCCCCATCCATTGGACAGCGTGGATCCACGGCGGGATGTACAATTGTTGGAAGAGGAATTCATGCTCTCCGACCTCACCATTATTGAAGGTCGGTTGGAACGCCTGGCCAAACAAAAGGGGAAAGGAACGCCCCAGGAACGCGAGCGCATGGCCAAGGAAGAAGAAGTACTTCAACGACTCCACGCGGTGCTGGAGTCAGGCCGTCCTCTGCGGACTGTGGATTTGGACGAAGAAGAGGAACGCTTAATTCGGAGTTACGCGTTCCTGAGTCTAAAGCCCCAATTGGTGGTGTTCAACATCGACGACGATGGCGAAGACCCCAGCCAGGAATTAACACCGTCCTGGCCGCGCACTCGCGGATTAGCATTGCGCGGTCGCCTGGAAATGGAATTAGCCCAGATGGATCCTGAAGAGGCCCGGGAATTCATGGAGATGTTTGACATTGAGGAACTGGGACTGAACCGGGTCATCCGAGAATCATACGAACTCCTGGGCCTCATCTCCTTCTTCACCGTAGGAGAGAAGGAAGTACGGGCCTGGACAATTCGCAAAGGTAGCACTGCCCTGGATGCAGCAGCCACCATTCACACCGACCTGGCCCGAGGTTTTATCCGAGCCGAGGTCATTCGCTGGGACGATCTGTTGCGTGTGGGGTCTCTGGCCGAAGCCCGCAAGCAGGGCCTCCTCCGGCTAGAGGGCAAGGACTACATTGTCCAGGATGGCGAAATTGTCCACATTCGCTTTAATGTCTAATGGAGGCTGGTACAACCAGACCGTGACGCGGAGGCAATTTGTGACTTTGTCACAAATGAAGGATAATTTAGCAACGATAGGGTATGTAAAACGAAGTGTCTAGCGTGAAAGCGCGAAGACGTACGGAGAGGTGTTCAATAACCACTCCAGTCCAGGAGGACAACAATGGCGAGATTTGACCTGACCGCGTGGCGAGAAGTCGAACGCAAAGAAGTGTGGGCCCGACCACCCCAACCCCTGGTAGTGCGCCCACCGGAGGAGCGGAAGTGTGACTTCGATGAAGCCGTCATTGGTTTCACCGAAGAAACCGTCATGCTGGAAGCACAACGATGTATCCAGTGTCCTACGCCAGCCGCCTGTATGTTGGCTTGCCCCGTCAACAACAACATCCCAGAAATCCTCTGGCTGGTTGCCCATGGGGACTTCTTGGGCGCGGCCTGGAAGTATCGGGAAACCAGCGTCTTGCCCGACATTTGTGGTCGCGTGTGTCCCCATCCCTGCATGGATGGCGATGTGGTTGGGCGGCACAATGTTCCCATTAACCTGGAAAAAATCGAACAATTTGTGATGGACTACGCCATCAAATACTATGGACACATTCCCACGCCCCAAAAGGCTCCGCCCACCGGCCTCTCGGTCGGTGTCATTGGGTCAGGTCCGGCTGGGTTAACTGTGGCAGAGGATTTAACGTTGAAAGGCCACAAAGTGGTGGTCTATGAACGCATGCCCCGGCCTGGTGGATTGCTCCGCTACGGCATTCCTAACTTCAAACTGGACAAGCGCCTGGTAGTGGACCGCCGCATTCGCGAGTTGGAAGAACTGGGCGTTGAATTCGTGTGCAACACCACAGTGGGCAAAGACATCACCCTGGACGAACTCCTGGAACGACACGATGCCGTGTTCATTGGCGTGGGCACGTGGATAGAAGCGCCGCTCAAGGTGCCCGGTGTGGACCTGGACGGCATTTATAAGACGCTCGACTTCCTTATGCGGGCCAACGTTCCGCTGGAAGACCTTCCTCCTGAGAAGCGAAGCCGGCCTAAGGTGGGCAAGCGGGTGGCCATTATTGGTGGCGGGGATTCAGCCACCGACTGTGCGCGCACCGCGGTACGCCTCGGGGCCGAAGAAGTAACCATTGTGTACCGACGCAGTGAGGCAGAGATGCCCGGCTCCTGGGAGGAACGCGAGCGGGCTATTGAAGAGGGCGTGAAAATAGAATACTTGACCGCTCCGGTACGCTTTATCGGCGATGAAAATGGTCATGTAAAGGCCATGGAGTGTGTACGCATGCGGTTGGGTGAGCCGGATGAAAGTGGTCGCCGACGCCCCATCCCCATTGAGGGGTCAAACTTCATCATGGAAGTGGATAATGTGGTGCTGGCCATAGGCTTCTGGCCGGATCCCCTGATCGGCGAGACGACCCCCGGCCTGAAGACGCACAAGTGGGGACTCATCGTTGTTGATCCGGAAACGGGCGCGACCAGTCGTGAAGGCGTGTTCGCGGGTGGTGACGCGGTCCGTGGACCGGACCTGGTGGTAGATGCGATGGCCGACGGCCACCGGGCCGCAAAGCACATCCATCAATACCTGATGGAAAAGAAAGGCGCGCTCCTGTCTATTCCAGAAAGCGCAGCCGTCCCGGCGTGAGAACATCACCGGTGATGCGTGATACGTGATTTTACATCACGTATCACGCATCACACATCACGCCGACCATTCCTTACTTCTCCCGAGCCCCTGTGATTAAGTCCGCAATATCGTTCACAGAAAGTTCCCCCTTCTTGTACGTGCCAACCTTGCGTCCATGACGGAGAATCGTGTACGCATCAGCCACTTCGTACACATGGTACACATTGTGCGTGATGAAGACCACGGAAAGCCCCTTCTCTTTCACCTCCAAAATGTGGTCCAGCACGCGCCGGGTTTCGGCCACAGAGAGGGCAGATGTGGGCTCATCCAAGATAAGCAGTTTAGCACCAAAATACATGGCCCGACCAATGGCCACCGATTGACGCTCACCGCCCGACAGTTTTCCCACTCGTTCGCTGGGAGAACGCACTGTGATGCCAATATCCCGCAAGACCTCGCGAGTCGCCTGATCCATGCGACGCATGTCCAACCACTCAAACGGCCCGTAGCGGCGCACCAATTCCCGTCCCAGGAAGAAGTTGCGCGTAATGCTCATAAGGTCGATGAGCGCCAAATCCTGGTACACGGTTTCAATCCCTAAATCGCGCGCCTGGCGAGGGGATTCGATGTTCACCTCACGGCCCTCAAAGTATATTTTGCCGCTGGTCGGACGGTAAACGCCGGTGAGAATTTTGATAAGCGTGGACTTCCCCGCGCCGTTATCGCCTAAGAGCGCCATCACCTGATTATGTTCCACAGTGAAGTCCACATTGTCCAGTGCGAGAATATTCCCAAACCGCTTAGTGATGTTCTCCATGTGGACCACAGGTGTCGAGCCATTTCCTTGTGGTGACATATTCACCTCTCTTCGCACATATATTAACCTCGATTTCGTAACCAATTATTCAGGATTACCGCGCCAATAATGGTTACACCTACAACGGCCTCAAAGTTGTCGGCAGGGATGAAGGGGATGTTCATCAAAATAACGCCCGTGCGCAGGGTGCTGATAAGTAGGGCGCCAACCAGAGCGCCCCAAATGCTTCCGGCCCCGCCGGTGAGCAGTGTTCCACCTACAACCGCGGCCGCGATAGCATTCAACTCCATTCCCGCGCCAGTAGCTACCCGCACAGAACGATACTGACTGAACAGCAGAATTCCGGTCAGGCCAGCCATTGCCCCACTGATGGTAAAGTTAATAATCTTCACTCGGGCAATGTTCACACCTTGAGCCAACGCTCCTAGGGGATTTCCCCCCACCGCGAAGACGTGGTTGCCGTAACGGGTGCGGACGAGGATGTACTGGAAAAACGCGGTCATCCCCAGGAGCCACAACAAGGAGGTGCGGAAATTCGCACCGTGAAAGAATTGGTTGACAATGTCCAACCGACCGTTGAACACCTCGTACACCAAAGGCCGCTCCAGCGTCTGAATCAAACGTCCGCCGGAAAGCAGCCATACCGCGCCTCGATAGATGTATAACGTACCTAAGGTGATAATAAATGAGGGGATACCTGTTTGCACAAAGATAAGTCCATTCACCATGCCCAAGAAACCTGTAATCACCAGGGCACCGAGAACTGCTAATATGGGCGAATGCCACTCTGTTGTGCCGAAAGCAAACGCATATGCCCCGATGGCCACCAGAGACCCAACGGAAAGGTCGAACTCGCCAGAAATCATCAACAACGTCACACCGATGGTGACCATGCCGGTCAAAGTGGCCGCGTTAATGATGCCCGACACAGAGCGCATTGACGCGAAGTGTGGCACAAATAGGGAAAACAGCACGACAATAACCACCAATGTCGCCACAGGACCTGCTATAGGCGACGTTATGAACAGTTCCCAAAGGTTCTTTTCCTTTGTCCGTGGTGCACCCATCTGTTTTGTGCTCCCATCCCTTCCTAAGAAATGCCTACCCCACAATTACAGAATGCTTATCTGCTGCAACCTCTCCCCCAAGTCTAAGAAGAGAGGTCCGAAAAGAAGGCGGGCCGGAAAGACCTAACTTTCCGACCCGCCTCCATCCACTACCGGTATGTACCTGCCAGTGCCTTCACCAAAGCGATGTTGCTCTTATCCACAAAGCCAGGGCCTGTCGCGGTGATGGGCAAAGCAGGTTTAATGTGTTGCCGCTGGAGCAGGGTCAATGTCACCACCGACAGGTACCCTTGCAGGAAGGGTTGCTGGTCGATAGCAAAGAGGGTGGTTCCATCCTCAATGTGAGCGACGATCTCAGGACTCAAGTCAAAGGTGCCGTGGTAGACATCACCCGCCTTTAGACCCCGGGCCTCCATGAACGCGTAGAAGGGGTTGGCTCCGTTGGGCCCCAACGTCAGGAACGCGTCCACATCCGGGTGTGCTGTGTAGTAGTCATCAATGATGGTCTGCGACTCCGCCGGGTCATTGGTGATGGCCAACACCTCCGCTTCCTTCCC
>CAYOAZ010000056.1:0-23286 GCA_964402285.1 uncultured Anaerolineae bacterium | reverse complement strand
GGAGCCTCAAGAACGCATTCGATGGTATGAACAAGCCCTTTCCCTTTATGCCGGACCTTATTTAGAGGATGTGGATGCGGACTGGGCCCGATTGGAGCGAGAACGACTATATCATGGATATCTCTCCGCTTTGCTCTCCTTGGCCGAGTTGCGCATGCAACGGGGGGAGTACTTGGCTGCGGTTTCCTTGTACCAGCAGGTTGTGGAATCTGAACCTTATCACGAAGAAGCGTGGCAGGGGTTAATGATGGCTTACGCGCGTTCGGGAAATCGGGCCGCGGCCATGGAGAGTTTTCATCGCCTGAGGCGTCTTCTTCGAGATGACTTGGGAATTGACCCCGCTCCAGCGACTATAACGCTCTACGAGGACATTTTGGATATGCGCGTGTGAATATGGCGGCCTCCGGTAACGCGGCGGTAACGTCCGGGTAATGAACACAGGGCTATAATAGGCTTCGATAACGTTACTCGTACGTCAACAACAATGCCATATTGTGCATGTATTCAATAAAGGAGGCCAGCCATGAAGAAGGTGATGTCCCGAACCTACGCGGTGTTAAGTGACCCTCGCAAAGTGCGCCTGATCTGGCTTGTGGGTGCTTTGCTTGCCCTTGCTGCTGCCGCAGGGGCGCCGTTGGGCGGTTCACTGGGCTGCTACTACTGCTAAACATTCCACATTAAGGATACGTGGATGCGATTATTCACCCTGCTGATCCTGACGTCGTTGCTGGTGACATGGGGGATAAAGGGGATCAGGGCGGGGGAAGGAAAGGCCCGGCATATTCGCCATGTTTGGGTAGTCATTGCCGCGTTTTTGTTGCAGGTTCCCCTGTTGAGGGGGTGGTGGACGCGGGATATCGTTAGCGGGCTGCTCGTTCTTTCCTATGTGTTGCTCCTGTGGTTTGGTTGGAGCAACCGACATTTGTGGTCCATACGCATCCTGACCATCGGAGTTGTCCTTAATTTTATTGCCGTAGTGGCAAATGGCGGGTTGATGCCCGTCTCGCCAGAAACTCTAACGCGCATACACCCTTCAACAAGCGCAGAAGATTGGCGTCTGGGAATAGTCCCGCGAGGGACCAAGGACATTGTACTCTCGCGGGATCAAACTCGGTTTTGGTTTCTAACGGATATTTTGGTTGTTCCCCCACCGTTTCCTTGGCCAACGGCCTTGAGCGTGGGGGATCTTTTTATTTGGCTAGGTATTCTCATCCTTGCGTGGGACGTTTTGGGCCCTGCCCGGGCATAAATTGTTATCGATAGGACGAGGAGGGATACATGAGAGCTTATAGTGAACTGGAGCGCGTGGTGTGCGCTGGTGCTATTAGCGAGAGCTTTCGCCGCCAGTTGTTGACCGACCCATCGAAAGCGCTGCAGGTAGGATATATGGGACAACCTTTTCGCCTGACAAATGAGGAGATGCGATTTCTTGCGGGACTCCAAGCACGTGATTTTCAGGAATTCGCTTCCCAAGTTAGCGCGTGGTTACAGTCACAATTAGGTCCTACCCGTGACGAGCGAAGCCTGCCTTCATACTTAGGCCCCCGTTACAATGTGTCATTGACGTAATATCTGGTGAGGAGACAGACGGCGGCCATGCAACAGGTACCTGCATCCATGGCAAACCCTACTTCGAGATTTAAATGGACGCTAGATGCTGTTGAAGCCCTAGAACACGAATTGCGCACTCCCTTAACCGTGCTCTTGGGTTACTTGGAATTGTTAGCAAATGAGGATTCTGTCTCACCGGAACAACGACGAATTTTTATCGCTATGTTACGCAACGCGCGCCAACTCCATACCACCGTTGAACGTCTTATCTGGTTGCACGCATTGGGCGCTCAACGCGTGAATTTTTACAAGGCTCCGGTGAATCTGGTTTCCTTGGTGAGGGACCGCGCGTTTCAGTGGCGGACCGAAGCCCAACAAGCCGGGTTGCGCCTTACATTGCAACTAGATGTCCCAATGGCCTACACACTAGGCGACGCTCGATTCTTGCAAATTGCTCTGGATATTCTCGTTGAGAACGCCATTAAATTTGGTCGGGTAGTAAGGCGGCGTACTTCTTCCAAAGAACAACCTATGGTCCAAATACACGTGTGGGAGAATGCTGAAGAAGTGCGGGTTAGCGTATCCGATCAAGGTATCGGTATGTCTCCTCACGTGCTTCGGCGAATATTCGCGCCGTTTTTCCAGGCGGATCGTTCTGCCACTCGTTCCTTTGGTGGCTTAGGCATAAGCCTAGCTTTGTGTAAAGCGATTATCGACGCTCATGGTGGGCGGGTGTGGGCTGAAAGTGATGGCCCGGGGAAAGGCAGTGTCTTTCACATTGCCTTACCACGAATGTGGCCTCAGCGCGCTGGTGCTCAGCACCGCGTATAGGGCACGAAGCGCTGGTGCTCAGCATCGCGTATAGGGCACGAGGCTCTTCTGCCCCCCGTTGTCACTCTACTGCACGGAGGGCCTCTTCCCACCACCGCCGTAACTCCGCCAGGTTCCGCGCGACAATATCTGGCGTGTCGGGGCCTGGCGGAGGCGGTTTCTGGGTGACGCCCGTGAGCACCAGGGCTGTGTGCATCCCTACCCGTTTGCCCCCCCGAATATCTGTCTCCAGTCGGTCTCCTATCATCAGCGCTTTTTCCGGTGTTACCCCAACGCGCTCTAAAGCGAGGTGAAAAATAGGCGGTTCGGGTTTGCCCACGACAATAGCAGTGCGGTCGCTGGCCGCCTCTAACGCGGCCACAATCGAGCCGGCTCCTGGAGCTAGACCTCGTTCTGTGGGATAAGTGCGATCGGGGTTCGTGGCGTAGAAGGCTGCCCCCCTTCGTATCGCGTACGTCGCTTCGGCCAGTTGGTTGTAAGTCAGAGATCGATCCATCCCACTGACAACGATTTCCGCATCCTCAGATCGCTCCGTAATGGGGAAGTGTTGGCTCTTCAACGCTTGCTGGAGTCCTTCTTCACCTATCACAAATACCGGGGGACGGTGTGGGTAGCGTTGCGCTAACAAATGGGCAGTGGTTTCTGCTGAACCAATGACCTGTTCTGGGGCTGCGGGGAACCCACGTTGGCGCAAGCGATCTGCATATCCTGCTGCATCCATTGTGCTGTTATTCGTAACATATAGGAAGGGTATTCGGAGAGAAGTCAAAAATTCCAGAAAGGCATACGCATCGGGAATAATGTATGCACCCCGGTACAACACACCGTCCACGTCCAGCAGAACGGCTTGTATATCGCGTAACCAGGGATATCGAGTCATAGGTGTTTAATCTCCTCCTCTTCCCTCTCGGTGTCTGTTTCTACGTCCCACAGCGTTGAGGCCACCAACCACGCAATGCCTCCCCAACTTCCGGCTCCAATGAGCAACGCTATACCGACCGAGCGTGGGGTTAATGGAACGTGACCTTCAAATATCCCCATAACTATAAGCAGAGTTGCAATACCGGCAAAAATAAAGCCCGCATGAATAGGGCGCCATCTAGAAGTATTGTTCTGGCTCATATACCTTTTTCTCTCCTCCTATCTCCAACATCCCGCTTATTTTTGACTGGCAGCGATATCCACCACCACCAACTGCAAAGTTCGTTGTCCGTTCCAATCGTTAACGTTTAAATGGTAAGCGACATCAACACGGCGTGGTAAGGTGTTGGCCAAATGGCCCAACTTAAACGCGATGCCTGACCATTGGCGATGTCCAGTACTGAGCGTTAGTTTAAGGTGTTTGCCTTCGTTGCCCACCGCTCGAGCTTCAAGCACGTGTAACCCACGGGAGAGAAAGATGGGTTCTGGATTGGTCTCGCCAAAGGGCGCCAAGCGCTGGATCTGTTCGAATAGTGCCCAGTCAACTCGGCGCAAGTCAAGTTCCATCTCCATTTCTAGCGTGGGCTCGGGGAGCGTTCCTCCCAACTGTTCCCAGGCGACTTCTTGGAGTCGTTCACGAAGTAGAGGTAGATTTTGATTTTTTATTGTAAAACCAGCAGCCGCCGCGTGGCCTCCATACCGTACCAGTAAATCACCCACTTGGTCTAGAGCGTGTGTAATGTGAAATTCCGGAATGCTACGCGCGCTACCGCGGCTTTGTTCCTCTTCCAAGTGAATGGCGATCGTCGGGCGGTAGGTCGCGGTTGTAATCGTTCCGGCAATAAGACCAACAATCCCCGGCAAGAATTCCGGATCGGCCACAATGTACAGAGGACTACTTGATTGTTCTGCCAGTTGAGCCTGGGCTCTTTGGACGGCCTGTTGGGTGAGATATTGACGTTGGCGGTTCAAGGTGTTCAATTGGGAAGCCAGAGTTAAAGCTTCTCCCAACTCTTCAGCCATGAGCAGGCGATACGCGAGTTTGGCGGAAGATAAGCGTCCGGCCGCGTTAATACGAGGGGCCAGCATGAACCCAATGGTCATAGTGTCCACAGTTCCCGGGTGCACGCCTGCTGCTTCCATCAGCGCGAGCAACCCCGGGCGTTGGGGCTGGTTGAGCCGTTCTAACCCGCGTGCAACCAGCGAGCGGTTTTCACCGATTAAGGGGACAATGTCGGCGACGGTCCCCAGTGCTACTAAGTCCAGTAAGTCCTGTTCGACTAACGAAACTTCCCCTCGTTTGCGCAACGGGACATGCTGTTCAACACGTAACAGCGCCTGCGCTAGTTTAAATGCAACGCCCACTCCGGCCAACCCTTTAAACGGGTACGGATCATCTTCGCGCTTTGGGTTAATAACTGCATATGCGGGAGGGATCTGTGGACCTATAGAGTGGTGATCAGTTAGCACCACATCCATACCCAGGGCTTGGGCGTAGGCCACTTCATCAACGGACCGGATTCCGCAATCTACGGTTATAAGCAGGTGTGTTCCTGCATCCGCTATCTTCTTAAGGGCCTTTTTGTTCAGCCCGTATCCTTCGTCGACCCGATGAGGAATGTAGACCCGGACCCTGGCACCCAACGCCCGTAACGTCAACGCCATCAACGCGCTGGATGTGACCCCATCCGCGTCGAAATCGCCATATACTACAATGTTTTCTCCCTTTCGAATTGCTCGTCGAATACGGTCTACGGCTTTGGACATATCCCGCAGCCGAAAGGGATTGTCCGGTGGCAGGGCATATGTTAGGAAGGCGTGTACTTCTGCCGGTTCTGTCAAGCCTCGGTTATAAAGAAGTTGCACTAGTACAGGGGGAAGGTGGGAGAGACGATTGAATTGCTCTTGTGGTGCGCGAGGCTTCACGCGCCAGCGTTTTTGGGTTAGCGAAATCACCGGTGCCTTCCTCGATGTGTGCACGAAAGTACTCAAGTGCATTATATGGAGAGCCAAGGGGTTTGCCAAACCCTATACCCTGCCCGAGCAGGTGGTCCTGCAATCGCGGGTTAGCCTGATAGAAGATGGGCAGTCCTGTCTCCTCGTTGGTAGACAGAAAAGTTATGGCAAAATTCGACCCACTGGGGGTATGTGGTACAATCTCGCAAAACGTGTTGGGAAATAACGGAGGGGATTATGGGGTTGCGTGTGGTCTTCATGGGGACACCGGAGTTTGCTGTGCCCACATTGTTACAGTTGCTTGCAAACCCGTCTGTGGACGTTGTGGGGGTTGTAACGCGTCCAGACAAACCAAAAGGGCGTTCTCGCAAACCGGTGCCTTCCCCGGTCAAGGTAGTGGCCTTAGAGCACGGAATCCCCATCCACCAACCCCGCACCCTGCGCAAGCCAGAGATGCAGATTCCCATCCGGGAATGGCATCCAGATGTAGTGGTCGTGGCTGCCTTTGGTCTCATCCTGCCAAAGGCCATTCTTGATTTGCCGCCTTACGGCTGTTTGAACGTTCACGCCTCCCTTCTTCCGCGCTGGCGTGGTGCGGCTCCGATTGCTGCTGCTATTCTGGCTGGAGATGAAATGACAGGGGTAACCATTATGTTAATGGATGAGGGGGTGGATACAGGGCCCATTTTAGCCCAGCGAGAGGAGCCCATTCATCCAGACGACACCACGGCTACTTTAGGAGAGCGGCTCGCCCGTTTAGGGGCGGATCTCCTTGTAGAAACATTACCACGTTGGGTGAGGGGGGAAATTCAGCCCCGTCCCCAGAACGATGCGCTGGCCACCTATGCGCCCATGTTGCGTAAGCAAGATGGGTGGATTGACTGGACAGAATCCGCGGTCGTTATTGAACGTAAAGTGCGTGCGTTCCAGCCGTGGCCTACAGCGATGACCCTCTGGCGTGGGAAGACCCTAAAAATCCTGGCGGCTCGACCTCATCCTGACGTGTCCTCTGACGCATCTCCAGGCACGGTGATTCCCTGGAATAGCCGGGCCGCTGTTGTCACCGGCGAAGGGGTGTTGGAATTGGTCAGAGTGCAACTTGCAGGAAAACGCCCTTTAGAGATAGAGGTATTCCTGCGTGGTGCCCGGGGTTTTATCGGCTCTAAGTTAGGAGAATGAGCGTTTGGGTACCAACCACAGGTATTCGTAGGGTTTCATATGTACGTGTAACGTGCTGTGTTGAACGTGAAATTGAGCACCGGATAGAATGTCTTGCCATGTTTTCGCAGACAGTCCGGCCACAGGTATGTGTAAGTGCTGTTCCTCGTGCGATACGTTGACCAGGGCAAGGATTACATCGCCGTCTTCAGCCTCGCGGCGGATAATGAACACGGTCTCGTTTATGTGTAGTATTTGTTGCTTCGCGTTGGGGTGGAACGCGGGATGTTCTCGTCGCACCCTGAGCAAATGGCGATACCCATCGAATACCTGCGCCCGGTGGTCCTGAGGATCCGCGAGCGCGCGTTCCAGGTCCGCCTGGGTGAATTTCTCCCGGTTAATGGCTCGAGGGTATCCCCGCTCTTTCACGCAGCGGTGGCAGTTGCGGGACCCGAAGAGGCTGTGGACGTAAATGCCTGGGATGCCTGCCAGGCTGAGCATGATGGCTTGCGAGGCCAGGAAACGCCGAACATCGATTTGAGGATTGGGGTGTTGTGGATCGTTGAGCGCGTCGTAAAGGGTGATGTTCAGTTCGTACACGCTCTTGCTGCCGTCAGGCAGCGCGCGATAGGATACCTGTCCGCCGTGGGCCAAGGTCATATCCACTAAGGCCTGGATTTCCCCTTCGGTGAGGATGCCGTGCGCGGGGAGGACGCCGATGCCGTCGTGGGACGCGATAAAGTTGAAGAACGCGGTGGTGTTTGATGGCGTGGCCAAGGTGGCGGCCCATTCGCTTAGTCGTCGCGCGTTGCCCGTGCGGAAGGTGTGGAGTACGAGGGGGGCCAGGGTAAAGTTGTACACCAGTTGGGCTTCATCGTGGCCGTTGCCAAAGTAACTGATGTTTTCCTCGTGGGGCACGTTGGTCTCGGTGATGATAAGTACTCCGGGAGCGACCGCGTCAAAAATCGCTCGGAAAAGTTTGACGATGGCATGGGTTTGTGGCAGGTGAATGCAGGGGGTGCCGATTTCCTTCCACAAGTAGGCGATCGCGTCCAGGCGGATGATCTCCGCGCCCTTTTCCACGTAGAGCAGAAGCACATCGATGATGTCCAGGAGCACGCGCGGGTTATGATAGTTCAGGTCGATCTGGTCCGCACTGAAGGTGGTCCACACGTATTTGATGCCCTGTGCGGTTTCCACAGGGGTGAGCAGGGGGGTAGCCCGGGGCCGCACCACCTGGGAAAGATCGGTGTTCGGGTCCACGACAATGAAGTAGTCGGTGTACGGTTCTTCCCCGCGCAGAAACGCCTGGAACCACGCGCTCTCCCGGGAGACGTGGTTGATGACCGCGTCGAACATGAGGCGGAAGTCCTGCCCAATGCGTTCTACGTCCTCCCAGGTGCCGAACTCAGGGTTGACCTGCGTGTAGTCGATGACAGAGAAGCCATCATCCGAGGAGTAGGGGAAGAAGGGGAGGAGGTGCACTCCGCTGATGGTGCCGCGCAGGGTTCGGTGGAGGAAGTCGCCCAGGATGCGCAGGGGCGGTTGGTGGGGCGCGCGGATTTGGTCCGCGTAGGTGATGAGAATCGCGTCGCGTTCAGTGAGGCGTTCATGAGGGGGGGGAACGTTTTCTCGCAGGTGAGGATGGCGTTCCCGGAATTCGTGCAGCCGCGCGCGTAACTGCTCCCACGTGTCCTGTCCCACACGGGGGCCGTACAGGAATGCCAGTAGGTCCTGGATGCGACGTTCGGGCTGTTTCTCGGTCATCGCTCCTCACCACGTCCAGCGCAGGTGTTTGGGATAGCGGTTTTTGATCACGCCTCGAACGCGTTTGCCCCACCCCAGGGGAAATCCATCCACAGTGATGAGCACCCAGCCATCGTCGCCGGGCGCGTCCAGTTGTTCCCCGCGCAGGTAGGCTTCTACCCGCGGGTCCTCCAGGCTCAAGTCCAATCGTCGTTTGACCTGCTCGGGCTTAAGCCACATGGCCAGAGCGTGGTCGGGGATGAACGCGGTTTGTTTGACTTGACCCAGCCATAAGCCCGGCCGCAAAATACGCAAACCTTCCAGGCGGCCGGGGTTGATGGGGCACGCGTAGAGGTTCTCGCCCACGAGCATGAGCCCGGCCACTCGGGGCATCTCGGTCAAGGTGTCCTCACACCACTGTTGGTAGAGGTTCCAGGCTCGTCGAGGCATCCCTTTAGGGCGTTTGGGTTCGGGCACGTTGAGGGGATGTCGAGGACGGTAGTATCCTTCCTTGACCATTAGGGCGATGAAGTGGCCTTCTCCTCGCACCTTGTGAGGCCAAAAACGGATACAGCGTTCTAAGGGAATCCCCTGGGCCAGGTTAGGGTCTACCCAGTCAGGGCGGCCTGGGGATGCACCAGGGAGGTCGTCCACGGGTTCCAGCGCGAATTCCGGGTGGCGACGCAGGAATCGGGCCACCGCGGCTTCGTTCTCCTCAGGATTGAAGGTGCATGTCGCGTAGACAAGAAATCCTCCGGGCTTAACCAGGGGAGCCACCGCGTCCAGTAGATGGCCCTGGCGCCGCGCGTTGCCCTCTACGGCTCGAGGGGACCAGTGGTCGGCCACGGTAGGGTTGCGGCGGAACATGCCTTCGCCAGAGCAGGGCGCGTCCAGCACGACGGTGTCGAAAACTTCGGGGAAGTTGGGGTGCAGGTTTTCGATGCGTTCGTTCGCGGCCACCCACACACGCGCGCCCCAACGTTCCAGGTTCTGGGCCAGGACGGTGGTGCGGCGGCGGTCGATGTCGTTGGCTAGGAGGAAGCCCTTGTCCTCCATTCTCGCCAGTAAATGACTGGACTTCCCTCCGGGCGCGGCGGCCAGGTCCGCGACCCATTCCCATGGCTGAGGGTCTGCCACCATGCCCACGGCCATCGCGGTGGGTTCTTGCACGTAGTAAAGCCCTGCAGCCCAGTAGGGATGTTTGCCTGGTTCCACGTCGTTGGGGATGTAAAATCCCTCTGGGCACCAGGGCACGGGTTCCAGGGGAAAGGGGGAAATGCGCTGAAAGTCCTCAACGCTGATTTTTAGGGTGTTGACGCGGATGGCAGCAGTGGGGGAGGCCATCAGCGCGTCGTAGAACTCGGCGAACTCTTTGTCGCCGAGCAGGGTGCGCATTTGGGTGAAGAAGAGGTCGGGCAGTGCGCGTTGGCTCATGTTCTTCACCGCAGGATGATCTGATCGCGTTCAGGGCCCACAGAGACAAAGCGAATGGGCGCGCCAGCCAACTCTTCAATGCGTTCCAGGTACCGTTGTGCGTTATGGGGCAGGTCCTGCCAGCGGCGGATATTTCCTGTGGGCGTCATCCAGCCCTCCCAGGATTCGTAGACAGGCTCCACCTGTTCCAGTGTGGGCACATCGGGCATCTCCTGGGTGATGGTGCCGTCGGGAAGGCGATATCCCACGCAGATGCGGATCTCCGGGAAGGAGTCCAGCACGTCCAGTTTAGTAACTGCGATCTCGGTGAAGCCGTGGAGCCACGCGGAGTAGCGGATGGCCACGCCATCAAACCAGCCACAACGTCGGGGACGGCCGGTGGTGGCACCGTACTCCTGGCCCGCCTCGCGCAGTTTGTCCCCCGTCTCATCCTTTAATTCCACAGGGAAGGGGCCCGCGCCTACGGCCGTGCTGTACGCTTTTACTACCCCAACGATGCGCTCCAGGTAGCGAGCAGGGAATCCCGCGCCCACGGCCGCGTAACTGGCCAGGGGATTCGAGGAGGTGACGTAGGGGTAGATGCCCCAATCCAGGTCTCGCATGGCCCCCAGTTGCCCTTCCAGGAGGATATCACGACCCTGTTCCAGCGCGGCGCGGATCATGGGTACCGTGTCCACAATGCGGTGGCCGATGGCGTCCTGCCAGGCCGCCACCTTGGCCAGGATGTCTTCCTCGCGGAGGGGGGCATGGCCGTACATTTCCAGTTCGTGGTTGACCCGGGGAAGGACAATGCGCAGGCGATCCCGAACCCGATCCGGGTAACGCAGTTCGCCCAGGCGAATGCCCACCCGCGCGGCTTTGTGAGAGTAGACGGGACCAATCCCCCTCTTGGTGGTGCCAATGGCCTTACCGCCCCGGGCCGCTTCGCGGAGCCCGTCCAACAGGCGGTGATAGGGCATGGTCACGTGCGCGCGACTGGACAGGTAGAGGTTGTTCGTGTCCACGCCGGCTCGTTCCAGGTCTGCCAGTTCTTCTAATAGGGTGTCCGGGTTAACCACGCACCCTGTGCCGACAATGTTGACCGTGTTGGGGTTGAAGATCCCGGAGGGAATGTGGTGCAGACGGAAGGTCCCGTATTCGTTGACCACGGTGTGACCCGCGTTGTCACCTCCCTGGTAACGAATGACCATATCCGCGTGTTGGGCCAGATAATCCACGACCCGGCCTTTACCTTCGTCCCCCCATTGAGCGCCGACCACAGCTGTGACAGTCATCTAGTCCTCCAGTTTAAAGGCGAATTGAGAATTAAAGATGGTGGATTTTCATTTTTGAATTATTCCCTGCACCCGGCCGCGCAGGCTGTACGGGCCAGCCCAGGTGATTTCCACTTGAACCAGTTTCCCGCGTAGGTTGTCGGGATGCTCGACAAACACGATTTTGTTCTGGGGTGTGCGCCCTTCCCACTTTCCCTTGCGTTGGCCTTCGATGAGTACGTCAACCCGGGTTCCTACCAAGGCCTGGTTTTTCTCCCGTTGGATGCGCTCTTGCAGTTCCTCCAGCAGGCGGTGACGACGCCTCTTTTCTTCGTCGGGCACGTTGTCGGGCATGGTGCGCGCGCTCACAGTACCTGGCCGAGGAGAGTAGCGGGCGATGTGGGCTTTGTCCAAACGCAGGTCCTCCAGGACCTTGTAAGTGCCCATGAATTGTTCCTCAGTTTCGCCAGGGAACCCGACAATGATGTCGGTGTGGATGGCCGCGTCGGGCACCCGCTCGCGAATGTGATGTACCAGGTGGTAGTAGTCGGCTACAGTGTAGCCCCGCCGCATTCGCGCCAATATCTCGTCATCCCCAGCCTGAATGGGGACTTCGATGTGCGGCATGACCTTGGGCAGGTCTGCAACCGCGTTCAGGATGCGATCGTTGAGAAAGTTTGGATGGCTGGTCAGGAAGCGGATACGCCACAGGTCCTCAATGTCGTGCAGCGCGTAGAGCAGGTCTGCCAGATCAGGACGCCCGCCCCAATCATACCCGTAGCGGTCCACAATTTGCCCTAGCAGGGTGACTTCTCGCACGCCTTGGCGCACCAGATCCTGAACTTCTTCCACAATGCTCTCCAGGGGACGGCTGCGCTCTTTCCCTCGCCGTAGAGGAATAATGCAGTAGGTGCAGGCAAAAGAGCACCCGTAGACAATGGGAACATACGCGGTGACGGGGGGGTCCCCGTGCAGAGCCAGGTGGCGCATGGACTGGGTAAGGCGGTCCTGCAGCTGCCACCGCTCCGCGGTTCGTCGTCGATCCTCTTCCCGCATGTCCTCGGTGTGTCCGTTCCCCGTCAAGTAGTGAATAAGGGGCGCGGGTTCCGAGGGCGGGAGGAATACGTCCACCCACGGGTACCGTTCTTGCAATTTAGGGTTGGGGCGGATGCCCACAAAGCACCCCATCAGCGCGATGGTCTTGTTGGGATCACGCTGTTTGAGGGGTTTTAGCGCGCCCAACTTGCCAATGACTTTGTTCTCCGCGCTCTGGCGGACTACGCACGTGTTGAGAACGATAACGTCCGCCTCCTCGGGTGTGCTCACTGGTTCATATCCGAGCGCGTCCAGTTGAGATGCTACGTGGTTTGAATCAGCCACGTTCATTTGGCAGCCAATGGTCCAGATGTGATAGGTCTTTTTCATGGCTCTCCCTTGTGCTCCCGTGTACGCGGGGCAAGGTCTTCTCAGAATTTCTGGTGATTTTTCACCAAAGATATATTGTAACGGATATCCACCGATGGGGCGAATATGGAAGGGGGGAAGTACAGGGAAGGAAGGGGATCAGGGGCGCGCGGGAACGCTATCGCCACGGTTTTTAGTCCACGAGAACGTCCTCTGCTGAGCAAGCGGATAGACCCGCCTGCTCAGCAGAGGACTGGAAACAACTCATTTCCCTACGGGAAGAAAGATTTCCGGGACACGCCGTGGGATGTGACGTTCAAGGGCTGCGGCCCAGCGCAGGAGGAGGTGCTCTTCCCACGGACGGCCGATGGCTTGCAGGCCGATGGGTAAGCCGTTGTGATAGCCTACAGGTACAGTGATGGAGGGTAGGCCGGCCAGGTTGGTGGGGAAGGTGTGCCGCATAAGGGCAATAACCAAGGACAGATTGGATTCCCCTTCCGGGAGGGTGTCCTCAGGAATAGGGGGCGCGGTCATGGAGACGGTAGGCGTCAGGATTAAGTCCACGTCCTCCAGCGCGGCCAGGAAGTGACGGGTAATCCGGGTGCGCATGCGTTGCGCGTGGAGGTATTCCCACGCGGCAAAGGATCGGCCCAGGGCCAAGTTGATACGCACGTCCAGGCCAAAATCCCGTCGATGCGCGTCGTAGTAAGGTTCCATGCCTGTAGCCATTTCCGAGAGGATGAGGATTGCGTGGGCACTACGGGCCGCGGTGAGGTCGGGCACGGTGATTTCCTTCACCCGTGCACCTAGCTGGGTGAGGCGTTCCACCGCGTCTTCGGCCGCGGCGACCACCGCGTCCTCCGCGTGGCGGAACCAGGGCGGGAAGATGCCCAGGGTGATGCCTTCCAGGTCGGCCGAGGCAACGCGGTCCAGGGAGACCGGCGGCTGGTGCAGGGTGTGAGGGTCGCGTGGGTCTGGGCCCGCGATGATCGCGTACGCGAGCGCGGTGTCCTCCACGTTCGTTGCGATGACACCCACGTGGGAAAGACTCCAATCCAGGGGAGCGGACCCGAACTCGCTCACCCGGCCGAAGGTAGGCATGAGCCCAATCACGCCGCACAGCGCGGCGGGGATGCGGATGGACCCACCCCCGTCTACACCTAGCGCGATGGGGACGATCCCCGCGGCCACTGCAGCCGCGGAGCCAGTTGAACTGCCCCCAGCGATGTGACCCGGATTGTAGGGGTTGCGGACGGCCCCATGATGGGGGTTGATGCCGGTGACGCTGATGCCTATCTCATGCATGTTGGTCTTGCCCACGAGGATGGCGCCAGCCGCGCGTAACCGGGCCACCGCGGTCGCATCTTCCCTGGCTGGCGTGGTTCCCAGGAATTTCGTGCCCACGGTGGTTCCGTAGGGCACCTGGTCCAGTTCATCTTTGACGGCAATGGGCACGCCGTCCAGAGGGCTGAGAGGGCGACCTTCCTGCCAGCGGCGAGTGGAAGCCTCGGCCTGGCGCAGGATGTCCTCCGCGTCGCTGGCAATGAACGCGCGCAAGGGCTTTTCTCCTCGGTCCGAATCCGCGATCGCGTCGATGACCTGCTGGGCGACCTGGGTGGGGGTGAGTGTGCCCGCGCGGTACGCAGTGGTAAAATCCCGGGCCCGAGGAAAGGGCATGTCCAGCCGGGCGGCCTCGGACCAGGCCGCGAGCCACGCGTCCAGGTCGGATGTAGGTGGCGGCGGGGAGGCTGGCGGCTCGTGGTGGGGGTAATAGAGGGGCGGTTCCTCCACAGGTTGGGCCAAGAACGCGGTGGCTCCCGCGTTCTTGCGCACTGTCGCGAGGAGAGGGGCATTGAGGCCGGGCGTTTCTATCAGGGTGGCGAACGCACGCAACGGGGTGCCGGCCAAACGTGGGATCTGGGGTGTGGACGCGTCGTATTCGCTCATCGGGCTTTCTCCTCAATAGGTGTGTACAAGAGGATGATATCAGGATGCTGGGAGATTGGGAAATGAGCGCAACTGAGAACAGTGTGACATTCTTCTATATGTACACATCCCGCTGTTCGTAGCGGTAATAAGCGTACCCCAGCAGCATTGCCCCTATCGCCAACAGGAGGCTTAGCCTCCCTAGCGGGAATGGGTCTCCCCGATAAAAGTACAGGGCATCGAAGTACTTAAACGGTGTAAGCCATTGGAGCCATTTCAGTTTGGGGTGCATTCCCTGGACCATGGCGAGGATATACAGTGTGAGTACAGCCATGATGCCCACGTTTTGGGCTTGTTCAGGTTTTGGCAATGTGCAGGCCAAACATGTTCCTAATGCCCAAAATATCCAGCCCAGGAAAAACATTCCCGCTAATTTCTTGGCAAGAAAATAATAGAATGTCGCATCTGGATGGTATGGATAAGCAGCAACAAAGAAGATAAACCCAGATACGAGCACGTAAAGTACGAGGTGCGTTAATGTGGCCAATGCTTTGGCGGTGAGTATAGTGCGTCGTGATAATGGTAACGTGAGTGTGAAATCGGCTGTTTTTTGTGCTTCCTCCTTTGCGATGACACCACTACCCCATAGCATTCCCACGGCTGATACCATCAGGTATGTATATCGTGATAATATGCCGAAAAGACCTTTCAATGTGGTAATGTCGAGAGTATGGATGCCAAACATATTTAGTAACGGTCTTGGCATAGCATCTAGTATCTTTGTCATCTCCGGGTTGTTGTAATATCCGCGGAATTTAACCATTGCTGTTGTCACGATAATGCCCATAACCAGGATCCAAATCACAAACGATTTTGTGTTCGATTTCAGTTCATGGATGTACATGGATTTCATGCATATACCCCTTCTATTAGGTAATTCTAGGAAACGGCGGGAATGTCGCGATGTAGATAACGCCGGTATCCGAACAATAAGCTTATAACGCATATGATTACATTTACTGCGAACAAGGTGCGATTATAATGGCCGTTCCTCACGATATATGTCGGGTCGAAGTGCTTGAACGGTGTAATCCATTCTAGTTTGGTGTCGTTAATGATGTTGCTCAGCGCGGATATTATGTACATTGTAATGCCTATAAATAATGCATATGATGACGCGTTCTTGTCGATTTTCGCAACCTGTGATAAGGCAAAGCCAACGCTTAAGAAGAATAATTGGAACGGTATTGCGGAATATAGGATTAGAAACAGGGTTGCACTTGAGTATGTATGTGAACCGTGAAATGCGGCGATGGAGAAGAGGGCACTTATCCATACGATGATTTGCGTGATAAGTAAGGCAGTTATCACGGCTAGAAATTTGCTCGTTAGTATTTGGCTCCGGCTAACTGGCATGCTGAGTAGAAAATCCGCTGTGCGTTTACTCTCTTCTCGTGCAACCAGTTGAACGCCGTAGTAACTTGCTTGAATGGCGAGGAGAATCTGTGTTATTAAGAATACCATGCTATAGTATTCAAGCACTTTCGTAAAGTCTATTTGATGCATTCCGAAGGCCTTGAGCAATTCTGGAGGGAAATTTTTTATTAATTGCTGCATTTCTTCGGATTGTTTTGCAAATGCAGGATAAATGGGGAGGTAAAGCAGATGTAGCCCAACAATGCCTATTGCCCAATAGAGGGCAGAGTGTATGTGCTGTTTGAGTTCGTGGATATATATGTTTGGTTTCATCGATTCTTACTCGTAATAATGCATGAAAATCTCTTCCAGTGATGGATCCTCGATGGTGATGTCCGTGACTTGAAAATTCGCGAGAATCTTTAATAATCGGTTGATATCTCCCTTATAGTAAAAGTGAATGGTGCTGTTTTCTTGGTGTAAATCGGTTACTCCAGGTACGCGAAGAGGTTCTATGGAGATGTCGCGTGCTGTGATGCGGATTTTCTTATAACTGTTTTGCTGTAAAGTGCGAATGTCGGAAATTTCCACTATACGTCCTTCACGGATAATCCCTACTCGATTACACAGGCGTTGGACTTCGCTTAGAATGTGGGAGGAGAAGAAGACGGTTACACCGCGTTGGTTTTCTTCACGAATGAGTTTAAAGAACTTGCGTTGCATAAGCGGATCTAGTCCTAAAGTAGGCTCATCAAGGAAGAGCACTTTAGGATTGTGGAGCAGTCCCTGCACAATCCCGACTTTCTTTCGGTTCCCGTAGGAGAGTTCGTCTACACGCCGGTTGAGGTCTAATTCTATGTATTCGGCCAGTTCGTAGATGCGCTTGGTGTGATCCCCCGGATAAAAACTGGCGGCATAGCGCAGGAGGTCAATAACTTTCATCCCTTCGTAATAGAAGACTTCAGAAGGGAGATAGCCAACATGTCTGCGGATCTCCGGCCCCTGTTGGAATACATCTTTGCCAAAGATGCGCGCTTCCCCACGCGTTGGAAAAATTAACCCCAAAAGCAAACGGATGGTGGTGGTCTTTCCTGCTCCGTTAGGTCCAATGAATCCAAATATTTCCCCCTCTTCTACCTGGAAGGTGACATCTACAATACCGCGGGCGCTCCCGTAATATTTTGTCAGGTGGTCTACATCGATGACGGGCATTTTATGCTCCTTGGCCGCGAACAAAAGCCGTCAGATGGTGCGTTCATTATACCACAATATTGACAATACCACAATATTGACATTCGGTGGGGTTCCTGCTATACTAACACGTGTTAGTGACACGTGTTACCTACCGGGTCACGACGAGGTGGGATAGCCCTGGGCCGTCACCGCGGAACCATTGCCGGAACCAAGAACGGCCTGACCGAGCGAAGGGGGACTGTTATGGGGCGCAGAAAACGGGTCACCGCGAAGGATGTGGCCCAGTTGGCCGGTGTGTCGCGGACAACGGTGTCGCTGGTGCTCAATAACGCGCCCAATGTCCACATATCACCTGAGACGCGACGTCGGGTGTTGGAAGCGGCTCGCCAACTCAATTATCATCCTCACGCAGCAGCCCGCAGTTTGGTCAGTCAACGTTCTATGACCCTGGGGCTGGTCCTCTGTCAATCACCTGAACAGGTCTTTGCGGATCCTTTCCTTCCCCAGGTACTTCAGGGCATTAATCACGTAGCGCAGGCTGCCGGATATCGCATTCTCCTGGAAACTATGAGTAATCCAGAGGATGATGGGTACACTGCCCTGGCTCTGGAAAATCGCATTGATGGATTTATTCTTTCCGGCCCCCGGTCTGATGACGCGGCCTTGCGCGCTCTTTACGAGGATGGATTTCCCATTGTCCTTTTGGGACGTTTGCCTGATGTGCCTATCCCCTTTGTGGATGTGGATAACGTGCACGCTGCTTATGGTGCAGTTTCCCATCTTATTCACCTTGGACATACTCGTATCGGCATTATCACCAATGGACCTCTCCACTACACTGCCAGCGCGGATCGTTTAGAGGGGTATCGCCGTGCGTTGTTGGAGCATGGGTTGACATACGATGACACGCTGGTGGCTTTTGGCGCATTTCGGGAGGAAAGTGGTCGGGCTGCGATGGACCGCCTTCTGGCTTTGGAGGACCCCCCTACCGCGGTGTTCGCCGCAAGTGATGCTATTGCCTTAGGGGCTTTGGTCTCGCTTCGTCGACATGGCCTGCGCGTGCCGGACGATGTGGCCTTAGTAGGATTCGACGATATCCCTCTGGCTGCTTATGTTAATCCTCCCCTAACTACTGTACGGTTGCCAGCACGCCAATTGGGGGAGGAGGCCGCGCGGCTTCTGGTCGCGCTTGTGGAAGGGCGTACTGTGGAAACAACAGAGGTGTTGTTGGAAACAACGCTCATTGTGCGAGAGTCTTGCGGCTCTCACCGGGCGTCCAATTCCGTTGGTGTTTTGTAAGAATCACACATGTATCATGCAGTAGAAAGGAGGAGGTGCCATGCGTAAAACGTTGTGGTTGGTTCCCATTCTCATTGTGGCCGTGATTCTCGCGGCCTGCGCGAAGCCTACCCCCGAGGTGAAAGTGGTTAAAGAGACTGTGGTCGTTACCAAAGAAGTAGAAAAGGTGGTGACCAAGGAGGTGGAGAAGGTCGTCACCAAAGAAGTTGAGAAGGTTGTGACAAAGGTCGTTACTAAGGAGGTTCCCACATCTAAGGGTGTGGTGACCGTCTTAGGCGTGTGGGGCGGGGACGAGTACACGAATTTCCGAGACGCGGTTCTGCCCTTCACTGAGAAGACGGGGATTGGCATGGCGTTCGAAGGCACGCGCGATTTGGCGGCTGTGCTGACCACGCGCATTGAAGCCGGTAATCCGCCAGATTTGGCCATTCTCCCTAATCCAGGCCAACTGTACGAACTCGCGGCAGAGGGCAAGTTGGTCCCCCTGGATTCCTTTATGGACAAGGATAAACTCGTTAAGGATTACGGCCAGTCCTGGGTGGATATTGCCAGTTATGATGGCCATGTGTACGGTATTTTCTACAAGGTCGCGGTGAAAAGCCTGGTCTGGTACAATCCTAAGGCTTTTGCTGCCAAGGGGTACAAGGTCCCCAAGACGTGGGATGAGATGATTGCGCTCTCGGACCAGATTGTGGCCGATGGAGGTACTCCGTGGTGCATTGGCCTCGAGAGTGGTTCGGCCAGCGGTTGGCCCGGCACGGATTGGATCGAGGATATTATGCTCCGTACTGCCGGCCCTGAAGTGTATGATAAGTGGGTGCGTCACGAGATCCCCTGGACCGACCCTGCGGTGAAGACCGCGTGGGAGTACTTCGGCAAAATCGCTCGTAATGAGAAGTACGTGTACGGCGGTACGACAGGCGAATTGTCCACGAACTTTGGCGACGCGCCACGACCCATGTTTGACAACCCGCCAGGATGTTACATGCATCGTCAGGCGTCCTTCATTACGGGGTTCTTCCCCAAGGGCTTGAAGCCGGGTGAGGATTATGATTTCTTCCCCTTCCCGCCCATCGATGAGAAATGGGGCACGCCCGCGTTGGTGGCTGGCGATGTGATTGTGATGCTTAACGATACCCCAGAAGCGCGCAAATTGGTGGAGTATCTGGCTTCGCCTGAGCCACAGGAAGCCTGGGCGAAGAAGGGCGGCTTCATCTCCGCGAATAAGAATGTGTCCCTGGACGTGTATCCCGACGATTTGACCCGCAAGATGGCGGAGATGATCGTCAGCGCCAAGGTGGCTCGCTTCGACGGCTCTGACTTGATGCCTGCTTCTGTGGGAGCAGGTGCTTTTTGGAAGGGTGTGTTGGATTACGTGGGCGGTGCCGACCTGGACGCGGTGCTGGAAGAAATTGAGAACGCGGCCCAGGAAGCGTACAAGTAATGCGTGTGTTCAAGGGGCCAGGAGGTCCAATCGGGCCTCCTGGCCCGGTGCTTAGGTATTAAGGCCTGGGAGTCACGTCTTTTCTCGGCCTCTTTGCTCACTCAATAAACTTTTGTGCGCATGAACAGTAGGAGGCTCTCATGTCCCAAAAGCGCGATTGGGTCCCCTGGCTGTATTTAGCCCCCGCGCTACTCATTTTGGGTGTGTATCTGGTCTATCCTATTGTAGGGACTGTGTACTATAGTTTTTTTGATAAGCGGTCAGAACATTTTGTGGGATGGGCCAATTACAAATGGGCGCTCACGTCCAAAGTAATGCATATTGCGTTCCGTAACAATATTTTGTGGCTAATCTTCTTTACGGTATTTGTGGTTGCATTCGGCTTGCTCCTGGCTGTACTGGCGGATCGGGTGCGCTACGAATCCCCACTGAAGTCCATCATCTTCCTGCCGATGGCGATTTCCTTTGTGGGCGCGGGAGTGATTTGGAAGTTTGTGTACGCGTATCGACCCAAGGGGGCCCCTCAGATAGGTTTACTCAATGCCATTATTACCGCTCTCGGTGGCGAGCCGGTAGGTTGGTTGGTGAATCGGAGTGTGAACAATTTTGCTTTGATTGTTGTAGGCATTTGGGTGTGGACTGGCTTTTGCATGGTTGTGCTTTCGGCAGCATACAAAGGTATTCCCAGGGAGTTGCTGGAGGCGGCCCGGGTGGATGGGGCAAATGAGTGGCAGATTTTTCGTTATGTGACGTTGCCGCTCATGGTGCCCACTATTGCGGTGGTAACAACGACTATGGTGATTAATGTGCTTAAGGTATTCGACATTGTCTACGTGATGACCAATGGTGATTTCGGCACGGAGGTGCTGGCCAATCGCATGTACAAGGAGATGTTCAATTTCCGCAATTACGGTCGGGCCAGTGCAATTGCTGTGATCCTGTTGTTAGCCATCATTCCTGTTATGCTTATCAACATCCGCCGCTTCCAAGAAGAGGAGGCCTTGCGATGATCCGGCGTTTGGAGTTGTCTATTGCGCGCGTGCCCTTACACGTGGTGTTGGTAGGGATGGCCTTGGCCTGGTTTATCCCGACTTTGGGGTTGCTCATTAGTTCTTTCCGCACTCAGGACGCCGTGCTCTCTTCGGGGTGGTGGACGGTATTGCGTAATCCTTTTCTTGCCGGTCAGTTTACCCTGGAGAATTACAAGGCGGTTTTGGAAGCCCAGGGCATGGCCAGGGCCTTTGTAAACAGCATCATTATCACGGTGCCGGCAACTGTGTTGCCTATTCTGGTGGCAGCCTTGGCCGCATACGCGTTCGCGTGGATGGATTTCCCCTTGCGTCGCACGCTTTTTATCCTTGTTGTGGGGCTGCTGGTTGTCCCTCTGCAGATGACGTTGATTCCCATTCTGCGGCTGTACAATAAGACCCGTTTGGCAGGTACTTTTCCTGGCATTTGGTTAGCCCATACTGGGTATGGCTTGCCGCTGGCCGTGTACTTGTTACGTAATTTCTTTTCGGAGATTCCGCGAGATCTGTTTGAATCTGCTTTTTTGGATGGCGCGTCTCGCTGGACTGCATTTCGGGTGATTGTGTTGCCCCTTTCGGTACCCGCGCTCGCTTCCCTGGCCATTTTTCAGTTTATTTGGGTGTGGAATGACTTGCTGGTGGCACTGGTCTACTTAGGCGGTACGGAGAAGGTGGCTCCGCTGACTGTGCGTTTAAGCAGTTTGGTGAACTCCCTTGGGCAGAACTGGCATTTGCTTACTGCGGCTGCCTTTATCTCCATGGCGTTGCCTTTGGTAATTTTCTTCTCTTTGCAGCGCTATTTTGTACGCGGTATTCTTGCAGGCTCTGTGAAGGGGTAGCATTTATCCTCTGTGGATTCGATGCCCGGCGTCTTTTAAGACTTGTATTGCAGTGTCCAGGTGCTCTGCCGGAACGAATACATAGTCCGTGTTGTAGGTGGAAAGGGCAAACACGCTAATAGCCGCGTGGGCGAGCGGGGTCAGCAATGTGAGCAGGATGCCCACTTGCGAGAAGTCTAATGGACCTCGGATTTTAATCGCGCGCCAAGGTCCCTGAGCCTGGATGTGCGGGGGGACTGCGTGAGTAGGACAAACGAGGGAGAGTTCCTCTCGCGTTCGGACCATGGCAATGAGTTCTCCTGTTTGGGACCACTCAGGTAGAGGGGCATCCCATGCCAGTTGGCATATGCTGAATAAGGATGGTAATACTTCCAGGTCCAGCGTGTGATTTTCCATGGCGGCCCTCCTCGATGCTGCGCTGTGGTTTTAGTGCATAACTAAGGCGCGCAATGTTTCCTCTTTAGGATTCGGTATTGTAGATACCACATTCGGCCTCCAGTTCAAAACCGTGATTTCGAGGGGTGAGGGCTTGAGGCGCCGACACGGCCAGCCGTTAGAAACTGCGGCCTTCGTCTGCGAAACCGCCTGCGGCGGTTAATTGCAGCCCCCGCGAGGGGGCTTGGTAAATGAAGCCCGCAACTTTCAGTTGCCGGGCGTTCCGTGCGGTTTCCACCCACGGGCGCTGGCCGGCGCGGCCGGAGGGGTGGGGCACGATACGGCCGGCAGTTGGAAACTGCGGCCTTCGGTGGAGCGAAACCGCCGGGGGCGGTTGGGTGTAGCCCCCGTGAGGGGGCTTGGCAAGCGAAGCCCGCAACTTCCAGTTGCCGGGCGTTCTGTGCAGTTTCCACCCACGGGCGATGGCCGCGGCCGAGGGCGTTGGGGCCGATACGGCCTCCAGTTGAAAACTGCGGCCCTCGGTGAAGCGAAACCGCCGGGGGCGGTTCCTACCAGCCCCCGCCAGGGGGCTTGGCAAATGAAGCCCGCAACGTCCAGTTGCCGGGCGTTCTGTGCGGTTTCCACCTACGAACGCTGGCCGCGGCCGAGGGACGTTGGGCCCCGATACGGCCGGCAGTTGAAAACTGCGGCCTTCGGATGCGAAACCGCCAGGGCGGTTCAGTGTAGCCCCCGCCAGGGGGCTTGGCAAGCGAAGCCCGCAACGTCCAGCTCCGGGCGTTCTGTGCGGTTCCCACCCACGGACGATGGCCACGGCCAACGGCGTTAGGCCCCGGGACGGCCGGCTGTTGGAAACTGCGGCCTTCGGTGGCGAAACCGCGGGGTGGTTCGACGCAGCCCCCGTGAGGGGGCTTGGCAAGCGAAGCCCGCAACGTCCAGCTCCGGGCGTTCTGTGCGGTTCCCACCCACGGACGATGGCCGCGGCCGAAGGGGCGTTGGGCCCCGGGGCGGCCAGCGGTTGAAAACTGCGGCCTTCGTGGGGCGAAACCGCCGGGGGCGGTTGGGCGCAGCCCCCGTGAGGGGGCTTGGCAAGCGAAGCCCGCAACGTCCAGTTGCCGGGCGTTTTGTGCGGCTTCCACCCATGGACGATGGCCGCGGCCGGGGGCGGTGGGCCTCGTCATGGCCGGCAGTTGGAAACTGCGGCCTCCACCTGCGAAACCGCGGGGTGGTTCGGCGCAGCCCCGGGAGGGGGCGGAGGTGGAGGGGATTGTCCTTCTTATACCTACGGGAACTATAGTTGGCATCCTGAGATATGGTGTACCAGCGGAAGCAATTGTGATAACATTGCGGTGGAGTGCAAGGACTGCCAAGATTTTTTCTGCGGAGGAAATAGTACATGTAGACGTGGAAAGCAAGATGGGACAGGATATTGTAGTGTGGAAGGAGATGTAAAATGTCTTACTTGCAAGAGGCCTGATGTTGCTCCCCCTACC
>CAYOAZ010000055.1:0-28108 GCA_964402285.1 uncultured Anaerolineae bacterium | reverse complement strand
CGAAACCGCCGAGGGCGGTTGGTCGCAGCCCCCGCGAGGGGGCTTGGCAAATGAAGCCCGCAACTTCTAGTTGCCGGGCGTTTTGTGCGGGCTTCCACCCATGGACGATGGCCGCGGCCGCGAGGCGTTGGGCCCGACATGGCCAGCCGTTGGAAACTGCGGCCTTCGGTGGGGCGAAACCGCGAGGGCGGTTGGTCGCAGCCCCCGCAGGGGGCTTGGCAAATGAAGCCCGCAACTTTCAGTTGCCGGGCGTCCTGTGCGGCTTCCACCCACGGACGATGGTCGCGGCCGAGGGGCGTTGGGCCCCGCGACGGCCGGCGGTTGGAAACTGCGGCCTTCACTTGCGAAACCGCCGGGGGCGGTTGGTCGCAACCCCCGTCAGGGGGCTTGGCAAGCGAAACCCGCAAGGTTGGGTTGCTAGGCCCCTCATGCTTCCCGGCGCTCGATACCTGGATTTCGTGTCATTGGGATGAGGCTTCCACACGGACAGCCCCTAGCGGTACGGGTTCCCGCACCGGGTGGTCGTTTCTCCACAACTGGATCTGTAAACCGTAGGGGCCAGGTTTAGTGTTTTGAGGAATATAGAGGTCGAATTCTCCCCGCAGGATTTCTCCCGCTTGCCAGCGTGTGGTGGGATAAATGGGACCAACGAGGTCATCGGTTAGTGTGGCGACGACATTTCCCCAACCGTCCACAAGTGACAATGTAACCCGCCAGCGTTCTTTCGGAGGGGCTATGGCTTCCCAAAAACAGGTGATATGGAGGAAATCCCCCGAATGGATTGGTGTACTTGGGGCATGACGATATCCTCGTTTGTATCGATTATATCCCAACAGACGAATAGGTCCCCAACGTTCGTGGATGCGATGTTGAATAGGGAGCACAGTCTCAGGCGGGGGATGTTGCGGGCGTTGGACAATAATATGAAGCGGGAATTCTATGTGATCTTGCACCTTTTCCCCTTGATGCACAGGTATTCGCTGCCCGGTTTGGGGATCGTACATCCCGCCGATTAGACGGTATGTACCTGGTGGTGTGGCCAACGGGATAAGTAAGCCATAGTTATCCACGATGGTTTCCCCAACGGTCCAGGTGCTTGTAGGTCTATCTCCTCCCACAGGTTCGGTATCCCTTTGGGCGATAAGTCGGTCTCCTGGGCCAAGGAGTTGTAGGAAGACCTTGTATCTTGTGGTAACGGGAGCCTGAGTTTCCCAACGGAGCCGGACCTGGACTACGTTGCCGGGAGGAACTTCCCAATTCCAGAGGGCAATGTGCCGCAAATGGATGTGATCTCCCAACACAATATCCACGTCTTTTACCCAGGCATCTTCTTCTGATGTAGCCGGAAGAGCATATATGAGAAAACGCACATTGCCTCGCCAGACATCCAATGCTTTGTAGGCATGAGCGTCTAGCCAGTGTTCAACGAGATTCTCTGGATCGCTTTCGTTGGTAGCCCACAGAAGCACGAAGAGTTTGTTGTGCTTTGATGCGATTTCCTGTAAACGTTGTTCGACTCGCGATCGGAGCGGTGGGCGGTTCTCTGGTAACAGGTAGACAGGGAGTGGTCCTTGATAATAGTAGTGGAATACATCCCATTGACCAGGCGCGTCAAGGATAATGGCATCGTCTGCCTCTGCTACAGCTTTAATGTATTGGGCGATGCCTCTATAATCATCGCGCACGTTCTGGGGATGCGTGTAATAGTAAGCCAGACCAACGCTCTCCAAGATAAGGATACTGACGGCACTTATTATGAACCAGACCGCAGTAATCGTTTGGCGCCACGCTCGTGAGTGTTGAGGCCGTCCTTCCCAAGGGGCCAGGGTGCCCCTGGCCAAGAGAATGACAAACGGTGGAACACCTACGATGAGGAACTTGAGGTAAGCGGGTTTGAATAAATGGCCGGCAGCCATCACACCAATCGGAAGCGTTACCCACAGGACTGGGAGGCCCCAAGAGAGCCAGTGAGGGCGACGATACCCTGTGCGTGTACGGCGTCGCCAGGGCCACAAAGCGACGATAAGTAAAGCCCCCCAAAGCCAAAGCCATCGTTCTAGAGTTGGCGAATTCGTTGGGCCGATGGTTAACCAATGCCATACATAAGCGAGGGCAGTGTTTATGGGGAGGGGTGTTTGGGGCCTAGGCCAATGTTGGAGACGTTCTAGAGCGACGGGAAGCCATGGCGTATAGAGCACAAGAGCCCCAATGTAATGAGTCCCTGCTCGAATAAGGCGGGGAACAACAGGAATACTTCGTCGAGTAGATATTATCCAAATGAGATACGCGAGCAAAAAAGTTCCGATAACTACTGGGAAAGTATAATGAGTCCACAGACCTGCTGCTAAAGCGACGATAAATCCTACATCCCATTTACCCAAAGTAAGAGCCGGGTGATGAGGGGAAAGGGGAGTGTTGGTTTTTAGGGTGTACAGGCGGGCTCTCCCTTCTTGGAGGATAATACGCACGAGTAGATACGCGGCCAATGTGCTCCATAGAGCAAGGAAAATGTACATACGTACTTCCTGGGCATAATAGACGAGAAACGGGTGACACGCGGCCAAGAGTCCGGCTACGAAGGCGGTGGTACGTCCCCACAAGTACTTAGCCACAAGCCAGGTAAGGAACACAACCCCTACGCCGGCAAATGCGGAAAGGCTGCGAAGGGCAAACTCGGACGTTCCAAAAACGCGGACCCATCCGTGGAGGAGAATGTAATACAAGGGGGGGTGGATGTCCAGGGCCGCATGCTGAATTAATTGAGGTAAAGGCCGCATGGCTTGGGCGACCGAATTACCCTCATCTGCCCAGAGGCTTGAAGCCGTTAACCGGTAAAACATCGTGCTCAGAGCAAGGACAATCACAAGGAACACATCCGCGAACGCCAAAATCCCCAGCCGAACATCATCAGATGGGGGGGAAGTTCGGATAGGGCGCGGCAATCGTCTTCTGAGCGTTTTCTCCGTGCGTTTTTTAGGCATGTACCGGTTTCCTACCTGCGCGTGAAATGCCCGGCCGAGATACGTGTTCCCTATTGTACCCGGCCAGAGAGGAGGAAGGAAAGTGTGGAGGTGGGATGGGGAACACGGTAGATTAAGGGTTAAGAACCCCAGCCTTTGCGGAGCCGTGCCTGTCCAGCAGATTATTCTGGGGGGAAAGGAAATATCGTCATGGGGCATTTTAGAATTTACGAGAAGCGCATGGCTTTGCAATCCTCTTAGAGCAGGCACTTCACAGCCAACTGCCCTGACAGCATCTCCGGTGTTTGAGAGGATTTGACACGAGATGCCTGTCCTCGTATAATACAGGGTGGAATATGCGGGTGTAGCGCAGTGGTAGCGCAGGGGCTTCCCAAGCCTCGTGTCGCGGGTTCGAATCCCGTCACCCGCTCCTGAAAAGAAGGACGGAGCCCATTGCTTCGTCCTTCTTTTTTTCTAATTACCCTCCTGGTAGAGCGGTCTGTTTTATTTCTTCCTCTCAAGCAATGCACTCTCACGCGAGATCTCCGTTTGACAGCGGGAGGTATTCTGTGTTACACTGTATTTGCACACGTGTGCAGTACAGGAACATAGGTGGAGGGCCTCCATGGTCGCGGAGTCGGTAGGGTCAAAGGGTGGTCGTGTATCCATTAAGGACATCGCCAAAGCCGCCGGTGTGTCCCATTCCACAGTCTCCCGGGCATTACGAAACAGCCCTCTGGTCAATGAGAAGACCGCTGCTTATATCCGCAAACTGGCCGAGGAGATGGGCTATACGCCCAACATCGTGGCCCAGAGCTTGGTAACCCAACGTACTTATACCATTGGCCTTGTGGTGACCTCTATCTCCGATCCTTTCATTGACCGGATTGTAGAGGGCATTGAGGATTTAGCGCTCTCCGAGGGGTATAGCGTGTTCCTCAGCGCGTCTCATGCAGACCCCGGTCGGGAGATTGCGGTGGTGGAAACTTTCCACCGCCGTCGTGTGGATGGGCTGATTGTGCTCGCCTCACGTGTGGGCAGTCTGTACGCGGAGCGCCTGCAGGATCTGGGTGTCCCCATTGTCCTTATCAACAACCAAGCAGATGGGGAGTACATCTACTCGGTCTCCGCGGACGACCCCCAAGGGGCAATGCTGGCGGTCCAGCACCTGGTGGATTTGGGCCATGAGCGTATCGGTTATGTGGGGTGCCATTTCAGAGCCCACTCCAATCGGCGGCGTTTAGAAGGATATCGGCGGGCATTGAGTCGGGCGGGCATCCCGTATCGGTCCAACCTGGTGATTCATCCGCGCACGTTTTCTGATGTGGAGAACGGCCGCGCGGCGTTGCAACCCCTTCTGGAATCGGGGGCCACGGCTGTGTTCTGTTACAACGACCGCACGGCCATTGGCTTGATGGTGGAGGCACGGAAGCAGGGCCTGCGCCTACCCGAGGACCTGAGCATTGTCGGGTTTGACAACATTGAGGCCAGTTGGTATGTCTCGCCTCCCCTGACCACCGTGGATCAGCCCCGTTTCCGCATGGGGCAGGAAGCAATGCGCATGTTATTGACGTTGTTGGCCGGGGGAGAGGTTAGTGACCGAAGTTTCCCTTGTGATTTAATTGTGCGCGAGTCAACCACGTCCCCGAAAGGACAACAGGGCCATGTATCAACTGGAGACATTGTTGACGACATTGGATAAAAGGCCAGTACCTGCAGATGTGACCGAGTTTTGGAGTAGTCGCCTGGGGGAGATGACCGGTTTACACGTCTACCCTCGTTCCCTTACCCCGTGGACTGGCGCCTTATACTTCCTGGGGCGGCGTAGCGATGGAAAGTGGTTGGGCATCCTCTCCCCGGGCGGGCAGAATGCGTTTGAGGGGACTTCGCAGACGGTCATGGTAGACCGTTCTCCCTATGTATTGCAACTCTGTCCGTTAACGCACCCCAATGCCCGTGCATTGCGGAATGCGCTTCCCTTCCTGCAGCCGCAGACATTGGGATTGCACAAATCTGTAGGGCTGGGAGATCGACTGGGTATGGCTACTCCCGGCCATGTGCGGGCAGTGCGTAAACACACAATGCGCCCCATTTTCGCCCAACAGTCCATCCGAGAAATGGAGCGCACCGGCCGCACCCCAGAACAGGTAATGGATGACGCAATGTGGGGCGTATTTCAAGAAGGATGGCGGGATGGGTTTGGCGCGGACGCGGATCACCTGAAGACGTTTGAACATGTGGACCGTTGTGTGCGTGCAGGGTTCACTTTTTACACCGTTGACCCCAGCGATTACGTGGACAACGCCGCGGATACAGATGACATGTCCACCTTACGGGAGAAAGTCCGCGCGTTACCCTGGAATGCGTTAGACGCGTCTGAGGAGAAATTACGTGCTTTATATGTGGGGCGGCCTTTTGACTTGGGGGACTTTTCCATCACCTTGACAGAAGAGGAAGTGTGGCGAGCAGCCGCGAAATACGGTCGAGCCATCGCTCACACGGCTCAAATGTACTACTACTTGCGAGAGCGCCTTGGCGACACCTCTTTCGAGTTGGAGATGTCTGTAGATGAGACGGAAACCCCCACGCGGGTTCCAGAACATCTCTTTATAGCCAGCGAGTTACGTCGTCTGGGAGTCCAGTGGGTGAGTTTAGCCCCTCGCTTTGTGGGGCGTTTTGAAAAGGGTGTGGATTACATGGGGGATTTGGACGCGTTTCGTCGCACCTTTGCTCAACATGTAGCCATTGCCAACGCGTTAGGCCCCTACAAACTCAGCCTGCATTCTGGATCTGACAAGTTCAGCATTTACCCTATTGCGGCCGAACTGGCCGGTGATCTAGTTCACTTGAAGACCGCGGGCACATCTTACCTGGTCGCCTTAGAAGTAATTGCTCGATATAATCCTCCCCTTTTCCGGGAGATCTTAGCCTTCGCGCGAGAACGTTATGATGTCGACAGGGCCACTTATCACGTTTCTGCACACGTGAACAACGTGCCCGCTCCCGAGGACCTTTCCGACGAGGAACTTCCCCAGGTGATTCACCAATTTGACGGACGTCAGGTCCTCCATGTGACCTTTGGGTCGGTATTAACGGCCGCGGATGAACAGGGCCGTTTACGCTTTCGTCCACGGATCTTGGCGACGTTATGGGAGCATGAAGACGCGTACAGCGCGGCGTTGGAAGCCCATTTCGACCGCCATTTAGATCCGTTTGATGAACCGGCACGTGGGTGAACGTCGCTCCGGCGTCATGGGGTTGAAGTGCGCATTTTCGCTATACACCTTATCTTGAGGAAGAGAAAGGAGGCTGTGCCATGAAGGCCTTAGTGCTCAGTGCCCAGTGGGATCCCCGTCCCGATTATGAGGTCTCCGAATGGGAGAAGGCCACCGGTAAGGCAATTACCGGGAGCAGCATCTGGCGATACCCGAAATTAGAGATTAAGGAGTGGCCCGATCCGAAAATCGGACCGGAAGATGTGCTCATCGAGGTGAAATCTGTTGGAATTTGCGGTTCGGACATGCACTTCTACGAGACAGATGAAGACGGCTATATTCTCTACCCTGGCTTAACCAAGTTCCCCGCGGTCATTGGTCACGAGTTCTCCGGACGCATCGTCGAAGTCGGGGAGAAAGTAAAGGACCTGAAACCTGGAGATGTGGTGACGTGCGAGGAAATGATCTGGTGCGGTCACTGCATCCCCTGCCGCAATGGATTCCCCAATCACTGCACGAACCTGGAAGAGATAGGGTTCACCATTGACGGCGCGATGGCCCAGTACATTGCCATTGGCGCCAAGTTCTGCTGGAAGGTGGACGGCATTATCGAGCGCTTTGGCGAGGAGAAGGGATTCGATGTGGCCGCGCTCACGGAGCCCACATCCGTCTCCTACAACGCGATGTTCACCCGCGCGGGCGGCTTTAAACCGGGCGCGTACGTAGCTGTGTACGGCACCGGTCCCATTGGCCTGGCCGCGGTCGGCCTGGCAGAGGCTGCGGGCGCGGGCATGATTGTCGCGTTTGAAGTCTCGGAAAAGCGGCGAGAATTGGCAAAGAAAGTGGGCGCGGACTACGTATTTGACCCGCGCGAAGTTACTCCCCATGAAGTCCTCATGGACCTGAGCAAGGGCGAAGGATTTGATTTCCACGTGGAGGCCGCGGGTGTACCTCACATTACAGTGCCAGAAATGGAGAAATCTCTGGCCATTAACGGCAAGATCGTGCAGATTGGCCGCGCGCCCAAGCGGGTTCCCATGTACCTGGAGACCCTGCAGGTACGTCGCAGCCAAGTCTTTGGCGCCCAGGGACACTCTGGCCACCAGAACTTCCCCAACGTCATTCGCATGGTCGCGTCGGGGCGCCTGGACCTGAGTCCTATCATCACAGGCCGCTTCACCCTGGACAACGCACTGGATGCCTTTGAGCGCCTGCGCAAGCGCGAGGACGGCAAGATCATCATCCATCCGAACGCGTAAAGTTGACGCGGGGGCGATCCGCGGATCGCCCCCGCGTGTGTACTCCGATAAACCTTCAACCTACAATTCCCGGAGGATATAAACCATGAGTGAGAACGGAAAAGCTCCCAAGGGCTGGTTGGCGACGAACACGCCCGGCGTGTTCTTTGAGGATAACGCGGTCGGGCGGATGAAGAAAGAATTGTGGGAAGCCAGCGATGAGGAAATCGACCGCATTCTAAAGGAATACGGCATCCCCTCGCCGGTGGAGTGGGGCAAGCCGGGCTCGTACATCCAAATGACCATCCGAGCCCAACTGCTGGAAGAACGCAAGAAGTGCGATTTCGTCATTATCCCTGTGGGGTGCACGGAGATGCATGGGCTGCACCTGCCCAGCGCGGTGGACACCCTCTTTGTCAGCCAGATCGCGGAAGCAGTACGGCGTTACATGAAGGAAAAGATGGACATGCCCGTGGCCCTTTCCTTGCCCCCCCTCAACTTCGGGGCCCATCCGTACCACCATTACGGAATGCCTGGCACGGTTCCCGTGCGCGAGGAAATCGTCCGGGAGTTCCTCATCGACGTGATGCTGGGCCTTTGGAACGATGGCTATCGTAAGCAACTCATCCTGAACAACCATGGTCACCTGTGGGTCCTGGAGTCCGCGGTGCAGGAATTCCAGAAACGCTACCAACTGCCGGGCATCTTCCGGGTGTTGGATTGGCACCGGGCAGTGCGGGAATTCTTCTACACCAAAGAGCGCGGTGGTCCTTGGGGCACGGACTTTGTCCACGCGGAGGAAGCGGAGACCTCTCTAATGCTCTTGTTAAACCCGGATTTGGTGGACATGAAGTACGCGGTGAACACCCAGGGCAAGAGTTACCTGCCTGAAGGCCATTTCGACAAGTCCGTGGACCCGTACCACCGACCCAGTCGCTGGTCCGAAGGCGAGGGGCACTTCGCGATCGAACTTGCTGCCACGCCGGAGGGCGTGGTCGGTCACGCAGCAGACGCGGAGGCCTGGAAGGCCAAGCGCCCCCTCGCGGCCATTCTCCGCTATCTCACCCTCTACATCAAGGATGTGATGGACGCGTTCCCGCCGGGTAAACTCCCGCCCGTGGAGGAAGTGACGCTCCGCAAGAAGGAAGAGATTGAACCCTTCATCAAGGAGCCCATGAGTGAAGGATGGCGGCCGGTGTACGCGCTGCCCGCGATTGGTCAGTACTATTCGTCCTGAAATCGCACAGATGGGGGACGCCGGGTCTCTTGGCCTGGCGTCCCCACTGAGGAGGAAGCCCCATGTTCCCATTTCCGTTGGCCATTGTTGTCTCTGTGCAGCCAGCGCGCTTTGAGGCTGCGACGTTTAAAGGGGACTTAGATGAGAATTTACACCAGGTGGCCGCGTTAGGCTATGACGGTGCGGAACTGGCTATCCGGGACCCCCGACTAGTGGACCTGGATACGTTGGAACAGTTGGTGCGCAAGCACGGTTTGGCCGTCCCCGCGCTGGGCACTGGTCAGGCGTGGGGCGAGGAGGGGCTTTCCTTCACGGATCCGGATCCTGATATCCGCCGCGCGGCAATTGAGCGGGTGAAATCCCACATTCCCGTAGCAGAGCGATTGGGCGCGGTTATCATTATCGGCCTGTTGCGGGGCATCGTGCGTCCTGGTGTGGACCATAACCAGGCCATGGAATGGTTGGTAGAGGCGTTGCAAGAGTGCGCTCGCGCGGCGGCCCCTGGGGGGGTACGTCTGGCATTAGAGCCCATCAACCGCTACGAAACCACGCTCATCAACAGTGTAGACGAGGGCCTGGCCCTTATTGACGCTGTGGGCGCGGAGAATTTTGGCCTACTACTCGACACTTTCCACATGAACATTGAGGAACCTTCTATTGAAGGGAGCATCCGCAAGGCTGGGGATCGCATCTTCCACTTCCACGTCGCGGATTCCAACCGCTGGTACCCGGGCGCAGGACATCTGGACTTCGTCTCCATTCTGCGCGCGCTGCGGGAAACAGGGTATCAGGGATTCGTTTCGGGCGAATTCTTACCCCAGCCTGACGCGGCCACAGCCGCCCGCGAGGCCATCCGTTTTCTCAGGGCGTTGGATATTTAAGCCCATTCAGTGACTGGTCGCGGACCGGCAGGGTGCAGTCGGTCAGGCGGGGGATGGTGTGCGCGGTTAAGTTTCTCGGATGGGGATTTCGAGCACCACCTCTGTCCCGTGGGGGTGGAGGGGGGTGACGTGTAGCGTTCCCCCTAACTGTACGGCCCGTTCTCGCAAACCTCGTAGTCCAAATCCCTGAGTTTCCGCATTCTCGGGGATACCTTGACCATCATCACGTACCCGCAGAATCAGGCGGTCCTCCTTTGTATCCAGAGTTATTTCCACCTGGTGGGCCTTTGCGTGTCGTTGGACGTTAGTCAAAGTCTCCTGCGCTGCTCGGTATAAGGCCAGACGGTGGGATTCAGGGAGAGGGGGGAGGGTGTCGGGTAACTGGAGGTGGACCTGGATGCCTGTGGCTTGGGTAAAGTCCCGCGTTAACCGTCGCAGGGCTTGCGGTAGGGGCAAATCTACTTCCACAGGAGAGCGCAAGCGGGCTACAGTAGTGCGCAGTTCGTCCAACGCGGCCAGTACTTGCTCCCTTACTGTGGCGATCATCTGTTTAGCCCGCTCTGGGTGCGTGTTTACCAGGCGCTGCGCCCCCTCCAATTGGACGGCGGCCACGGTTAAACGGTGTCCCAGTGTATCGTGCATTTCCCTGGCGAGCCGGCCGCGTTCGGCTGTAATGGCCAGTTCCTCTATTTTAAGCGCGTATTCCTGCAATTGTTGATGGGCTTTCTGTAAATCCTGCAGCAAACGCTCTGCCCGGATGCGTTCCTCTTGAGATCGCACCAACGCGTGTCCAAAAATCCCAAAGAACAGGTATCCCGCGCTGTACACCAGCCAGCCCAACCACACATCAACATCCCACCCCTCATATCTCACAAAAATGCCGAGAGTTATCAGGGCAAAGACACCTAGCCATACGACCCCCTTGCGCCAAGGAAGGAACATAAAGGTCTGAACACTCAAAATGTAGAACATGTAAATGAGGTCGCGGAAGAGGACAAACGCGGCCAGGGTGAGGAGAGAGGTCTGTATACCCAGGTAAATGTGTGCTCGGCGGCAGGAGGTGATAAAGTGCTCCGAGAAGGTTATCAAAACAACGGCGAACGTGCCCAACACTAAGATCAGGAGCATCCTCTGATGAGGCGTGACGCGCTCCTTCCACACCAGGAGGCCAGTAACCCCCACAGTAACCAGGGCACTCAAGTAGAATAGGTAGACATCGCGTCGTGTGAACATGAGGGTTAAACCCAAAGTGTTCCCAAAACCAGATGAGCCGCTCACTTGGTAAGCCTATCATAAACCAAATTTCTTCCTCTCGTCAATATCCTTCCGTCCCAAACATTGCAGGCTCTAACCTTCCTCTAATATCCCTCTTGCGCCAACTTAACATAACCCTCGTACGATAGGGTTGACCAAAGCAACGCGCGTGAGCGCGAACTGCACGGTACAGTGTTTGATGTTCGACCTTCAACTCTGAACATCCCAAAGGGAGGGAACAATGAGGCTGGATAAGTACACGCAAAAATCGCAAGAAGCCCTGTTTGAGGCTCAACATATAGCACAGGAATATAACCACCCGCAGGTGGATCCGGAGCATCTGCTGCGCGCGCTCATCACCCAGGAAGGGGGAGTGGTGCCCAGTATTCTGCGGCGCATGGGCGTGGACGCCAACCTGATCCTGCAGGACCTGGATCAGGAATTGGCTCGCAAGCCGCGCGCGTATGGGGCCACCGCGCAGGTGGGTATTGGCGAGCGGTTGGTGAAGATATTGCAGGAGGCGGAGAAAATCGCCGAGTCCATGAAGGACGAGTACGTCTCCACCGAGCACCTGCTGCTCGCGATGGCTCAACCGCAAGCGGGTAACGTCCAACAACTTCTGGCCCGACACGGCGTGGATTACAACGCGATTATCCAGGCCCTGGCTGGCATTCGTGGCAGTCAGCGCGTCACCTCGCCCACGCCCGAGGCCCAGTATGAAGCCCTGGCCAAGTACGGCCGCGACCTGACCGACCTGGCCCGCAAGGGCAAACTGGACCCGGTCATCGGTCGTGACCAGGAGATCCGGCGGGTGATGCAAATCTTGCAGCGGCGCACTAAGAACAACCCCGTACTCATCGGTGATCCTGGTGTGGGCAAGACGGCCATTGTGGAGGGGTTGGCTCAGCGCATCGTCAAGGGAGACGTGCCTGAGGGGCTGAAGAACAAGCGCATCGTCCAGTTGGACATGGGCGCGCTTATCGCGGGCGCCAAGTACCGGGGTGAATTTGAGGAACGCCTTAAGGCCGTGCTGAAAGAAGTCACCGAGGCGGAAGGGGAGATCATCCTCTTCATTGATGAGATTCACACGGTAGTCGGTGCGGGCGCGGCCGAAGGTGCGATGGACGCGAGCAACATGCTCAAGCCCATGCTGGCCCGGGGCGAACTGCACTGCATTGGTGCGACCACGGTGGACGAGTACCGCAAGTACATTGAGAAGGACGCCGCGCTGGAGCGACGGTTCCAGCCTGTGTACGTGGCAGAACCCAGCGTGGAGGACACCATCAGTATCCTGCGCGGTCTCAAGGAGCGTTATGAGGTCCACCACGGCGTGCGCATCACTGACGCGGCTGTTATCGCTGCGGCCACATTGAGCCATCGCTACATCACGGACCGCAAACTGCCGGACAAGGCCATCGACCTGATTGACGAGGCCGCGGCCCGGCTGCGCATGCAAATTGACTCCAAGCCGGAGGAACTGGACAACCTTGATCGCCAGATCATGCAATTGGAAATCGAGCGGGAGGCCCTGAAAAAGGAAAAGGACCCGGCCTCCAAGGAACGGCTGAAGAAGATTGAGGAAGAAATCGCAAACCTGCAGGAGAAGCGAGCGGAACTCGCGGCCCGTTGGGAGGCCGAACGCGAGGCCATCAAGCAACTGCACGCGATCAAGGAGCAAATCGAGCAGGTCCACATCCAAATTGAGCAGGCAGAGCGCGAGGCCAACCTGGAGGAAGCCGCGCGGTTGCGCTACGGCGTGCTGCGGGAACTGGAGCAAAAACTCCAGGAGGCGGAATTGCGCCTGAAGGAACTGCAAAAGGATGGGGCCCTCCTCAAGGAGGAGGTCGACGCGGAGGATATCGCCAAGATTGTCAGCGAGTGGACCGGCATCCCGGTCGCTAAACTGATGGAAGGCGAGCGGGAGAAGCTCCTCAAGATGGAGGAGCGGTTGCACCAGCGGGTGGTCGGCCAGGACGAGGCCATCCGGGCAGTGTCCAACGCGATCCGTCGGGCCCGCGCGGGCCTGCAGGACCCGAACCGGCCTATCGGCTCCTTCATCTTCATGGGGCCGACCGGCGTGGGTAAGACCGAGTTGGCCCGGGCCCTGGCGGAGTACTTGTTCGACGATGAGCGGAACATGATCCGCATTGACATGAGCGAATACCAGGAGCGGCACACGGTAAGTCGGCTCATTGGTGCGCCTCCAGGCTATGTGGGCTACGAGGAGGGCGGCCAGTTAACCGAGGCCGTGCGTCGACGCCCGTATAGTGTGGTGCTCTTCGACGAAATCGAGAAGGCGCACCCCGAGGTGTTCAACGTGCTGCTCCAGGTGCTGGACGATGGCCGCCTGACCGACGGTCACGGCCGGACCGTGGACTTCCGCAACACGGTGATCATTATGACGAGCAATGTGGGCAGTCAGTACCTGGCCAACCTGCCCACGGACGTGCCCGAGGATACGTTCCGGGACCTGTTTGAGAAGGCCAAGGAACAGGCTTTGGCTGAGTTGCGCCGCCAATTCCGGCCGGAGTTCCTGAACCGAATCGATGAGATAATTGTGTTCCAGCCGCTCACCTTCGAGCACCTGATGGACATTGTGGACATCCAGATGCGGCGGCTGCGCGAACTCCTGGCCGAGCGCAAGATCACCATCACGTTGACGGACGCGGCCAAGCGGCAACTGGTGGAAGAAGGCTACGACCCGGTGTACGGCGCACGACCACTGAAGCGAGTTATCCAGCGCCGCATCCAGGACCCGCTGGCCATGAAGATCCTGGCCGGTGACGTCCGCGACGGCGACCACGTAGTGGTGGACTTCCGGGATGGGCAGTTCACCTTTGACGTGGTGGCTGGCGAGGCCGAGGAGGAACGCGAAGTGGTGTACGCGTAATGGGGTGAACGATAGTCACCGGCCGGCCGTGAAGGTCGGCCGGTGACTACATTAGTGAGATCCGCCACTCGCCCGTCTCTCCTGCTCGTACAACACGTAAGAGTAGACCACCAATCCCAGGGTGCCGGCAATGACTGTCCCTAAAATGATCCAGACCGTGTGACGAGGGGCCAGGATCCCACCTACCATCACGAGTACCCCTATCACTTTGAACACCCACGCGCCTACCTGGTGTGTCCGCTTCCATACCCGCTCGCTGCTCAATGTCCAGGGGGTGCGAATGCCCACGAACCAGTTCGGCCGCACGTGTTCCAGCAGAAACCCCACAAACACAAAGAGCACCCCCACCCCTATTGGGAAGAACACGTTCGGGGATATCCGGATGCCCACGTTCCACAACAACGTCCACAGATGAATGGCCAGCATGTACAGGAAGAAGAGAAACACGAACCCCTCGTAATACCCACGAAACTGACGGATATTCTCCCGCAGAGGGTCAATGAGAGGGATGACATAAAACAAGAACGCCAATCCCACGAGCACAAAAGGCATCAAAAATGCTCCCCAGAAGCGGGACATGTACCCGTCCACCTGACCATGGGCATTCCAGTGCGATGCCATGGGGTCAGGCAAGCGAGGATAGAACCAAAGGCTAATGAGAAACGCCAAAATCACCACCCCTACCATGCCGATAACTCCCCGTTTGCTCATGGCAATGTTCTCCTTACTCACCGAATAATGAGTGGGAATCGATGGCGATATATGGGTACTACAAAGGGGGTAGGTGTAGGGGTGAGGGTAGGTGTGGGAGTGGGCACGGGGGGCCGTGTCGGTGTGGGGGTAGGTGTTGGCTTGGGGGTTGGGGTCGGTGTGGAAGTGGGGGGCGGTGTGGAGGAGCGGTATTCGTACGCGCCGATGTCCGGATGCGCGTCACGCGGGCGGCCGGTGATGTCCACCCTGGGCGCTACAGAGGCCAACCCTGCATCAATGGCCGGGCTTCCCGCGCGCAGGCGTCCGTCAAACGCGTTTTCATCTCCCTCTTGGACAAGGGGGTCCTGGCATTGGACGTGGTCTCCTGGAGGACATGCCCCTTTAGTGTGGTACACAATGCTATATCCTATATCCACGGGGTGCTGGGGAAATCCTTCCGTGTAAACAAAACACGTCTGATCGTTGGGATCCAGGAACTCCTGGTGGCCGATGAAAATATTGTTGCGCAGGACAACCCGTTCTGTGCCTGTGCACGAACCCTCGCATATCACTTCTGCCAGACAGTCACCGTGACCGGTTATTGTGTTGTTGATTACTTGGGCTGACGTGTTCGCGCGCAAGGTGAGGGAAAGGGCGTTGCCCGCGGCCCGACAGTGGTCCACATGATAGGTGAACGGTTTGTTTTGGAAGAAACCACAGTTTCCCACAATAACGGAGTTCTCTATGATCACATTGCCGTTGGTTTTAATTCCGTTCCCCGCGTTTCCCACGGCTAAAGTACGACGGATGACGATGGAGGTGTTCGGCTCTCGCACGTAAAGTAAATCCAGCCCGTCTGAGGTGTTGTAGCGGAAAACCGAATCTTCAATAATCCAATGCCCTCCTGTGCGTCCTGTGCCGACGCCATCGCCATATCCTCCGGCGCTTTGGGCCCAGCATCCCCGATGTGATTCTTCGGGATAGGTCTCCGCGCACCCGTTCCATTCCACTGTCCAGTGACGGAAGATAAGTGTTCCCCCGTTGGTGTCTTCCCCATCAATATCTCCATCCCAGCCTACCCAACCGTTTCCCGCGATGCGCACGTTTTCCACCGTCCAATCGCGCAAACGTCCGGCCCAAACCCCCGCGTGGGCCAGGCCGTGAATGTTCAGGTGTCGCAGGGTGATGTGGGAGGCGTCGGCCGCGTAAAGACCTGTTGCTGCCCATTCCCCATAGGGATAGGTGTCCCGTTCACAGCGCCACGAGGGGGAAGCGTGGAATTCCACACAGGAGGAGTGGTCCGTGATCTCTAGACAGGCGATTTCTACGTTTTGGCTGCCTGTGAGGTTGAGGATGAGGTCGGCCCGCTGTGTTCCCCACAGTTCCGGTGGATTGGGACATCCCTGGTCCCACCCTTGCCCCAGAATGCGGGTGGGATGTTGGGCATCTGGTCCTGAGGGGATGGGCGGCATGTGGCATCCCCATGGGTACGCGCGATGGCACACGTCTGTGTTATCCGCGCCCGGCGCACCGTATCCCATCATGTAACTCCCGGCCGCGATAATCAAGGTATCCCCGCCCTGAATGCGAGGCGGTCCTCCGGGCGGCAGTGCTCGGAATGGGTGATCCCAGGCACATGGTTGGTGCAATCCATGTCCAGGATACGGTGCGTTAACCAATCCCGTGCACTGCTCAGGGGAACCGCCGTCGGGGCGAACGTAATACACTGTGCTATTCAGGGCGTGGGCGTTTCTTTCCCCGTTTGTTTGGGAGAAGGCATAGGTCCACGTTCTGTCCGTAAGGAGTAGACCGGTGAATACGAAGATAACCGCCAGGGTGTGGACAATGGAGTAGGGTGTACGAGAGCGCATGGCATCCTTCCACCTGGGATTCCAACAAGCCGTTCGGACAGGCTCACACGGTTGCTGTACAAGTATAATGTAAGCCTGCCCGAACAGCAAACCACTTTTATGTACTTTGGCGTAAAGGGTGTGTGAATTTGTGCGAGCAGCGCGAGTTTTCTCCGCCGCTTGCTCTATCCTCACTCATTGAACGCTCTAGCGGCGTACTGTTGGGAACCAGGTACGATAACCGATGTAGATGCTCACCGTGTCTTGCGCGCTAAGCCCTTGTGCGTCTCGCCCTCTCAGTGTAATCGTGTGCCATCCCGGGCTGAGGGAGGTGGTTTCAATCTCCCAATGGTGTCCTAGCACACCATCGCGGGAGGATGTCCAGGTGATTCTTGAATTTTCCAGATCTCTGTTTTCCTGGTCATAAGCGAGGGCCTGTAGAACCACCCATGCTCCGGGGGCATACGTTTGTCCCTCTTCTGGATCCATGATGTACACGGTGGGGGCTTTACGCGCGACTCGGAACGTCCTATCCGAGCGGTCCACGGCAGAGTGGAAGCCGTCACTGGCTATTACCCGGAATAGACATCCATCGCCTCCGGGCAATTCTTCCACATTTACAGGCCATTGGGTTTCGTGAGTGCCGATGGCAATGGCCTGCCAGGTGGCTCCCCTGTCATGGCTGTATTGCAGGATGTAGCTTAGGGGATCGCCATCCACATCGTTTCCCTGCCAGGTGACTGTTATTGGGCCAGAAAGAATAGCCCATCCGTTGGGGTAGAGCAGGGTGACTGTAGGAGGATGGGCACTCGCTTGTCGTGTCGCGAGGGCTGTCTCCCCTTTCCTAAGCCGAATTTGCACGGCTGCAGGGTTGTAGGGCATTGCGCGTAGGAAAAGGCTTGTTTCTGCGGTGGTTGTTTTCTCTATGCCTTGCTCATTCACCAGTGTGTCTGTGCTGCGCATTTCAAAGGTATCCGTTGCCAGCACGTGGCCCTGCGCGTCTAGCAATTCCAATGTGTAGGGCCCATTCTCGGATGAATTCTCGAAGTAAGGGTTATTCAGGGGGTACACGGGATTTAAAGTGGCTATCCCTTCACTGGGGGTGATAATGCCGGACACTAGAATGCGGTTTGCACTGTTTGCGTCTACTGTTGGAAGACGCCAGGGGCTGATAAACTGGTAGAAGGTCCTGTAGTGCTCGTTGGAGATCCAGCGTTTAATGTTTCTCCAAAAACTGTAGGTCATTATGTCCGCGTGGTCAAGGGGGGTCACTATTTTCACCTTGGGACGGGCCGTATCAAAGCCGTAGTAATCGGTGGGAGTCCCGTTGCTGAGTTGACATGGCGGATACGGGTAGGGGTCATACGGGCCGTCGGGACCGCCCTGGGGACAGTTAATGTGGTAGGCACCAAAATTATGCCCTAATTCGTGGGCCAAGGTTGTGCCGGTGAATTCCATACTTCGGGCCGCACGAATCCAGTGCGCGGGCGCTCCCACGAATCCCAGGCCGTGTGTAGAACCGGTGGGTGTGTCTGGATGTAGTATGCCCGCGTAGAATACGTTGGTATAGTCTGTACCCTCCAGGGTTCCTGTGGTGTACGCGTTCATGGTGTACATTGACCAGAGGAGTCGGTCTTTGCCCTGTTCGTCCTTCAATGAATAGGACACTTCATGGGTACCCGCCCAGCGGATTTTACGCTGTTCATCCGCAATAGGGTACATGCGCAGCATTTTAGTCGCGTACATGATGAGATCCCTCACTGGTTCCAGGTTTGCCCCCTTATAGGTGTACCGTACAGGGACCAGATAGAGGTAAAGTGGCCGAGTCTCCAGGAACACAAGTTTTTCCTTTTGGGTGTTATTTTCCAAATTGACGTCGGGACGGTCTTGTTCCGGGTTGATCTCGGCGATAAGTGTGTAGTTTGTCTGACGCCAGGGTCGGGGTAAACGGAAATACAAACTCTTGTTCAGTTGATTTCGTTCGTTTAAGGTGGGGCGAGTTTGTTTTGTCAGGGTTTCTGCCACAATGCTGTGGTTGATGGGTGATAACTTGTCGCCGGGTCCGCCGCTTAATTGCACTGTGACATCCGGGACACCGCAGCCGGCCGTGTCGTTCGCGTAGAAAGTGCGGATGTAGACCCGCACGTATGTTTCCTTTTCTCGAATAAGGCTCACTTGATTTTGAAGGTTCTGAATCGCTTGCGTGACTTCCACGCCGGTGATGCGCAAGTCCGGCCTGAGCAACTCTGTGGCTGCTGTTGTGGTAAAGCCGAAGGGCCCAATGTTCCCTGCTGCGCGGTTGACAATGTTTTCAGGCCATTCGGCAAGGGGGAGGGACATGAGTTCAGTGCAAAGAACGCGCACCTTAAAGCGGATAATGGCCGTTCCGCCGTCGGGTATCAATCCCTGCCAGCGAATTTGTCCAGCCCCCGCGTTGAACGCGACGGATCCCAAATTAGCCTGGGCTGAACCGGGGACGTATTGGGTGTGTTCTGGCAGCGGGTCGGTCATCACACTGGACGCGGCTGAACCGTCGGGACTGTCCCAATGAAGGGTGATTCTGTAGGTGATTTCCTGACCAGGGGCGACTTTCGCAGGGGACGCGGCTTTTGCCCATGATGCGCGCGGCGTTGGGGTTGGGGTTGGTGTTACTGTGGGGGTCTTGGACGCGGTGGGGGAAGGTGTTGCAGTGGCGCTGTTGGTGACCGTTCTGTGTTTGAGAATAGGGGTGCCGTATATGGAGGCTCCTGCCAATAGGGCGTACACACTATCGCCTCTCACGTAGGTGGCAACCCCAACGCTGTGTTCCGCGTGGTACGATCCTCTGGGTGATAGTGCCGCGTCGAAGGCCCACAAACTTCCGCCCTCTGCTGCCACATACACGTTCCCCGCGGCCATCTCAATGTCACGGATCTGCGGCACACCGGAAGGGTGGTATACGTTGTTCAGCACGGGGTGCGCAGGATCGGACACGTCGAGCCGTTCTAGCCACGTTCCGGATCCGGAGTTGCTTCCCAGGTAGACCGTGTTTCCGGTCGCGTAGATGGCTTCACTTCCGGCTCCCTCAGGGGGATCGCGGTGTCCTATTTCCACAGGCGCGGAGGGGGTGCTGACGTCGATGATGCGTAATCCTCCGGGACCGTCTGCCACGTAGGCCCTGCTCCCGACTACAAAAACACGCCTGGCCCGGCTGAGTGTGTCCAGTCTTCCCACTTCGTGCGGATGTGCAGGGTGGCTCACGTCCAGTATCAGGAGATGCCCTTGGCCGTCGTCGTAGGTCATGTAAGCATAGTCCCCGAGGACAAAGACATCCTTTCCCTGGCCTCTATCTAACTCATACGTGCCCATGCTTTGGGGGCTCTCGGGGTTGCTGATGTCAAAGATTTCTAGCCCCAACCGGGGTTCTACGACATATGCCCGTGTGCCCACTACGTAGATGCGTTGAGCGATGGGGGTTGCGAATTGTACACTTCCTACAGGGCGAGGCAGGGTCGGTTCGGTTAAATCCATAACCCATAGTTTTCTCTCGCCCACTATGTACCCATACGGCGTGCTCTTTTGGGCTTGTAAGCCGGTGCCATGGGCGTCGGCAGGGGGCACGTACGCGTCCTCTACAGAAGTGGGCCATGCTGTCTCCCCCAAGAAGGTCGGATGTGTGGGGTGACTCACGTCCAGCGCGTAGAGGGTCGCTTCGCCGCTGACCCACAGTCGTGTTCCCCACGCGGCTAACGCGTACGCAGGATGCTGAGTGTATTGGCCTTGGAGGGTGGGGTGCGTTGGGTCGCTGATATCCAAGATCGTTGTCCCGAGAAATCCGTTGCTCAGGTAGAGAGTATTTCCTTGCACCTGCACGCCGATTGTCCAGCGGGATGCTTCATACCTGCTTATCTCTGTGGGGTGTACAGGATCGTGCACGTTCAGAATGACGAGTCCTGCTTCTCCCAGGGCCAAGTACGCGTAGTCCCCAACCACTTGGATATCGCGCACGCGGTTTGGCGCTGTGTAGATGCTCAGGCGGGACATATGTTCGGGGTCGCTCACGTCGACTATTTCCAGGTTTGCATCTCGACATGCCACATAGGCTATATTCCCCACCACCCGAATGTGTTCTGCTTGCCCGGAAGTGGCATACGTGCCCAACAACGTTGGGTTAGTAGGGAGGCTTGTATCCAGAACGCGTAACCCGCGTGTTCCGTCAGCCAGGTACACGCGCGTTCCGTTTACATCAACACCACTGGTTCCTCCCTCGGTGTCCCAACGGCCTAACAACATCAGGTGCGCTGGATCTGAGATATCCACAATGCGTAACCCGTAGAAACTGGCGGCATAAACGCGATCCCCTGCGCGTGCGACATCTAACACGCCGTTGCCTTTCAACGGTAACGCATCTAATTCTTGGGGATGGACGGGGTCAGAAATGTGAAACGCGTGGAGGCCAGAGCCAACGCCCATAAAGGCGTGTTGACCGTCTTCGGATAGGACAATGGCCATGCCTATTCCCCCGATGTGCCCTATGGCTTCAATGTCTGTTGTATCTTCTTGGAGGGCAGCGGTGTTGGGCAACGAGGGGGGCTGATCTGAAAAGGCCCAGGTTAGAGCCGCTGTACTGAAGAGGAGGAACAAGAACGTCAACAAGAGAACCCGGAGAGATTTCGGATGGGTGGACATAAGTGTGCTCCTTTTCGGACTCCTGTTGCTTCCTCGTCCGCAGTGGACCCGAGGAAGGCCACTCAACGCTTTGAAATTGGTGAAGCCGAGCGCTTCCCCGTTGGGGCCACCCTCTAGTCACACTGACGCACTAGGCATGCGGTAGTCCGGAGCGGGGAGGAGGTGCTCCAGGTAAATTTTAGGTCAGACAGGTGCTAGTTCAAAGTGTCCGTGTTGTCTCTGACGGACTCTTTGATAATACCATGTCTTTCCTGTCCTGCAAAGGTTTGCTCCTCACTTATATTTCAGATGGACTCCAGATGAACTCTGGTGAATCCTGATCAATGTATTGAGTGCGCCATGTGGAGAGGCCATATGGAGTGCCGTACACTATATCGCGGCAGATATTTCAGTCACTTCCGAATTTGGTCTGAACAAAAGTCAGTATACCGCCACACTGCCGAAGTTACTTGAGTTTACCTATGGACGTTCAATGGGTACATATGGCATATAAGCCGAATTCCAGGGTTTCCACTCGTCTGCACCGATGTCAGGTGCCGGTCCAAAAGGTCGTGGCTCACCGTCAATGTCCACGGGAATTCCTGCGTCCACGCCCGTGTCCCGAGCCGCGGAATGGGCTTGGATGTGATAGTCCCCTGCTGCGGGGTTGACAAACGCGGGATCGCCGTACACGTCGTACTGGGTCGTCACCGTCCCATCGCCATCCCAGTCCGAGCCGTTGGCCCAATCACCCGCGCCCCAGAGGGTGTGGTCCAGCGTGGCCGAACTTCTCGCGGAGACGGAAATGCCCACCGTATGACTGACGATAATGGTGTTGATTAGGCTGACTGATGCATATCGAAGCAGCAGCCCAGCGGGTGTGTCGTTGCTGGCGATGGTGGTGTGGAAAAATGTCGCTCGACTGTTCCAAACGTTGATGGCTGATCGATATCCCACTGAACCGGTGGTGCGATTGTTGGCGACAACGGCGTTGGTAAAGGTAATAACAGAGTTTTCGAAAAGGTATAATCCGGAGACGCGGCGACTCATGTTGTTCAGCAAGGTGACGCGCTCGATGCGTCCTTGAACATGAGATAAGGCCAGGGCACCGCGATCCATGGCCGCATAGTTGTGCTGAAAGCGCACATCCTCCAGGAACACCTCAGCATTGACGAGATGGGCGCCCCCCGCGTAGCCGGCGTAGCCTCTTCCCTCTGTTTTGCCCCAGCCGTTATCCGTGAAAAGGGTATTTGTCATCGTGACCCATATGGGAGTATTTGTGTCGCCCTCGACGTAGAGTCCGCCGCCGTGCCAGGCGTCATTTTCCCGAAAAACGCTGTCCGCCACTTGGAGGGAAGTGGAGTGCATAACGGCCAACCCACCGCCCAAACTGGCGATCTGGGACCACGCTTTGTTGCGTGAGAAAGTCACGTGGTCTATTACCAGTGTTCCTCCTTCTACATAGGCCCCGCCGCCGTATCCCCACCAGGGGCCTTTCTTGTCAAAGGTGTCCAGGATGTTGTGGGAGAAGGTCATATTGCGCAGGGTGAGGTGGACATCTCGGGCGTATAACCCTGCACCTTGCCACGGATAGGAGGTGGAGAAGACCCGGCCGTTGGCGATGGTGAATCCATCCAGTACCACGGTGGAAGGTCCCTGCAGGTACATTACGCGCCGCTGAGACTCCCCGTCCAGGGTGGTAGGATATGCCTCCGGATTTCGCACCACGGGATGGGTGGGGGTGCCATCCCACCCCCCGTACAGGGTAATGGATAGGGTGGTGCTGATAACCGGGTCCTCGGTGCCCGTGTAAGTACCCCCGGCCAGGTAGATGAGGTCGCCATCCTGGGCCTGGGTCAACGCGGTGTGCAGCGCGCAGGGGTGGGCTTGGGTGCACGCATTACCGCTCCCGTTGGGCGCGACAAAAAGGGTGTTCGGTCCATCGGCCTTGGCCAGAGGGCTCCCGTTGAGGAGGAATAGCCAGGCTATCAGAACCAGCGAGAAGGTGCCGAGCAGTAATGATAAGCGGCCCCACATGCGAACGTTCATAGTTGGCCTCCTCAATGTGTTTATTTCATCACGATTGGCAACCAGAAACTGGAGACAGGTGTGGGCGTGGGACTGGGCATAACTGAAATGTCTCCTACAACGTACACGTCGGAGAGCCAGTGCGCGTTGTGCTTAGTGTGGAGCACCTGTTCCTGACCCGTTGCCAGGTCTAAAACGTATATGTGTTGTCCCCAATCGGTGTAATAGGCCTTGCCGTTGCGGACAAAGATGCCCGCGATCATGTGGTCCGGGGACTCAAAAATCTTATGCACCTGTCCATTTTCTACCCGGAATATCCGCCCTGGTCGGAAATTTCCTGGGGTGAGATACAGGATGCCGTTCTCATCGAACGTGAAGTCACCTCTCCAGCCGGTCCCCAATTCTGCCAAGCGGACGGTGAAGTAAGGTGTTGCCGTGTTCCCCTCCAATCGATAAATGATCCCGTCCCGTCCTGCTCCGTAGGCCTCGCTGAAGTAGAGCGCTCTATCAGGGCCAAAAGCAAGGTCACGAACGTATGTGGTGTGGGTGTACACGATTTCCTCATTCCCCCACCCAGTATCCGTCTTTGTGACCTTGTAGATGTAGCGTGTGTTGGTGTAACCAAAGTAGAGTTCACTCGGGAACCGATCCAGGGTGAAGTTGGTGAGCCTTGAACGGGGACGTTGATAGAAGGTCGTTTCCAGGGATGTGGCAGGGTCCAGTCGATGGATGGTGCCGGGGCTTTTGTATCCGTCAGCGTAATAGAGACCAACGGGTGCTTCATTAGATACTGTTTCACTTCCTGCCCATGAGGAAGGAAACAGTAAAATGGAAAACAGCACGAGTAGAAGTGTCAACCAAAGCATTACTGCGACTTTGTGTTCTGGAATATTCATAATCGCTCCTTTACTCCTTCCGTCCGTGTGAGTGAAGCAGATTTTGCCTGCTTCACTCACACGGACCTTTTTCATTTCACCGCATGATTACAGGTAGGTAGCGCCGCGGCATGTACTCTTGGGTACCGATGGGGAGCACGGCAAAAGGTGTGGCTCGGCTGGCGAAGCGGAAGACCGCTTGGACTATGTACTCCCCGTTTGCCACACCGGCTGTATTCCAGGTATGGGAAACTGTCCGACTCTGCCCCGGAGCCAGATGGGTGATTTCGTCCCTGAATGCTTGCACCTCAGTGCCAGATGTGTCGAAAATTTGGATGCTGAGCACACCGTCCAGGGGAACATCCCCCGCGTTGTACACATCCAGGGACAGGTTCACCGATTCTCCGGGGGTGAAGTAGCGCGGCGTGGCCCGCAGGTGGCGAAGCACAGCCTCCTTGACCCCCAACGTCAAAAAGGCTGTCGCATGAGCCAGTACGTGGCCTTGGGTATCGCGCACCCAGGCATCCACCACGTAAAGCCGTGGAGGCATGTCCGCAGGATCCCAGGTGAGCCGATAGGACGCCTTGCCTGCGAAGTCGTGTAATGTGCGTAACATTAAGCCAGTTACGCGTTCGCCGTTCACCGGGTCTTTAATGAACACCTCCACAGTGACATCCTGGGATTCCCCGGCATTTTCAAGCGATACGTCCACTTGAACGGGTTCGTCCAATGGACAGCGTTGGCAAGAGGGAGTTACCTGGGTGATGTGTACGTCGGAGTGGCTGTACTCCAGACGGAAGCGGAATTGTTGATAGAAGTAAGCCCGCGCGGCTTGAGCATTGTACTGGAACGGATAAAGTCTCAAGTACAAGGTACCCGTACCGTCTGTATTCTCTACGACAGTCCACGTAAAGTCGTGCCCCGGATAAAGTGTGTCGTCTGTATCTTTCATCGAAGCCGCTGCCGCATCGAGTGTAAAGGTATCGGTGTATGGTTGGGTAAGAGGTAATTCCAAATTATCAGCTACATGAAGGTTGGTCTTCTCTACCAGGGTGATATGTTGCACTCGGTATCCCACAGGCAGAGGGATACGATATATGTATGTAGGCACCTGGGGTTTTCCTACCTCCAGAAGGTGATCTCCGTTGGGGATGGACACTTCGTCATAACCATCTACCTGGGTGACTTGATACATGGGGACCTTTACGGTTAAGGTCTCCGGAAGAGATGTCTCTTGCAAGTGTGAGCGAACGGATAGTCGGTCTTGGGCGTTGGGCGGTCCCATGCGTGGGTCACCGTAGAAGTTGTACTTTTGGACCCATGCTTGCCAGTCCACACTTACCCGTGCCCGGTCGCGCTCAAAGCGAGCAAAAGCCTTGCCTACTGGCTCGGTCACATCCCAATGTTCAACGAATATGCGGCCTCCTTCTGTGTTATAGTTACTCATGGTTACCTGGGTCGCGCCGATATAGGCACCCGCCCCCTGCTTTAAAAATTCCTCGGCAAAACTTACATCGCGGTTTCCTTCGTAGTTCCCTGTTAGACACGAAAGTCCCCACACGAAGGGGTGTTTATTGCCCCAACCGAACTGAGCAATTTCATCAGCAGCAAAGGGGGAAAGAAAACCGCTGTTTCCATGTCCTCGCATCAGGAGGACGTCCACGAGTGGCCACAATCGTTGTATGGTCGCCAGTATGCGGGGTTTCCACATGTGGGGATATCCCGCGTCTAATGAGTAAAACCGATTAGTTTGTGGTCGTGCCAAGCCAATCTCGTCACGATCATCGCCGTCCAGGTCTCCAATGGAAACCATATCATCCCCTGGACCTGTTGCAGAAACACGTGCTTCATTTAAAGGCATGTCACGAATGTACAAACGATACTGGACCGTGTTCGGTTTTATTGCCAGGTCGAAGATAAACACGCGCTTTTTTCCGTTTATCACGTCATTGCTTAGTACAACAATCTCTTTCTGCGAATCCCCATCCACATTACCCACAACGAGAGCATCTCCCTCCGTGAAGTAAACCTCGTCTTCATCCTCCAGGACTGCCAGTTCCTGCCAGGGAGCGTATTGGTAAATGTGAACATGCCCATCTTGGGAGTTTCCAACAACAATTTCGTCGCCTGAATTGGGCAAAACATCTTCTATAGCGACGGCAAAGGAGGAATTGTAAGGAAGTGTATGGCTTCCATAAGATATAAGGCGGTTCATTCCACTCGAAACACGGAACACACGTACCCGCCCTGTAGATTCGCCTTCATTATGAGTAAAGATGGCGATTTCGTCGTTTCCTCCCGAAACGAGATCCCCTACGGCGAGGGTTACATCCTCTGGCACAGTGAACCCAAGGTTAAATACTCTCCGACCGAACCCCCGTGGAGAACAGACAACTAGCACAGAATGCCCCGGATACACCAGGACCAGTTCCTCTCGATTGTCTCCATCAAGGTCTCCTGCAGCCATAAACATGGGCGCGTCCAAGGAGGTACGGCAAGAGGTATCTACGTATGACGGAGAACTTGCCGGACCGCCTAGATCCCCATGTTGGTAGATCGATAAGCCGGTGTTACTGGCAACTACAACTTCGGCTTCGTTGTCTCCATCTACGTCGGCCAGTACAAAAGCATCTTGACTTTCCACAGGGAGGGCAAATCCTACGGGTATCTGCTCCTTGTAGATGTGCCACATCCAATGAATTGCGGTAGCCCCTACATGGGGATCCATTTTGGCTTCCAGGGCACGTTCAATGGCCTCCGCAGAGGGGATAAACCCTTCCCAGGAGCCCTCCCGGCCACTGGTAACCAAACCGCCTTGATGCGTGTATCCTCGCCCTTCAGCCAAATCCAGGGCGGTATCCAACGCGGCGCCCAAGTCTTCGGCCGTATTGCCGATGATACGCCCTACCACGAGTTCCGGAGCCGAGTCTGCCCCCTGAGTATCCGCGTAAGGTTGATCGGAAAGGGGTACATCGTTTGTCGTAAGGTCCCAGGCGGGGACGATTTCGCTCTCGCCCAGGATGAGCACGTATCCGCCCAGGGTTTGGCGGAAACGGGCGTTCAACGCCTGAGCCCAAGAGCCGCGGGGGCGAATCAGAGAACGGATATATACCTCGCTCATGTTCCCTTCCAGGTAGCCCAATACACCCCCACGAAGGGCAGCCAGCCGGGCCGCCTTCTGAAGCAATTGATGTACGCCGGCTTCATTACCGGGGTTTTGACTGATCAACCGGCCTGGATGAGTAATGATGAGATAGTCAGCCGCAGCAAAGAGGTCGTGAACAGGGAGCCGACGGGCCGGCTGAGCAGCAGTGGGATAAACGATTTCTGTGCCCGTCTCATCTTGGGCGGTTCGAAAGCGTACCCACGTACTCTCACCAATGATGTAGTTGTAGGATGGGATGGCGGGGTTCGCAAAGAGGATAGGCACTGCCGTGAAGGAGAATCGACGGCTTTGCCCCGAACCTAATTCATCTATGTGCACAATGGCCTGACTGGCTCGTGCTCGGTCGTAGTATAAACTGTGCGTCAGAGGGACGTCGTACCAGTACCTGACTTCGGTGCCGGGATCTGTCGAAGCCACCTGGAAACCATAACTGAAGTCCCACACCTCCACATTGTACACAGTACTGGGCCCTTCATTGGTGATCACCAGGTCAAAGGTAATGATTGTGCCCTGGCTTTGCAGGTTCTCACGGGTCACTCTTACTTCTCCTGCCCGGGTGACACACGGTTCCAGGGTGATGGGCACGCTGGCCTGGCCCACGTTGCCGGCTCCGTCGCTCACCTGCACAATGAGTGTGTGCTGATCACGTAAGTATCCAACGTTTAGATCGGACGTAAAGGTGTAGGTATAGGGCAAGGGGTCCTGCCGCACTAGCCAGAATCGGAGCAACCTTTCCGGCTCCGTGGCGTCCAGGTAAACAGAGAAAGACCGGAGCCCCGCGCGCTCTTGGGTCAAGAGAAGGGGATCCACAGCCTCCACGTTTAGGGAAACAGAGCAGCGCCATGAGGTGTTCGTTCGGGGAGAGTGAATGGTCACCTCCGGCGCAGTGGTGTCAGGCGCGCGGGGAATCATGTCCACAACACGCGAGCATTCCCGACGATAGCCCGCCTGGTCCCAGGTTGTCACGGTGATGTGATGTGCACCTTCGGAGAAATCTTTCGGATCCAGCAAATACTCAAAAGGCGCGCTGTAGGCGGTGTGCACTCGGTGACCATCAACCTCAAAGACAACCCGGTCAATGCCCTGATTATCCTCGACATCCGGTTGCAATAGATATGTCTGGGTGATTACCCCCGGCATGGTCAGGTGGATCGTTGGGGGTGTGTTATCAGGCGCG
>CAYOAZ010000054.1:0-40697 GCA_964402285.1 uncultured Anaerolineae bacterium | reverse complement strand
CACCGCCGCCAGCACCAGCATCCCCAAAAGCCCCGCCAACGGATATACACGTCCCTGGCCCCGCCGAGGATCCCGCACCTCGGCCAAATACCTCAATAACCCACGACGCTCGGAGGCTTGCACAACCTCCTCTCCCATCTTGTCCCCCTCCTTCCTTGCCCTTCTTTTCCCCCATATTCTATCCCTTTCCCTCAGCATTGATAAGCCCTAAGTTGTCTCCTCGCCAGGCTTGAAGTTCTCGTTGGATCGTGTTACACTGTGTTGCGATAAGGAGGGGAAGAGTTCAAACATGTACGCTGTCCGTTACAAAACCGTCTGCAAACCCATAGACGCACCCGATGCCATCGCGTTCGCCGTGTCCCTCCTGCGCACGGGACACGTCATCGCGGTCCCAACAGATACGGTGTACGGCGTAGCCGCGGATGGACTAAATCCCGACGCGATCCGGCGTTTGTACGAAGTCAAAGAACGCCCCACCGATAAACCCATCCCCCTGCTCCTGGCAGACATTGAGGATGTATGGCACGTTATCCGTTCCTTTCCCGCTGGCGCCCACCGATTGGCCCAGGCCTTCTGGCCAGGCCCCCTCACCCTGGTCCTCCCGGCTCGTCCCGAACTGCCCAAAGTCCTCCTGGCAGGCGGAGATACGGTCGGCGTCCGCATCCCCGCGTGCGAACCCCTGCGGGCATTGATCCGGCGGTTAGGACGTCCCCTCGCGGCCACAAGCGCGAACCTCAGCCATCATCCCCCCGCGCTCACCGCTCAAGACGTGATGGACCAACTAGGGGGACGTATCCCCCTCATTCTGGACGGTGGTCCCACGCCAGGAGGCCGTCCTTCCACAGTCGTGGACTGCACCGCGGACCAACCGATCATCCTGCGCGAAGGGCCCATCCCCGCCGAAGAAATCCAACGCGTGTGGAAAGGCTCTACCTCATAGAGGGGAACATCCCCCTCCATTGAGGGGAAATCCCCTAAACAACCAACGTCCCATTTGCGCCCCGTCTCCAGGCAGACTAAGATCACAGACCGCAGAACACTCGGTAGAGAAACGCCAAGCAAGGAGAACAGCGGCCACCATGAACGAGGCGGATTTCTGGGCCCTTATACGGGAACGCCGGTCCATTCGTCGTTACCAAGACCGACCCGTGCCCCGGTCCCTGGTGAACGCGCTGATCGAAGCCGCACGCTGGGCCCCATCCACCCATAACCGACAGCCCTGGCGGTTCATCATCGTTGAACCAGGGCCCCAGCGGGAAAACATGGCCCGGCAGATGGCCCAACGCATGGTCGCGGACCTGGTGGCCGACGGTTGGCCCCGAGACGAGGCCGAAGCGCGCGGACAACGGTCCATTCGACGCCTGACCACAGCGCCCGTGCTGATCCTGCTCGTTCTGAACACAGAGGAATTGGACCATTACGAGGATGAACGCCGAACGCGCGCGGGCTACCTGCTCGGCGTCCAGAGCGTTGCCGTGGCCGCCCAGAACATCCTCCTGGCCGCCCACCACTACGGCCTGGGTGCGTGCTGGATATGTGCCCCCCTCTTTGCCCAGGACATCATCCGCGAAGTCCTGGGCTTACCCAAAACGTGGGACCCACAAGCGTTCATCACTGTTGGCTATCCGGCCGAACACCCTCTGCGAAGCCGCCGCCCTGTGGAGGAAATCGCCATGACCATACCTGGACCATCACAAAAACCCGAGCCCATCGAGCAAAACACCTCAGCAGCCCCCGCCCACCCACCTGTTGTAACCCTTGCTGGCGGCGTGGGCGGAGCCAAAATCGCGCTCGGCCTGTACCGTATCCTGCCACCCAACACACTAACCGTGATTGTCAACACAGGCGACGACTTCGAACACATCGGCCTCCCCATCTCCCCGGACCTGGACACAGTAATGTACACCTTAGCAGGCATCTACCATCGCGAACAGGGATGGGGCATCGCAGGGGACACATTCCACGCACTGGACATGTTAGGCCGCTACGGCGCCCCCACCTGGTTTCGGCTGGGAGATAAAGACCTCGCCACCCACATTATCCGACGCCACCTGAAAGATCAAGGCTGGCCCCTAAGTCGCATTACCGACCACCTGCGTCGTGCGCTGGGCATTCAAGCACGCATCCTCCCCATGAGCGATGACCCGATACGCACACTCATCATCACCCCCGAAGGCACACTACCCTTCCAGGAATACTTTGTCCAGAGACGCCAGGCCCCCCCGGTAAAGGCCATCCACTTCCAACACGCGGACAAGGCTCGCCCCGCGGCCGGCGTACTCCAGGCATTGCGTGAAGCACAATCCATCGTCATCGCCCCCTCCAACCCCTACCTGAGCGTAGACCCCATCTTGAACCTGCCTGGCGTGCGGGATCTCCTGCGCGAACGCAAAGACCACGTCGTTGCCATTACCCCCATTGTAGGCGGACACGCGATCAAAGGGCCGCTGGCCAAACTCATGCGGGAATTCGGCCACGAACCCTCGGCCCTGGTAGTAGCACGCCACTATCAGGACATCCTGGCCGCGTTTGTCCTGGACGAACAGGACGCCCACCTTGCGGAACCCATCGCCTCCCTGGGCATCCGAGTGGCCATCACCAACACCGTAATGACCTCGGACGAGGACAAGGAACGCGTTGCCCGAGTCGCCCTGAACCTCCTGGAAAAGGGAACAACATTATGAACGCGCCGGATCTGGTCATCTTCATCCCGCTTAAACCCATTGACCGATCCAAACAACGCCTCGCTCCCATCCTACCACCACACCGTCGTCGAGCGTTGACAAAACACCTATTCACCCACGTCGTGCGGACAGCCCGACGCGCGCGAGTTCCCGGAGACGTGTGGGTCATCACCGGAGATCCGCGGGTGGTCCAATGGGCCCGCCAGGAGGGCGTGAACGTACTGGTGGAATCCGGGGCCTGGCGAGTCAATGTGGCCGACTTTGAACAAACACTCCCGGCCGGTCACAATGTCCGGTGGGACATTCCCCTCAACCGATCTTTAAGCGACGCGCTAGCCTGGGCTGACACGCGCGGGTATCAAGCAGCCCTGATCCTGCCGGCAGACTTGCCCCGCCTATCCGCGCAGGACATCGAACACATGTGGCGCCTCTCACGCGCGTTACCACCGCCCGTCGTGATCATCGCGGCCGACCATCGGGGGGAAGGGACAAACGCCTTGTTACTACGTCCGCCGCACATCATCCCCCTGGCCTTTGGCCAGGGCAGTTTCACCCGTCACGTCATCCAGGCTTACCAAGCCAACGCCTCAGTCTACCTCTACACATCACCAGGCGTTCTCCACGACCTGGACACACCGGAAGACTGGCAACATCACATCACCAACCTTCCGCCTCAAGAACGCGAGTTGCTGGGAGAGGGACGATCGCCATGAAAACACAAACCGGGCCCACATATATCGAACCGCCACGCTGGCGACGCGTCATCATCACCTTTATCCTGCTCGCCCTGGCCCTGGCCCCCATCCCCTTCCTCCTGAACAGCATCCACCGCCAGACCCGGGGCGTTGTGTACGGTGTTCCCCCGCGCATACCTCACACAGACGTGCAACCCTACGCGGTCAACGTGGACCTGGTCCCACTTTCAGAGCCCGACCGGGAACGGGCCCTGGACCTGGTAGTGCGGGGAGGATTTGGATGGGTACGTATGCGCTTCCCCTGGTTCGCGATCGAAACCGCGGCCGGGACATACCAATGGGCCCCTTATGACCAAATCGTCCAAGCAATACACAGGCGAGGTCTCGGCATCATCGCCCTGATTGACGGCACCCCTCCATGGCTTCGTCCGCGCGGGGAAGAAGACAACCCCGTGGTACCGCCTACAGACGTGGACGCGTTTGCCCGATTTGCCGCGACCCTGGCGCGACGGTACAGCGACTACATCGATTACTACCAGGTGTGGGACCAACCCAACGTCACACCGTTCTGGGGAAACAAACAAGTGGACCCAGCAGGGTACGTGCGCATGCTGCGTCGGGTTGGCCAAGCGATCCGAGAGGCAGACCCCCACGCGTACATCCTCAGCGCGGGCCTGGCTCCAACAACCCTCCACGAACCCTACAACATGAGCGACATCGATTACCTGGACGCCATGTACCGGGCCGGAGCCAAAGGCACATTCGACATCCTCGGAGCCAAGGCTTACGACCGGGACAACAGCCACCCCTGGAGTCGGAATTACACCCCGGACCAACTGGGAGTTGTCCGTCTGGTGCTCCTGCGCGAGGTCATGGAACATCACGGAGACCGCAAAACCCCCATCTGGGTGGTCGGGTGGGGGCGTCACGCCACCCCGCCAGACTGGACGGGTCGGCCGAGCATCTGGGGCACAGTCAGCGAGGAAGAACAGGCCCAATACGTCAAAGATGTGTACCGTCGTAAACGCCAGGAGTGGCCCTGGCTAGGACTGCTCACCTGGGACCAATTCTACCCGAACGTACCCCAGGATGACCCCCTGTGGGGATTTGCCTTACTCCGTCCCAACTGGCAACCCCGGCCCGTGTACCACGCGTTCCAGGACCTCACCGCGCCGCCGCCGCTCATTGGCGTGGGACGGTACGCTCCTGGCACCTGGATCTGGGCCTACCCAGATGCCCAGTTCCGCCACACCATTCGGGCCGAGGGCAATCGAATAAGCATCATCGCCCAGGAACTGGTCGCGGTCGAAGCCAGCCTGGACGGCGAAGAACGGTCCATCCTCCTGGACGCGAACCGAGAGCACGTGCTGGGGGACCATTTATCCCTGGAACCCCATACCCTGGTCTTCCGCTTCGATCCCCCGGGCGTAACCACCCTGATCATCAGTCGAAACCGCCCACTGGGTCCCTACATCCTGCTGGGATTTCTAGCCCTTCTCGCTGTGGGGGCGTTTGTGCGGTTAACATTGTGGGCCACCTGGGCACCGACAGAACCGGTAGTATATCCGGGCCTAATTGCCATCCTCACCGCCTTCTACATGGTCGCGCCCACCCTGCTCACCAGCGTGATCACCCTGACACTGATCGCGGGCCTGATCCTCTACCGACCTGATTGGGGACTGGTCGCCGTGCTCGGGGTCACACCCTTTGTTGCCGTCCCCAAACACCTGGGGCCCATGCAGTTTAGCCTGGTGGAAACGTACATCGTCCTGGTCACCCTGGCCTGGATATTGCGCTTGGCCGCGGAGACCGTCCTGGCCGTAGTTGAAGATCCGGACATGCCGTGGCAATTTCGGCTCACCCGCGGCGGGCGCGTACTTGTAGAACGCGCGGGCCCCCGTAACGCGCTGGATGTCATGGTCCTCCTGCTCATTCCCTTGGGATTCCTGGCCGCGTGGCAGGCACACTACAAGGAAGTAGCCTGGCGTGAACTCCGATGGGTTGTTCTTGAACCTGTGCTCTTCTACGGCATCCTTCGCTCGCGCTGGCGGGACCACGTGCACATCGCGCGGCAACACATCCCCCGGCGAGCGCGTTCCTGGCTCCACCGTCACCGAGTGCTGATGACCACAGAAAGTGACATTCCCCAATTTGGCGCGTACCTGGTCAACGGATTCCTGTGGGGGAGCGTTCTAGCCGTGCTGGCCAGCATTGTCCTCCTCTTCTACCATCCGGAGGGTTCCTACGCGGAAGGCGTATGGCGGCTGCGTGGCCTGTACGGATCCCCGAACAATCTCGCACTGATCCTGGGACGCTCATTCGCCATGGCCGCGGCCCTCGCCTTGTTCTTACCTGCAGCCCGCTCGCCCCGTGATCGGTCCCGAGAAGAGCGAGAGTGGCCTCGCGCACTACCCGGACTCCCCCCACGGCAAGGATATGCGGTCATCGCCGGACTGCTGCTCCTGAGCATAGTAGGGACCTTCTCCCGTGGAGCCCTCCTGGTAGGAATTCCCATCACCCTCCTCTTCCTGGGATGGATGTACGGCAAACGGGGGAAGGTGTACGCGCTGGCAGCCATTCTCCTACTCCTCCTCCTGCAAATTCCCCTCCTCACCACCCCCCGTTTTCGCACCCTGGTAACGGGGACCGGAACACTGGCGCTGCGGGTGGAACTCTGGAAATCCTCCCTGCGCATGGTCAAAGACCACTGGTGGAAAGGAGTAGGCCCGGACAATTTCCTCTACTACTTCCGCAGCGCGTACCTCCCACGACGGGACTACCCCGAACCCAACCTCTCTCACCCGCACAACATCCTCCTCCACTTCTGGCTGGAATTTGGCCTTCTGGGCCTGTTCTGGATACTTGCGACCCTGTGGATCTTCCTCCACAAAGTGCAAGAGACCCTGCGCTCCCTCCCCTCCCCCTCCATGTCCCGGGCACTGGTCATCGCTGCCACAGGCGGCATCCTCTACGGCATTGCCCACGGCCTGGTGGACCAATCCTTCCTCCTGCCGGACCTGATGCTCCTGTTCCTCTGGCACCTGGGAATCGTAGCCTCAATTGAGGAACGACGGCTGTGAGAGACCCTCAATTTTTGCTATTCTCGCTTTCAAAATTGACAGAAAAAACCCACCTTTTATAATGGGACAGGATCCCAACAGAGGGTCGACTTTTAAGCAAAGCACACAGTACGGACTGTATTGGGACAGGAGCATTGCACGTGACATTACAAAAGTGGAGGGACACGGCCGCGGGGCAAGTTCTAGACATCTTGCTCCGAGAGGGGCCCAGCACAGTCAAAGAATTACAGAGAGCATTGGGTCTGAGCGGAACAGCAATTCGCGCCCATCTATCGCGCTTGTTGGCCGAGGGCCTGATTGAAGTTCACACAGAGCGCCATGGCGTCGGTCGTCCCATCAAAGTCTACACCCTCACCCCTCAGGCACGAGCAGTGATGGGGAGACACACCGACGCGTTCATCACCGCCCTTCTGGAAGAACTCTACCAAATGGAGGGGGAGGAAAAAGTCCGACATCTTCTCCACCGGGTATCCCGACGCCTGGCCGCCAAATACCGCGAGCAGATTCACGGCCAAACCGTTGAAGAGCGGGTGCGCACACTCACACGGCTGCTGAACGAACAGGGCATTGTCGCGGACATGATCGTCAACGGCGATCGCATCGAAATTCACGAGTACACGTGCCCTTACCACGAACTCGCGCACCAGCACCGCACTGTGTGCGAAATGGAGCGAAACATCATGTCCACAATGCTGGGCGTTCCTGTATCCATGCGTCAATGCATGATGGAAGAAGGCCAAGAGTGCGTGTTCGAGATCGAACTCACATAATACACTGCCCACAAAGTCAAAACCCTTAGAAAGGAGACGATGGCTCGCTATGACCAGTGTACTGGAAATTCGCGATCTACATGCGGGTATAGAAGGCAAGGAAATCTTAAAGGGCGTGAACCTTACCCTACGCCAGGGAGAAATCCACGCGCTTATGGGACCGAACGGGTCCGGCAAGAGCACACTGGCGTACGTAATCATGGGACACCCACAATATGAAGTGTACTCGGGAGATATCCTCCTGGACGGGGAAAGCATTCTGGAGATGGGGCCGGATGAACGGGCACGGGCCGGGATCTTCCTCGCCTTCCAGTACCCGGTCGCCATTCCCGGCGTCACCCTGGCTCATTTCCTGCGTCAGGCCGTGAGCGCGGTGCGCGGGTACACCGCACAGAAAGACGAAAACGCGCCCATCGGATCCAACCTGATGCCCATGCGGGAATTCCGTCGGGAGTTGACGGAAAAAATGGAGATGCTGGGCATTGATCCCTCCTTTGCCCGTCGCTACCTCAACGACGGTTTCAGCGGAGGGGAGAAGAAGCGGGTGGAAATCCTCCAACTGGCCATGCTGAAACCCAAGTTCGCCATCCTGGACGAAACCGACTCCGGGTTGGACATTGACGCCGTGCGCTCTGTGGCCGAGGGCGTAAACCGGCTGGTCGGACCGGACCTGGGGGTACTCATCATCACCCACTACCAGCGCATTCTGAACTACATTCGGCCCCACCACGTACACGTCTTCTTTGACGGCCGTATAGTCCTCTCCGGCGGTCCTGAACTGGCCGAAGAATTAGAAGCCAAAGGGTACGATTGGATCCGACAGCAATTCGGGACCCAGCCCACCCCCGCGGCGTAATGCACAATGCCCGACGTTCCAGAAACCGAAGGAGGCAACAGGAATGGCGACAAAAAGCGACAAGGAACTGCTGGAAGGGTTAAAGGAAGATTACGCGGAGCGATACGGGTTCCACGATGAAGTCGAATACGTGTTCAAGCCCCGTAAGGGCCTGGACCACGAGATCATCGACATGATTTCAGACATCAAGGGAGAGCCGGACTGGATGCGTCAATTCCGGCACGAGGCCCTGGAAATATTCTGGTCCAAGCCCATGCCCACATGGGGGGCGGACCTCTCAGGCATTGACTTCGACGACATGTATTACTACATCAAACCCACGGACCACCAAGCGCGTTCGTGGGAGGACGTGCCCGAGGAAATCAAACGCACCTTCGACCGCCTGGGGATCCCGGAAGCAGAACGCAAATTCCTGGCTGGCGTGGGAGCCCAGTACGACAGCGAAGTCGTGTACCACTCCCTCAAAGAACAGTGGGAGAAACAGGGCATCATCTTCCTGGACACGGACACCGCGCTCAAGGAGTACCCGGACCTGTTTCGGGAATACTTCGCGACCGTCGTGCCTCCCAACGACAACAAGTTCGCCGCGCTGAACAGCGCAGTCTGGTCAGGCGGCACCTTCATCTACGTGCCCGAAGGGGTCCACGTGGACATTCCCTTACAAGCGTACTTCCGCATTAACGCGCAAAACCTGGGCCAGTTCGAGCGCACCCTGATCATCGCGGACAAAGGAAGTTTCGTCCACTACGTAGAAGGGTGCACCGCGCCCATCTACTCCACCGAAAGCCTGCACGCGGCAGTGGTAGAAATCATCGTCAAAGAAGGGGCCCGCGTGCGCTATTCCACCATCCAGAACTGGTCCCACAACGTGTACAACCTGGTGACCAAGCGCGCGGTCGCGTATGAAGGCGCCACCATGGAATGGGTGGATGGCAACCTGGGCTCCAAAGTGACCATGAAATACCCCGCGGTGATCCTGCGTGGTCCCAAAGCCCACGGCGAAGTGCTCTCCATCGCGTTTGCAGGGCGGGGACAGCACCAGGACGCGGGCGCGAAGATCATACACGCCGCGCCCTACACCACCAGCCGGGTCATCTCCAAATCCATCAGCAAGGATGGTGGTCGTGCATCCTACCGCGGACTCCTCAAAGTAACCCGAGGCGCGCACCACGTCAAAGCCAACGTAGTCTGCGACGCGTTGCTCCTGGACCCCTATTCCCGTTCCGATACCTATCCCTACATCGAAGTGGCCGAGGACGACGTGGAAATCGGCCACGAGGCCTCGGTGAGCAAGATTGGCGAGGAACAACTCTTCTACCTGATGAGCCGTGGGCTCAGCGAGGAGGAAGCCACGGCCATGATCGTCGCAGGCTTCATCGAACCCATGACCAAGGAACTTCCCATGGAATACGCCATTGAATTGAACCGACTTATCCAACTCCAGATGGAAGGGTCCATCGGGTAACAAAGCAAGATAGAGCGGAAAACCTGACACAGGAGGCTATATACACGTGAAAAGCGCACGAACAGTGGACACAACATTCAGTGAAGACGCGGTCAAGGCACTTTCCGAGATGCTGGACGAGCCGGGGTGGATGTTGGACCTGCGCTTAAACGCGTGGCACACATTCCAATCCATGCCCTGGCCTACAGGCAAGGAAGAAACGTGGCGCCGCACACCCTTGCGGGGCTTCCACCTGGATGCTTATCACCCCTTTGTGCTCGACGAGAGGGCAGAAGTCGATCACGAGGCCGACCTGGCCCGGATTTACCGGGACCACCTGGCCGAACTCACCTCCGCGGGAGAACTGGTCATGGTGGACGGGCAAGCCCTCTACCACCACCTGCAGGAAGACTTAACAGCGCAAGGAGTCATATACACGGACCTGCACACAGCCGTGCGGGACTACCCGGATCTGGTAAAGAGCACATTTGCCCAAAATGTCGCAATGGACGCGAACAAATTCGCGGCACTCCACTACGCGTTCTGGCACGGAGGCACATTTATCTACGTGCCGCGAAATGTGCACGTTCCCCTGCCCTTGCAGACCATCGCCCGGCTGACCACCCCAGGCCTGGCCGGCTTTTACCACACCATCGTCGTAGTGGAAGAGGGGGGCGCAGTCACCGTTATGGAGGACTTCTTCGGCGGTGAACAGGGCATGCACGCCGGCGTGGTAGAACTGTACCCAGGTCCCAACAGCGACTTAAACTACGTCCACGTACAGAACTGGGACCTGAGCGTGTGGAACTTCAGCACCCAGCGCATCATCACCAAACGGGACGCCCGCGTCACGCACCTGATCGCGTCCTGGGGAAGCCGTCTGAGCAAAACATGGATCACCCTGGACATGGTGGAACCGGGCGCACAAGGACAACTCCTGGGGCTGTACTTCACCACAGACAGCCAGCACATCGACCACCACACCATGCAGCACCACATTGCTCCCCGATGCAGCAGCGACTTGCTTTACAAAGGGGCCTTGCAGGATACTAGTAGATCGGTGTACCAGGGATACATCAAAGTATGGCCGGGAGCCCAGAAAACCGACGCGTACCAGGCAAATCGGAACTTACTGCTGGACGGAAGAGCCCGAGCCGATTCCATACCCGGCCTGGAAATCGAAGCAGACGACGTACGCTGTACGCACGGAGCAACCGCCGGCCAGATTCCCGAGGAATACCTGTTCTACCTGCAAAGCCGTGGTCTCAACCGCCAGCAAGCAGAGCGATTAGTAGTGAGCGGGTTCTTCCAGGAAGTACTGGATCGCATTCACAACGCGGACGTGCAACGCAAGTTAGAGTGGACCATTGCTGAACGGCTAGGAGTTGAACTGGCCGACTTGGGCGTAGAAGCATAACACACGGCCAGGAAGATCAGGACCATGGGTGGGTGAAACATCCCTGGGAGAGAAAACACCTCTCCCAGGGATGATCATAAGCCAATAGGGCCCAGGGCCGGACACACAATTCCTATGAGAGGACGACCCATGAAAACACCAGTAGATGTCCAACGCATACGCGAGGACTTTCCGGTGCTCCACCAGGAGATATACGGGAAGCCCCTCACCTTCCTGGACAGCACGGCTTCAGCGCAGAAGCCGCGCCAGGTCATCGAAGCCATGGACGAAGTCTACACCCGTTACTACGCCAACGTCCATCGGGGTATCTACTACCTGAGCGAAAAAGCCACGGAATTGTACGAAGGGGCCCGGCGTAAAATCGCCCGCTTCATCAACGCTCGCTCCTGGCGAGAAATTGTGTACGTGCGCAACGCTACCGAAGGAATCAACCTGGTAGCCTACACCTGGGGGTTAAACAACCTGAAGCCAGGGGACGAGATCCTGGTTACAGAGATGGAACACCACGCGAACATCGTGCCCTGGCAACTGGTGTGCGAGCGCACCGGCGCAACCCTGCGCTGGGTTCCCATCCGGGACGACGGAACCCTGGACATGGACGCGCTGGACCGCCTGCTCACAGAACGCACCCGCCTCTTCGCCTTTACAGCCATGTCCAACGTCCTGGGGACCAAAACGCCCGTAAAGGAACTGGTAGACCGGGCGCACGCGGTTGGAGCCCTGGCCCTGGTGGATGGCGCGCAAAGTGTCCCCCACCTCCCCACCGATGTCCAGGCATGGGACTGTGACTTCCTGGCCTTTTCCGGACATAAGATGCTGGGACCGACCGGCATTGGCGTTCTCTACGCCAAGCGAGAACTGCTGGAAGAAATGCCCCCCTTCCTGGCCGGCGGGGACATGATCCGCTCTGTGACCTTTGAGAAAACCACGTGGAACGACGTGCCCTACAAATTCGAAGCCGGCACCCCCGCGGTGGTCGAAGCAATAGGTCTCGGCGCAGCCGTGGATTACCTTGAGAACATCGGCATGGAAAACATCGTCGCCCACGAACACCACATTGTGCGCTACGCGTTCGAGCGCTTGCAAGAAGTGGAAGGAATCCGCATATTAGGGCCTGGGCCGGACGAACGTGGAGGAGTGATCGCGTTTACCCTGGCCGCGGCCCATCCTCACGACGTGGCTGCTATCCTCGACCGGGAAGGCGTCGCGGTTCGAGCAGGTCACCATTGTGCACAACCTGTCCACGACCATTACGGCGTCAAAGCGACCACGCGCGCCAGTTTCTACATCTACAACAATGAGGAAGACGTGGATCGCCTGGTAGCCGCGCTGCAGCGGGTTGTGGACATCCTGGGAAAGTGATGGCGGATTTCAACCCATCATCTGCAACGTAAAGGACAGCACCATGTACGACCTGTACGCAGAAGAAATCCTGGACCATTACAAGTTCCCCCGCAACAAGGGGAAAATGGAAAATCCCGACCTGGTGTACCATGATGAAAACCCCGTATGTGGGGACGAAGTGACCATCATGCTCAAAGTGAAGGACGGTCGGGTGGTGGACGTCAAATGGGAGGGCCATGGCTGCACCATTAGCCAGGCCTCCGCGTCCATGCTTTCCGAGGAAGTGAAAGGAAAAACCCTGGAAGAACTCCGTCACTGGGGCAAAGAAGAAGTGTTGGAATTGCTGGGCATTCCCTTGGGACCCGTACGCCTGAAGTGCGCGCTCTTACCCCTCAAGGCCCTCAAAGCCGCAGCATGGGGCATCACATCATGGCCGGACGAGGAGGAGTGACAGGCGAAAACCGCGCGGGAATACTCGCCTCAATCCCCCGCGAAAAGTGGACATTCTCAAACCCTTAATCATACGAAGGAGGTCTTAAGATTCATGGCTGAAGAACGCACCCAAATTCAGGAACCTGTACAGCAAGCAGAGACAGAAACATTCAACGTAACCGAAGATGCCGTGCGCGAGGTCATCAGAGAACACGTGTACGATCCCGAAATCGGCATCAACATCGTGGACCTGGGCCTGGTGTACGACATCAAAGTCCTGCCTGAAGAACGCAAAGCCATCATCACCATGACCCTCACCGCGCCCGGGTGTCCGGTCGGCCCTCAGATCCTGGCTAGCACCGAAGGGTGGGTGCGCGAAAAATTCCCACAACTGGAAGACGTAGAGATCAACCTGGTATGGTCGCCGCCCTGGAATCCTTCCATGATGAGCGACGAAGCAAAAGACATGCTGGGAATCTACTAAGGGAACTCCCTATGCAACACCATCTCCCTAGACCCTTACCCTCCACCTTTACCCCGTACAGCGGACCTGTAAAGGTGGGAGGTAAGGGTCTCTTCTGGTTCCGTCCTCTCCTTTACATACTCCTATTCACTTCCCTCGCGGCAATCCTGTTGGGCGGATGCCACCGCCCGCCCACGCCTTCGCCTACCCCAGCGCCTTCACACCCCACGGCCACAGACAAGCCAGCGCCCATCGGCCCCCAACTCACAGAACGGGAAAAGGAATGCCAGCGTCCCTGGCTCACCCTGCCCACTCCAACGCCAACCGCAACGTACAACCTGCCACCAGCATCCCACACCCCCACGCGGCCCCTGCCGACGCTCACGTCCCCACTTGACCATCCCTCACCCACACCCTCCGCAACACCCACAGCAACCGTCACACCCACGCCATCCGCTACCCCTACCCCCACGCCTACCCCCGGCCCCACGCCGGACGGCATCCACCGCACAGCGCGCGTGCCCATCCTCATGTATCATCACATCGCGGTGCCTCCGCCGGACGCGGACGCGATCCGCTACGACCTTTCGGTTCCACCGGAGCGTTTTGAAGCACACCTGCGCTACTTGAAAGAGGCCGGGTACACCACCATCACCTTAGACGCCCTGGTGTATCACCTGACCCGGGGATGGCCCTTACCGCCCAAGCCCATTATCATCACCTTTGACGACGGCTATCTCGACAACTACGAACACGCGTTTCCCCTGCTGAAAAAGTACGGATTCATTGGCGCCTTTTTCATCATCACCGACGTGGTGAACCACCGCACCCCAGGCTACATGACCTGGGACATGGTCCGGGAGATGCGAGCCGCGGGCATGGAATTCGGCGCGCACGGCCGCACACACATTGACCTCTCGCAAGCGGACATGGACCAATTGGTGTGGCAGGCATTGGGCTCCACCGAAGTCTTCCAAGTGGAACTGGGAGAACCCGCGCGTTACATCGCCTACCCCTCGGGAAAATATGACAAGGACGTAATTGCCGTGTATCATTCAGCCCACTACTGGGCTGGGTTAACCACCCTCCCAGGTCTCGTTCAGGATAGCGATCATCTCTTCGAACTGAAGCGCGTGCGTATTCATCACGACACCACAGTCGAACAGTTGAGCGTACTCCTCAGCGGGAACGGTCCATAAGCCGGCAACGTCCAACAATTGGGCTTCTGTGGGATCGAACCGTGAACCTGCACAAAGCCGATCAAGGACATTAGCCATATCACGTGGCGCGTTGCCTCCCGTGCAAACCGGGGCACCTCGCCACCCAGAATAAAAGGAGGTAAGTACAAGATGTACCGTAAACACATGATCCTTGTAACACTTCTACTGCTGATCGCGGTTGCAGTGGTCGCGTGCGGCGGCGGGGAAAAGGCAGAACCCACCACCGCGGCCCAGCCTACAGTCAAGGCAGAGGCAGCAACCCAGCCGACTCCGACCACACCGCCGGCCAAGCCAACTGTGGCTCCGACCACACCGCCGACCAAGCCCACTGTGGCTCCAACCACTCCGCCAACGGTTCAGACCAAAGAGGAAAAGCCCGCGCCAACGCCCGTGCCCACAGAAGTGGCCACCGAGGCCAAGGCCACGGCCACATCTGAAGCCGGCGAAACAGGCGAGGAAGAAATCGAATACAAACTACCCGACGAACTTCAGGACATCCACAGTTACCGCATGAAGATGACGTACAAGACCACCTTTGGCGGTCAGACCTTTGATGTCTTCCACTACATCGTCGAAGCCGTACGTGATCCCGAGGCGAAACACGTAATCATCGAATCCGCCCAGGCTGCTCCGGCAAAGGGCGAAGAGCCCAAATACCAGGTCATGGAATTCATCCAGAAAGAGGGCAAAATGTGGTTAAACATTGGCGGCTCCTGGATGATGAGCCAGGACGAGGGCTCAACAGACTACGGCGAAGAATTGCGGCTCTACACCCCTGAAGACCTGGGCAGAAACTGGAAGAAAGTAGGCCAGGAAACCGTCAACGGCGTAAAGACCACCCACTATCGCACAACCGAAGTGACCGAGGAAATGGCAACAGCCCCTCTGGCCACGTATTGGGGAACCTGGCATCCCACCCAGGAAGGGGAGGGAGAACCCCAATTCCACGTGAAAAAGGTCGAAGCAGACGTCTACGTCAGCGACAAGGGCCTCATCATCAAGGAAATTGTCCGCTGGGTAGTGGACGTGACCCAGAACGGTAAAACCGAAGAGGCCACAGACGAACTGATCACGGAAATCACGGACATCAACGCGGACATCACCATCGAAGTGCCCGAGGAAGCCGCGGGGAACGCGCAGCCTCCCATCCCCTTGCCGGCCGAGGCCACCCAGTCCGTAGGCATGGGGAACCTCTACATCTACGAAGTCGCGGGCAAAAGCGTAGAGGAGACCATTGCCTACTTCCAGAAAGAACTCCCCAAGCAGGGATACACCGTGGAAGGTCAGGGATTGCCCGGAATGTTCAAGGTCACAGCCCCCGACGGAAAATTGTACTCCGTCACCGTTACAGAAGGTGACAGCGGGGGCGTACAGATTATGATCCAGACAGGGGGATTCTAACCCGGTACACGCCCCGGGGGATCCCCAAGGATCCCCCGGGGACCTCTCAGCGCCATGAAACCAACGTTCGCCTTCGACGCCTGGACAACCGCAGCCATCGCCGACGAAATCCGGGAGACCTGCCTGCACGGCCGAGTGCAGGACGTGGTCCAGGTGGACGAGTACACCTTCTCCCTGGAAATTTACGCCCACCACCAGCGTCACTACCTTATCCTCTCCGCACACCCCCAGTGGGCCCGTGCCCACCTCGCGGCCACCAAACCCCGCCGAGGGTTGATGACACCGACCCCCCTCCTCCTGCTCCTGCGCAAGTGGGTGCGAGGGGCCCATTTAGACACAGTGGAACAAACGCCCTTTGAGCGCATCCTCACCTTTACCTTTGACCACCCAGAGGAAGGGACCTCCTATGTGGTGGCCGAAATCATGGGACGATACGCGAACCTCCTGCTCCTCAACGCGGAACACCGCATCCTGCACGCGGTGAAAATTGTCGGGCCGGACCGTAATCCTGTCCGCACCACCCGCCCCGGTGATCCCTACCGGCCGCCCCCGCGGCAGGACAAGCACCTGCCCATCGCGGTGACAGAAAAACACTTGCGGAGTTGGCTGGCCGAATCCCCTGCTCACCACCCTGTCTGGCGCATTCTCGTGGGCCGCGTAGCCGGCATAAGTCCCCTGCTGGCGCGAGAGATCACGTACCGAAGCCTGGGAGATCCGCTGGCCGTTGCCGAAGACGCGGGAACAAAGGGAGCGTCCCGAATTCACACAGTCCTGGCCGCGTTCCTCAACCAACTGGCCACCTCCGCCTGGGAACCCAGCATCGTGCGAGAAGGGGACACAGTACTGGCGTTCGCCCCGTACCTGCTGACCCACCTGGGCCCTCCCGAACCCGTGGACACAGTCAGTAAGGCCATTACCATGTGGCTGGAAAGCGCGGGCCAGGCCGACCCCTACGCGGGTCAGCGAGAACGGGTCCGACGGATCCTGAACGAAGCCCGCACCCAGGTCACCAAGCGCATCGAGGCCCTGGAACGGGAACTGGCCGAAGCCCAAAACCCGGAAGAGTGGAAGCGCAAGGCCGATTGGCTCCTCACCTACGCCTACCAAATTCCTGAGGGGACCGCTCACGTCACCTTAGACACGGATGCCGGCCCCCTTCCCGTTGACCTGGATCCCACCCTCTCCGCGGTGGAAAACGCACAACGCTACTACCGACGTTACCAAAAGGCCAAGCGCGCGCAGAAGGAAATCCCCGCCCGGCTGGAAGACGCGCGAAGCCAACTCGCGTTCCTGGAGCAGTTGGAAACGGATCTCAACCTGGCCCAGGACGCGTCGGAAATCGGGGAAGTGGAGCGGGCCCTGGTGGACGCGGGCTTCGCGCGGCGGGACCGCAAACGCGTGTCCCCACCGCCGGCGCGTCCCCTGACGTTCACCACGCCCGAAGGGTTCACCGTGTTGGTGGGGCGTAGCGCCCGGCTCAACGACGAGATCACGTTCCGTCGGGCCGCGCCGGATGACTTGTGGTTCCACGCTCGCAACGTGCCCGGCGCGCACGTCATCTTGCGCAGTGGCGGCCGCCCCGTCTCCGAGGAGACGCTGCGTCGGGTTGCGGCCCTGGCCGCGTATTACTCCGCGGCTCGGGACAGCGCGTCGGTGGACGTGCAAGTCGCGCGGGTGCGCGATGTGCGCCGCCATCCCTCCGGGCGTCCCGGACAGGTGCTGCTGCGCCGGGAAGAAGTAATCCGCGTATCCCCTGCGCGGTGGGAGGAATAGCCCGTGACAGTGAGGACCCTCCTGATCCAGCAACGGGACGATTGGAACCACACGCTGGCCTCGTTGCCGAACCCGCACGTTCTGCAAACGTGGGAATGGGGAGAAATCAAGCAGCAAACGGGGTGGCACGCCACGCGGGTGCGGGTCCTGGAGGAGGACCACCTCATCGGCCAGGCCCTGATCCTCCGTCGCCCCCTTCCCCTCCTGCCCTGGGCGCTAGGATACGTGCCCAAGGGCCCTATCCTGAATTGGTCAGATCCTCGCGCGGTGGAGATGATGCTGGATGTGCTGGAAACCACCGCGCGCGAACAAGGACTGCTCTTCCTCAAAATCGATCCGGATGTGGATCCCGACACCCCCACAGGAGAGCACGTTATTCACCGCCTTACATCTCGCGGGTGGCGCATTTCCCCGCAACCCATCCAATTCCGCAACACCGTGCTGTTGGACATCACGGGCACAGAGGAAGAACTCCTCGCGCGCATGAAGTCCAAATGGCGTTACAACATTCGCCTGGCCCAACGTCGTGGCGTAACAGTGCGTGAGGGCACAATATCCGATTTGCCACAATTTTACGCGCTGTACGAGGAGACGGCCCGCCGCGATGCGTTTCTCATTCGCCCGTACACTTACTACGAACAGGTATGGCGTACATTCATGGAACGGAAAATGGCCGTTCTCTTGATGGCGGAATGGGAAGGACGAGCAGTTGCTGGGGTGATGCTCTTCCTGTTCGGGCCGCGCGCGTGGTACATGTACGGGGCTTCCGCGAGCGGAGAGGTGCGTAAACACATGCCAAACCACCTTCTCCAGTGGGAGGCTATCCGTGTGGCCCGGTCCCGAGGGTGTACGGTGTACGACATGTGGGGAGCACCCGACGTGTTGAATGAACGGGATCCCATGTGGGGGGTGTATCGCTTTAAGATGGGCTTTGGCGGCCGGTTCCAGCGCTGGATCGGCGCGTGGGATTTTCCCGTCCGCTCGCGGGTGTACGACGCGTATGTGCGTACTTTACCTCAGTTCATGCACGCGCTTTCTCGCGTGTTAACCCACCTGCACGGTCGGATTCCCGCCCACAATTAACCGCGGAACCGGCTTCGCTGCCAGGCGATCACCATGCGCTGCACCGCGGTGAAGTTCGTCAAGGGTGCCAGAATCCACAGCGCCCACTCCACCCGATTGAACAAAAGTCCCAGGATGAGAATGGCCAACCTCTCAAAGCGGGTCAACAGCCCTTCACGCACGGGAATGTTCACGGATTCCGCTTTAGCCCGCGCGTAGGAGATGATGAGGGAACCCACAATGGTCAGGTAAATGAGCAGAATGGGGATCTCCTGGTGGTGGCGAGTGTAGTACACCAAAAGGCCAAAGTAAAGAATGCCTTCTGCGTACCGGTCCAAGGTGGCGTCCAAAAACGCGCCAAAGGGTGTCACCTGGTCGCTCATGCGGGCCAGCGTACCGTCCACCGCGTCAAACCACACGGTGAGAAGCAATAACAGGCCTGCCAGTCGAAAGTAGCCTTGCGCGATCACCACGGCTACACTGGCCACCACCCAAAACGCGCCAAATGTGAGCATGTTCGGTGTCACGTGAAGTTTGAGGAAAACACGTGCTGTACCTTGTAAGAAGCCGGTTGCCCACCGTCGGGCCGCATCGCTGAACATAGGTCCCCCTGTTTGTATGTCGTTTCTCAGCCTACCCCGAATGGGGGAATTCGCGGGATGTGTGTCGCCTATGGCGACACACATCCCGCGGCGTTATGCCGAAGTACCGGGTTGGATTACTCCGTTCCCTGAGGCACACTTTCCTCAGCACCCACCTGACTCTTCAAGTAAGCCTCGATGAACGGATCCAGGTCGCCATCCAGCACGGCCTGCACGTTGCCCGTTTCGTAACCAGTGCGCAGATCTTTCACCATCTGATAGGGTTGGAGCACGTAGGAACGAATCTGGTTGCCCCAGCCCGCCTCCACGTGTTTGCCTTTAAGCCGAGCCATTTCCTGCTCGCGCTTTTCCAGTTCCAGCGCGTACAGGCGGGCCCGCAGGATGCGCATGGCCATCTCACGGTTTTGATGCTGACTTCGCTCGTTCTGGCACTGCACCACAATGCCCGTGGGTAGGTGCACAATGCGCACCGCGGTCGCGTTCTTCTGAACGTGCTGTCCCCCGGCCCCCGCGGATTTGTACACATCGATGCGCAAGTCATTGGGATTAATCTCTATTTCGATGTCGTCCTCAATCAGGGGCATCACCTCCACCAGCGCAAAGGAGGTGTGCCGCCGCGCGGACGCGTCAAAAGGTGAAATGCGCACCAGACGGTGAACTCCCTTCTCCGCCTTCAGGTACCCGTACGCGTAAGGGCCACGCACTGTCATGGTGACGCTCTTAATGCCCGCTTCTTCTCCGGGCGTCATGTCGGTGATCTCCACCTCATATCCTTTGCGCTCGGCCCAGCGGGTGTACATGCGCAATAACATCTCCGCCCAATCCTGGGCTTCTGTCCCGCCCGCGCCCGCGTGGATGGAGAGCACCGCGTCGCCCTTGTCGTGGGGGCCGGACAGGGCCAGTTCAAACTCGCGACGTTCGACTTCCCGGTCCAGGGCCGTGGCTTCCTCCTCGATAACGGCTAACGTCTCTTCGTCCTCTTCGGCTTCTGCCATCTCCAGCAATTCCAGGGCATCCTGGACCTGCTGGGCAAATTCATCCCACGTCTTCACCTGTTCGCGCAGCATTGCCGCTTCCTGGGACAAACGTCGCGCTTCCTCTGGGTCATCCCAGAAAGAAGGGGACCCCATCGCAATCTCTAATTCCTGGAGACGTCGCTTCTTTCCAGGGATGTCAAAGACGCCTCCGTATATCTTCTATGTGTTGTTGCAATTGCATTAACCGTTCCCGCAATTCGTTCATCTTCACCTCCCCTCGATGACCCGTTTATCGCGTTATGTTCCCTCGAACAGCCCCTCTACAAAGGCCACTGGATCGAATTCAGCAAAGTCCTCAACAGTCTCACCTGTGCCCACCCAGCGCACCGGCACGCCCAGTTCACGTTGGATCGCGAACACCATCCCCCCCTTGGCCGTGCCGTCCAGTTTCGTCAAAATGACGCCCGTAATGTCCACCGCCTCCTTGAACTTTTTGGCCTGGATAATCGCGTTTTGACCGGTGGTCGCGTCCAGGACAAGATACGTTTCGTGGGGGGCCCGATGCACCTGACGGGCACAGATGTTGCGAATCTTGGTCAATTCCTTCATCAAGTTGTACTTGGTGTGTAGCCGCCCCGCGGTGTCGATAATCAACACATCCGCCTTACGGGATTCCTGAGCGGCCCGGATGGCGTCATACACCACCGCGCCGGGATCACTACCCGGCTGGTGGGAAATCACCTCAACGCCAATGCGATCTCCCCACGTGCGCAACTGGTCAATGGCGGCAGCCCGATACGTATCCGCGGCTGCGAGCAGGACTTTCTTCCCCTGCTGCTTTAAATGATACGCCAATTTAGCAATGCTGGTTGTCTTGCCCGAACCGTTCACTCCCACGACCAGCACCACAGTCAACAAACGGGGCTGGTCCAGTGCAGGAGGAGGCGCTTCTCCCAGGACTTCGATCATTTCTTCCTTGAGAAGGGCATACGCGTCCTCTGCCCGTTTCACACCAGCCCGACGCACACGTTCCTTGAAGCGTTCAATGAGGTAGAAGGTGGTATCCACCCCCACGTCTGCCTGGATGAGAAGCGCTTCCAGGTCCTCCCAGAACTCATCGTCGAGTTCGTTGGATTGGAACAAGGAGGCAATCTGTCCAAACACACCTCGTCGCGTCTTGGACAGACTGCGTTCCAGTTTCTCCTGATCTTCCTTGGATGCTCGTTTGAATAACTTTCCCAGCACCACGGTCTCCCTTTCCCTCCTTCATCTCCCCTGTCGCTCACTCAGGGTGAATTCAGCGCCGTCGGGCCCTCACTTCGCCTTACATTGGTCCTCAATAATGCCCTGGGTCAGGTAATTTTTGACCATCACGTACGGAGCCCGCACACGCCACTCACCCAGGGGACTGGGCTCCACAATGGACCACCACCACTGCTCATCGTCGGGCGTCCATTCCAGTTTGGGCATGTAGATCAGCGTCATCACCCCGATCCAGGGACGCCAGTGTTGTTTGGCCCACTCAAACGCGCGCACAATGTAGCATCCCTGGACGAAGAAATCAATGCCTGCGCCAGCGCCGTGCCAGTAATAGGGGGAATCCGGCCGATTGTCAGATGTCCAACCAAATTCCAGAATGACCACGCGCTTGTCCTCATCCCCATTCTCCACCATGATGCGACGGATGTCCTCAACGTGTCGGAAGGTGAAAAATCGCTCGCCCCCGTATTTGGCCTTGTTGGCCGCGGCTTCTTCTGGACTGACCTCTGGGGGAGCAGCAAAGCCCGCGCCGTGAACGCCCAGCATGTCAAAGTAGCCATCGCTGTTGCCGCCCATCGCGCGGTACATCTCCCGATAGAATTTCTCGTCGGGCATGGCGATCTCATTGTCCGTGCCGGTAGGCGCCATGCCCGCGCTGATGACAATAGCATTCGGATCCGCGCTTTTGATGGCCGTGTACGCGGCTTTAAGCATTTGGACGTACTCTGCCGGGTTGGGGCGCTTGCCCCCCCACTCGCGAGCCAGGTTTGGCTCATTCCATATCTGATACGCGTGAATGCGGCCGCGGTAGCGCGCGGCCATTGTGTGGAGGAAATCCGCAAAGTCCTGTATGTTCTGAGGAGGCGGACCAGCCCACTTCACCCCGCCTTGCGGATCTGTGCTCACCCGCGCGATTAATTTCAGTCCCTTGCTGTTCACTTGATCAACAACTCGATCCGCCTGAGTCCAGTTAAAGTGCCCCTTTCCAGCCCCTTCGATGTCCTCCCAGGCAAAGGTTTGCTTTACCCAGCGGAATCCCGCTTCCTTAATTTTGTTCAAGTCCCGATCCGCGATTTCAGGACGCCACCACAAGAAGGCCTGAATGCCGTAGTCCGGAGAGGACATAATGTCCATGTAATCCGCACGTGTGGGTTCAGGTGTGGGTGTGGGGGCAGAGGTAGGCGGCACAGGCGTGGGTGTTGGCGGAGGCGGCGTGGGAGTGGCCGGCTCCTGAGTGGCCATGGGATGGACACTGGGCTCCGTGGCCTGGGCCGTAGGTTTCTGCGGAATCGGAGTCGCTGTCGCGATGATGAGGGTTGGGCGAACAGGCAACGGGGTGGGGGTAGGCGTTGTCATGCCCACTGGTGTGGGAGTTTTGGTGGGCGTTGGTGTAAATGTGGGCGTCGATGACGCACACCCGGAGAGAATAAGTACGACCAGGGCAAATGTGAACAAAAACGCGTCTCTGCGGCGCATGTACGACCTCCTGTTTTCAACGTGCTCACGTGTAAGACGCGCACGTGCGCGGCGCTTCGACGGGTGAGACGTCGAACACGCCGCGCACGTTCCTCGTCAACTACGTCAGCAGGATCCGTTTTCGCGGCAGGCTTTCAACGCGTTGAACGCAGGCAATGGACTCCAGTCAGGAGCCACAATGCCCCATTGAGCCTGCTCTGAGCCGGGGGCAACCACTCGGAAGTTCAAGTTCCAGAGGAAGGCCACGCCAACCCAGCCCCACTGTTTCATCATCTGGTAAGCCCGGACAGTGAATTGGGCTTGCTCTTCTAACGTGTTGTCCGCCGCGTACTCGTAACCAGGTACCGGGTTGGGATTGGATGCCCAACCGAACTCTGTGGGCCAAATGCGCTTGCCCGCATCACCGTACCGCACCATGATGTTCCGATATCCCTCCATGGTCTGCCGGAAGGACCAGGAGTGATGCGGGTTCTCGCACGGGCCACGGAATGTCTGCACGTTGGGATGGCACCCGGTGGCATCGGGCGGTACATTGTAACCACTGGGATGGGCGCCAATGGCATCGGAATACTGCTTAAGTCCGTGCTGGTACATGCCCTCCAGGTAGGCGAAGTCATCCATCGCCAGAGGAGGCGGCGCGCCGGTGGGTGTGAGCGCACCGCTGATGACAATCATGCTGGGACACGCTCGCTTGATGGAGGTGTACGCGGCCTTGAGTAACTGCATGTACCGAGCCGGATCAATGGGTTCATGGCCCCACTCATACCACAGGTTCTGCTCATTCCACACTTCAATAGCCTTCAGGCTGCGGCCACAGTACCGTTGTGCAACCGCGCCGACAAAGTTGGCGTAATCCTGAGGGTTCTGAGGAGGCCCGTTCACACTGAAGTCCGTGTTGCCCGGGCGAGCCCAGCGCGGGGCCTTCACGATGCTGAACATGACCTTGATGCCTTTCTGGTCGGCTGTGTTCACGATCATGTCCATCATGCCCCAATCTATCTGCCCCTTGTTCTGCTCCGCCCGGAACCACTCGATTTGTTGTTTCACCCAGTGGAAGTGCATCAGGTTAATCATGTCCATGACTTTGGCTGTCATGCCCGGGCTATCCATGTGGGCCTGAACACCGTAGTCAAAGAAGCCCGGTGCCCGCGCCGCGACTGGACGAGGTCGCGGTGTCGGCTCGGGCGGAATGTTCTTCGCCACCTGCACGTTTTCCACCGGACCGATTAACTGGACTAACTTGCCGAATACCCAACCCAACTTGCCGCCACCCAGGTCAATTTGCCACCAGGTACCAGCCTTGTTCTTCCCCACAATGGTGAATTCCTGCCCCTTGGAGACCTGCGTCACCACACCGTAGTTGGTACTCGGCCCCTGACGCACGTTCATCTTGGTGGCCTGGATACGGGCCACCGCGACCATGGGAGTAGGCGTCATGGTTGGCGTGGGAGTCGCGCTAGGCACTGGTGTCGGTGTAGGAGTCGCGGTCGCGACCGCAAAGTACATCTCGCTGGGTTCACCAATGACGTATCCTCCTTGTCGCAACACCGTTTGCAGCCGATAGTTCCCCTTCTCCGGTGCCTTCACCTGGATGACGTGGGAGCCAACAGGCACTTCCCCTTGCTGAATAATGTTCCCCTGGCTATCCACGATTACCCAGGACACACTGTAGTCCGACGGGGCCACAGAGACCTGGGATTCACTCTGGTAAGCGCGTAGCACATCCCAGATGGCCGGATCCGCGTCGCCGGAGAGCAGGTGCTGGCTGGTCACCCCAGCAATGTTGAACTTGTCCAGGATCTCCAGTTTGCGGGCAAAACTGGCCGCGTTTTCGATGTACACCGTGCGCTGATTGCCCTGCTCATCCAGGTAGGTGTACCAGTACTGGAAGAGTTCCTCGTCGAATTGGAGCGGGCTAACCGGCCGTTGAGTGGTCACAGACACTTGCACGTTCTGGCCCGGTTGTACGACCTGTTCAGATTCGCCCTGGATTTGGGCGACAATCGGCGCTAATGCTTCACTGTACGAGCGGAGGAAGTAATAATTGCCCGCCACCTCCACACTTCGCGCGGGCAGGACAACTTCGATCTTATGACGGTCGATTTCACCCACGGCCCATTGGAGCATCTGCTCAAACGCACCACCGTTTCGGTAGGCCTCAGGATCCACGGGCGCGGGGATGCGGACCACATCAGCAACACGCCCGATCTTGCGCCAGTCATACCCTCCCGTCAACCAGACCCCTTCAGCAATCTGACGAGGGAGCCCGACACGCACACTGAGGATCTTGCCTTCCGCGTGCAAACGGTCGGCCAACGATTGAATGAACTGGGTAAACTGAGCCCGCATGAGCGGGTCAACATCCCGATAATCAATGTCCACCCCCGCGTACCCGTTCTTCACCACCAGTTCCACAATCGCGTCGATGTTGTTCTTCCCCCATTCCGCATTCGCCAGGATATTCCAGGTCAAGTCAGTGCGAACCACCCCTTCCTTGTAGTTGCGGATGGTGGGCACAATCTGGTATGAAATACCACTTCCCGGAGCAGGAACGGCTACGCTGCCGTCCAGATATCCCTCATCACTCAGGTAAATCCCCACCGGATGGACCTCTGTCACGGCCGTGGCGCCGGCGTCGGGCAGGATCATGCCCTCGGGCAAGTCCACGTCAGCCACTTTAGGCCCGGGTGTCGTCTGCATCACCATGAAATTGGCAGGAATCCAATCCAAAACCGCCTCAATGGTGTCATCCGCGGCCACCCGGTGATGGGGTAACCACACCCACATGTGCGCATCCGCATCCCACGTGTACAAATCCAGGGTCTCGTACGGCATCGCGTCGTTAGGGGTAGGGATGCTGATGTACACTGCTTTGGGTGGACTGCCCTTCAAGTCCAGCATGTAGAAAGGACTTTTCGGGATGAGGCCCTGGGCTTCTACGGCCTTCACAGCCTCGGCCAACGTGTCGGGAACGTGCCCGGCCACGAATTCCTGCATGGGGATGGAGGTCAACTTGGCCTTCAGAGGCCCGGTCAAGGAAGCATCCGGGAAGGTAACCTGTGTGCCATCCGGATCCCGAACGTCCCCACGCACGGGCGTAATGTCCACGTAACCGCGATAGCGGAACCGATCCCATGCAGAGATGGGAGGTAACAAAATCGCTGCGACCAACGCAAGAATAATGAGCACACTGAGCACCATGTTCAGTGTACGGTTCTGCGCAGGTGTCGCCGACATATGCGTACTTGTCATGGTTAATACACTCCTCCAGCACTAAGATGCGGGCGATTTTACCACAGCCCCGGTGTCCCTGCAAACAACAAGTTGACAGAATGCGTAAGCCCACAGAGAAATCCTTCCCCTAACGCACACGCCGCGGGGGAAGGTGAATTAACCAGTGGGCCCGGGGGACTAGTAACACATTATGAGGGCGCTCCACCTCCTCTGGGTCCATCACGCCCAATTGTTGGAGAACAGGCAGCGCGATCTCCCTCACCTGAGCCACGCGCGGCTGAAAACGAGGATGCCACACCTCCATCTCACGCACGTGTCCCGAAGCACCGTACAGGGTGACCAGAGCATCCGTAAGGTAAATGATGGCATCCTGAGCCGATGGGAACGGTGGCAAGGATTCCAACCGCGGGGCTACCTCATCCGCAACAACCACCATGGATCCATGCCCTTGCATTCGGTAGCCCCGATATCGCAAGCGCTCATCCCGATCCGGTGTGATGGAGAACTGCACGTGATCGACGTGTAAGCCCGCCCATCGCGCCACCCGAACCGCGCCGGGAGAGGTCATCCCTCCCCACAGGTGATACGTGACATGCGATCCTGTGCGCGGATGGCGCACATACGTACACACGTTCATCTGGTAATACGTAAAACGGGGAGAAGGCAAGCGTGCGGCCTTTGCCTCACGCACGAACCCCATCACCACGGAGAGGAAAACCTGATTGCCCTCCACAGTATCTGGGGACAGGGAAGCAGGTACCAGAGCCCGAATACGTTCCAGGGGGAGGAGATACGAAACGTACAGCACATCATACAATATCATCTCCACCGAGGTTAAACGCGCGGGCAAGTTCATCAGTCCCCTCCCTCTATCGGCTCACCCCGTAGGATTTTAAGATCTTCTCCCGTTTCTCCGCCACCTCCTCAATGACCTGCAACAACCGCTGTGCTTCGCTCAACTGGTGGGAACCCACATTTTCCTGAAGCCGCCAAATAATATCCAACAGTTCACCGTACATGGCCAACTGCTTCTGGACGGATTTCAGCACATCGTCCAGCGCGTCAATCCGTCGGTTCTGTTCCTGCCACTTGTACTCCCACTCCAGGATCTGCTTCTTCCAACGCTTCTCCTGCTCTCCCTCAAACTCGCGCATGGCGCGGCGGAGAGCCTCTTCCGCGACCCGCTGCGCCTCCCGGATTTCGTGCACTTCCTTGTGCAACGTCTCCTTCCACCGTTCAATGTCCGCAACGGCCTGAACCGCTTTATCATACTGGACCTGAAAACGGTCGAACCGGCTCAGCGCGTCGGCCAACTGGGATCTCATCTCCTCGAATTCCTTTTGCCATTCCTGCACTTTCTTCTCCCGGTCAACTTCGGCCCGACGCACTTCCTCCAGGAAGGAAGCCTCCTCCCGCTGGATGTTATCTACGGTTTCCCGAATGTCTTTGACAATGTTATCCTGGCGCTGAAGTTTCTCCTCAAGGAGCGGTAGTTTGCTCGCGAAAACCTCCAACCGACGGAAGAGTTCCACTGTTTCACCCTGCAACTGCCCGATGCGCTTGTGATCCTGGGAACGCTGCTCACTCAGCAGGGTGACGGTGCGGAGAGCCTCTTCAGAGCGCCGATCAATCTCGACTGTCTGTTCCCGCAAGCGCATGACCTGCTCGCCCAGACGCCGGTCCTCCGCTTTCAATGCTGTAATAGCCTCTTCCAGGCCGGCAAAGCGGTCCAATTCCTTGCGTAATTCAGCAATGTCTCGTCCCCACTTTTCCCGCTCGGCCGCGCGCAAGCGCTCCTGATCTCGTTCCCGGGCTAAACGCTCTTCTTCCCGGCGTTCAATCATAGCCCGCACTTCCTTGCGCAAGTTCTCCAGCGCTTCCTGCAAGGACGCGTACTCGGCCAGTTGGGAACGGGCGGCCGCGAGTTCACTTTCCAACTGTTGAATACGTCGAGCCTGATCCTCAATAATGCCGGCCTGGCTGGTCAGGCGCTGTTCCAACTTGCGCATATCCTGATCGGCCCGACGACGTTGTTGATCCAACCAGGTGACCATTTGCTCCAATTGCGTCAGATCCATAAAAACTTCCCCTCCTTTACGTGGCAGAAGTCCCACCTATTGACACACAAGTAGGAAAAACACAGCCAGAGGAACACCACAATCCCCTCATGCCCTTTTGGTCTGTACGTGGGAGGTATTTTACCATAAGGAAAACAGAACCATAATCTCAACGGATCTGTGATGGGGGAGACAATGAGTGAAGAAGCACGCATCGAAGGTGTAGAGATTAAACCCTTAGTGACCCATCGAGACGCGCGAGGATTCTTCCGTGAAATCATTCGAGTGACGGATGAATTCTTCGGCGAGGGATTCGGCCAGTGGAGCCACAGCCGCATGTTCGCAGGAGTGGCAAAGGCGTGGCACATCCACTGGAAACAGGTGGATTGGTGGTACGTTCCCATTGGCAATGTCAAAGCCGTGCTCTGCGACCTGCGCCCAGAGTCCCCAACGTATAAAGTCATCCAGGAAGTGTACATGGGCGATAATTACGACCCAATTGTGTTGAAGATCCCGCCCGGCGTGGCCCACGGCGTGAAAGTTCTCAGCGGTGAAGCCCACCTCTTCTACATTACATCCCGGGTGTACGACCCAGAGGATGAAGGACGGATCCCCCACGACGATCCGGACATCGGCTATGACTGGACAGCCCTGCCACCCATCAAATGACATCCCCAGGCCCTTGCGAACATCCAGGGGACTGGCCGGGTAGACCAACAGAGAGCATTACACATGGCCCTTGACCAGGAAATACCCACCTGCTTTGGAGGTCAAGGGGCAGCCAGGAGTTCGTCAACCAGTCCAACGGGGAGGAAAATTGCCTATGACCCTACGAATGGTGGACATTATCGTCAAAAAACGGGACGGAGGAGCCCATACCAAGGAGGAGATAGAGTTCTTCATTCAGGGATATGTGAAGGACATTATCCCCGACTACCAGGCCAGTGCCTGGTGCATGGCCGTGTACTTTCAGGGAATGACGCCCCAGGAAACAGCCTGGCTTACCGAAGCCATGGCCCGCTCAGGAGTCATGCTTGACCTGCACGATGTGGCCCCCATTATTGTGGACAAGCACTCCAGCGGCGGCGTAGGGGACAAGACCAGCCTGGCCGTGGGCCCCATTGTTGCGGCCAACGGCCTACCTGTGGGAAAGATGAGCGGACGAGGACTCGCCCACACAGGTGGTACCCTGGACAAATTGGAATCCTTTCGGGGCTGGCGAGCCGAACTGACGTTTGAAGAGTTCAAACGTCAGTTACGGGAGGTGGGATTGGTGATTGCCGGCGCCACCCATGACCTCGCTCCGGCGGACAAGAAACTCTACGCGCTGCGGGATGTAACGGGCACAGTACCCAGCATCCCCCTTATCGCAGCGAGCATTATGAGCAAGAAGATCGCGACCGGATCCGACGCTATCGTGTTGGACGTGAAAGTGGGCAAGGGCGCGTTTATGAAAACCCTGGAAGACGCGCGAACCCTGGCCCAACGCATGGTGGATATTGGTACCCACCTGGGACGCCGCATGTCCGCAGTGATCAGCGACATGAACCAACCCCTGGGTCGAGCCGTGGGGAACGCGCTGGAAGTCAAAGAAGCCATCGCCACCCTGCGCGGGGAAGGCCCGGCCGACTTCACAGAGTTGGTCCACACTGTAGCCGGAGAAATGCTCCGCCTGGGAGGAAAAGCCGATTCCCACGAGGAAGCCCGCGTGCTGGTTGACCGAGTCATCGAGGATGGGAGCGCCCTGCGCAAATTCCGCGAGTTCATCGCTGCTCAAGGGGGAGACGTGCGCCAGGTGGATAACCCCGACCTGTTACCCAAAGCCCGATACGTGATCCAGGTACCCAGCCCCCAGGATGGCTACGTTCAGGATATTGACGCGCTGGCCGTAGGGCTCACGACCATGATCCTGGGCGGCGGCCGGGAGAAGAAGGGCGATCCCATAGACCATGCAGTGGGGGTCGTGCTCCACAAGAAAGTGGGGGACCAGGTGTCTACCGGTGAACCCCTGTGCGAGATTCACGCCAATGACGAAGCCAAAGCAGAAGAGGCGCGACAGCGGCTTCTGAACGCTTATCGCGTTGCGGAATCGCCCGTCACCCCACCACCCTTAATTTACGAAATCCTCTCCAAAGCAAGTGACGCATGAAAAAACAGGGTACACGTTTCAGGGAAAAACGGGTCCCTTGAAACGTGTACCCTCCTCGTTTCACGTTAGCCTGGGGTGATGAATCACTGAGTTACGATGGCTCCCTATACCTCATGTTTCACCCCAAAGCGCGCCTGCAAGGCCCGAGCCACGTTAGGGGTAACCATGCGAGAAACATCCCCGTGGTGACGGGCCACATCCTTGACAATCGTCGAACTCAGAAACGCGTACTCCACTCGCGCCATAAGGCACACGGTTTCCACTTCCGGAGCCAGTTCGCGGTTCGTCAGCGCCAATTGCAATTCCCACTCAAAGTCGGAAATTGCACGCAGGCCCCGCACAATGACGTTCGCGCCCAAACGCCGAACCAGGTCCACGGTTAAATCGGTGTACGTAATCACCGAAACATTCTCTAAATCGGCCAGGGCTTCTTCGGCCAGCGCCCGACGCTCCTCCACGCTGAACAGGATGTTCTTCAAAGGCCGAGCATAAATCGCAAAGTACACGTGCTCAAACAACTGCGAGGCACGGCGAGTGATGTCCACATGCCCCATGTGAATGGGGTCAAAAGATCCTGGATACACAGCGATCGCCATTGAACGCTCCTTTTAACTGAAGTCCGTCTGTCGAGACCAGAACACGCGTACACGTTCGGCCAGCGCTGCGTGTTCCGGTCGAGTAAGTTCTGGGTCCTCCTCGTAGATGCGCCGCGCCACACGCCGGGCCAATTCCAGTGTTTGCGTGTCACTTAACTTTGCCAGACGCAGGGGCGGGAGACCACTCTGGCGGGTTCCGAAGAAATCGCCAGGGCCCCGCAACTCCAGGTCCTTTTCGGCCAGACGAAATCCATCCTGGATGGTTTCCATGGCCCGCAGGCGCTCCACGGCCTCAGGTGTATCAGCCTGGGAGATGAGGATGCAATAGGACTTGTGCTCGCCTCGGCCCACACGGCCACGGAACTGGTGCAACTGAGCCAGGCCAAAACGCTCTGCCGATTCAATCATGATCACGGTCGCGTTGGGTACATCGATTCCCACTTCCACCACAGAGGTGGAAACAAGGATGTCAATCTCCCCCGCGGCAAAGGCCCGCATGACTTTGTCCTTCTCCTCACCTTTCATGCGCCCGTGAAGCAACCCCAGGCGGAATTTGGGGAAGATTTCCTTTTGCAATCGCTGGAACGCGTTGACCGCGGCCTTTTCCTCCGCGTCCTCGTCATCCCCCTCCACACGGGGGTAGATGATGAATGCCTGGCGCCCTTCCTCCACCTGTTTGCGGATGAACACGTACGCCCGTTCCCGCTCCGTGGGCTTGAGCCAGCGGGTAAGGATGGGCTGACGTCCAGGCGGCATTTCATCGATCACGGAAAGGTCCAGATCGCCGTACACGGTTAAGGCCAGGGTGCGCGGAATAGGGGTTGCGCTCATCACCAGCAGGTGAGGAAAAGTGCCCTTGCCGCGCAAGGCAGCCCGTTGCTCCACCCCAAAACGGTGCTGCTCATCCACCACGGCAAAGGCCAGGTCGTGGAAAGTGACACCCTGCTGAATCAGCGCGTGAGTTCCCACCACAATGTGAACCCGCCCCTCTGCAATGTCCGCTAGCAGGGTCTCTCGTTCCTTGCCCCGCACGCTCCCGGTCAACAGGGCAACGCGCAGGGGGGATCCATCGGGTAGGGTCATTCCCGCGAGGAATTTGCTCAGACTGCGGAAGTGCTGCTCGGCCAAAATCTCTGTGGGGGCCATGAGGGCGGCCTGCGCGCCATTGCAGGCAGTCACCCACATGGCCGCGGCCGCGACCACAGTCTTGCCCGATCCAACATCCCCTTGAAGCAGCCGACTCATCGGCGTGGGCTGTTGGATGTCCTCCAGGATATCCTGTAACGCGCGCTCCTGAGCACGAGTTAGTTGAAATGGCAAGCGAGCGAGGAATTGATCCAGCCACGTTTTGTGGACCTTCAGGGCACGGCCAGGCCGGGAACGCCACACCTGACGTTGACGAAGTACACCCAACTGAAGGAAGAGCAATTCATCAAACACCAAACGACGGCGGGCCTTGCGCAACATCACTTCGTCGTCGGGAAAGTGGATCTGCGCGTACGCTTCAGCCAACGGCAGGAGATCCAACTCCTGCCGGAGTTGGGCGGGGAGGTAATCCTCTAACCGCGAGGCCCACGCGTCCACCGTGTGTTTGATGAGACGACGAAGCCACTTCTGACTCAAACCCTGGGTTAATGGGTACACGGGAACTAAACGAGCCGTGTTGACCAGGTCCTTCTCCACGGGTTCCCATTCTGGGTTCATCATTACCAAACGCCCCAAGTACGCGTCGACCTTACCACTAAACGCGTACGTCTTGCCCCGCGTCAGTTGTCGGATGACATAGGGGTTGAACCAGGTCATCTGGATGCTTCCGCTCGCATCGCTGACCACCGCGTGCACTAATTTTCTCCCCCCGCGGGTCAACCGTTCTCCAAAGTCCCACACATTCCCGATGATGGTGACCTGATCCCCCACGCGCAATTTGCCAATGGGCTTCAGGGTGGCGTAGTTCACGTACCGCCGTGGAAAGTGTTGCAACAAATCCCCCACAGTGGTGATCCCCAAGCGCGCCAGGCGCTTGGCATTTACAGGTCCCACCCCCGGCAGTACGGTCACCGGTGCTTGCAGGCCGGCCTCCGGCGGCGCGGTGCGCACCGCGGGCTTGGCCGTGGGTTGTGTGGGTGTGGTCACCCGCGGGGAGGGCGGAGTCGGTTTGGGTCCAGGAGCAGGGCGTCCACGAGGGCCGGTGACGCGGTCCATAACGTCCGGCATGGTCTCCCGAATGCGGGTGAGGATCTCTTCTACTACCGCACGGCGGGTATCCACATCCGGCAGTGCTGTGTAGCCGATGAGCAAGGCAGTGATGTCGCGAGCCAGGTTCGCTTGTTGCGAGTTGCGCGCCAGGGCCTGCGCTTCCCGTTCCCATTCGGTCGCAAAGCGCGCCATCCCCCCGATGACCGCTCTATCCTGGTATCCTTGTTGCTGCTCTAACAGCAATATTTTCACCAGTTTAATGTACGGATCAACCACTCCGCTCATGCCGTGCTATCCTCCTCACCAACCGGCCTCCAGTCCTTCGTACACAAAGACGCCTAACACTTTAGGACCCAAGTGCACGGCCAGGGAAGCGCCGTAAGAGTAGACAGGGAATTCCCGCTCCCCCAATGTCATTTCCAGCCGCTCTAACAGCAACGCGGTTTCGTCCTCCATGTTGTGCTGAACAATGGCTAATTCCTCGATGTTCAGAAACTCCACGACAAAGTCGTGGAGTTTCTCCACGCCGTCCTCCCATTTAAGCACTTTCTCCACGGGGATGAATTCCCCATCTTCAATGGTGACCAGGGGCTTAATGCCCAACATGGTCCCTAACAGGGCCTGAGCAGGCCCAACCCGTCCGTACTTCTCCAGGTAATCCAACCGATCCATGAGGAATTGCGCGTACACATGAGGGATCATGGCCCGTACTTGACGCACGACCTCAGGTGCGGGCATTCCCTGTTCAGCGAACTCCACCGCGCGGCGCACAATCATGCCCTGACCAAAGCCAATGGTCTCCGTGTCCACAACCCAGAAACGCGCCCGTCCAAAGACCTGATTAATGGCTTCCCGAGCGTGGACAAAGGCCTGGCTCAGCCGTGCGGAATGGGGCAGGACCAAGATGTACTCCGCTTCTTTCACCAGGGATTGATAAGCGGCAGCCCACTCGCGCACGGATGGGGCAATCAGGTTGGGCAGCGCGGTTGCCGTTTCCAACTTTTGCAAGAAGGTCTCGTGGTCAATGTCCACGCCCTCACGGTACTTGTGCCCCTCTAACTCAACAGTCATGGGAACAACCACGATGCCGTGTTGTTCCACGAATTCGGGATCCAACCAAACTGCACTGTCGGTGACAATGCGCAATTTCCCGTCCATGTCTTATTCCGCCGAAAGGATGTATGGATAATGAGGTTGTCCGCCGTACAGCACTTCCACTTCCTGATCGGGAAACGCTTCCCGGATCTTCTCTGCCATCATCTGGGCCTCTTCTTCGCTGACTTCGTGGCCGTAGTACAGGGTGATAATCTCCGCCTCCCGAGCATCCATCTTCTCCAACACGCTGAGCACTACTTCGTCCACGGAATCGCCGCGCGCGACCAGGCCATCTTCCACCAGACCAATCACGTCCCCTTTGTGTACGGTCAGGCCGTTAATGGTCGCGTCGTTTACGGCAACTGTCACCTTCCCTGTGGTAACGTTCTCCAAAGCGCCTTCCATGGCCTCGTAATTCTGATCCACGTCCGCGTCTGGGTCAAATGCCAGCAGGGCCGCGATGCCCTGGGGCAGCGATCGGCTGGGCACTACTTTTACCCGCTTCTCAGCCACCTGCGCGGCCTGCTGAGCCGCCATGAGGATGTTCTTGTTGTTCGGAAGAATGATGACTTCATCTTGCGGCACCCTATCGATGGCCTCAAGAATGTCCGCGGTGCTCGGGTTCATGGTCTGGCCCCCATGAACTATCTCCTGGACTCCTAAACTCCGGAAAATGTCGTCAAAGCCGGGGCCCGGGGAGACCGCGATGACCGCCACCCGTGCCGGGGCCGCGGCTTCGGCTAACAGGTGAGCCGGTGGCACTGCCTCTGCAGGAGGGGGCTCAGATGGGATCGAGGTGGGGCCAGGGGCCTTCCCCTTTCGCCGAAGGGTCTGCAATGTCATGTTCTCCACCACAATGTCATCCAAGTGCCCTAAAGTTGCACCGTAAGAGAGGAACGGTCCGGGATCTGAACCGTGGACGTGGACTTTGATGACATCTCCCACTTTGCCCACGACAATGCTTTCTCCCCCCAGGGCTTCAAGGTGACGGCGAACGTCATCCTCGGCCACGTTCTGCTTGTCCAGGTAAATTAGATATTGCACATCGTACCCCCACTCATCGGGGAGTTCGCTCAAATCCGCTTCGGCTTCCTCCCATTGAGCCGTTCCTCGGGTGATGATTTCCCCGCGCAGGGCTCGCGTCATGCCTTCCCAGATGTATGTGAAACCCATCCCCCCCGAGTCCACCACGCCGGCCTGCTTGAGCACGGGCAAGAGGTTGGGGGTATTGGCCAGTGCTTCCTGGGCAGCCTGAAGTGAGTGCTCGAACAAAAAGCGCAGGTCATCTTCCAGGCGGGCTGCAGCCTCTGCGGCACCGGCTGTTTCCTTGACTACGGTTAAAATCGTGCCTTCGACGGGCTTGCCCACTCCACGATACGCGGTTTTGCTTCCCTCCTTCAATGCCTCGGCCAATTCTCGGCTACTGAGCAGGGAGACATGCTCCAGCCGTTTGGCCATGCCCCGGACGATCTGGGAGAAGATAACGCCGGAGTTGCCGCGAGCGCCCATCAATGCACCGTGGGCAATGCGATTCATAATGCGGCCCACGTGGGTATCGCTCTCCTCCGCGATTTCCTCCCAGGCGCGCTTTAGGGTCAACAACATGTTGGTGCCCGTGTCACCATCTGGGACGGGGAACACGTTCATGCGGTTGACAATTTCGTGGTGCCGCTCGAGCCAGGCATATCCCGCGTGGAACAGCGCCCGTAAATCCTGGCCGTCAATGCGTTGAATAGGCTGATCGGGCCGGTACTTCTCGAAAATGTGCCGGCTGACATCCTCCGCCACGCCACCTTCCTCCTGTTCACTCAGTGTCGTGATTCACACGCAAGCCCCGCACGTGCACGTTAATCTCGGCTACCGGAACCCCCACCACCTTCTCCACTGCGTACTTCACCCGGTTCATCACGCCCTGGGCCACTTCGGAGATACGAGTGCCGTATTGTACGACAATATACAGATCCAGGATAATCTGTCCGTCCTTAACGCGCACCCGCACGCCGGAGATATCCTCCTGAGTGAACCAGTTGCGGATGCGATACCAGAAATTGCGGTCCGCGAACCCAACTACACCGTAGGATTGCAAGGCCGCATCACGTGCTACATGAGCGATGGCCTTGGGCAAAACGCGGATTTCGCCTGTCACCTCCTTCTCTTTGCGCATGATCCCACTCCCTTCTTCCAGGTAATCCACAAGATCCGCCTCCTCGACGAATACGTGTTCCCAAGACATGCTCCATTATACAATGGCCTCGCGGAATTTGCCTGTTTGGGAGCGCGTGTTGTATTATCCACGGTCGTGGTTCAGAGGATGCAGAACTCGGATGAAAGGCTCCGACCATCCGAACCTAATAAACGCCAGAGCGCGTAAAGCATGACTCATTACGGAGTTAAGGACTTCTCGCGAGGGGGATAGTAGCGATGGCGAAGTGCAGCATTTGTGGACGTGGGCCGCAGTTTGGGAACAGCCGAAGCCACTCGATGAAGGCGAGCAAACGGCGCTGGAATGTGAACATCCAGACGGTGACCATTTACCGCAACGGACGCCGCCAGCGCATTAAGGTGTGCACGCGCTGCCTGCGCACTATGAGCAAGACCGCTTAATATTTGTGGTTCACAGTCAATTTGAAGGCACGGAAACCGTCGGCCTTTCTTCTGGTCGACGGTTTTCTCGTGCGTACACGCGACGCCTTAACTGACCACACCCCGCATCAATCTCCAACCCTCGCCGTAGGCGCACAGTCACAGGAATGCCCGCTTCCTCGATAATGCGCGCGAAACGCACTGTATCCCGACGCGTGCTGGGCTGGAACGGCGTTCCCTCCACCGGGTTCATGGGAATGAGGTTCACGTGAGCAAGAATGCCCTGTAAAAGTCGAACCAGGGCCCGAGCATGAGCCGGCGAATCGTTTAGACCGCGCATGAGTGCGTACTCAAAAGTCACCCGCCTATGGGTGCGTCCAATGTAGTAACGTACTGCATCCATCAAGTCGGCCAGCGGGTAGCGACGGTTAATGGGAACCAGATAGTCCCGCAATGCATCATCAGCCGCGTGCAAGGACACAGCCAACCGTACCTGCAACCCCTCCTCAGCCATGCGCCGAATGCCTGGTACAATGCCCACCGTGCTCACCGTAATGTGACGGGCGCCCAGGTTGAACCCCCGCTTGTCTACCAGGATGCGGATCGCCTTCCACACCCTATCGTAATTGGCCATGGGTTCTCCCATGCCCATGAAAACGATATTGCTCACCCGCGCGGGTCGGGGCAAAGGACTGGCATCCTCCCCACCGGCCAGAGGATCGGCCAACCAGCGCGCGTAGTAAATGACCTGCCCTACAATCTCGCCTGTGGTCAGGTTGCGACTGAACCCACTTAATCCCGTGGCACAAAAAGGACATCCCATCGCGCATCCCACCTGCGAGGAGATGCACAATGTACGTCGCCTCTCGTAGAGCATGAGGACGGTCTCGATGGTTTGTTCATCCTCCAGGGAAAACAGAATCTTTCGCGTCAGGCGATTCCGGGCCACTTGCTCAGTGACTGGGGTAAGGGGCAACAGGGTGAACGTCGCGGCCAGACGCTCTCGCAGTGACCTGGGAAGATTGGTCATCTCGGAGAAATCGCGCGCGTACTTGCGGTACAGCCACTCCCAGATTTGACGCGCCCGATACCGCGGTTCTCCCCAGGAAGTGATGGTGGATTCCAGTTCTTCGTATGAGAGTTCGTAAATTGTGTTCATTCCCTGACGATGTGCGTGATGCACCACGTGCGATCTACTCCCCCGAATCCAAGATCACAATGCGATCTTCCTGATTGGGCACCACGCAAATGAATACGAAAGGCTCATCACCGATGGTTCTGTACCAGTGGGGCACGCGCGGGGGGATGAACACTACATCCCCCGGCCCTACCTCAAATTCTTCTCCGGCAATGGAAATACGGGCACGACCACTAAGCACGTATTGCTCGTGTTCCACCTCGTTGGTGTGGTTGGGCATGTACCCACCGGGCTCGATGATGAAACGGCGCATGGCAAAATGAGGCCCTTCATCAGGACCGATGAGTACCTGCTTGTACACGTTACGCCCGACCCCTACTTTGACCCTGGGGACATCGTCTACGTGTTTGACGGACATGGAACCCTCCTATCCACGGCGGGGCTTCAAGTCCGTGACTGTTTGCAAAGCCCGACGCACAAATGTCACGGTCTTGGACACTTTAATGGCCGGAGTGACGACTTTATCGCTGACAAAGGAGGTCGTCCCCTTCACCATGCGCACGGTATCGTTCACATCGCGAATCAGGGGGGTTAACTCCTCCTTAATTGTCTTGGTCAATCGGTAGACCTGCCAGGCCAACACAATCAACACCGCGCCGGTCACAATGGATTCAACAGCCAGTACAATAATGGCAATATCCCTCACGGTTGCCATTGTCCATCTCCTTCCTCGTCAAAAATCTTCCTCAGCGCCGCCGACGGCGTACACGGCGCCACAAACGCCTCGCGTAGGGGTATGCTACGAAAAGCGCTACCGCCCCCAGGATACCCTCTTCCAGGTTGACCACGCCAATTTGCCCAACGCGTAGAGGCAATCCCCACTGCAACATTTGCCCCACCATAAACCCAACAATCCCTAGCCCCACGTAAACGAACACCTCGCGCACCACTCTCGCGCGGAAAAAGGCGGCCACCGCACCTAATAGCGCGCCCAACAGAACCATCAACACGAGACCCGGCCCTGTTATCATGTTCCCCCCTCCTGTGTGAGGGCTTCGCGGGGGACGAAAATGCCGCCCCCCAAACACACATCCCCCTGATAGAAGACGGCCCCCTGCCCTGGCGTCACATCCCGCACTCGCGTGTGGAACCGAATATGGACCCTATCCCTTCCCAGGGGGGTCACGGTCGCGTCCACATCACGGGCCTTGTAACGAATCTTCACCTGCACGTCCAATGCCCCCTCGGGGGGATGGCCTGCGATCCAGTGGACACGGGTGGCCCACGCTTCTTCAGTACCCAACTCATCCCGAGTGCCCACAATCACCGCGTTGCGTACGGGGTCAAGATCAATCACGTACAGGGGCTCCTTGTACGCGATGCCTAACCCCTTCCGCTGACCAATGGTGTAGAAGGGCAACCCCTGATGTTCTCCCAAAATCGTTCCATCCCGACGCATGATAGGGCCCGGCTGAATGCGACCGTTGGCCCACTGGCGCAAGAAGCGCCGATAATCCCCATCGTAGACAAAGCAGAGATCCTGGGATTCGGGCCGGGACGCGACGGGTAAACCGCGCGCGCGAGCCATCTCCCGCACCTGGGCCTTGGTGTACGCCCCGATGGGGAACATGAGATGTGCCAAGTGTTCCTGGGTGACCATGTGCAGGACGTACGACTGATCCTTGGCGGCATCCACACCGCGCAGCAATTGATACGTACCATCCTGCAGGCGTCGCACCCGGACGTAATGCCCCGTAGCCAGGTAGTCCGCGCCCAGCGCGCGCGCGTGTTGGAAGAGCACACCTAGCCGGATATGACGGTTGCACTCCAGGCATGGATTGGGTGTCATGCCCTGCAGGTACGTCTCAATGAAATAATCCACCACATGGCGCTTAAAGGGTGCCTCCGCGTCCAACAGGTGAAAGGGAATATCCAGGCGCCGTGCGACCTCGCGCGCGTCCTCAATGGCCTCGGGTGTGCAGCACGCGTTGCTGTGCTGCAAGCCGCACCCTCGTTCGGCCCACAGACGCATCATCACCCCGATAACATGATATCCCTGTTCCACGAGCAACGCCGCGGCCACGGAGGAATCCACGCCGCCGCTCATGGCGATCACGACCGTTTTCTTCTCATTCATCTCTCATACACCCTTATGACGTATTCTAACACACCCCGCAGCGAAAAAACCAAGAGCCATCCACGCTTATCTAATACCGTCCGGCAACGAAAGGATAGTGTTGGCAAATTCTGGAGGTCTGGGCTCTCACTCTTCGGCACCGGAATGATGGGAGATGGGGTAGGGGGGACTTCATTTGCAAAGCCCCCTAGCGAGGACTGCGATTAACCGCCCCCGCGGTTTCGCCCCACCGAAGGCCGCAGTTTCCAACTGCAGGCCGTATCGGGCCATATCACCCCTCACCCCGCGGCACCGGCGCCAGAATGAGAGGAGGCGTGTTCCCCCTCTCCCCTCTCCCAAGGTTGGGAGAGGGGAGAGGGCAAGGGGAGTGGGGTGAGGGCCCCAACCGCCCCCGGCGGTCTCGCCCCACGAAGGCCGCAGTTTCCAACTGCCGGCCGTGTCGGGGCCACCGCCCTGGGCCGCGCCCAGCACCCGTGGGTGGAAGCCGCACGAAACGCCCGGCAACTAGAAGTCGCGGGCTTCATTTGCCAAGCCCCCCTGACGGGGGCTGCACTGA